>CADAEK010000011.1:0-68965 GCA_902786925.1 uncultured Bacteroidales bacterium
TACTTTTTCTTGTTGAAGGAATATTCCACTTCGCCTTTGTATTTCCATTTAGCATCTTTTGTGCCATAAGCACCATAGCCTCTTACAAAGAGGTGAGGCGAGAGGTTGCCGGTAGTTTGCAAGCTACCTTGGTAGCGCATGCCATCAATGTCGTTGTATGATACGATTGAGTTCAGCGGAATGAAGTCAATCTTATTGGGTTTGGGAGTTAGCTCAACAGAGTTTTCCACCACTGCTGTGAGCAGAAATTTCCAGAAGCCGCCGAGGTTTTCGCTGATGTTGTCCACAGCCTTGCCCAGATTGTCCTCCGACTTGCTCAGTGGCACAGGTCGGATAGATGCCCAATAGGTGGAATCCCGGAACTCTGCGTCCTTCATGACTAAATCCATTTGTGGCGACTTGAAGGCCTTCTGGTCTGTGATGGGGGCAAAACTATAGTTATTGTATTCGGTGTAGCGCTGTCCTTGGAACTTCAGAGCGCCATACAAACCGCTTAATTCTACAATCATGTTGTCCACTTTCACCACGCGTTCACCTGTGGGGAGGGTCATGAAGTCTTGAATCACCATCAGGTTATCCACAAAGTTCACGCCCGAATGCTTGGGCACATTCAGCACGGCACGCTTCACTTGGTTCAGCTTGTCATCCGTGATATAAAGATGTCCTGCAAAGCCGAAGTCCTGCGTGTTGTTAGGCAAGAACACCACATCGATGCAGCGTTCGTCGTCCACCATCAAGGTGTCCTGAATGTAGTAGTGATAGAAGCCGATAGCCTCGCTGGTAGAGATAGGGCTGATGAAGGGGTGTTGCAAAAGGCGCACATTGTCCTTGTAGATGTCCACGTCGGTAAAGATGTCCTTTACCAGGTTTGTAATCATGTCACCCGACGAGAGCATCGTTTGGAAACCATCATTTCGCTTAGCGTGTACGGTGGTCTTTGTTGCCTTGGGGTTCTTTCGGTAGTTCTCTTCCGAAACGGTCTCCTCCACCAAGATAGGGATAATCAGTTTACCTGTCTCAGGGCAAACTTCGGCCAGCAGCGTGTCCTTGGTGTTCTCGAGGTCGTTGCGTGAGAAGACTCTCTTCTCGTATTTGTCAAAATGGTAATAATCCTTCTCCTTGATGTCGCTCAACTTTTTGTTGGCAATCACCTTGCGCATGAGGTCAACCGCAGGATTGTTCTTGCGTTTATAATGGATTTTGGTTTTCTTCACCACCACTTCTCCCAGCATGATGTCGTCGCTGAACATCTTGATGGTGCTGTGGATTTCATCCCTGCCTCTCTGCACCGTCACCGTCACGGGCTTGTAGCCCAGATAGGTGATTTCGAATTTGTTGTAATTATCCAAAATGGGCAGCACAAAGTTTCCGTCCATGTCAGTTGAACGGCCCTCAGATGTGCCGATATATTTCACGGCTGCATAAGGGATAGGCTCGCCTGTGGCGCCATCAACCACTTGGCCATAAAACTGGGCCTTTGTGACGAGGGCACAAAGGGCGAACAAAAGGGATAAGGATATTTTACGCATGATAAAGAGTTGAAGAATTGGGGTGCGCCCCCAATTCTTCAAATTTATTAAAATTAATCGTTGATAAGGCACTTGCCGGTCATTTCCTTAGGCTGCTCCAGACCCATGATGTGGAGAATGGAAGGAGCCACGTCGGCCAGCACACCGTTCTCTACCTTGGCGTTCTTGTTCTCAGTCACGTAGATGAACGGAACAGGGTTGAGTGAGTGAGCGGTGTTAGGAGTACCGTCGGCATTCAGTGCGTTGTCGGCATTTCCGTGGTCAGCGATGATGATAGTTTCGTAATCCATGCTCTTAGCGGTCTCTACCACCTCGTTCACACACTGGTCGATAGCCTTCACGGCAGCCTCAATTGCAGGATAAACACCTGTGTGGCCCACCATGTCGCCGTTGGCGAAGTTCACAACAATCCAGTCGTACTTGTTCTCCTTGATGGCAGCAACGAGCTTGTCCTTCACCTCGAAGGCAGACATCTCAGGCTTCAGGTCGTAGGTAGCCACCTTTGGTGAGTTCACCAGGATGCGGTCCTCGCCCTCGAAAGGTTCCTCACGTCCGCCGTTGAAGAAGAAGGTCACGTGTGCATACTTCTCAGTTTCTGCGGTGTGCAGCTGCTTCAGACCCTTGCTGGCGATGTATTCGCCGAGGGTGTTCTCTACGTTCTCCTTAGGGAAGAGGATGTGCACGCCAGTGAATGAAGCATCGTATGGAGTCATGCAGTAGTACTGGAGGTTAGGGATGGTCTTCATGCCCTGCTCTTCCATGTCCTGCTGAGTGAGAACAACTGTGAGCTCCTTGGCGCGGTCGTTGCGGTAGTTGAAGAAGATAACCACGTCGCCTTCCTTGATGCGACCGTCCACGTTGCAGTTGATGAGTGGCTCCATGAACTCGTCGGTGTTCTTGTGCTCCTCGGTGTGAGAGTCATAGCATGACTGCACGCCTTCCACCATGTCAGCTACTTCGCGGCCCTTGCCGTTCACGAGCTGGTCGTAAGCCACCTTGATGCGGTCCCAGCGCTTGTCGCGGTCCATTGCGTAGAAACGGCCAATGATAGAGGCGATAGCGCCAACACCCACCTCGTCGATGTGCTTCTGCAGGTCGGCGATGAAGCCCTTACCAGACTTTGGGTCAGTGTCACGACCATCCATGAAGCAGTGCACATAGCAGTTCTCAACACCATACACCTTGGCGATGTCGATGAGTTTCAGGATGTGGTCGAATGAAGAGTGCACGCCGCCCGTAGAAGTCAGGCCCATCAGGTGCACGCTCTTGCCGTTAGCCTTTGCGTAGCCGTATGCAGACTTGATTTCAGGATTCTCCAGAATAGAGTTGTCAGCGCAAGCGCGGTTAATCTTTACCAAGTCCTGGTACACGATGCGTCCAGCACCGATATTGAGGTGTCCCACCTCTGAGTTGCCCATCTGTCCATCGGGAAGACCTACGTTCTCGCCCGAAGCCTGCAACTGAGAGTTAGGATAGTTTGCGTTCAGATAATCCATGTAAGGAGTTGGTGTCTGCGAAATCACGTCACCTTTACTTTTGTCACCGATTCCCCAACCATCGAGAATCATCAGAAGTGCTTTCTTTGCCATAGTTTCTGTCTGTTTTTTTATAATTGATTATTGATGTAGATATTGCGTGTCCTTCCTGTGTGCTATGCACACATTAGGGCGCAAAGTTACGAAAAAGAAGTGAAAAGTAGTCTGCAAACGAGGAAAATATGAATGCTCAGCCCCACTTTTAGGCGCATTCGAGGATATGGTTTGCCGAAAAGCTGTACCTTTGTATCTGAAATGGAACTGATGACACGCATAGACATTCCGGTTTCGGAGTGGAAAATTGAGGCCGGCGCCAAGGTGCTGCTGGTGGGTTCGTGCTTTGCCGATGAGATAGGAGAGAAGATGAAGCGAGGAGGCTTTGAGGCGATGGTGAATCCGTTCGGCACGCTCTACAATCCGGCCAGCATTGCCGCCAGTTTGTTAAGGAGCATCAGTGAGAAAGAGGTAGCACTGCCCCGCATGGAACAAAGTGGTGCTTCCTGCACCTCTGAACCGACATCGTCGACGTCGGTCGACCGATGTCGACGACGTCGGTCAACCGATGTCGACGACGTCGTTTTTGAGGATGCGAGTGGTGTGTGGCATTCGTGGATGCATCACAGCAGTTTTTCCTCACCCGATGTGGGCACATTGGTGGAGCGCATCAACGGTGTCACCCATCGTGTGGCAGACTTCCTGCGCCAGGCGGATGTGCTGATTGTCACGTTGGGCACTGCTATCATCTACCGCATGAAGGAGAGTGGCATGCTTGTGGCCAACTGCCACAAACAGCCTGACAGCCTCTTTGTGAGGGAGCGGATGAACACTTACGACATTGTTGACCAGTGGCAGATGCTCTTGCAGCTGCTGGAGAGCGTGAATCCCAAACTGAAGGTCATTTTCACCGTGAGCCCTATTCGCCATAAGCGTGATGGCTATCACGTCAACCAGCTTTCAAAGGGCGTTTTGCTGCAGGCTGTGGATGAGATGGGAGTGGAGTATTTCCCTTCCTACGAAATCATGATGGACGAGCTGCGTGACTACCGCTTCTATGCCGATGACATGATTCATCCTTCCGAAAAGGCGGTGGAGTACATCTGGCGCCGATTTCAGGACACCTATATGGACAACAAGACCCGCGATGCGGTGGCGAGGGCCACGAAGGAATGGGCACGCCAACAACACAGGCAAATAGTTGACAGTTAAAGAGTTAAAGAAATATGTATACGATTGATGAGATTGCGCAAGTGATTGGCGCACAGAGAAGAGGAACGGCTGCGGCTACCATCAACTGGTTGTTGATAGACAGTCGAAGCTTATGTTTCCCGGATGAGACACTATTCTTTGCCTTAAAGACGGAGAAAAACGACGGACATAAGTATATCGAGGAGCTGTATAGAAGAGGCGTGAGGAATTTTGTGGTGGAGGACATTCCTCTTCCTGTCTCTTCGATGGCAGCAGGCGCCCTGGGAGGATGCAACTTCCTGGTGGTAAAGTCGCCTCTGCAAGCTTTGCAGGACCTTGCGGCCTATCATCGCAGTAAGCTGAACATCCCGGTTATTGGCATCACAGGTTCAAATGGAAAGACCACCGTGAAGGAGTGGCTGTATCAGTTGCTGTCGCCCGACTTCAACGTGTGTCGTTCGCCTCGCAGCTACAACAGCCAAGTGGGTGTGCCGCTGAGTGTGTGGCTCATCAGTCCTCACAATGATGTGGCTCTTATCGAGGCAGGTATCTCGCAGCCGGGCGAAATGGCCAAACTGGAGCGCATCGTGAAGCCCACTATCGGCGTCATGACCAATCTGGGGGCAGCCCATCAGGAAAACTTCCTGAGTTACGACATCAAGTGTGCAGAGAAGCTGCAACTGTTTCAGAACAGCCAAAAGGTAGTGCTAAACACCGACAATGTGACGGTGCTCCATGCCGCAGAAGCGCTGCCTGAGTGCGTTGAGCGTGTGAAACTGGAGGTGCGGAACGTGGAGAAGGAGAACGACCATGCGATTGTTCACTTTGAATATCAAGGAAGTGTGGGACAGTACACGATTCCCTTTATCGACGACGCCTCTATTGAGAACTCCATCACTTGTTTCTCAACCGTCCTCACGCTGGGAATGGGACTGTCGCTGGAGACCCTGTGTGACCGCATGAGCAAGCTGGAACCTGTGGCCATGCGCCTGGAGGTGAAGGCTGGCAAGAATGGCTGTACCTTGATTAACGATTCGTACAATTCGGATGTGCAGTCGCTGGACATTGCACTGGACTTCATGTGCCGTCGTCCTGAAACGAGAAAGCAGCACAGAACATTGATTCTGAGCGATATACTTCAAAGTGGAGAATCTGCCAAGAGTCTCTATTCACGTGTAGCACAGATGGCGGCCTCAAGGGGCATCGAGAAGGTGATAGGTGTGGGCGAGGAACTGAGTGCCTGTGCCGATTACTTCCCCATGAAGCACTATATGTTCCGTACGACAGAGGCCTTGATTCGCAGCGAGGAGTTCAACGCATTGAGCAATGAATTTATCCTGATTAAGGGTGCGCGTCAGTTCCGCTTCGACAAGGTGAGCGACCTGTTGACGCTGAAAGTGCACCAGACCATCTTGGAAGTCAATCTCAACGCCCTGGTCAACAACGTGCGCTATTACCGCCGATTCATGAACCCGGAGACCAAGATGGTGTGCATGGTGAAGGCGAGCGGTTACGGTGTAGGGTCGTTGGAAACCAGCAAGACGCTGCAGGATAACGGTGTGGATTATCTGGCTGTGGCAGTGGCCGATGAGGGTGCTGACCTCCGTGAGGCGGGCATCACCGCCAACATCATGATAATGAATCCAGAAACCACCTCGTTCAAGATGCTCTTCGACTATCGCCTGGAGCCAGAAGTGTTCAGCTTTGACTTGCTGGAGCAGCTGATACATGCGGCAGAGAAAGAGGGCATTACCAACTTCCCTATCCACATTAAGCTTGACACAGGTATGCATCGTTTGGGCTTCAATCCACAGACGGAGATGCCTCGTCTCATCGAGCGGTTGCAACGTCAGACAGCCTTGGTGCCTTGCTCGGTGTTCAGTCACTTTGTAGGCAGCGATGGTGACGAGTTCGATGCATTCTCCCGTCAGCAGTTCAAACTCTACGATGAGGCTAGCCGTCAGTTGCAAGCGGCTTATTCACACAAGATTATTCGCCACATCTGCAATTCAGCCGGTATCGAGCACTTCCCCGAATACCATCTTGATATGGTCCGATTAGGCTTGGGCCTATATGGCATCAATGCGCGCAACAACCAAATTCTGAACAACGTGGCTACGCTGAAAACAACGATTCTGCAGATTCGTGATGTGCCTAAGGGCGACAGCATAGGCTATTCGCGCCGCACCATCTTGGAGCGCGACAGCCGCATTGCCGCCATTCCAATCGGTTATGCCGATGGACTGAACCGCCACTTGGGCAACCGCGGGTGCTATTGCCTTGTGAACGGTCAGAAGGCTGACTATGTGGGCAATATCTGCATGGATGTGTGCATGATTGATGTGACGGGCATCGACTGCAAGGAAGGCGACCAAGTGGAGATTTTTGGTGACAACCTGCCTGTGACGGTGCTCAGCGATGCCTTAGGCACCATTCCATACGAAGTGCTCACCTGCATCAGCAACAGGGTGCAGCGAGTGTATGTACAAGAATAACAAAATGGGGAGAGTGCGTCAGAACTGGAAATAGATGAAGCTGACGGGTTCACCGCCAAACAAGACGGTGACGATGAAGAGCAGAAGATAGCAGCTGATGCGCACCCATTGTGAGGATTGCCATCCACGTTCTTTCCATTGGAAAGGGTGGGTGGCATTTTTCATGCGCCATTCAGTCAGCACCAGCAAGGCGATGAGGAGCAGAGGCATACGGCTGCAAGATGGGGATGACAGCAGCGATAGGTCAAACATGCCCTTTAGATAGTCGAAGGCCATCGCGACATTCTCTGCCCGAAATAACACCCAGCCAATGACCACGAACAGGAAGGTGAATCGCTTGACAGGCAGGCGGTAGATGAGGGCATGATAGGCTCCCCATAGCACGAATGTCCAGTTGCTGCCGTGCCACAAACCGCTCAACAGAAAGACGGCCAGCATGTTCAGCTGCTTTCGAAGGGTTCCTTTCCTGTTGCCGCCTAATGGGATATAGACGTAGTCCTTGAACCAGCCCATGAGCGTGATGTGCCACCGTCTCCAAAACTCCTGCATGGACGTGGCGAAGTAAGGCTTGTTGAAGTTCTGCGAAATGTGGATACCCAGCAACTTGGCAGAACCGATGGCCATGTCGCTGTAGCCGGAGAAATCGCCATATATCTGGAAGGTGAAATAGAGGGCGCCCAGCCATAAGGTGGGCAAATTGGCTGTGTTGTAGTTGGCAAAGATATAGTCCACCTGAGTGGCGCAGTTGTCGGCTAGCAGCATCTTCTTAACCAGTCCCCACAGAATGAGCCGCATGCCGTCGGTGGCCTGTTGACTGTCAAAATGCCGTTGCCGGTCGAATTGAGGCAAAAGGTTGCGCCCACGTTCGATAGGGCCTGCCACCAGTTGGGGAAAGAAACTGATGAAGGTCATGAACTGCACCAGCGAACGCGTGGGTGTGAGGTCGCGTCGGTAGCAGTCGATAACATAGCCCGAGAGTTGGAAGGTGTAGAAACTGATGCCTACGGGCAGGATGATGTGGAGGGTGGGCACATCGGCTTTCAAGCCTATGCCTGCCAATACAATAGCGAGATTCTCTGCAAAGAAGTTGAAATATTTGAATACGCCTAACACACCGAAGTTCAATGCTAATGACAGCGACAACCACGCTTTGTGGTGACCCTTCTGCATGGCGTGAACGAACAAGAAGTTCAGCAGGCAGGTGCCTACCATCAGCGCCAGGCATGGAACACTCCACCAACCATAGAACACCATGCTGGCCAGCAGAACGATGGCGTTCTGCTGCCGCTTGTTCCGTGCGCCCCAATAGAGCATGAAGACAATGGGGAGGAAGAGGAGGTATGTTAATGTGTTGAAGAGCATGAGGTGTGGTTGAGGTGGTCTTTGAGAATGTGGGTCAGCTTGGCTGCACCATATTGGTTGAGGTGGTCGGAGTCGTAAAAGTCATCGTCTGTGAAGCGTGGGTCTGCTTCCAGGTTAAGGTATTCAATATTGGGGTAGTCGCGTTGTAGCTTATGGAGCAGTTGTTTATTCTTGGCTACTTGACGTGGGTCCTCATACTTCCGAAATTCGGTTGTCACAGGGGTGTTGAGTAGAAGAACCTTAATGCCTCTTACTCTACTGAAATCGAATATTTGACGTAAGAAGCCCTCGTTGAGCTGAAGAAGCTCTTCGTTGTGGTAGGTATTGCCCTCTGCGCGTCGTTGCCCATTGTTCCAGTTGGAGGGGCGTGTTTCTCGTCGGGCGGTGGTGCCCCATCCTTGCTCGTCACACTTGTCATATAGAGGGTTGATGGTGGAAGCGAGCCTGTCCATGACCCACTTGGGGTGAAGGACTTCGAGGTTGTAGGTGCTGAAACGTGAGTGGATGTCGCAATCCATGTAGATGCGGTAGCGTATAGCCCAGACGTCCATGTGAGGTTGGCTCTCAAGGTCTTCCCATGCCTGGAAATAGTCGAAGTCGAGAATGAGAGTCTGCAGGCTGTCTAAAGGATAGTGGTGCAAGAGGTAGTTGTCGTATCGGTAGGATTGGCTGTCGAATGCGAGGTTGAAAGCGTCTTTTCCCATCTGAGAAGTGCGGATACCGTACAGGTTATGGCTGTGTCCCAGCACGAGTGTCTTCACTTGCCGCGAATGCTGCAACATCCACTGGTGCTTGTTGCGGGCATCGTTGGGTAAGTTCTCCAACCATACTTCTACAGCTACCATCAGTGCTAGCAGGGGTAACACGAAAAGAAGGATTTTTGCAAGAAAGTGTTTCATGGTTCTTGCCCTTTCAGAGTAGCGTAGTATCCCAGTTTGTAAACGGAGAAAAGAAACAAAGAGGGCTGTGCCGAGAGCAAGTTCCGACGTAAAAGAGGACGAAGAATGCGGAATCCTCCTCGGAGTGCCCATCCCCAGGCCTTATACTTGTCATAGATGCGCGTGAGCGTGATGTGCTCACCGATATCATGGCGGAATTGGAACGCTGCCCGTAGCGCTTCTTCTGTCTTCTCTATAAAGATGGCGTTTGTTTCAAAGTCTTTGTTCCCCAAAGGATTGTCAATGCTCGTGATGGCGTATCCTGCGGCTTTCAGGTCGAGCCCAAACTGCACATCCTCAAAGCCATAATGGCGGTAACGTTCATCGAACCGAACTTGGTCGGTCACTTGCCTGCTGATGAGGAAACAAAATGAACGGAATTGTTCGCTGATGCAGCCATGTTGGGCTTCATAAGCCTTCTCATACTTCCATCGGAGTGTTCTTGTTGGGTCGGGGCAAGTGTCGGGGGTTTGAATGCCGCCACACACAACATCGTGTGTTTGTCCTGCTTGCCAATACTGTTGAAGAAAATCTTTCCTTACCACTTTGCCGTCAGCATCCATCAAGAGTAAGAAGTCGCCTTTCGAAGCGTCTATCAGCACATTTCTAATAGCCGAACGTCCAACATTCTCTTTTCTGATGAGGTGATGGCAGTGGCTCAATTCCTCTATCTTGTGATTGGCGATAATGCTCACTTGCGAGCGACTTCCATCTTCGGCTACTAGAATCTCGTAAGGAATGCCCAACTCTTCCGCCTGATTGTGCAGATCGGATACTAATTGGTAGCACGTGTAATCTCGTGTGGGGATAAGGATGGAAAGCATACCTTTGTTTTTGAAGCACAAAGATAGGAAAGAATTGGGAAATGGGTAGTAGGAAAGGGGAATAATTTGCTATTCAGTTTATTTTTCAGCGGAAAAGTAATAATTCCTCATTTCTCATTCTTCTTTCCTCGTGAATAATCACTATCTTTGTCACAACACATGCGAGTATGTCATATGAAGATTCTCTTGTCTTTCATCATTCCTGCCTACAATGCAGAGCTTTACCTCAAGGAATGTCTGGACAGCATTGCGCGTCTGGATATGCGAGGACGCGGACATGAAGTCATTGTGGTGAACGATGGTTCCACGGATGGCACGGCTGACGTATTGCGAGAATATGTGCAGGAACATGCCGAAGTGCAGGTTATCACACAAGAGAATCGTGGTTTAAGTGCCGCTCGCAACGCAGGAATGCAAGTGGCAAAAGGAGAGTATATCTGCTTTGTGGATGCCGACGACCGTTTGTTTGCTGCTAAAGTTCCTGTGGAGATGCTGGAAAAGTATCAGGCAGATATCTTTAGCGTTAATGCGTTGCAGACGGACTATACGGGCAGACGAAGTCCTTACCGTCGTTATGTGCCGCCTTATGAGCAGTTAATGACAGCGCGTCTGTTTATGCAAGGGCGCAACCTGATGCCGTGCGTTTGGAGTTATCTGTGGCGCACAACGTTTCTGCGTGAAGCACAGCTTTCCTTTGTGGAGGGCATGTATCATGAGGATGAAGATTTCACGCCAAGGGCTTTTGCGCTGGCACAGACGTTTATGGCTTTGAAGGTGGATTGGTATGAACGGAGGTTGCATGCAGGGAGCATCACCACAACGGCTAATAAGGATGTGCAGCAGCAGAAGATTCGCGATATGGTCAGAGCGTTGAGGCATCTTGACGCATTGGCTCAGACTTCTTCGGAACTCCGCTCCTGTATGCAGTACAAACTCGACTATTTGGCAGTTGATACTCTTCGTTTGTTGCTTCGTCAGCATCACTCATGGGCTTTCCGGCGTGAGATAGTGAAGGATTTGACGGCAATGGGCTATTTCCCTCTCCGATGGCATCGTGAGTGGAAGCATGTCTTCTTCAATATATATACCCGGTTGGTGCTGTAGTTCCTAAGTCTTATATTACCTATGCATATATTAGAGATTCCTTCCTTTTTCCCTCCTCATGGCGGACTTTTCGCATTGGAGCAGGCGCGGGCCTTGCAGGCGCAGGGCAATACGGTGCGTATGTTGGCCCCTGTGCAGTTAGGCATGTCGGTGGATGGAGCTTTCTATTGGAAGGCTCGTCGGGGAAGATGGTGGGAGGAGCTGGACGGAGTGGAAGTGTACCGTACGTTTATGCGGGCGATTCCTCGTTGTGTTCGTCCCAACCAAGAGCGTTGGTGCCGCATTGTGGAGGAGATGTATGAGGAGTATAAGCAGCGGTATGGGAAGCCTGATGTTCTGCATGCTCATTGCTGTCAGTGGGCTGGTGTAGCAGCGTGGAACATCGCAAAGAAAGAAGGTATTCCTTTCTTCATCACAGAGCATCTTCCGTCTGGAATCTTTGAAGCTAATTATGGGAAGGGCTGGAAGAAGGCGCCGTGGGCTCGCCTGTTGTTGAAGGATACTTATGCGCATGCCACCCGTGTGATTCCTGTGTCAGCAGAGCTGGTGGAGGACTTGGCTCCGCTCTTTGGAAGGGATTACGCGTTCACGCCCATTTCTAATATGATAGATGTGGATTTCTTCGCTTTCCGTCCTCGAGAGCCAAGAACGGGCAGACCGTTCCGCTTCTGCTGTTTGGCCATTGGAGATATATATCGCAAAGGCTATGATGTTCTTGCAGAAGCCATGAAGGGCATGGACGGGGTGGAGTTGCATATCGCAGGGAGTGGTTCTGACGGCGAGACAATGCGTGCGTTGTTCGCTGATATGCCGAACGTCTTTTTTTATGGTGCTTTGGATAAAGAAGGTGTGCGTGACCTTCTTTATCGTTCAGATGCCCTTGTGCTTGCTTCGCGGAGTGAGGCTCAAGGCTTGGTGATTATGGAGGCTATCAGCACTGGCATTCCCGTTGTGACAACAGATATTATACCTCGGAATGCTTTGCAGGAAGGCGCTTGTTTGATTGCTGCTGTTGGCGATGCTATTTCGTTGCACCAGCAGATGCAAGAAGTGATGTCAGTTGAGTTTAATCCTCAATGGCGCGATGAGTTAAGAGAGCGGGTTGCTCCCGAAGTGATTGCTCGGCAAATCATGCAAGTCTTCAGTCAAGGCTAATCCATCCCTTTGCCAGCAGAGCATCTTCTGGATCAGGGTACAGTTGGGGATTGAACCAATGGCTGGGGATGATGACGAGCTTGTCAGGGTTCGGGTTCAAGTAAGCGCCCCACCAGCTGTACGTGCTATTTGCGATGATGTTGTGCTTGCAGATGCTCATAAGCTGCATGTCGAAGTGATTACCCCATCCTGTGGTAATCCCTGTTCCTATACACTCACAGTATTCAGGAAGATGCTTCTTCACCCACTCTGGATTATCGGTGAAGACGTAGAAGCGTGGATCTTTTAAGTGCTGCTTCATGTACTCAATGGCATGTATGTAGTAGCTCTCTGGACAAGTGTTGTGGAAGTACTGGAGGGCTGAGTAGTCCTTGCCCTTGCGTACATGAATAGCCACCGACTCTTCACCGGCAAGCTTCTGGGCCAGCTCTGCATAAGGCGAGTTAGGTTCGAAGGGGACAAACTGAAGGTCCTTTCGAATGCGTTCCTCCAGTTGCTCTACCATGTCGGCACGTTGGAAGAAGCCAATGATATAGGGGCGTTTGCGCAGTTCCTCTTCGGTCGGCAGTCGGAATGTGGAATTATTCATTCTCCACCACACTCGACTGGCGTGAGGTACGTGGCGACGGACTCTAGAGATCAAGTCGCGGCCTCCTCCATAGTACTTGATGGTCCATGCTGACGCTTCCTCTATCTTAGCATTGGGGAAGATTCGTTGCCAATCCACTTTTTCGTGGGCATGGAAGATTCGGTAGCTGGAGCTGTCCATCCTAGCCTTGTAGCCCTTCTGCTGTAGGTAGAGGTAGTAGGCGTATTGGAACATGCGGTTAGCCAAGCCTGAATGGAGGCGGATAACGATTTCGTGTTTGATATTCATGAGTCTTGTCCGTTCTTGAAAGGGAAAATGTTTCTTAAGCCAAGGGCGCATGCCCACAGAAAGGGCATGCTTGTAGCGAACAGGATGAGTTTCGCCTTTGTGTTGAAGCGAGTGTGCCAGTCTTTCTTGTACTGGATGGCTTCTGTGCGTAGTTCCTTGCTGTGGATGCGGAAGGCATGCATCAGCAGGGCATAAATGCGGTATTCAAAGTAGCGCTCTAACCGCTTATCCTCTATGTGGAAAGCTTGGCAGAGGTCATAGTTCAGTTGTGTCGTACTCTTGACGAAGCGGAACTGCTTGGTCTCCTCTTGGGTGTTGGAGATGGTCTTCCCTCCCACGCTGTAGTAGAGTGTCGGTTCGTTGAGGTAGGCCACCTTCCCTGCTTTTGCCAGCATGAAGCACACTTGCACGTCTTCGCAGCTATAGGTCTTGTTGCGGAAGAACTCGGTGTAGCGTTGATATGCATCGCGTATCGCCTCCGTTCTGTACAGCGCTGTGCATAGGTGGATGACAGGTCGTTCCAGTTGGGTGAGAATGGGCACTAAGAGCTGTTGTCCATCTACGATTTCCATTTTGCCTGCAGGTGTGTGGAGATAGGGGTGGGGGTGCGGAGCAAAGACCTCTCCTGTGGTGGCGTTCCGATGCAGATAGTCTGTGTGTACAAGCGTTACCTCGGGGTGAGCTTCCATGATGCGCAGCTCCTTCTCCAGCTTTTCGGGGTCGCTCCACTCATCGTCACCGGCACAGTCGGCAATGTATTGTCCCTGTGCAGCAAGCAGGCAGTCAAAGTAGTTGTCGATGATGCCTTTGTTCTGAGCATTTGCCATCAGCCGGATAGATTCAGGATAGCGTTCAGCATATTGACGGCACACGTCAAGGGTGTGGTCCGTTGAGCAGTCTTCGCCCAGGATGATTTCCACGGGAAGATGACATTGCTGTCGCAGGATACTATCCAGCGTTCGTGCGATGGTGCCCTCTTGGTTGTAGGCACAGACGATGACCGATATCAGTTCCTTCATGGATGGACGATGAGGATTTTGGCACAAGCCCCTTTGTTACCTTCTTCGTCTGTGCAGAGCGCATAATAGATGCCCGATGTAACACGTCGTCCGCTCTGCATGCAACCGTCCCAAGAGAACTCTCCTCCTACGCTGGTGCCTTCAGCCACCAGCTTGCCCGCAGCACTCACAATCTTCACATTCGAGTTCATCATCAGTCCTGTGATGTGCACTTTGCCGTGATAGTCGGGGCGAACGGGGTTAGGGTATACCTTGAGGCTGCTATTGCTCATTGACGAGGCGGGGTCTGTGGCATCGCCTTTGAAGGAGCAGAGTCCTTTGGTAGTGGCGATAAACACTTCACCCGTTTGTCCGTTGATGGCGATGTCGTTAATCTCATTACTAATGAGAGGACTATTGGTCGAAGTGAAATGCTCAATAGTTTCCATGCCGTCGGCACTGAGCAGATAGACGCCGTCATCCACCGTGCCAATCCACTTGCGGTTACCGCCGTCAAGGGTGATGCACTTCACGCTGACTCCGTTCATCAGGTAGTCGGCCAAGCCGCTACCGTCATTGCGTGGCACTTTCAGCTGGCTCAGGTGAGCGTTGTCGTTGAAGATGGCAGTAGGGTCTTCGCATACGAAGAGTCCGAGGTTAGTGCCAATCCAGAGAGTGCCTTCCAGTGTTTCTTGGATGCAGTACACATAGGTGGGGTTGTAGGCCACACCGTCTTGGTTCTGGAACGAGGTGATGAACTTATAGTGGTCGTCCGCAGTGTTGTCGAGGGTGCCGTTCGTGTTCATCACGAGGATGCCCGCAGCACGTGTTCCGTTCGCGTCGCGTCGGCTGTTAGACCACATCCATCCGCGTTGGTCAAAGATGATACGGTCGAAAGTTGTGTTTCCGCTGAGCTCGGCATAGGGGAGTTCTGCCCATGTACCATCCTTTTTGAGGATGCGCACGATGACGTCACACTCGTTGTTCATCATCCACAAGTTGCTGTTGGCGTCGAAAGCAAGTGCTGTCACACGCACGAAGATTCCTGCATTTTTGTTATCGGGAAGTATGCTGGTCAGGGGCGAGTTGTCGTAGGTGTAGTGGTTCTTCAGCTTATAGTTCTGGAACTCGTAGATGCCGCTGCGCATGGTTCCCAGCCAGTGGTGCTCTGCATCGTTCGGGTCCTGCACGATGTCCGTCACATTTATATAGGCGTTCTTACCTACCAAAGCGATAGGCTCCTCCTCCTCGAAGGCCGTCCATCGTCCATTCTCATACTTCATGGCTGTGCCAGGATAGTTCACGTTGGGATAGTAGAAGTTGCCTCCAGCCACCAGCAGGCGGTTGCCCTGCATATTGAGGTGGTAAGTATAGTTGCGAATAGGGGAGTCGGGCACGATGTCCTTCACCTGTTCCAACCATTTAGCAGCCGCTTCCTGTTCCTCCTTCGTAGGGCCGAAAGTGACGGTTCCGGCGCTGACGGTAACCCAGTTGGCCGCATCCAGCAGGTTCTTACTGCGGTCACCCTCCTTCACGCCGTTATCAGTCTGTGCATAAAGCTTTCCGTCCACCAGTGTCGCCGCTTTCACCTTGCTGCCGAAGGTGTAGAAGTTCTCAAAGTAGCCATCCTTCAGGTCAACTACAGCCAAACCCTCGTTGAGGCTGATGAGCGCCTCTTCACCCACCACCTTCAGCTCGTTGATGGTCTTGTCGCCGAGCGACTTGCTCTTCAGGTCCGACAAGTTCCAACGGGTGCTGTTCATGCCAATCAGGTCAATGTTGCCATTATCGTAGAGCACCACCAACCGCTTGAGTGAGGCTGAATAGGCGATGTCATAGATGCCGTAGTCACTCAAGGCGCTCGTCTTGTCGTAAGCCTGCAGTAGCTGGTCCTCCGTGTCGTAGCTGTACAGGCCCCCTTGGGCAAGGACAAAGATGCGTGAGTCCGTCTTCACAGCCTTGGTTGCACCATGGTATGAAGCATATATAGTCCACTCGTTGGCCAGCGCACCGAGAGTGCCAGCCCAACAGCATAGTAGGACAAGAAGAATCTTTTTCATATTACGAATAACGATGAAGTTACGGCTTTATTGCTTTGATCATTCGGTCGTTACCGAAGCAGTCCTGTCGCAGTTCCACGTGGAGATAGCCCAGTGCTTCCAGCATAGCCACCGTTTCCTGACCAAAGCGCCTGTTGATTTCGAAGTAGAGTGCTCTGTTCTGGCGCAGCAGTTCAAGTCCCAGTACACCTATCCTGCGGTAGAAGAGGAGCGGGTCGTCGTTCGGGACGAACAGGGCAAGATGCGGCTCATGCTCCAGCACGTGACGCTCCATCTCTTGTGCCTCCTCCTCGCAGATATAAGGAGGGTTGGAGACGATGCAATCGAAAGAGTTACTGTGTATGTGCTCCCAATCGATGGGTGCGAGCACATCCACTTGGCTGAACGTCACTTGCACGTTGTTGCGTGCAGCATTCTCTTGGGCGATGTGCAAGGCTGTTGGGCTGATGTCCCATGCGCTTACGGCTGCCTCCTTCATTCGCTTGGCTAGCGCGATGGCAATGCAGCCAGAGCCAGTGCCGATGTCGAGATAGTTGACAGTTGACAGTTGGCAGTTGACAGTTGAGAGTTGGGAGTCCTTCACAATCCAATCCACCAGCTCCTCGGTTTCGGGGCGAGGAATGAGTACGCCGGGTGCCACACGGAATGTCATGCCGCAGAAGTCGGCTTCGCCCAGCGCATACTGCACGGGCATGCCATTTGCCACCTGTTCAGCCATGTTGAGGGCCATCATCTCTTGCGGTGTAGGGGCTGTTCCGTCCTGTCCTGTCAGCACGTCGGTAGTGGTCATGCCACACACCTTTTCCATTAGCAGCAGAGCGATAGCTTTGGCCTCGTAGGGTTCTATACCGCTCTGCACCAACAGCGTCTTCATGTCGCTGTACGTTTTGTTCATGTTGCAAAAGTACACAAATTCTCTCATCCTTGCAACTGCGAGCCACAAAAAAGTAGCGGGCACCCTTTTGGATGCCCGCCGCTTATAATATTAAATATGTGTTGTTAGTCCTCGTTTATTGGAGACGCTGACCAGCAATGTTAAACAATACGTTGTCTCTAACGATAACGAAACTATTGCCCTTCAGGAATTTGCCATTAGCCTTCGCTGGAGCATTCTCTTCAATACCGTCGATTTCAACAGGAGTAGCCTCCTTGCTGCTCTCGGTTCCGTAGTACCAGAGGCGGTAGTTGTCAGCCTTGAAGAAGGTCTCACCAGTAGTAGCAGTTTCGTTACCTACCAATTCAGAAGAAGTAGTGATGGTAACCTCTGTAGGTTCATCGAGGATGAAGATGAACTCAACGTTCGTTGCCTTGCCCTTCTCGTTCTGGTTGACGATAGTAGTCAAGTCGTCATTGATACCAAAGTTCAAGATGTGGCTTGGGAATGTAGCGAGAGCAGCCTCGAGTTTGTATGTACCTGCAGGCAGGACACCGATGTTCTGTGACAACCAGAGCTTGCCACCCTCCACTGCGCTGTTAGCCCATGTGTTGAATACGTAAGTACCTTCATTCAAGTCGATGGTGTAGGTTGCATTAGAGTTCTCCTTAACCCCAGTGTCATTACCAGAGTTGTAAGCCCAACCAGTCAGGTCGCCAGTCTCGAAGCTTGGGTTAGTGATACGCTTGGTGAAATTAACAGGGTCAGTGTCAGAAGCGCCAGTATAGTCAGGTGTGTTGAGTTGGTCAATCAACTCCTTAATCTGAGTGATAGCAGTATTCACTTCCTCCACTGTGAGTGCTCTGTTGCTGATGTTATCTTCATTGCTGTTTAAGAAATCAGTTGCATCATCGATGGCAGCCGTGTTTTCTGACTCATCCTTGGCATCGGACAGTGCGCTCAGCTTAGCGTCAACCTCTGTATAAGCCTTCACAGAGTTCTCTGCGTAAGTGATAGCGTCGTTCACAGCGTTCAGGAGAGCTTCGCCTTCGCCTTCACCGTCACCGAGGTTTTCAGCCTTCTTTGACAAATCTTCATACTTGTCAGATACGTCTGTACCGAAGTTTCCTTCGTTCTCTTCCATGTATGTCTTCAACTCACCCAGCTTCTGGTTGATTGCAATCAAATAAGCATTGTTGCCAGAACCGAGGTATTTCAGCTGGAAGTTGTCGAAGATAACCCAGTTAAGTTTGCTTGTGCACTTCACACCTACAGTCACGTCAGCAGTCTCAGACAGAGTGATGTTGAGTGTCGTGGTGTAGTCAGGATATTCGTTGCCTTCAGTTGTGTGGTTGAAGTGGTAGTTCGCACCAGTCATGCTGTTTGGAACAAATCCGCCATCAATCTGAGAATCTCTTGGCCAGTCACCTGGATCATACATTGATGTTTTAGTTGGATATGTGCTAAGCAGAGGAAGAAGAGAAGACTGCTCCTCTCCATTGACAATAGCGTAGAGAGCACCTTCGTTCTTAGAACCGTCGTCACAGCGGGTGAAGCCTTGGCAAGTGAACTGGTACAGACCAGCAGGCATGTTGTACACAGTCTGAGACATCGTGAAGGTGTCGTGCCAGCGTTCAGCGTTACCTGATGCCAAAACGGCGTCGTCGTCACCAAGGGTGTTGTTTCTGTCGGTACCACCCCATGCTACGCCAGCACCAGTAGTTTCCCAACCTTCGAAGTTCTTGTCGAAGTTAGGGTTCTTAATCATGAAGGTGATGTCGTCGCCAGGCTCCAAGTATTCAGATACATAGTCATTGATGGTCTTCGAGAGCAAAGCAGGAAGAGCTTCGATTTCCGCAATGGTGTATGTGCCGTCGGTATAGGCTTCACTCCAGTCGCTCAGGAAGTCTCCGAATGCTTCAGCGATGCCGCTGAACTTTGTGCCGTCGAATTCCTCAATTCTATCATTTGCTTCATTGCGCAGCGCATCGAAATCCTCGTATGCTTTGATAGATTTCTCCAGCTGTGCCACAGCAGCTTCCAATGCAGCCTTAGCTGCAATGTAGTCGCCACCGTTTTCAGAAATGGAAGCAGCGCTGCTATATGCGTCGGAGTATCCAGTTTTGTCGCCAGTATATGCAACGTAATCATCCAAATCCTCTGGGTCATACGTCTCAGCAATTAACGCCATGTAGTCGTCCAGCAGCACCTTGTCTGGATCGTCAGAAACCTCACCGTAGTAGTAGAGCTTCAGGTTGTCCATAGCAATCCAGTTAGCTGGAGCCTTAGCCTCTGCACTGCCGATGACGCGCAGACCGAGTGTCATAGCGCCACCAGTGTGGATGAAGGTGAAGTCGAAGTGCTCTGGCTTGCCGTCGCCTGTTGCCATAGGAGTGAAATATTCCTTGCCGTCAGCTGATGCCTTGGCGAAGAGCTGCACGTCATCTGGAAGTGCATTGCCCCACTGGTAGCGGGCAATCACGTCAACCGCCAGCATGTACTTACCAGCAGGAAGACTTGGCACTGTCTGTGTGATAGAACCGTCGCCCAGATAGTTCGGAGCGCTATTTTCCTTCCATGCTTCGATAAACTTCTCAATTGTTACCTCACCATTGGTGTATGGCTTATTAGCCTGATAGCCAATGTTGGTGGCTTCCTTGGTCTTGGCTGTCCAAGTGATGTCCCAGCCATTAGCGTTGCCATCGCTGAAGTCATTGTTGGTAAACACGCCAGAAACATCGTTCGCCTCACCTTCAGCAATATCCTCGAAGTATTCCTTGATTTCCACCCAGCGGCCCTTGTCATAAGCCATATCAGCAGCCTTGTTCAGCTCTTCTGTAGTGCTCTCCGTATTGTTGTACACAGCGTACTCGTCAGCAAGGTCAGAAGCTTCAATGCCGTTGTTGAGTGCATATTCAATCTTCTCTTTCAGGTTCACAGCTGCTGCATAGCGCTGTTGTGCTGGAACATACACATTGTTGTATTCTTCCACAGACACAAAACGCCACTCGTCCCAGAATTCTGCGCCATCAGGGAAAGCCTTCTCTGCATCCTGAGCTTCGCCGTCAATCATTGGAACGTAGATGAAGTCGGGGTCGTAGAAGTAGCAGCGAGTGTTGGGAGTCTCTCCAACGCAAGTTGATGCCACACCCCATGTGCCTGGCTCTGGAATGCCGGGATTGAGTTTCTCTCCAGTGTCTGGATGTTCCGAGGTGTCCTCACCCACGCCAGTGTTGGTGATTTTGTAGCTACCATTTTCTTGCTTGGTGAACACCCACTGGTCTGTGCCAGGGTAGCTGCCATTGCCTGTTGCATTGCCAGCGTCCACCCACTGTGCGTTCCAAGAATTGGCTGCAACATACAGCCATTTGTTCTTGTTTGTGTACGCAGCAGGGAAGCAGCTCAAGTTGCATTTGCCTTCTGCCAAAGCTTTGATACGGACAGAGTCGCCCTTCTCTGCGACTGATGCGCGAGTGTTCCAGTCGTTGTGACCAGCGAGGAAGCCTTTCGCGCCTACATTGTAGAGAAACTGTGTGGTCTCGCCATCATCCGCCATATCGACGAAGTTGGTCACCACTGGCTTTTCCCACGTTGCCGTGAAACTCTGTGCAAACGAGACTGTGCTCATGAGCGCAGAAGCCAAGAAAAGTAGAGTTTTCTTCATAAAAGTTAGTAATTAAGAGATTAGTTAAACAATAACATTATTTATATATATTGTAATAATATATTCTTACGGTTAGTCCCCGTAGTTAATTAGCATATTAGGTCGCATCTATAAAGATACACTCTTCGCACGTCCACATACCGCTTGTTGCGGATTGCAGAAAGAGGTTTTTCGGCGGTAAAGGTATATGAATAAAAGGAAATGACCAAGTGTTTTTCCATAAAAACGAAGTGAAAAGATAAAAAAAAGTGAGAATTGACGAGATTATCCGCTGAATTTGAAAACACTAAGTGCTTGTTTTGGGAAAAGAATATAGCTTGTCGGTAATGATTGGAGCAAGAGGGAAGAATACCCCTTTTCTACCGCAACACTCGTTGCAAGTCATTGAGAATGGTGCGCTGTTTCACCTCGGCATACACCTGTGTGGTGCGCACGCTGCTGTGCCCCAGCAATGCCTGCACCGTTGTGATGGGCACTCCCTTGCTCAACAGCTGAGTGGCAAAGGTGTGCCGGGCGGTGTGAAAGGTGACTCGTTTCTTGATTTTCATTTGTTCACCCAAGGTACGACTTCCATCTTTTCCTGCACCTCTAAACCGACGTCGACGACATCGGTCGACCGACATCGACGACATCGCTTCACCGACATCGACGACGTCGGTTTAGAGGCGCAGGAAGAGGGGAGTTGAATGGGGAGTTAAAGAAGAAGTTAAAAAGGTAGTTAAGCGCTACGCACAGGACGAATGTGAGGCGGTGGGAAGGCAAAGGGCGAAGTTCCTCACTCTTAACTATCGTCCTTTTTAACTCCCATGAGCGTAGCGAATTAACTTCCTCTTTTACTTCCCTTTTAACTTCAATGATTGTAATTAGTTATTGTTTAACAACAAGTAACCTCTACACATCTATATAAATAAAGTGGCGGACACTCTTGTGTCCGCCACTTTTTCTTGATGGGATTAACGCGATGGCTCTGTGGAGCTATTAGCGCTATGTGTATGATGGCTCTTTCGTCGCTTGGGCTTTCAGTACGCTTGTATTCCCCGTGCCACAGCGTAGGCGGTGGTCCAGGCGGCCTGGAAGTTGAATCCGCCCGTCACACCATCGATGTCGAGCACTTCGCCGGCATAGAAAAGGCGCGGGGTTGTCTTGGACTCCAGCGTGGTCTTGTCCACGGTGTCGAGCGGTATGCCGCCACAGGTGACAAACTCGTCCTTATAGGGACTGCGGCCGGCTATCTGGTAGCTGTCGTTGGTGAGCAGGTTGACCAGACGGTTGATGCCTTTCTTGCCTACCTCGCCGCAACGGCGCCCTTGCAGTTGGGCTTTGTCCAGAAGGTAGGACCACAGGCGGGCTTGCAGACTGTAGGGGTGAAGATTGTCGATGAGCTTGGCTGTGCTCTGCTCCAGAAGTGTGGTGAGGTGTGAGCGTACGGCCTCGATGTTGGTCTCGCCGGTCCAGTTGACGCACAAGGGCGACTGATAGTGGTGCTCGGCCAAGTGGCGGGCAGCATAGCTGGAGAGCCTTAGGATGGCGGGACCGCTCATGCCCCAGTGGGTGATGAGCAGTGGTCCTTGAGCACGGAAGGTCGTGGCGGGAAGATGGACAATGGCATGGTCTACCACTAAGCCTTGCAGGGCTGTGAGGAGAGCGTCTTTGACCGTGAAGGTGAAGAGGCTGGGCACGCAGCCCTCTCGGTGGGGTGTGCCGCCACAAGTGACCGCCACGAAGTCATAGTCTGTCAGCAAGGCCTCGGGATTCTCCACCTTAGTGCCTAATTGCAGTTTCACGCCGTGCTTCTTGGCTTCGCGCAGGAAGCAGTCAATGATGGCGTGGCTGTCTTGTGCGGCAGGAAAGACGCACTGGTCTTCCTGCACGGTGAGGGGCACGCCGTGGGCTTCGAACCACTGGTAGGAATCGGTAGGACCAAACTGCTTGAAGAGCCGCTTGAGCAGGGTGGCGCCGCGCGGATAGACTTGCCGCAGGTCGGTCACCTCGGCAAAGGTGTTGGTGCAGTTGCAGCGTCCTCCGCCTGATATCTCCACCTTGGCAAGCACTTTGCGCTGCTGCTCAAAGATGGTGACATCGAGGTCGGGCATCAGTTCCTTGGCGTTGATGGCCAGGAAGAACCCTGCGGCACCGCCACCAATGATGGCGAGAGAGGGATTAGTACTGTTTTGCGAGTTCGAGTGCGACATTGATGTTCGGACAGATGTTTTCCTCGCCGATGAGCTCGTTGAAGCCATTCTTGGTGAGCACGCTGTGCACATAGTCGTTCACGCCTGAGAGGATAATCTTGATGCCTTCCTTCTCTGACATGCCGATGAGGCTCTCCAGGTTGTGCATACCGGTGGAGTCGATGAAAGGCACCTTACGCATGCGGATGATGCGCACCTTAGGACGCTTCTTCATGCTCGCCATGATTTCCTCAAACTTGTTGGCGATGCCAAAGAAGTAAGGACCGTTGATTTCGTACACTTCCACATCCTCGGGGATGGTGAGGTGATCGATGTTGGGGTTCTCGGCCAGGTCGGTCTCAGCGGTTGGGTCAATCTCGTCATCGTCGGTGAGCACGCTGACTTGGGTGGTCTCAGCCATGCGGCGCATGCAGAGCAGGCAAGCAAGCATGAGACCCACCTCGATGGCGATGGTGAGGTCGAAGATAACGGTGAGACCGAAGGTGAGCCAAAGCACGATGACGTCGCTCTTAGGATTGTGCATCATCTCACGGATGGTGCGCCAGCCGCTCATGTTGTAGCTGACCACTACGAGCACGCCCGCCAAACATGCCATAGGGATGTATTTGGCGTATGGCATGAGGAAGAAGTAAATCAAGAGGAGCACAATGGCGTGAATGATGCCGGCGATAGGAGTGCGGCCGCCATTGTTGATGTTGGTCATGGTGCGGGCGATGGCGCCTGTAGCGGGAATGCCGCCGAAGATGGGGCTGATGACGTTGGCTATGCCTTGGCCAATAAGCTCCTGGTTGGAGTCGTGCTTGTGGCCAATGATACCGTCGGCAACGGTGGCGGAGAGAAGGCTCTCAATGGCGCCGAGCACAGCGATGGTGAGGGCGGGAGAGAGGAGACCCTTGATGTTGTCCCAGCTGAGTGTAGGCACATCGGCTTCGGGCAGAGAGGGGTTGATTTCGAAGCGGTCACCGATGGTGTCAACGTGGATGCCGAAGTATTGGGTCATGATGATGCCAGCCACAGTCATGACAATGAGAGCCACAAGCGAACCGGGCACTTTCTTGCTGACAAGGGGTGTGCAGGCGATGATGACCACCGAAAGGATACCTACCGCAGCGGTGGCGATGTCAACGGTGCCGAAGTGCTGGAAGTAGCAAATCCACTTCTCAATGAAGTCGGCTGGTACGCCGCCTTCGATGTGGAGACCCAGAAGGTCTTTCACCTGGGTGGAGAAGATGGTGAGGGCAATACCGCTGGTGAAGCCTACGATGATGGGGTAGGGTATGTAGCGAATGATGGTTCCAAGACGAAGCACGCCAAGCAGGATGAGGAAGAGACCTGCCATAACGGTGGCGATGGCCAGTCCCGTGAGACCGTACTGCTGGATGATGCCGTAGATGATGATGATGAAGGCTCCTGTGGGACCGCCTATCTGCACGCGGCTACCACCAAAGGCGCTGATGGCAAAGCCTGCGATGATGGCTGTGAGGATGCCTTTCTCGGGCGACACGCCTGAGGCAATGCCGAAGGCGATGGCGAGTGGCAGGGCTACAATGCCCACGATGATACCGGCCATGAGGTCGGCCATGAACTTCTGTTTGTTGTAGTCTTTGAGTGTGTAGAACAACTCGGGTTGAGAAGGACGAAATCTCTTCATGCTTTCTGTTCTTTTACTTTTTAATGAATGCTCTGAATATAAACCAAATATGTTGTGCGATGGCCGTGATGCAGCCGTAGTGCTTGGCCATTATCCTGAATCTTTCTATGAGCGATGCTTTGTGATTGGCGGTAGTCATGCCTTCTGCCAAGTAGTCGGCAAGCGGCTCCTTGATGTAGCGGTTGGCCAGGCCGTGTCGTTCGCCTTCCTTCATGCAGCGGATGCACCAGTCGAAGTCGGCAGAGAAGCGGTACTGCAAGTCATAGGGCAGGACTATCTGGCGGTTGACATAGAAGGCCTGATGGCATACCAGCATGCCTTCTTTGAAGGAGCGCCATGTGAGATGCCTTGGGGGTGTGAGACGCCGGTTGCGCAGGAAGTGTCCGTTGGCATCGACAATGTGGGTGTCACCGTAGAGAATGGCCGGCATGGTGCCTGTGACCTCGTTGGCCTTGCAGGTTGTCGCTATGTGTGCCAAGGTCTCTTTGCTGTGCAGCGTGTCGCCTGCATTGAGAAAGCACAAGTAGTTGCCGGTAGCAAGGCGGATGCCTTTGTTCATGGCGTCATAAAGCCCTTTGTCGGGTTCGCTGTGCACGATGGCGTGTGGGTAGCGGCGGGCTATCTCCAGCGTCTTGTCTTTCGATGCACCGTCAATGATGAGGTGCTCAACGTGGGGATAGGTCTGCTGCGCCACACTCTGCAGGGTGCGCTCAAGAGTGGACTCGGCGTTGTAGGTGACAGTGATGATGCTGAACTTCATGCGTGTATATAAAACAGATGATGGCTTGTAAGACTGATGGAACTTAAAGGAACAGCAAGTCTTACAGGCTCTCGTAAACTTTGATGTATTGGCGGGCTACGGCGTTCTCGCTGTAGTGAGTCACCGCTTTCGTGCGTGCCTGATGACTCAAAGTGGCGTAGTCGGCAGAGAGTGTCCAAAGGATGCCGTTGGCAAAGTCCTGAGCGTCCTGATAACGGGCAACGTAGCCTGTCTGCTGATGGTCAATCATCTCAGGAATGCCGCCCACGTTGAAGCCCACACATGGAATGCCACAGGCGAGCGCCTCCATGATGGTGTTGGGCAAGTTGTCCTGCAGGGATGGAGTTACGTAGATGTCAACGGCGTTGTAAAGCTGCACCATCTTCTGAGGATCGCTCACATAGCTGATAGGGATGATGCTGAAGGGCACTTGGTCGCGCACGGCTTCGGCTTGACCGCCCACAACCACAATCTCGGTGCGCTGGGCAATGTCGGGGTGGGCCTGCATCAGCAGCTGCAGGGCTTCCTCTAGATAGCGGAACCCTTTGCGTTCGTCGGTGATGCGCTGGCAACCAAAGAGCAGCAAACGCTTGTCAAGCGGTAGCTGGAAGGCTTTGCGTGCTTCGGCTTTGTCCTGAGGGTGGAAGAGGTCTGTGTCAATAGCGTTCGGAATGCTGATGACTTGATGACCTTGGGTGAGCTTTGATTTCCTTGCCATAGAGGCCATCCATTCACTACAGCCCACAAACGTGAGAGGGGCAGAGTGATAGAGACGTTCTTTCTGGCGGAAGAGGCGTTGAGCCATATCCCCCAACAACCAACCGCCTTGCTGCTCACACTGTTGGCAGAGGGTGGTGTACTTCTCGCAGTTGCCTGAATAGTGGCAGATGCCAGTGAAGTACCATTGGTCGTGCATGGTGATGACTACGGGCTTGCCAGCCTGCAGGATGTGGCGCAGTCCCGTTGTAGAGAGGAATCCCTGATTGACCCAATGTAAATGGATGATATCGGCACGCTGAAACTCTTGCGTTTGTGTGATGTCAATGCCGGTGTTGGCAATGTCCACTGAGAAGAGACGCTTGCGGCTAAAACCATTGCCTATGAAGATGCACAGACGCTCCCACAGGAACCGGAGCATATGGGCCCAACCGGAGCCAACCGTGACCACTGTGAGGTGGTCGGTCTGCTTGTCGCGTACCAGCATGCGCGCCTTGACACCATTCTTCTTCAAGGCTTTCATCAACCGGTTGGCAGCGATGGCAGCTCCACCGATTCGCTCGGAAGTGTTGATTATAAGGACTCTCATAAGTCAAAAACTGTGCAAAGTTACGCTTTTTTTACCTACACGGAGGAATTTTCGGGCATTTTCTTCGTGTAGGGCTTGGAAGTTCATGGGAAATGCCTTACCTTTGCAACGCATTCCAATGAAGGAAAGCACCTTGCTTCAGTAGCTCAGTTGGTTAGAGCACATGACTGTTAATCATGGGGTCGTTGGTTCAAGCCCATCCTGAAGCGCAGAAAGAGATAGTGCGCGTCGAAACAGATGCCTCTACATCCTCGAAATCGAAGTCCCCCACATCGTTCAACCGATGTGGGGGACTTTGTTTATTCGGTGTGGGGCACATCGTTTTTAAGGTGAGCCCTTACATCTTTTTCCAGAAGTTCGTGGTGAAGAGGAGGATGATGGGGAAAATCTCAAGACGGCCAATGAGCATAAGGAAAGAGCAGACCCATTTGGCCAGGGGACTTAGGATGGCCCATGAGTGTACGGGACCGTAGTAGCCCATGCCTGGACCTACGTTGCTGATGCTCGACATGGCGATACCAAAGGCTTCGTAGTAGTCAAAGTTAGGGTGCACGTTGTTGGGGTCAACGCCACTCAGCGCCAAGACGAAGGCTCCCATGAAGAGGGCGCAGACAAAGAGGGCGACAAAGCCAAGAAGGGTCTGCACCACGCTGTTGGGGATGATGTTGCCGTTCATGCGTACAGGAGTGATGGCGCGGGGATGTAGAATGTGCGTGAACTCGTTCTTCAGTACTCGGTAAATGATGCTGAGGCGCACACACTTGAAACCACCGCTGGTGCTGCCCGAACATGCGCCTGCGAACATGACGAAGAGCAAGACGGGCATGAGCTGAACAGGCCAGAGCGTGTAATCGACCGTAGCAAGTCCTGTGGTGGTCTGCAGGGAGATGACCGTGAAGAGGCTGTGGCGAATCGCATCCTCGATGTTGTGGATGGGGTCGTTGAGCGCCAAGAAAAAGGCACAGATGCACGAGGCTCCCAGCACGATGAGGATATAGGCCTTGAGCTCGGCATCGCTGAAGAACTTCTTCACCTTTCCCTTCAGCATCGTATAATATATTAATGTGTAATTGATGCCAGACACAAACATGAAGAAGATGAGCACATACTCAATAGCTGGCGAGTGGTAGAGGTCTCCCAGCAGGTCGGAGTGAGTGCCGTAGCCACCCGTAGCGGTGGTGCACATAGAGTAGTTGATGGCATCAAACGTGGGCATGCCGCAGATGACAAGCGCCAAGATGCAAAGGATGGTGAGCCCCACATACACGCCACCAATCCAGCGCACCGCCATAGAGATGCGGGGGTGCACCTTGTTGTGCATAGGGCCTGTTGCCTCTGCTGCAAAGAGCTTCACTTCGCCCACACCGAAAGCCGGCAGGATAGCGATGGTGAAGAACACGATGCCGATGCCGCCAATCCATTGGGTGAGGCTGCGCCAAAAGAGCAGGCCATGGGGTATGATGTCGATATTGTCGATGATGGTAGCGCCGGTGCTGGTGAACCCTGACATGGTCTCGAAGAAAGCGCTGGAAACATCGGTGACATGGCCATCAAACAGGAATGGTAGCATACCGATAAGGGTGAAGAGTACCCACACGGCAGAGACGACGATGTATCCGTCCTTGCGTCCCATCTTCATGCCTGCATTCTTGCTGGCAAGCACGCCGATGCAGCCCAGCAGCAGGGCGATAGCGATGGGCACAGAGAAGGCTTTCACGCCCTCTCCGTAAATCCAGCACACCACCTGGCACAGCATCATGAGTCCTGCCTCGATGAAGAGGAGGTATCCCATGACCTTTGCGATGAGTTTCCAGTTTACCATTACTTAAAGTACTTATCCAGTTTTCTTAGTGTTCCGCTGACACAAAATACCACCACCTTGTCGCCTGCCTGCAGTTGGGTGGCTCCGCTGACGAGCATGGATTTGCCGTCGCGCGACATGCCACCGATGTTCATGCCGAAGGGAAGACAAAGGTCCATCACCTTCTTCTTGGTTACCTTCGAGTCCGGTTTGACGATGAACTCCGCCACGTCAGCCTTGCCGATAGTCAGCATCTTCACATTGTCCACATCGCCCTTCAGCAACATGCGGTAGATGTGGCTCGCTGCAATCATCTTCTTGTTGATGATGGTGCCGATGTCGAGGTCGTTGGCCATGTCGAAGTAGTCGAGGTTCTCCACCTGCGCAATGGTCTTGCGGATGCCTCGGCGTCGAGCGGCCACACAGGCCAGTATGTTCTGTTGGTCATTGTCAGTCAGGGCAATGAGTGCCTCTGTGCTGCCATATCCCTCATCGTTGAGCAGGTCCATGTCGTAGCCTTCTCCTTGCAGAATCATGGTCTTTGGAGCTGCAAGTGATGGCAGCTGCTCGGTGCGTGCAGGGTTCGGCTCAATAATCTTCACGTTGTTGTGCAGTGGTGCGAGTGTCCAGCTGGCACGTACAGAGAGCTTCCCGCCTCCAATGATGAGGCTGTTCTTTACAGACGGATAGTCATCCTTGCCCGTAAGGTGGCGGATGATGGGGAGGTTGTCCTTCGTCGTCATGAAGAACACCAGGTCGCGTGGCAGAATCCGCTCATCGCCATGCGGGCTGATGGTCTCTTCGTCGCGTCGGATGGCTACCACGTGGAAGCAGTGGCCATGTGTCCGGCCGATTTCCTTCAGCGTGTGCCCCACCAGTTGGTTCTCCTTGTTGCTGATTTCCCGTTCGTCCTTAGGGTTAGCGTCGTGCATCTTCACGCTGAGCAGCAAGAGCTCGCCCCCGTTGAACTCCCACAACTGGCGCACCCAGCTGTAGCGTGAGCTGGCAGCGATGTCCTCGGCAGCCAGCAGTTCAGGATAAATCAGCGACTCCACGCCCATGTTCTTGAAGTACTCCAAGTTCTCGGGCTTCATGTATTCGTAGTTGTCCACACGCGCAACGGTCTTCTTAGCGCCCAGTTGCTTCGCCAGCATGGCGCACGTGAGGTTCTCGCTCTCGTTGGGAGTGACGGCAATGAAGAGGTCGGCGCGGTTCACTTCGGCATCTTTCAACCCCGCGATGGATGTGGGTTGTCTCACCAGCGTCATGATGTCCAGCTCGTTGCTCCATCGTGCAAGTTTGCTCTCGTTGGCATCAATCAGCACAACGTCTTGGTTGTCGTTTGACAACATGCGGGCCAAATGTGTGCCCACGGCGCCTGCGCCAGCAATGACTATCTTCATTTCAATTCATTTGTTAGTTTGTCCAACACTTCTGCAATTCCTTCAGCATCAATGCCGCATTGGCGTCGAAGCTGTGCCACCGTTCCGTGCATCACGAAGTGGTCGGGGAGACCGATGCGGTGGACGGGAATCTGATAGCCGTGATCGGCAAAGAATTCCAGTACTGCGCTGCCCAATCCTCCGGCGATGACGCCGTCTTCGATGGTGACCACCTGCTGGAAGTTCTGTCCCACTTCATGCAGGATGTCTTCATCGATAGGCTTGAGGAAGCGCATGTCGTAGTGCGCTATATGCAGAGGCTGTGCCGCATGGGCATTCAGCCACTTCAGTTCTGTAATCGAGATGGCCTTCTCAGCCTCCACGCCCAAGGGGCCGAGGCTCAGTACGGCAATGCCCTTTCCGTCTTTCAGTTTCTGGCCCTTGCCGATGGGAAGAGCTTCGAGCTCGCATCGCCAGTCCACCGTGTTGCCGCATCCTCGTGGATAGCGAATCACGAAGGTGCCGTTGTTGGGCAGTTGCGCTGTGTACATCAGTCGGCGCAGTTCGGGCTCGTTCAGCGGCGAAGCAATGGTCAGGTTAGGGATGGGGCGCAAGAAAGCGAGGTCGAACGCTCCGTGATGTGTGGAGCCATCTTCTCCCACCAGTCCAGCGCGGTCCAGACAGAGCACCATGTTGAGCCGCATCGTGGCTGCGTCGTGGATGATGTTGTCGTAGGCGCGCTGCATGAACGACGAGTAGATGTTGCAGAAAGGTATCATTCCGTCCTTGGCCAAACCTCCAGAGAAGGTAACAGCATGACCTTCTGCGATGCCCACGTCGAATACACGATCGGGCATGGCGTTCATCATGATGTTCATAGAACAGCCTGTCGGCATAGCGGGGGTGATGCCCACAATCTTGGGGTTCTGTTGTGCCAGCTCAAGGAGCGTTGTGCCAAACACATCCTGGAACTTGGGCGGACATGGCTTTTCGTCGCGATTCACGATGCGCTCGCCTGTGTCAGGATCGAACTTGCCAGGAGCGTGCCAGATGGTGGCATCCTCTTCGGCAGGTGCGTAGCCGTATCCTTTGGTCGTGTGGATGTGCAGGAGCTTAGGTCCCTTCATCTCCTTAATCGCTTGCAGAATGCGCACCAGTTCCACTACGTCGTTGCCTTCGGCAGGACCGAAGTAGCGGATGTCCATGCCTTCGAAGATGTTCTTCTGACGTGTCAGCACCGACTTCAAGCTGTTGGTGAAGCGGATGAGCCCCTTACGGCGTTTCTCCGTGAGGATGCCCCAGTTGAAGAGCTTCCTTGACAGGCGGTAACGGATGCGGTTGTAAGTGGAGTTTGTGGTGAGCTGCAGCAAGTACTTGCGCATGCCGCCCACGCTATGGTCGATGGACATGTCGTTGTCGTTCAGCACAATCAGCATGTCGTTAGGCGTGGTAGCGGTGTTGTTGATGCCTTCGAACGCCAAACCACCACTCATTGCACCGTCGCCAATCACGGCCACCACCTTCCGGTCTTCCTTCTTCAGCCGAGCAGCCACAGCCATGCCCAATGCTGCCGATATGGAGTTGCTGGCATGTCCGCAGCAGAAAGTGTCATATTCGCTTTCGTCAGGATGGGGGAAAGGTTTCAGGCCGTTCAGCTTACGGTTGGTACAGAAGCGGTCACGCCGTCCTGTGAGTATCTTGTGTCCGTATGCTTGATGTCCCACGTCCCACACGATTCGGTCATACGGTGTGTTGAACACGTAGTGCAGCGCCACTGTCAACTCCACCGCACCCAGACTTGATGCCAAATGGCCTGGGTTCATGGCCAGTTCTTCAATGATGTCACGCCTCAATTCATCGCACACCGCGGGCAACTCCTTCACTTTCAACTGTCGCAAGTCTGCCGGGTAATCAATCTTCGTGAGATATTTATATTGAGTGTTATCTCCCATAATTCATGTTAAAAACATGCAAAAGTAGGTATTTTCTTCGTCACATACTCTAAAAAAGGTGAAAATCTTTCGAGATAGGCGTTCAATTTGTTCTAAACAGAGGAAACTTTGTCCTAAAAGTCTGCTTTTTGTTAAAAAGTGATACGAGATAGGAAGAAAGGCTTTACCTTTGTGCCGCTACCCCATGGAAGGGGAATCCGAAAACCTGACGTGGGTTAATTGATAAAGTGATTAAAAAAAGAGTAGGAACAAGAGTTAATTAAATTACAATTAAGCACTATGAAAAAGTTATTTTTGGCTGCATTCGTTGCAGTAGTGTCTCTCACAGCAAACGCTCAGCTTTGGGTAGGTGGTGAACTTGGTTATAACTACCAGAGAACAACTAATCACAAGGTTGAAGTAGGCAAGGCTAACAATTTCTCTATTCTTCCTGAAATTGGTTACAAGCTCAATGACAAGATTGATGTTGCCGTTGAAATTGGTTTCCTGCACGGAGAGGAAGGTGCCAAAATGATGGGTCGTACTGTTGGTGATGACCAATATGCTAACGCGTTCATCTTGAACCCATACCTCCGTTACACTTTTGCTAAGGCAGGTAATTTCTCATTCTTCGCAGATGGTGGTTTCACTTATGGAAACATTCATATCTGTGGCGATGACAACAGTATTAACGCTTGGCAGATTGCTATTAAGCCAGGTATCTCTTACGCTTTGAGCCCAAAGGTTAGCCTCGTTGCTCACGTTGGTGGCATTGCCTACTCTTACTCAAAGTATGATGAGCTCAAGACTAATGGCTTCGACCTCGGCGTAAGTGGTAACAATATTACTTTTGGCGCATATGTAAACTTCTAATTCGGAAGAAGTTAAAGACGATAATCATAAAGGTCGGCAGCGAGTCTGCCGGCCTTTTTTGTTGCCGTTTGTAACAGTCTTGAAAACGTCTGTGTAACGTTTGTAACACACCGTGTGTTGCAAACGTTACATGCCCTGTGTTACAAATGTAACATAGGTTGTGTGACATATGTAACATGCGGTAGTGTTACATTTCTATTCAGGGCGCTTTGTTTTCCTTCCTTCGTCGTTGTGGATTGTCATTTTGTGGGTTCCCCTTCCGAAAAGCGCTGCACAGCATAAAAAAAAGGGGTTGAACCCCTCTTGTCCCAAAATAAATCAGTACCTTTGCAAACTGTATAGTAATCAATCAGAAACATGGAACAAAAGAATTTCAAGAGAACAACGGTGACGGCAGCGCTGCCATACGCCAACGGACCTGTGCACATTGGTCACTTGGCTGGAGTGTATGTGCCCGCCGACATCTATGTAAGATACTTGCGACTGAAGGGACGTGAGGTGATGTTTGTGTGTGGTAGTGATGAGCATGGTGTGCCTGTGACGATTCGTGCGAAGAAGGAGGGATGCACCGTGCAGGACGTGGTGGACCGTTACAACGGCATCATCAAGAAGTCCTTTGCTGATTTTGGCATCAGCTTCGACATTTTCAGCCGCACCACCAGCAAGACGCATCATCAGTTTGCCGCTGACTTCTTCAAGAAGCTCTACGATGACGGCAAATTTGTGGAAATTACCTCGGAACAGTTCTATGACGAGGAGACGAAGCAGTTCCTCACTGACCGCAACATCAAGGGTGAGTGCCCACGCTGCCACGCAGAGGGCGCATACGGCGACCAGTGCGAGAAGTGTGGCGCAACACTCTCTCCCGAAGAGCTTATCAATCCCGTGAACGCTATCAACGGCAATCCGCTGGTGAAGAAGGCCACCAAGCACTGGTACTTGCCGCTTGACCAGTATCAGGGCTGGCTTGAGGACTGGATTCTGAAGGGTCATCCCGAATGGCGCAGCAATGTGTATGGCCAGTGCAAGAGCTGGTTGGACGGAGGCCTGAAGCCTCGTGCTGTGACGCGCGACCTCGACTGGGGCATCCCCGTGCCTGTAGAAGGTGCTGAGGGTAAGGTGCTCTATGTGTGGTTCGATGCCCCCATCGGCTATATCTCCAACACCAAGGAACTCTGCGAGAACGAGCCCGAGAAGTGGGGCACCTGGCAGAAATGGTGGCAGGATGAGGACACCCGCCTGATTCACTTCATCGGCAAGGACAACATCGTGTTCCACTGCATCGTGTTCCCATCCATGCTGAAGGCACACGGCGACTACATCCTGCCTGACAACGTGCCCAGCAACGAGTTCTTGAACCTGGAGGGCAACAAGATTTCTACTTCAAAGAACTATGCCGTATGGCTCAACGAATATCTGGAAGAGCTGCCTAACCGCCAGGACGAGCTTCGCTATGTGCTCACAGCCAATGCGCCCGAGACCAAGGACAATGACTTCACTTGGGCTGATTTCCAGGCGCGTTGCAACAACGAGCTGGTGGCTGTATATGGCAACTTCGTGAACCGCGCTCTGCAGCTCACGCAGAAATACTATGATGGCATCGTGCCAGAGTGTGGCGAACTGACGGATGCCGATAAGGCTACACTTGCAGAGTTCGCATCGGTGAAGGACAACGTGGAGAAACTCATCGAGGGCTTCAAGTTCCGCGAGGCACAGAAGGAGGCGATGAACCTGGCCCGCATCGGTAACAAGTACATTGCTGACGAAGAGCCTTGGAAGGTCATCAAGACTGATCCTGAGCGCGTGAAGACCATCATCTATATCTCCCTGCAGCTCACTGCCAATCTGGCCATTGCGTTTGAACCATTCCTGCCTTTCTCTTCAGCTAAGCTCCGCGACATGATTAACATGGAGACTCTTAACTGGGAAGACCTCGGCAAGACCGACTTGCTGCCTGCTGGCAAGCAACTCGGCAAGCCAACTCTCCTCTTCTCGAAGATTGAGGATGAGGCCATCAAGTTCCAGACCGACAAGCTGGAGGCTACCATCAAGGCTAACGAGGCGGCTAATGCAGAAGTGGCTCCCGTGAAGGAGACTGTCGCTTTTGACGATTTCACCAAACTCGATATCCGTGTGGCTACCGTGCTGGAATGCGAGCGCGTGCCTAAGATGAAGAAGCTCTTGAAGTTCAAGCTGGACGACGGTACACCAAAGGGTCGCACCATCGTGAGCGGCATTGCTCAGTGGTATGAGCCAGAGCAGTTGGTGGGCAAGCAGGTGCTCTTCATTGCCAACTTGGCTCCACGTGAGTTCAAGAATGGACTGGTGAGCGAAGGCATGATTCTCTCAGCCGAGAACTACGACGGCACCATCAGCGTGACCACCGTGGAGAAGCCTGTGAAGGGCGGCAGCCAGGTGTGCTAATCAGCACACGTGCTGAATGATCTTTTGAAATGAAGGGCATGAAAAAGAAGAATGTTGGCACATGGACGCTTTTAGTCGTAGTTGGAGCACTGGTGATATGGTGCGCCAGCCGTTGGAGAGTGTGGTTCCACAATCCGGAAGAAGCGCCGTATGTGCCGACGGAAGTGCCTGCAAGAGTGCTGCTGACGTTTGGCGACGAAGATGGACTTCACAGCCGCAATGTCAGCTGGATGTGTGACACCGTCTTGCGCGAAGCGTGGGTAGAACTGGAGAATCAGGAAACCCAAGGCGTGCAGCACGTGGGCGCAAGAGGGGAAGTGTTCGAGTCGCGAAGCGGCAAGGCTGCCTACTACGTGGCCCGCTTGCGAGACTTGGAGGCTGGACACAACTATCGTTACCGTGTGTGGACAGGCGAGAACGCCGGCGACTGGCATGAGTTCCATGTGCCAGCACCTCAGGAGCGTGAAACGTCTTTCCTGTATATGGGTGATATTCAAGACACCATCGGTGGCATTGCCAACCAGTTGCTGAAGAATGCTTTTCGTCGGCACCCCGATGTCGAGTTCTTCGTGTGTGGCGGCGACTTGACAGAGCGCCCCACAGATGCCTTCTGGAACGAGACTTTTGAGACACTCGACTCTGTGGGACAGGCGGTGCCTGTGCTGACGGTGACGGGCAATCACGACTATCTGAAGGGGCTCATCTGCACACTCGAACGCCGTTTTTCCCTCATTCATTCATACTTCTTGGACTCGATGGTGGGCGAGAACCAGGTGTTCACCTTCCGCTATAAGGATGTGCAGTTCTTCTGCCTTGACAGCAACCGCGAGTTCTTCTACTTGTGGACACAGCGGCAATGGCTCAAAGAGAAGCTGGAGGCCAGCACGGCGAAATGGAAGATTGTGGTGATGCACCATCCGCTCTATTCCGTCAAGGGCAACTTGAACAACTTGATTCAGCGATGGATGTTCGACGATTTGATTCAGCAGTATGACGTGGCTCTTGTGTTGCAGGGGCACGAGCATGCCTATGCGCGTCGGACTGTAAAGTCATCCTCCTCCAGCAGCCAGCCTTCTTCAATCCATATCATCAGCCACTGCTCCCCCAAAGCCTATCGCATCAATCCGCCCGAAGGACGCTTTGACAGGATTGAGAAAGATATCCGCACTTATCAGAAAGTGCGCATCAGCGGCGACACCCTCGTCGTGACGGCATTCGATGCCGAGAAGGGGACACTGATTGATTCCCTGGGCATAAAACTTCATTAAAAACGAAACGAGACATGAAACGCATACAACTTAAGAAGTCATTTATCTCAAGCCCATTGGCTTTCCTCTGCAACTTGGCACTCGTCTATGTGGCATACGGTATATGCCGCTTGGCCTATCTGCTGGAGAACTGGGCGGTCCTCTCGGAAGGCTTTGACACGCTTTCCTTCACAGAGGCGCTGAAGGGCTGTTGGATGTTTGACACCTCGGCTATCCTCTACACAAACGCGCTCTATGCCATCTTGATGCTTCTGCCGCTGCATTGGAAAGAACGCGACGGGTGGCAGACTGTGGCAAAGTGGGTGTATGTGGTGATGAATGCCATCTGTCTGGTGGCGAATCTGGCAGACGCCGTCTATTTCCAATACACGGGCCGGCGCACCACATCGTCTGTCTTTCAGGAGTTCAGCAACGAGGGCAACATCGGCGATGTGATGGGCGTGGAAGTGCTGCGCCACTGGTATCTGGTGCTGCTGGGTATCTTGCTGATAGCAGGGCTCATCATCTGCTATGTGAAGCCCAAGGGGCACTTCAAGGTGCGGATGCTGAAAGACTATGCGATTTATTATGTCATTCACTTGCTGTGCTTTGGCTTGTACATTCCCCTTACCATTGCTGGAATGCGTGGCGGTGCAACCAAGGCGGTGCGTCCCATCACCATCAGCAATGCCAATCAATATGTGAACCGCACTTCGGAGGCGGCTCTCATTCTGAATACGCCATTCTCGATGATTCGTACCATCAACAAGAATGTCTTCTCCGACCCTCAATTCTTCTCCCGTGAAGAGCTTGACACAATCTATGTTCCCGTCTATACACCTGCCGACACGGTGGTGATGAACAAGAAGAATGTGGTGGTGCTCATTATGGAGAGCTACGGCAGAGAGTATATCGGCGGACTGAACGACTATGAAGGCTTCACACCTTTCACCGATTCGCTGATTCAGCACTCGCTGACTTTCGATTATTCCTTCGCTAATGGACGCAAGAGCATTGATGGCATGCCGTCTATCCTCTCAAGCATCCCTCGATTCATAGAGCCATTCTTCTTGACACCTGCATCGATGAATGAGGTGAGCGGTCTGGCTGGCGAGTTGAGCAAGGTGGGCTATTCTTCAGCCTTCTTCCACGGAGCGGAGAATGGCTCGATGGGCTTTGAAGCCTTTGCCAAATCAACGGGTTACCAACAATATCTGGGCAGAACGGAGTATAACCAGGATAAGCGTTTCAACGGCGACAAGGACTTCGACGGCATGTGGGCCATCTGGGACGAGGAGTTCCTGCAGTTCTATGCCTTGAAGATGAGTGAGATGAAGGAACCGTTCATCACATCTGTCTTTACGGCCAGTTCGCATCACCCCTACAAGGTGCCTGCACGCTATAAGGATATCTACAAAGACGAACCGGGTGATGACAACGTCATGCACAAGTGCATCCGTTATGTGGATAACGCCTTGCGCCTCTTCTTTGAGACGGCGAAGAAGCAACCTTGGTATAAGAACACCATCTTTGTGCTGACAGCAGACCACACCAACCTGACGTCGGAACCTTATTACCAGACAGACTTGGGCGTGTTTAGTGTGCCCATCATCATCTTTGACCCCTCAGGGGAGATTGCTCCTCAACGACGTCACGCCGTTGCTCAGCAGGTGGACATCATGCCCACTGTGCTGAATCACCTTGGCTATACGAAGCCTTATGTGGCCTTCGGTACCGACCTCTTGAACACGCCAGACAGCTTGACTTGGGCGGTGAACAATACGAATGGCATTTATCAGTATGTGAAAGGCGACTACGTGTTGCAGTTTACCGACGACGGGCAGGCGAAGGCCTTCTACAACTATAAGAAAGACTGGTATAACAAGAAGAACCTGTTGGGCACTACGGGCAAGCTGGAACAGCAGATGGAACGAGAACTGAAGGCCATCATCCAGTCTTATATGGAACGTATGCTGGAGGACCGACTGACGGTGAAGGGTAAAGAGTAAGAAGAGAACCGGGCAACGTCTGCCAACGTGAACAACAACAGTAAAACTACCATGAAGCAACGGAACCATGCTTTTGACTTCCTCTGCGGGCTTTGTATCCTCCGCATGATTCTCCTGCACGTGATGGGCACGTGTGGGGAGCGGAATGAGTATTGGTTCGCCAAAGTGATGGCTTGGTCGTTCTTCTTCATGTCGTTCTTCTTCTTCAAAGCAGGCTATTTCAACAAAGGGTTGAATGGAAAGACGAAGCCCTATATCGAAGACCGAGTGAAGCGCTTGCTGGTGCCTTACGTCGCGTGGGGCATCATCGGCAGTCTCATCTACTTCGGTTTCTTATTCATCTTCCCCGACAGTTTCCACAAGTTCCATCGAATGTTGCGCTGGGACCATGTGTGGAAGTATAGCCATTTCTGGGGCAATCCGCCTGTGTGGTTCCTCTTCTCCTTCTTCATGTCGTATGTGTCGGTGTTCTTCATGAACAAGGTGAAGTATCTGAAGTGGGCGGCAGTCACCTTCCCCTTCATCAGCTACTACTTGTGGAAGCAGCACAACCCATTGTGGATGGGGCTTAACAATGTGTTCATCGGTATCTTCTTCTTCTATCTGGGCCGTATGTGGCGATGGTTGCAGGCACGCGTGCCGAAGTATGTGCTGGTGATAGCCAGCGTGCTGATGATTGCAGAGTTTGTCGTGGGCAACAAGCTGTGGCACGGCGAGTACGATATGAGCATGAACCTCTTTGTGCATCGCCCTTGGGGCGCAGGAGTCAACACGGTGTGTGCCCTGTTGGGTATCTCCGGCTTGCTGCTGGCCTTGCCGATGCGGCGTGTACCAGTAGTGGGCTATATAGGTGAACACTCCATGGTCTATTTTGTAGGGCATTACCCTCTTATCTACCTCTACGCTTTCACTCATCTGGTTTTCCATCACACCGTAGTGAAGCATTGGGAAGATGTGATTCTCATGATGTTGTTCATCTTGATTACCTGCACTTGGCTTGTACCCTATGTGGAGAAGATTCCTTGGCTCAGCGGGAGATGGCCTAAAACCCCAAGCAGAAATGTGAACCCTGCTTATGATGTGAGTGCGAGCAGTTCTGCGAGCCTTATGAACCGTATTCGATTGAAGATTCAGCATAGATGAAAGAGCGTAATCATACATTCGATTTCTTGTGTGGCATCTGTATTATTCGCATGATAACCCTGCACACCATAACGTTCTGTGGTCACAGAATGGATGCATGGTGGAGTGAGGTAATGGCATGGTCATTCTTCTTCATGTGCTTCTTCTTCTTCAAGGCAGGCTATTTCAACAAGACGGTGTCGGGCGACACGAAGGCATACATCACCGACAAGACGAAGCGCTTGTTGGTTCCTTATGTAGTGTGGGGAACGATAGGGTTCATCATCTATGCGCTTTATCTGCCGTTTGAGATTCAGCGTTATCATCATCCTGTCGAGCCGATGGAGTGGAGTCATCTGTGGCAGACCAGCTCATTCTGGGGCAACGAGCCTGTGTGGTTCCTGTTCTCCTTCTGGGCCGCATACGTGTTGGTGCACTTCATCAAGAAGATTCATATTGTCAAGCCCATCTCAGTGTTCCAAACGGTGGTGATATTAGCATGCCCATTCCTCAGCTACTGGATGTGGACGTTGAAGAACCCATTGCCGATGAGTCTGAGCAACGTCTTCATGGGTGTGTTCTTCTTCAACCTGGGCCGCACTTGGCATTGGGCTATTGACCGTATGGGACGAGGTGTAACCTTAGCGCTCTCGTCTGTTTTGATTGTGGCTTTTGTAGTGCTGAACGTGCTGTGGCATGGAGAGTATGTGATGAGCACGAATCTCTTCCGGGGTGAACCCTTGGCAGCGTTCTTCAACACGATGATAATCCTTATCGGCTTGTCAGGTATTCTGATTAAGCTGCCTTTGCCTCGAGTGCCCGTGGTGAACTACATTGGTCAGCATTCCATGGTTTACTTTGTGGCGCACTATCCTTTGCTACAGTTTTATCGCTTTACCCATATTTCCTTTGGGCATAGTATCTATGGTCATTGGGACGACTTCATCATCCTGCTCGTCTTCATCTTCGGCTTCTGCACCTGGCTTGTGCCGTATGTGGAGAAAGTGCCGTGGTTAAGTGGCAGATGGTCTCGTCCCCGTGCAGGACAAACAAGTCTTTCATCAGAGTCAAACACAAATGTTCAAGAATTTACGGTAAAATGAATATAGCTTATCTTATATCAGCTCACACGGATGCCCCTCAGCTCAAGCGGCTTGTGGAGGCGCTGCATCCCGATGCCCACTTCTTTATCCACATCGACAAGAAGTCGGATATCACTCCCTTTCAGAAGGCCTTGGAAGGAAAGAGTAATGTACACTTTATCACTCCGCGTATTGATGTGCGTTGGGGCACGATTCTTGAGGTGGAATATCAGATGGCACTCATCAAGGCTGCTGTCAATCATCCTTTCAAATTCGACCGCATCTTCTTCCTGTCGGGCATGGACTACCCCCTGTGGAGCAACGAGCGCATTACGGAATGGTTAGAGGGATTGGGAGACCAAGAGGTATTGAGCGGCATTTGTATGGACACTCCATATATTCGTGGCGGGCAGCGTGACGGCTATACATTGGCGCGTCCCTTCTTCAAAATACCTCTCTTGGGCAATAAGGGCAACCAGTGGCTGAGCATTCTCTGCCGCCAAGTGAAGGGTGCCTTAGGACTGCGAAAACCTCTTTCTTTTGTGGTTGAAGGAGATCGTTGGCATCTCTACAAAGGTGCTGCTTGGTGGTGTATCAGCGAGCAGCTGGCATCTTATATATATAATATGTACACAATGGAGCCAGCCATTCGCCGTTATTTCGTCAACTCCTTTGGACCAGCGGAAACCTTGATTCAGACGATTGTGTTCAATTCCCCCCAATGGGCATCTCGGTGTCAGTTGTTCCAAGGTGAATATCCAGGATTGGCGGCCTTGACCCCTTTGCATTACATTGTTTACGATCCCGTCATCAAGGTGATGGATGAGACCGATTACGATACGTTGATAGCCAGTGGAAAGATGTTCACTCGCAAGTTGGTGAGTGGCAAGAGTGACCAATTAGTAGAACGATTATATGGAAGGAAATGAATCTCCCCAGATAGCAGCCCCCGCTCCACGTCAGAGGATGGAATGGCTTGATGCCATGCGTGGCTTCACCATGCTTTTGGTGGTAGCCTATCATGTGGCACAGAACGGTTTCGTTGAGTCCGAGAGACTCTCTCTCTCCCTCTCTCTTCAGGTGCTGTTCCGTATGCCTCTATTCTTCTTTGTCAGCGGTTTCTTAGCATACAAGTCCACGTGGATTTGGACACCTCAAAGTTTTGCGTCCCTCACATGGAAGAAGATAAAAGTACAGGTGCTTCCCGCTTTGGTGTTCTTGTGTGTGTATCTCGTCGTGAGGTGGAAGATACCTTTTGCAGAAGGCTTCATGAAGTGCATGCATAGCCCCACCAAAGGTGGTTATTGGTTCACATGGGTGCTCTTGCAGATGTTCCTGATATATTACCTCACGGCAGCCTTCTCCCAGCCTTTCGGCAAGAAGGCCGAGCATGGTGCTGTGGCAGTCTTGTGGGTGGTGAGCTTGTTAGCATCGCTGTCGCTCTACCTGCCTCAAACGCTGGGCAAGTGGTATAAGACAGACTTCATGCTGTACAGTTCTATGGTGCAGACATTCCGATTCATGCACTTCTTCCTGATGGGCAATCTGGTACATCGTTTCTGGCCACAGGTGCAGCGCCTCTTCTGTTCAAAGTGGTTCTTCCCTGTGTTGGCTTTGGTTGCCTTTGTGAGCTGTGCCGACTTCCTCAAGTGGCATACGTTCCGCTTGGAGTGGGCCAACCTTCCTCATAAGCTGGCCATGTACTCACTTCTCTTTGCTGTGGTCATGTTCTTCTTTCACTATCAGAAGATATTCACTCGGCAAACACTCCTCGGGCGTGGCCTGCAATACGTTGGTACCCGTACGCTCGACATTTATCTGCTTCATTTCATCTTCCTGCCCAAGTGGCCAGAAGTGGGGCAGTGGATCAATGCTCATCAACCCAATTTTGTGCTTGATGTGACGCTCACCCTCATGGGAGGCGTGCTGGTTACAGTCTTCTGCCTGTTGACCAGTCATGTCTTGCGCATCAGTCCATTGTTCAAAGAATATTTGTTCGGTAGAAAATGAAACAACGCAATCATGCCTTCGACCTTCTGTGCGGCATCTGTATCATCCGCATGATTACCCTGCATGTCACCAGTGCCTGTGGCTTTGGTCAAGAAGACTGGTGGACTCCCGTCATGCAGTGGAGCTACTTCTTCATGTCCTTCTTCTTCTTCAAGGCAGGCTACTTCAACAAGACGGTTTCAGGCGACACGAAGGCCTACCTGAAGGATAAGTTCAAGCGTCTGATGATTCCTTATCTGGTCTGGGGCACCATCGGAAACATCATTTACTTCTTCTTCACCACCTTTATCCTTGACCCTCGCAACTCTTTGGTTCGTCAAATCGACATCAAGCACTTGTGGACTACGAGCCAGTTCTATGGCAACATTCCCTGCTGGTTCCTCTTCTCCTTCTTCATGGCTTATGTAGTGGCTCACCTCATCTCCAAGGTGCCTCCACTCTTCAGCGTCACCCTCTTCGGACGCAAGCGCAACTTCAAGATACACTGGTTCATCTTCCTGTTGCCGTTCCTCAGCCATTGGCTCTACACGAAGGGGAATCCGCTGTGGTTTAGCTTCGACAATGTGTTCATCGGCATCTACCTGTTCTATCTGGGACGTGTGTGGCACTTTGCCATTGAGAAGATGGGAGAGAACATCACCTTGGCCGTGTCAGGCATCCTGTTTGCCGTGTTCATCTGTCTGAATGGCGTGTTCGCGGGCAAATATACCATGTCCGACAATGTGTGGGAAGGCAATCCCTATATTGTGGTACTCAACATCACCCTTGCGCTCTGTGGCATTTCAGGTCTCTTGCTCTCGATTCGCACGCCTCGCGTTCCTGTTCTGAACTACATCGGCGAGCACTCTATGGTCTTCTTTGTGGCACATTATCCTATCCTGATGTTCTACAAGATTGTGCGTTCAGCTAACGTTCACACGCTTCGGGGACATTGGGACGATTATATTATTCTTCTCTTTTTCCTCTTTGGAATCTGCTTCCTGCTGATTCCATACGTGGAGAAAGTTCCTTGGCTGTCGGGCCGTTGGAAAAAGCCCGCCAAGGCTTTAGCCGATGTTTCAGGGGATGTAAAGAAAGAGGCGTAAATTATTTTACGAAATGGCAAACATGGATATACTACAGACTTACATGCAACGTCACCTGCGGGCTATACAGCTCAAGGAACTTGCCATACTGAAAGAGATACATGCCGTATGTGTGGCTCACCACATCGACTACTGGTTGGATGGCGGCACCATTCTGGGGGCTGTCCGTCATGGGGGCTTTATCCCATGGGATGATGACATCGACATTGCCATGCGCAAGGCTGACATTCCTCGTTTTGTGGCGGCTGCCAAGGCTGACCTTCCCGAATGGCTGCAGTTGCAGACACCAGAGGACGACCCTTCTCGCCTGCCCATGATTAAGGTGCGCGACCGCGACTCCTTCTTGGTGGAGGCTGATGATGATTTCCATCAGAGCTATCCCAAAGGCGTGTTTGTAGATATCTTCCCATTGGAACCTTATCCCAAGGTGTCCAAAGCTTTCTGCAAGCGTGTCTTGCGGGGTTACAACAGGGCCAATGGCATTCTCTCCACGAAGCACTATTACTCATGGCGCTCTGTGGCAGAGCTCTTCTGGTTTGGAGCCAAGCGTGCTTGGTATTGGACGGTGTGGCAGGTGGCTTGCCTCTTGCTTTCCAAGAAAGAGCATACTGGCAACGACATCAAGACCAATGGTTATGGGGTGATGCATCGCAACGAAGACATCTTCCCTGTGTCCACCATTCAGTTCGAGGGGGACACATTCATGGCGCCTGCTCGCCCTCATGCTTATGTAGGCAACATCTATGCCAACTACATGACCCTTCCGCCCGAGAATCAGCGCAAGGGGCATGCAGTCTTCTATGCTGAGACCCTCAAAAACTAAGATAGATAACCCGTAAACGGAAACGCTCTGTAACTTGCCATGCTGAGACAGACCACATGAACGTTCCACTTTTCGCTTTATGACAGCACCCGTTGCCCTTTTCGTCTATAACCGTGCCGACAACACGAAGAGAACTCTCGAAGCTCTCCTTGCCAACACGCTTGCCAAGGACACTGCATTATATGTCTTTTCGGATGGAGGAAAAGATGAAAAGTCATGGGAACAAGTAAAGGAGGTCCGTGCCCTTCTCCACCAAGTCAAAGCTGAAGTAGAGCAGAAGGGGCTATTGAAAAGCATGACCCTCGTTGAGCGTCCTGAAAACATTTATCTTGAACGGAACATTACCGAAGGTATAGCCCAAGTGTTTGAGACCCACGACCGCATCATCGTGCTGGAGGATGACATCTGTACGTCTCCTTACTATCTCCAATACATGAATCAGGCCTTCGACCTCTATGCCAATGTGCCACGTGTCATGCATGTGGCAGGTTTTACGAACTTGAGCCTTCCCGTTTTCTCCAAAGGCAACCAGCCGTCAACGGAAGCTTCTTCGTCTTCTGGCCCTCAATATCCTTTCTACTTCACGCCTCACATGTCTGGTTGGGGGTGGGGCACTTGGCGTGACCGCTGGCAGCAGTATTTTGTGCATTACAAGACTCGTGAGGAGGCACTTCTGGGTTTGACAGCGTCCGATCTTGACGCTCTTCAATATGGAGGCGTGTTTCCTTGTTTGAAGAGCCTGGACAAGCGCCCGATTCCATGGGACATCTGTTGGGAAATCGCTATATACAAAGCAAATGGCCTGTGCCTCACTCCTGCCCACACGCTTGTGCGGAACATAGGCTTGCAGCGCGGCACACATTTCCGTGCCTTTTCCATTCTTCAGCGCTTTGAGTTCGACCGTGAGCCTCTTCAGCAGCCTCTCTCCCTTACGCGCATAGAAAATCCGCAAAAAGACCCTCGTATTGAGGCGCTCTTTGCGGAAGCCATTCGCGATTGGGGCATTCGTTACACCCCGCTCGGCAAAATCATTCGTTTTCTTTATAAGAAGTGTTGTTCTTCAACAGCCTCTTAAACGGTGTGAGTCACACCGGTACCCTCGGTCTGACTCAGACCGCCACCCTCGGTGTGAGTCACACCGCCTGAGAGGCGCAATGAGCGCCCCTCTTAGGGGTATGCCTAATGAATTATCACCGTCTTTCCTTTGCGGAGATAGATGCCCTTGGTGGGGGTGGTGACAGGTGTGCCCTGCAGCGTGTAGAACACGGAGGTTTCTTCGTCAGTCTGAACTAGTGTCTCGTCAATGTGGGTTGTGGAGGTATTGAAGCGCCACCAGTCCCAGTTGAAGAGGGTTTCTGTGCTGCTGCCCGCAAAGCTGAAGTGGAGGCTATGTGTGCCAGTAGGTATGTTTGTCAAGTCAAACGTGCGCTCTTCCCAAACATCCAGTCCTCCTGTTGATTCTATGCGGAAACGTCCCAAGACCCTTCCGCGTGCATGGTCTTGACGTATCACTAATGTGCCCGCATTGGAGGCAGCAGCGATGCGTAGCGTGATGGATTGGGCTCCCTTTGTCCCGAAGTCAATATTGGCCACGCGCATGGAATCTCCTGCATGAATGTCTGTCACATACACGCCTGTCTTCTCGTTGCCAACCACGTGAATGCCATAAGCGGCATTGAGCGTTTCTGCCTGCTGCTGCTCATAGGGGTTCATGGTGCAGAGTGCTTTCACGCCTTGATGGGTTGATGTGATGGGACGGATGGTGCCATCCTCGTTGAAGTGCATCTCTTCCACTGCCATGCTGCGGTTGAATCCGCCTCCGCCTGGCGCCCACCCTGTGTGGTAGAAGAAGTAATCCTTTCCTTTGTAGTGTACCATGCCGCTGTGGTTGGTGAATGAGCCAGTGTTCTGCTGTGTCATGACTTGACCCTTATATTCCCAAGGTCCTTCAGGGCTTTTGCTCATGCTGTAGGAGATGTGCTCGGGCACACCACCTGCTGCATACATCAGGTAGTAGTTGTCCCCACGCTTGTCAAGCCAAGGCCCTTCCTCATAGCAGTCCTTTCCGGTCACCTTGTCGTCCACCTTTACACCACCAAATGCTTCTGCGGTCAGCGGCACTTCCACGATGCCATTCTTGCCGCTGCTTTTGTCGAGCATCAGCATGTTGCTTCTCAGTTTGGCATAGCGGAGTTTGTTGTTTCCCCAATAGAGATAGGCTTTCCCGTCATCGTCGATGAAGACCGTGGGGTCGATGTCGCCACCTTCGCCTGTGTTGACGAGAGGCTGCTTTAGGGCGTCCTTGAAGGGGCCAGAAGGCTTGTCGCTCTTCGCCACACCGATGTAGTGGCGCCAGTCGTTAGGCTTCGACAGGCATATATACCAATAGTAGGTACCATTCTTCTCCACACACTGGCTGGCCCAGCATGTTCCTTCACGCCCCCAGCTGAAAGCTGTACGAGGCATTGCTTCGCCGTGGTCGGTCCAGTTCACCATATCAATGGTGGAATACACACGCCAGCGTTCCATGTAGTAGAAGTCATTCACTCCAGGAACATTCATGTCCTCGTCGCAATAGACATAAAGGCTGTCATTGGCTGTGCAGGCCATTGGTGCAGGGTCAGCAGTATAGCAATGTGACACAATCGGATTCTGTGCCCATCCGTTTTCGCTGAGCAGCAGTAGCGCAAAGGCAAGTTGTAGCTTCTTCATTTCTTTCATGTGATGGTGGTAGCCGGAGCTACCACCATCCTCTGTTTCTTTACAATGATTATTTAACGGCGCTTCGAGTTTTTGTTGGCTCCTTTCGCGTCTGTGGCATTCGCCTGGAACACCTTATATTCTTTACCGGCCTCGGTGCGGAGGTCATACTCATACACGGTCTTCAATTCAGCAGATGGCTTCTTTGCCAGAGAAGAAGAGAGAAGAGGCGTCTTTACCTCGGCAGGTGCATAGAGCGGATTGGGGCATGCGCCTTTCGCTTTGGTCAGGCCAGCACCCTTCAAAGGTGTGTAAGAACGCAGACGAATGACACCGCCAATGCCGGAACGGATTGTGGCTTGGCACAACTTTCCTTCTTGCCAGTTCATGCTCACCTCGAAGTCGCCACGGGCCTTGAGACCTGTTACCTCGCCTGTGCTCCAGCTTGTGGGCAAAGAAGGAAGTAGGTGCACAGCACCATCGTGGCTTTGCAGCAGCATCTCTGCAATACCGGCAGTAGCACCAAAGTTGCCATCAATCTGGAAAGGTGGATGTGCGTCGAAGAGGTTGGGGAAGGTGCGCCCATTCGGATACTGTCTGGATGCCATCTCAGAAGGCAGCAACTTCAGCATGTTGGTCAAGATGGTCAGGGCATGGTCACCGTTCAGCATACGGGCCCAGAAGCAGATTTTCCAACCTAAGCTCCATCCTGTAGCTTCATCGCCACGCTCTCTCAGTGTCTCCTGAGCGGCAGCGAAAAGCTCGTTGTGAGAGTAGGGGCTGATTTGGTTAGAGGGGAACAGTCCATACAGGTGTGAGATGTGGCGATGCTGGTTGTTGGGATCATCGGCATCTTGCAGCCACTCTTGCAGCTGTCCGTATTGGCCAATCTGCATGGGGGGCAACTGCGCAATCGTCTTTCTCAGTGTCTGCTGATAGGCTTTGTCCTCACCTAAGATTTCTGCTGCTCTCAGTGTGTTGGACAAGGCATCGAACACAATCTGGTTGTCCATTGTGCAGCCAGCGGTAACGGGTGTGGCCTTGCCTCTTGGACCCTGCTCTGGGCTTACGGAAGGCACCATGACGAGCCAATGGTAAACGGGATGCTCCTGCATGTAGTCAAGATAGAAGTCGGCAGTACCCTTGATGATGGGATACCATTGGCGCAGGAAGTTCTTGTCACCCGTGTAGAGGTAGTGCTGCCACAGGTGTGTGGCGAGCCATGCGCCACCGTTAGGGAACATGCCCCATGCTGCTCCATCCACAGGACCAGCAATGCGCCACAGGTCTGTATTGTGGTGGGCCATCCATCCCTTGCATCCATACATTTGCTGCGCGGTGATGGCACCAGTTTCGCTCAAGTCCTTAATCATAGAGAAGAACGGCTCAGTGGTCTCTTGCAGGTTGCACACCTCAGCAGGCCAGTAGTTCATCTCGGCATTGATGTTGATGGTGTATTTTGAGTCCCATGGTGCATCTCGCTTGTCGTTCCACACACCCTGCAGGTTGGCAGGCTGTCCACCTGGCTGTGACGATGAAATGAGCAGGTAGCGGCCATAATTGAAGAGCAATGCCACCATGCCCCAGTCTTGGCTGCCAGCAAAGGCATCCAAGCGCTTGTCGGTAGGCAATTGGCTATTGGCAGAAGAGGGAAGTGACAGGTGCACTCGGTTGTATTGCTTCTGATAGGCTTCAATATGGCGAGCCATCAGAGCCTTGTAGTCATACTGCTGGGCAGCCTTCATGTACTGTGCATTCTTCTGTGCGGCATTTCCACTGACATCTTTGTAGTTGACGAAGTTGGTGGCGGCAGAGATGTATAGCGTGGCGCTCTTTGCTCCCTTCAGGGAAATGGTTCCGTTGTCACCATTGGTGGTCACGGTTCCGTCTGTCTCAACCTTGTAAAGGCATTCTGCAGTTAGTTTTCCATCGATGCCTTCATGGTGTACCCCCTGGATGCTGGCAACGATGCCACCCTCTTCCGTGCGGTATGTTGAATTGAAAGTGCATCCATGCTGGATGGTGATGTCGCTGGCCTTGTCTGCTTCCAGGCGCATCACGATGATGCCATCTGCCATAGATGCAAATGTGGTACGGGTGTATTCTGTTCCGTTCGCCTTGAACGACACTTTCGACAGGGCTGTACGGAGGTCCAATTCGCGGTGATAGTCTGTCACACTACCAGGCTGCAAATCCTGATACTGCAACTTCAGGCTGCCCAGTGTCAGGTACTTCATGCCATGAGGACCCTTAATGAACTGCTGGTTGATAAGATCTTCGGCTTCCTTTTCCTTTCCGTCGAAAATGAGGCTTCTCACTTGGCCTAAGTAGTTCAGTGATGTGGTGCTATTGTTGTTATGTGGGCCACCCGACCAGAAGGTCTCTTCGTTCAGTTGGATTTCTTCTGTCTGTGTGCCGCCATACACCATGGCTCCCAAGTGAGAATTGCCGATAGGAAGTGCTTCGAGCCAAATCTTGGCGGGAGCATCATACCAAAGCTTTTCGGTGTTGTCTTCCTGTGCCGACAGGCTCATTGTGATTAGCGCTACCAATATGGTCAGCGCCCATTTTTTCATACAAGTCATACACGTTTTAGGTCTTAAGATGTTGTTAATTCATATTGCCTTGCAAAGTTACCTTTTCCAGAATGACGGGCTTTGTGGGCATGTAACACATCTTTCTAAATTTGAAACCCTATGTGTCCGTAAACGAAAAGCACGGAAAGAAAACGCGAGGTGCATGATCTTTCCGTGCTGAATTAGTATTGAGTTCTGCCGAAAGGGGGCAGAGGGTTATTTCACGCTTTCCAAGAAGTCGCGTAGCTGTTCGGCATCTACATCGCCCATTTGGAATTCCTTCTCCGCATCGTCTTTCACCATCTTGAGCCAAAGGGCATGGGCTTCCTCTGCCTCTCTGAACCAATGGTCGCGGTCTATGAAGAGGTTACTGCCCTGCTGCTGCATGATGGAATTGGCATAGGTCTGCTCGTACTGCTTGTAGTGCAGGTGAATCTGCTGGAGGATGTCACACAGTTCACTGGCTGTGCTGATGCTGCCACGTTCGATGTCGCGAGCCACACTTTCCAATTCGCTTTGAGGTGCCAGCATGCCCATCATGTCAACCCAGCGTCCTCCATTGGCCTCATTGGTTTCTGCTGTGTTGTCCTGGAAACAATGGTAGAGGAACAACTTGATGGCAAGTTCGTAGTATTGGATGCCTTTGAGCAGGGCGCTGCGCTTGATGCGGCATCCGCCATAAGTGAAGACATCAGTGTTCTCTGGATTTTGTTGCAGAAGTTCTTCGAGCAGAGCTTTGCCATCAAGAACAGACTGAATGATGTAAGGGTTAGGGAAGGCGTAGTTGATGAGGTCTGTACGAGCACTGAGTGGACGTTTGTCGCGCTTAGGCCATTTGCCTACATCACGCCAGGTGCCTACCGTGCGGAGGTTGATACCGGGGACAAGCCATGTGTCACGCCCTTCTGCAATCACGTAACTGAATGGAAGTTTTTGTACTTGAGGGTGGTTTTGTACCTTGCCCATGACCATAGAGAATGAACCGACGTGGGCGGGCCAAAGGATATGGCTGCCAGAGGCTGTCTTGCTGCCCCTGTCGAGTGTGCCCCAGTGAATAGGCCCCATCTTATAGGCATGGTTACTTTGATTGGTGCCAGAGCCTGCGTTGTAGAAGGAGAAAGCACCGCCAATGAGCAGGGTGCTCTTGTGGTGGCTGGTGGCAAAGGGACCGCAGAAGGCTGCACAGGACTCACCGTTGTCCATGTAGCTGTTGGCGAAAAATACACTGGCCTCAGAAGAGAAACCCTTGCCAATGTGGACAGACTCGCCTACGAAACTACAATACACTTTTGCCCCATCAATCACGCTTGCTCCTGCTGCTACCACGCTGTCCTCGATGATGACGTCAGACCCGATGAGTGTCGCTGCATCATCTGTGCTGAGAATCGTGCAGTTGTTGAGTTTGCAGCTGCCTTGTACTTCGCACCCTTCTCCTATACGCACGTTGTTCATTTCTTTAACGCCTACCACACGGGAGTTGGAACCGATGTGAGGAGCTGTCATTTGTGTGTTGACTGTGGCCAGCTTCTTCACTTTGGGAAAGTTGATCATGAGCCATGCAAGTTGTGCAGTCAGGCCTTCGAAGATGACGATATTGCCATCTCCACCTTCATTGAGTACGGAGATTTCGGTTCCACAACCGAAGGTGCTCCCTTCTTGATTGGTAATGACTCCTACATTGGCCACATAGCAGCGGTCACCAATTTGGGTGTTGGAGATGTAGCCGCGGATGTTCTCTACAAGGCAGTCGTCGCCTATAATGACATTGCGGAGCACGGCATTGTGTACGCAGCAGTGGCGACGGAAGCCTTCTTCCAGTTCGACGGTTCCGTTCAGGTTGCCTATTTCGTTATGCCCGTAAAGCATCACGTTGCTGAGGAATGAAGGTACAAACCCTTCATCTACCAGAATGTCCGACCAGTCCTCGGCCCAACATCCACGCTCTTCTAGCTGAGCGATTTCGTTCACAGTCAGTTCTCTCATCAGTATATCTCCGTTTGAAGGTTTTCTTATCTATCCTTTTGTGTTAATGTACTTTGATTGTTATTCGTCAGCATTCACTCCTTCGCCATTTGTGTCGTAAGTGTCGAACAGAAAATCGTTGTATGGGTATTTCTGTACGTGCATCTCGCGCACTTTTGTGTATAGGGCTTCCTTCAGCGCTTCCACGTTCTCGCGCTGGGTGGCGGAGATGAATAAGCAGTTGTCATTCAGCTTGGCCATCCATGTGTGGATAAGTTCGTCCAGAGGAATGTTCTCTTTGGTGCGTGGTGTCAGGTCATCTGCCTCTTTCTCCACCCATGTATATGCATCTATCTTGTTGAAGATAATCATCTGGGGCTTGTCTGCGCATCCAAGGTCTCCCAATGTTTTCTCTACGACTTGAATCTGCTCTTCGAAGTCCGGGTGGCTGATATCGACCACGTGAAGCAGGAGGTCTGCCTCGCGCACCTCATCGAGTGTGCTCTTGAAAGACTCCACAAGGTCGGTGGGCAGTTTGCGGATGAAACCGACAGTGTCTGAAAGGAGAAATGGCAAATTGCTGATGATGACCTTGCGCACAGTGGTGTCAAGCGTGGCAAAGAGCTTGTTCTCTGCAAAGATTTCACTTTTGGCCAACAAGTTCATGAGCGTGGATTTCCCCACGTTTGTGTAGCCTACGAGTGCCACACGGATCAGACGACCACGGTTCTTACGTTGTGTTGTCTTCTGTTGGTCTATCTCCACAAGGCGCTGCTTAAGCAATGAAATGCGGTGGCGAATGATGCGTTGGTCCATCTCCAACTGGGTCTCACCCGGACCACGGAGTCCTACGCTACCGCCACGCTGTCGTTCCAAGTGTGTCCACAGACGGGTGAGTCGTGGAAGCATATAGCGGTATTGTGCCAATTCTACCTGTGTCTTAGCGGCAGCGGTTTGTGCACGCATCGCAAAGATGTCGAGGATGAGGCTAGTGCGGTCAAGAATCTTCACTTGCAGCACTTGCTCAATGTTGCGCATTTGCTTGGCAGAGAGCTCGTCGTCAAAAATCACCATTCCGACAGGCTGAGGCACGTTCTCCTGCACCGCCAGTTGATTCTTCAGCAACTTCTCCAATTTCTTCTGTTTGCGGCTTTTGGGAGCCTCCATCTCATCATCCTCTGTATAATCATCTCCGTGGCGAGCTTTTGTGCCTGTTACAATGCTAGCTTGATAGGGATTGCCCAGTGCTATCTGCTCTTCCCAATAGGCATCCACTTCATCTTGTTTGTCCTTGATGAACTGAGCGATTTCCTCCAGTTTGCCGCTACCCAAATAGGTGACGCTGCTGGGGCCATTCACTTTCTGGGTATAACGCTTGATGACCTTGGCTCCTGCAGTCTCTGCCAGGAACTCAAGTTCATTCAAATATTCCTCGGTCTTTTTCTCGTTCTGTTGTGGAGTGATAAGCCCCACCAACACAGCGGTTTCCACCTTCGCCTCTGTTATTACGAATTCTTTCATTCAAATATGTTTTGAGTGCAAAGATACACAATTATTTACGAATTGGCGATTGCCCCTTTACAATTTATTTTACGATTTAGCAATTGGGCTTTTATTCTATCAATAAAAGAATCTCCAAAAGGTTCAATCCGTCGCGAAGGGGCAATCTTCAATGGGTTCGTTGCTGTTACAGCTCCATGCTGGGCTTCAGCACATCGTGGCACTTCACCACGTGTTGCTTTCTTAAGTTGTAGGTGCCAGTGGCACGGATGTCGTTCACGCTGGCTCCAAATTTGATGGTGTACTTGCCTGGGGCTGTCTCCCAACTTTGTGTGGCTTCGTTATATGAAGCCAGATTGTAGTTGGACAGGCTCATCGTGAGGGTCTGGCTTTCTTGTGGCTTCAGCTCACGTGTTTTGGCAAACGCTTTCAGTTCACGAGCTGGTTTGTCCAGTCCTCCTGCGGGAGCGCTTACATACAGCTCTACCACCTCTTTGCCTGGCCTCTTGCCCGTGTTCGTAACAGTGATGGATGCGACCAGTCCATCTTTCGTCGCTTTCACTACAGGTTTGCTGTATGCGAATGTCGTATAACTCAGACCAAAACCAAAGGGGAAAGACACTTCTTTGTCTTCCGTCACAAAGTGGCGGTAGCCTACATAAATTCCTTCCTTGTGCTTGGTGAAGTCTTGCAATTCCACCTTGTTGTTGCCACGTGTGCGGTTGGCTGTGCGTACATTGGGGAAATTGGCACTGGATGGCAAGTCAATCAGGTTGACAGGCCATGTCATTGTCAGTTTTCCTGATGGATTAGCCTTGCCTGTTAGCACGTCAGCCACAGAATAGCCACCTTCCTGTCCGGGTTGCCATGCCAGCAGAATGGCATCAGGCATTCCTTTCCAAGAAGCAGTCTCAAGCACGTTGCCCATATTGAGCACGACTATCACGGGTTTTCCCGCCAAGTGGAAAGCGTTGCATACATCTGTAATCATTTGCCGTTCCACATCAGTGAGGGTGAAATCTCCCTCCTCATGTCGGTCTGAACCTTCACCAGCCTGTCTGCCTAAAGTGATAATAGCCAAGTCTGATTCTTGCGCTTGTACATTCACGATGGGGCGGCTGACTGCCATCTCTGGCAATACTGCTTTGCCCAGGAACCATCCTCCACGGGCAGGTGCTGCAGCAGCGAGACTCTGCTGGTATTTCTGGTAGTCTTTGTAGAGGGTGGCAAGTTTGGAGTTAACCTGCAAACCTGCTTCCGTCAATCCCTGCATCAAGTCAATGGTATGTGCCTTGTTGACATCTCCAGAACCAGTGCCGCCAGCGATGAAGTCATAGGATGTGGTGCCAAATACCGACACCGTTTTTACATTCGTCATAGGCAGCGCATTTCCCTCGTTTTTCAAGAGCACCATGCCCTCGGTGGCGCTACGGCGTGTCACAGCTGCATGAGCTTCCAGGTTGGGCTTATTTGAGAAGGCGTATGAACGGAATGAAGGAGTCTTGACCAGATACTGCAAGATTCTTTTCACGCAGATGTCGAGGTCTTTTTCTGCCAGTGCGCCACTCTTCACCTTGTCAATGATATCTTTGATTTGTGATTCAGAACCAGGCTCCATCAGGTCATTGCCTGCTTGGATTTGGGCTGCTGTATTGCGCAGTCCTGTCCAGTCTGTCATGACGATGCCATCAAATCCCCACTCGTCGCGCAGGATAGTTGTTAGCAAGTCCTTGCTTTCCTGAGTATAAGGTCCATTCAGACGATTGTATGAAGACATGATCGTCCAAGGGGCAGCCTCGCGCACCGCAATTTCAAATCCTTTCAAATAGATCTCGCGTAGGGCACGTTGTGACATCACTTCGTCCACTCCCATGCGGTTCGTCTCTTGCGAGTTGGCGGCAAAGTGCTTGATGGAAGTGCCTACGCCTTGGCTCTGGATGCCCCGTACATAGGCAGCAGCAATTTTGCCTGTTACATATGGGTCTTCTGAGAAGTATTCGAAGTTACGCCCACAGAGAGGAGAACGGTGAATATTCATGCCTGGTGCCAATAGCACGTCGCAACCATACTCCAGCACTTCATTGCCAATGCTCTTGCCCACTTCTTCTACTAGCTCCGTGTTCCAGGTGCAGGCAAGCGCTGTTCCCACAGGGAAACCCGTACAGAAATAAGTGTTGGGGTCGTTCTCACGGCGTGGATTGATTCTCACGCCGGCAGGACCATCAGTCAGCACACTCGATGGGATGCCCAGCCGCGGAATGGCTTGTGTCATTCCTGCCGCTCCTGGTACTTGCCGCGCGTGTCCACCCAGCATGCCGTTGGCCTCTTGTGACTCAATCCTGCGGTTTCCGCCCACCACAAGCATGGCTTTCTCTTCCAGTGTCATGGCTTTGAGCACATCATCAATGTTGTTGGATTGTAATTTTACTTGTGCCGAAATGATGTTGGCACCTAATGTCAGCATTGCCAAAGCTGTCAAAATAGTCTTTTTTATCATGGGAAAAGGTAAATAAAAGATTGTGTTTGTATAGAGGTTTCTATGGGGAGGACGAGAAACTCATCCTTTTCGCTTCTTAGGTGGTTGATGGAGTCGCTATCGGCATTGTCGGAGTTCTTCTTTCAGCTGTCCTCGTGGAGTGCCGAGTTCAATGGCCCGTTCAAAGTCCTTTTTGGCAAGATGCTTGTGGCCTTCTTTGAGGTGGAGGTATGCACGGGTAAGCACAAGGTTCTTGTTTTCGGGCTCAAGACCGATAGCTCTGTCCAAGTCCATTAGGGCCAGTTCTGTTTGTCCAGCCTCTGCTTCAATTTCTGCACGGATAGAATAGAGCTCAGCTTTGTCTGGGTACTGGTCTATGAGCACAGATAGACGCGATAGGGCTTCTTGGGGCTTGTCTGCATTTTGATAAAGGAGAACTACACCGAGCAAGGCGGCATAGTTGTCGGGTTGGAGAGCGAGCAAGCGTTCATAATCCTCTTTGGCGCTGAGAAATTCTCGGTGTTGCTGGTGAATGTAGGCACGGTTCAGCAATGCATCTACATGATTGGGGTCAATGTCAAGTATCTTGCTGTAGTTCATCAGCGCCTTGTTGAGGTTGCCCAAAGAAAGATAAAGGTCTGCCTGTGCTTTGAGAATGGGCAGATTGAGTGGTGCAATGCCTAACGCCATGTCGTAACTGACAAGCGCTTTGTGAGGCTCCCCTTGTGCCACCTGCACATGCGCGATATTGGCATAGGTGAGGGCATTGCGGATGTCATCAGGTGAAAGTCGGAGTGCTTGGCGGAAATGTCCAATGGCTTCGTCATAGCGTTGTGCTTTTGTTGCCGCAAGCCCCTGCTCAATGCATGAATCATACGTTTGCTGAGCAAAGGAAGGCAGTGTCACCATCCATAACACCCAACTAATAAGCAGCCCTGTATTTATCTTCTTTTTCGTCATCGAGCATGGAGATGTAAGAGTTGTAACGGCTTTCTGCAATGTCATGGCGTTCCACCGCTTCGCGCACTGCGCAGTGGGGTTCATGGGTATGGGTGCAGTTATTGAAGCGGCAATCAGCGGCAAAATGGAAGATTTCCTTGAAGTAGTGTCCTACCTCTTCCTTTTTCATGTCGAAAGTGCCAAATCCCTTGATGCCAGGAGTGTCAATAATGTAGCCCCCATCTCCTGTTTCATACATTTCAGAGAATGTCGTGGTGTGCTTGCCAGTGTTGTAGGCGTCGCTGATTTCACTGGTGCGTAAATTGAGCGAGGGGAAGAGTGCATTAATCAGAGTTGATTTTCCCACACCGCTATTGCCTGAAAGAAGGGTGATTCTCCCATTCAATTCAGTGCGCAGAGCCTCCATGCCTTCCCCCGTTGTGGCAGAGACTTTGCGGCAAGGATAACCAATGGTCTCATAGAGATTCACCACACCCTCCAAATAGTCTTGCCACTCTTCGTCAATGAGGTCAATCTTGTTGAACACCAAAGTGACAGGAACGCTATAGGCTTCAGCACTTGCCAAGAAACGGTCTATGAACTGCAGCGGGGTTTCTGGCTGCTTGATGGTCACGATGAGGAAGCACATGTCCACATTGGCGGCGATGATGTGCGACTGCTTGGACAAGTTCGTCGATTTGCGGATGATATAGTTCTTGCGGTCATCCAGTTCGGTGATGAGGCCTTGCTTAGCTTGCTCAATATCGCCATCCACCTCTTGGGGCGTAAAAGTGACTCTGTCGCCAATGGCTACAGGATTGGTTGTGCGGATACCACGGATGCGGAAGTTGCCTTTGACCTTGCAGTCAAAGACATCTCCCGCATCTGATTTGACGGTATAACTATAACCCGTGTTGCGAATGACAAGTCCGTGCATCACACAGTCATGATCTCCTTGTTCTTCGCCTCCAACATGGCATCAAGCTTTTTGATGTACTTGTCGTGCGACTTCTGAACCTTGTCCTCGTAGTCTTTCTCTACGTCTTCTGGTGTGCCGTTCTTGATAGACTTTTTCAGCTTTTCGATGGCATCGCGACGTGCATTGCGCACACTCACTTTTGCCGTCTCTGCCTCTTTAGAGCACTGTTTTGTCAGATCGCGGCGGCGTTCCTCGGTCAAGGCCGGAATGCCCAGACGGATGATTTCACCGTTGTTCTCTGGCATGATACCTACAGGTGAGTCAATGATGGCCTTCTCAATCGCCTTGAGCATAGACTTGTCCCAAGGCTTGATGGTGATGCTGCGAGCATCTGGTGTGTTGAGCGATGCCACATTGCTGAGGGGCACCATACTGCCGTATGAGTCCACACGTACTTCGTCAAGGATATGCACATTGGCACGTCCTGCGCGGATGCGGCTGAGTGCTTCTTCGAGGTGCATGGCTGCAAACTCCATCTTTTCCTCAGCGTCTTCCAAATACTTTTTTACGTCTTCCATATCTTTGGTTGTTTAGTGGTTTGTTTGTTGTCCGGATGGAACGCAATCTACAAACTTGCTAAATAACTAGTTTGTCAATTATCTCATCTACTAGTTTCCGAATTCTATTTTCATCTGCCCATCTTCTGCCACCTTGGTCTGGTCTATGCAGAAGTGTCCGCGTTTGTTCTTCACATAGTGATAGGGCGAATCTTCCTTTTTGTCTTCTCTGCGGAGAAACTGGTATATTTCCTTTCTGGCTTCCACGTAGGAGTGTCCTTCTCCAAAGAGCTGCGGCTCCATGTTGCAGATGTGGCGGACAATGTGGCTGAGCTGTAATCCTTCCTTGCCCGCCTCCATCAACAGCCTCTGTAGATTCGGTTCAAACCAGCGCATTGTTCAATTATAGGATGGTGCATCCCGTGCAGGGCTTCAGTTGCTTGAAGAAATCGTTGCCCTTGTCATCCACAAGGATAAAGGCAGGGAAGTCTTCTACTTCAATCTTCCAGATGGCTTCCATACCCAGTTCTGGATATTCCACACACTCAATGCTCTTGATGCTCGACTGTGACAGCACAGCAGCCACACCACCGATAGTGCCGAGGTAGAAGCCACCATGCTTCTTGCAGGCTTCAGTCACCACATCGCTGCGGTTGCCCTTTGCAATCATCACGAGGCTTGCGCCGTTGTCTTGGAACTCATCTACGTATGGGTCCATGCGGTTAGCAGTGGTTGGACCCATTGAACCACAAGGATAGCCTTCAGGAGTCTTGGCAGGACCTGCATAGAGTACAGGATAGTCCTTGAAATACTGTGGCATTCCCTCGCCAGCATCCAGACGAGCCTTCAGTTTAGCGTGAGCAATGTCACGTGCCACGATGATGGTGCCCTTCAGGTTCACGCGGGTAGATACAGGATATTTGCTCAGTTCAGCGCGTACAGCATCGATGCCCTTGTTCAAGTCAATCTCGATGCCCTTGCCACCTTCACCTGGACGGCGCAGCTCTTCTGGAATCAGCTCTGATGGGTTGCTGTCCATCACCTCGAGCCAGATGCCATCCTTGTTAATTTTAGCCTTGATGTTGCGGTCAGCAGAGCAGCTCACGCCCATACCGATAGGGCAGCTTGCGCCGTGACGTGGCAGACGAATCACGCGGATGTCGTGTGCCAGATACTTGCCGCCAAACTGTGCGCCAAGACCAATCTTATACGCTTCCTTCAGCAGCTTCTGCTCCAAGTCCACATCGCGGAAAGCGCGTCCAGTCTCGTCGCCAGTGGTAGGAAGCGAATCGTAATATTTGATGGAGGCCAACTTCACGGTCAGCAGGTTCTTCTCAGCAGAAGTGCCACCAATCACAAATGCAATGTGGTAAGGAGGACAAGCCGCAGTGCCGAGGCTCTTCATCTTCTCCACCAGGAATGGCAGCAGTGTGCCTTCGTTCTGGATGGTAGCCTTCGTCATAGGGTAGAAGTAAGTCTTGTTGGCAGAGCCGCCACCCTTAGCCACCATCACGAAGCGGTATTCAGCGCCTTCTGTAGCCTCGATGTCTATCTGTGCAGGGAGGTTGCACTTGGTGTTCACCTCGTCATACATGTTCAGAGGGGCATTCTGCGAGTAGCGGAGGTTGTCCTGCGTGAACGTGTTGAACACACCCTTTGACAATGCCTCTTCATCCTCAAATCCAGTCCATACCTGCTGTCCTTTCTCACCATGAATAATAGCGGTGCCAGTGTCTTGGCAGAAAGGAAGAATGCCTTTGGCCGCTGTCTCTGCATTGCGCAGGAACTGGAGTGCCACATATTTGTCGTTCTCTGTCGCTTCAGGGTCGCGCAGAATCTTAGCCACCTGCAGGTTATGCTCACGGCGCAGCATGAATTCCACATCGTGGAAGGCCTGCTGAGCCAGCAACGTGAGTGCTTCTGGAGTCACCTTCACAATTTCTTTTCCTTCAAATTCGCCGACAGAGACACCCTCCTTTGTCAGCAGTCGGTACTCTGTTTCGTCCTTGCCCATTTGGAACATAGGAGCGTACTTAAATTCTGTTGCTTGAGCCATAAAATGTTAGAGTTATAAGTTGTTTATTCAGTATTTGTTGCAAAAGTAATGGTTTTCTGCGACATTGCCGCAAGAAAAGCGGAAAAAACTTCTTATCAGGACCTAAGAGGCATGATGCGCTTTCCGCTTGGTGAGATAAGAAAGGCTTTCACGCAGAATCTTCGCCTTGAGCAGCCACAGGATAGCCAGGTACAGGATAGCAGCAACCAGCATGCGGGTGAGCAGCAACACCAGTCTGTGTTCAATCGTGCGGGTGCAGAGGTATGTAAGTCCCATTACCAGCGTGGCAATCCCTACGAACGGGAGAATGTCCTTGAGCACAGTCCATAGATTCAGACGGATTTCTTTCCATAGGAAGAAATGCCACAGGAAGAGCCAGGCGATGTAGATGCATACATAGCCCACCACCATCAGCCGGATGCCCGATAACGAGTGGGGTAGGAGAGCCATAGACCAGCCTTCTGCCGTCTCCTGCAATGCAGGGAGAGGCACACAGAATGACAGTTGGAAAACCTTGACAGCGCACAGAGTGCCCAGCACGATGAGTCCTTGCGAGAGGATATTCCACATATACACATCAGACCGGTTCCGGCTAATCATGAAGTTGGAATACAGCGTGGTGATAGGCATGAAAGCGCCGGCAATGCATAATAGCTGCATCAGTTCTGCACTGGGCAGCCACTTCTCACCCACCAGCACCACGATGAATTCGGGTGCTACCAGTGCCAATCCTAACATGGCAGGGAAGGAGATAAAGCAAGTGAAGCGCAGCATCTTGCGGAACACACGTTGCAGGCGCTCCTCGTCGTTGCCCACTTGTACAAACATGGGCTGTGCCACGCCCTGCACCATGCCGATGATGAGTTGGCTGCCCATCTTGTTCCACTTGTCGGCTTGAGTATAAATGCCCACTTCGTTCTTGGTGTAGAAATAGCCAAAAACAAAAGCGAATACGCTGTTGTTAAAACAATTGAAGAGATTCGTGATGAGTAGGCGGCATGAAAAGCCAAACATCTCACGGATGGGTTGGAAGCTGAACTGGAAGGAAGGCTTCCAGCCAGAATAGTGCCAGCTCAAGATGCTGATCATCGCCACAAAGATGATGTTCTGGGTGGGAATGCTCCAGTAGCCCATATCTCGCGGTGCCAGCAGCCACGCCATCACAATGCCAGCAGTTCCCGACACCAGCAGGGCAATCACGCTGATAATGGCCTGCTCCTTCACTCGGAGTTGCTTAAACAGAATGGCACGTGGCGTGATGGAGAAACTGGCCACAAAGAACCCAATGAAAGCGTAGCGTGACAGCCACAGCAGTTCAGGCTCATGAAAGAAGTCCACAATCAGTGGCGCACAAAAGAAAAGGACGATGAACAGGCATAGGCTCATCGTGATATTGAACCAGAAGACCGCGTTATAATCCGCATGAGTGGCATTCTTTCGATTCGTGAGTGCCGCCAGAAAACCGCTCTCTTGCAGGGCAGCAGCAATGCTGGAGAAGATAGCCACCTCGCCTGCAAGGCCATAGTCAGCCTTCGTCAGCAGGCGAGCCAGAATGATGCCACACACCGCATTGAGCAACTGCATGGCACCATTGTTGATGAATCCCCACAGAAACCCCTGTGCGGCTTTATCCTTCAGGTCAGTTGAACAAGTGGATGTCTTCTCCATTGTATGTGATGCCGTATTGGTAAAGTCTCGTGCGGTATGAAGTTGTCGTCGCATTGGTGGGCTTTTGGTAGAGGCTGCCCTCGTCCTTCAGGTAGAACGAAGCGCCGCAATGGGCACACTTTGCCAGTCCCTCGTCCACGCTCAGGCGTCGCCCAGCCCGGTCACAGATGGGGCATGCCAAGTCATAACACACATATTCCATTTCGCCTGCGGAGTTGATGGTTGTGCCCACAATCAGTCCGCCCAACCCGAACTCAAAGCCCTTGCTCTCTGCGGTAAAGTTATAGAAAGCTGCGCCCGTGCTGCACGTCATGTGAATCTTCGTCACTCCGTTCTCCACCTGCCTCCTGATGGTGGCATACTCTCCCAGATTGCCGATAGCCTGTGTCAGTTCGGCATACTCCAGCACATGAAACCGTGCCCTCACGGGAGCTCTGTTCGAGTATTTGGAAGTAGTGTCATCGGAGCAGGCTGACCATAATGTCAGCGCGATGAGGCACAATAGAATACGTGCTTTTAAAACCATAATTCGGGTTGCTGGATAATGTTGTTGATGCGAGTCATCTCTTCCTCGCTAAAAGTCAGTTTGTAAAGCGTCGCCAGATTGCTCTCCAATTGTGCCACCGACGACGTGCCGATGATGCAGCTTGTCACACGCTGATCTGCCAGCACCCAGGCCAGTGCCATCTGTGCGATGCTCTGTCCGCGCTCCTCAGCGATGGCTGCAAGTTCCTTCACGGCCTCCACACGCTCCGGCGTTACTTGGCTCTGCTGCAAGAAACCGGTGCTCCTTGCAGCACGGCTGCCCTCAGGAATGCCATTGTTATACTTTCCAGTCAGCAAGCCCTGTGCCAGAGGCGAGAAACAGATGATGCCGCTGCCATTGTCAGCCGCAATCTGGAAATTGTTGTTTTTCGCTTTCGGGTCAAACATAGAGCAGCGGTATTGGCTCAGCAGACAAGGCACATGCGCCTCCTTCAGGATGTCATAGCACTTCTGCTGCAATTCGGGCGGATACTTCGAGATGCCCACATACAGCGCCTTTCCTTGCCGCACCAGGTCAATGAGCGCCTGCATCGTCTCCTCCACAGGCGTCACACCGTCGTAGCGGTGGCTGTAGAAGATATCGAAATACTCCAGTCCTGTGCGCTTCAGGCTCTGGTCACAACTGGCCATCAGGTTCTTCCTGCTGCTGCCTGTGCCATACACCCCCGGCCACATATCGTGTCCAGCCTTCGATGCAATAAACATCTCGTCCCTGTGGCTTGCCAGCTGGCTCTTCAGAATCCTTCCGAAGTTGGTCTCTGCCGACCCCGGCATAGGTCCGTAGTTGTTGGCCAAGTCGAAGTGGCAGATGCCCGCATCAAATGCCCGCACCACCATCTGTGTGGCTACTGAGAAGTCGTCCACGCTGCCAAAGTTGTGCCACAGGCCCAGGCTCAGCACAGGGAGTTGCACTCCAGAATGTCCGCAATACTTGTAAATCATAGTCAATAAGGGTTTCTAAGCCACAGGAGGATGGGGTTGTTAGTCCTTCAGCAAGGCCTTTACAGCCTCTTCCATCTTCTCGAACTTGAAGCCGCTCACTACCTCGTCCATGAGGGCTTGAATCTTGTCATTGCAGAGGTTGCCGATAGAGCCCTCGTGAGTATGGTGAATATCCTTGTTCGGGGTGAAGTTGCCCGCCTCGATGTCGAGTCCCACCTTTTTGTAGGCATCGCGGAAGGGCATGCCCTCACGCGCCAGACGGTTCACCTCCTCCACCGAGAACATCGGGTCGTAGATGGAATTGTCAAGGATATGCTCGTTCACCTCCATCTTGTTGATGATGTATGCTGCCATCTGCAGGCAGTCCTTCAGTTCGTCAAAGGCAGGGAGGAACACTTCCTTGATAATCTGCAGGTCACGGAAGTAGCCCACAGGAAGGTTGTTCATAATCATCGTTACGGTGACAGGCAGCGACTGCAGCTTGTTGCACTTTGCACGAGTCAACTCAAACACGTCGGGATTCTTCTTGTGGGGCATGATGCTCGACCCCGTGGTGCAGTCAGCAGGGAGCTTCACAAAGTTGAAGTTCTGCGAGTTGAACATGCAGGCATCGAATGCCAGCTTGGCCAGCGTGCCAGCGATACTCGCCATCGAGAACGCCACGTTCCGCTCGGTCTTGCCGCGTCCCATCTGTGCATACACCACATTGTAGTCCATTGAGTCAAAGCCCAAGAGGTCCGTAGTCATCTGTCGGTTCAGCGGGAACGAGCTGCCATAGCCTGCCGCAGAACCCAGAGGGTTGCGGTTCGTGATTTTCCACGCAGCCTGCAGATACTGCATATCATCAACCAGTCCCTCAGCATAGGCGCCAAACCACAAGCCAAACGAGCTGGGCATCGCCACCTGCAGGTGGGTATAGCCCGGCATCAGCACGTTCTTGTAGCGCTCCGACTGCGTGATGAGCTCATCAAAGAGATTCTTCACCAGACCCGCAATCTCCTTGATTTGGTCACGGATGAACAGTTTCAAGTCCACCAGCACCTGGTCATTGCGGCTTCTGCCCGAGTGAATCTTCTTGCCGATGTCGCCCAGTTTGCGGGTGAGCAGCATCTCCACCTGCGAGTGGACATCCTCCACTCCCTCCTCAATCACAAACTCGCCCTTCTCCGCCTGCTGGTAGATGGCCTTCAGCTCCTTCAGGAGCACCTTCAGCTCATCAGCCGTCAGCAGGTCAATCGACTGCAACATCGTGATGTGCGCCATCGAGCCCAGCACATCATATTTCGCCAGATAGAGGTCCATCTCGCGGTCTCTGCCCACGGTGAACTTCTCTATCTCCTTCGTCATTGAGACGTTCTTCGTCCAAAGTTTATCCATAGTTTTCAATTAGGAGTTAGGAGTTAGGAGTTAGGAGTTCTTTTTCTGTGAGCACCTTATGAGACACAAGCCGCATGGCAACTCCTAACTCCTAATTCCTAACTCCTAACTTATCATTCATACGGTATCATTGCCAGCATGTCGGCAAACTTGTCCACACCTTTCTCCAGGTGGCTGCCCACCATCTGCTTCATGAAGAAGTTCAGGTCCGCGTCAATCGTCACCTTGATTTTGCTTGTTGTGTCACTCGTAGGAAGCACCTGCACCCACAGCTTGAAGCCCACAGGCGAGTTCGTTGAAGTGAACTTCACGCACTTCTCAGGCTCTCTGTCCACAATCTGCACCGCAATCGTGCCGATAGGACCAGCAGGCGCGCTCACCGTGTCTGCTGTGAACTCCATCTGGTTCACCGCATTGCGCACCTCCTCCACCTTGTCGGCAGGAATCTTTGCCTGCACATTCGGGTCATCAAACCGCTCCTTAATCACCGCCAGGTTCGTCAAGTCAGCTAGTTTGGCATACACCGCACTCTGGCTATATGGAACCTGCTTAATCTGACTTTCGTACTTTGCCATAATTTTTCAGTTAGGAGTTAGGAGTTAGAAGTTAGGAGTTAGATTGGCTACCCTGTTAGGTATCTTATTAGGAGCAAGCCGCATGGCAACTCCTAACTCCTAATTCCTAACTCCTAACTAATCATTCATCATTCTTTCCTCCACTCGCTTGGGTTCGCTCTCCACTCGTTCAGCACAGGAATCTGAGCCTCTGTGATATAGCCAGTCTTCAGCGCCACCTCCAGCACAGCCTCGTAGTTCGTCAGCGTGATGAGCTTCACCTTTGCCTCGTCAAATGCCTTCTTGGCCACATCGAAGCCATACGTGTAGCTGGCCACCATGCCAATCACCTCACAGCCATTGTTGCGGATAGCCTCCACAGCCTTCAGCGATGAGCCGCCTGTAGAAATCAGGTCCTCAATCACCACCACCTTCATGCCAGGCTTCAGTTCGCCCTCAATCAGGTTCTCCAGACCGTGGTCCTTTGGTTTGCTGCGTACATACACAAAAGGCTTGTGCAGCGCGTCAGCCACCAGCGCACCCTGAGGGATAGCACCTGTAGCCACACCGGCAATCGCATCCACATCCTGGAAGTTCTCCTCAATCACGCGGCAAATCTCCAGCTTCACGAAATTGCGCAAGTCAGGATAGCTCAGCGTCTTGCGGTTATCGCAATAAAAAGGCGACTTCCATCCGCTTGCCCATGTGAACGGATTCTCTGGCTGCAACTTGATAGCCTTGATGTTCAGCAGTTTTCCTGCAAAGATTTTCTCCAATGTTTTCATAAGAATCGAGTTTTAAATGAATATTTGGGGACAAAGGTAGTACTTTTATTTGTAACAACAAAATTAATGTCTAATGTCAAATGTCTAATGTCAAATGTCTAAGGTCAATTTATAATTAGGAATGAGGAATTAGGAATGAGGAATTAGGAATTAGGAGTGAGGAGTTAGGAGTGAGGAATTAGGAGTTGTAGTTTAACTGTCAACTATCAACTGTCAACTGTCAATTAACTACGATTGAGAAAACTCTTTCCGTGCATCGCGTTAGCCCAATTATCAATTATCAATTGTCAACTGTCAACTGTCAATTACTCAAAGGCCGCGTTAGCCCTAATTATGAATTATGAATTATGGATTATGAATTATGAATTTTGAATTATGAATTTAATATTATGAATTATGGTTTTTTTCCACTACCTTTGCCGTCGAAACACAAAAGAGTGTCCATCCATTAACCCCAAAGAACAACTATGAGACCCACCAAAACCCTGCAGCAGCTTCTGGCTGTCCTCCCGCTCATCGTCATCAGCCTGTTGGCAGCCTGTAGCCGTGCCGACAATGCCCCGCAGCAACCAGAAATTGATGTGCCAGCCATCATCCTCGATGCAGACATCTGCTCTTCCACCGATGACCTCTTCGCCCTGGAGATGCTCTATCACTATGCCAACCAGCAGAAGTGCACACTCTTAGGAGTCGTTGTGGACCGCGAAGGCGAAGACAATGCCGCATTCGCAGATGTCATGAACACCTACTTCGGGTATGGAAACGTGCCCATCGGTTTGGTACGTCACGGCGTCTCTCAACCTCAGGTATGGATTGACTATGCACATATCGCCCACTTGAAAGACGCTCAGGAACGTCCCCTGTTCCAGCGCACCGTCAGCGACTGCAGCACCTTGCCCGATGGCTGGCAACTCTACCGCCAGCTCTTAGCCCAGCAAAAAGACCACTCCGTCAGCATCGTCTGCACAGGCTTCGTCACGTGCCTGGCACAGCTCCTGCAGTCTCCTGCCGACGAGTATTCGCCCCTCAATGGCGTTGAGCTGGTGCGGCGGAAAGTGAAATGCATCTACATGCAGGGCGGTGTCTTTGGCGATGCAGAAGAACCCGACTTCAACTTCCAGCAAGCCAGCGCCTTCTCACACGAATTCTTCCGTCTCTGGCCCCAAGACGTCGATATGGTCTTCTCTCCCATGGAGGTAGGCCAAGCCGTGGACTATCTGCCCGAGCAAGTCATCAGCGACATCTCCTGGACAGACATCCACCCCATCAAACTGGTGTACGAGAAATGCAACTGTGACACCGGCCAGCGAATGTGGGACGTGATGCCAGTCATCCAAGCCGTAGAAGGCGATGGGCAGTTCCTTCTCTCCGAGCGCGGCACCGTCACCCTCACCCACGAATATAGCACCCTCTTCACCCCCTCCTCCACGGGCAACTGCCGTTACCAGAAAGCAGGCGACGACACTTGGGCAGCCCAGATACTCGGCAAACTCAGGGAAATCAACAAGAGAAGAGACAGTTGACAGTTGACAGTTGACAGTTGATAGTTGATAGTTGATAGTTGGGCTTGCGCGGCTTGGGGGAATTGCTTCGCAAGAACCTTTAGCTCGACGAAGTCAAATCAAACAAATTAATTTAAATCTTGGGGCAAGGCCCAGAAATCGAGGAGCCTTGGGCGGCTCTGGGCTGGCGCGATGGGGGAGAGTTGATAGTTGACAGTTGACAGTTGATAGTTGATAGTTGACAGTTGATAGTTGACAATTGACAATTAGCTTCGCTGAGGTATGAGAAGTAATAATTCCTCATTCCTCATTCCTAATTCCTAATTATAAATTGCCCTCATCCCTCAGCCCTCATCCCTCAGCCTTCAGCCCTCACCCCTCAGCCCTTCGCCATACTCTAGCCATACTCATGAGTAAGCTTAGGAGCAGCCTAGGAGGAGCTTAGGCGTACCATAGGCAGAGCTTAGGAGGTGCTTGAGTACTTGCAAGAGTCCTCCTTTAGTGTTCCTTTAGTGCTCCTTTAGTCCTCCTTTAGTGTTCCTTTACTCTTCCTTTAATGCTCCTTGCGTTCGCATGACTTCCGCTTTCGAAAGTGTACCGTCGCGGTGATATTTGCGCTTGGGCAGATTTAACGTATTTAACTTTCATTAAAAGGTGCGTACGTTTAATAGGCTACAACAATTGCACTAAAAACGCCAGAACAAACATGGTATGTGTTCTGGCGTTGAATGAAATAGGATTGCTTTATTTCAGTAGTTCTTCTGGATAGGTTGGCATGGCTCCATTCTGTGTGCAGACGTAGGCGGAGACCTGAACGGCGGTACGATGGGCCTCAGGCACGGAAGACGTAACTACCGTTGGTGCCACAAGTGAGCACCAGCATATCGAGGTTGTACTTGCCGAGGATGAGCCAGCACTTGTTCTCGATGTCGAGACCAGGATAGCCGAACATACGGCCAATGAGTACCAGTTCCTCGTCGTTAATCTTCAGGATGTTGCAACGCTGGAAAGATTCTTTCAGGATTTCTTTCGTGTAGAACTGCTGACGCAGGTTGATGTCAAAAATCTTCATGCAATCGGCGGGCGTGGCATCGAGGAACTTCTGGATAGTCTCGCGGCTCACCACGTTGCGCTGGGCAAGCGATCCGAAGCAGACGGCTCGGCAGTTGCGGGCTATCTCAGCGATGTCATCGTCAAAGGGGATGTTGTCCCAAGCCACATTCTCTTTGATATCATACGTGGGGATGCCCTGCTCGTCGAGCTGCACTTGCACGGTTCCTGTTGGATAAGGCACGCGGGGCAGCAGGTCGTTCAAGCCGTGCTCCTTCAGGGCTTCGATGGTTTCTTCAGCCAGTTTGTCCTCGCCGAGTGCGCTGACGGCGATGGTGTTGTCCATACCGAGGAACTGCCCGGCATGATAGGCGAAGTTGGCGGGTGCTCCACCCAGTTTCTTACCTTCGGGAAGTACATCCCACAAGACTTCTCCAAGTCCTACTACATAACGTTTGATCATATTCTATGCGGTTTTTAATTAAACTTCGTTTTTTGTTCTCTCGCCATGACATAGTCCGAACAAGTTCGGCTCTGTGCATGACTTATCGAGAACAT
>CADAEK010000011.1:68992-75876 GCA_902786925.1 uncultured Bacteroidales bacterium
GATGGTGCCGCCGAAAAGGCCCATAATCATCAGGCCCGATACCTCGTTCTGCTTCTCAGGCATCGACTCGAGGGCGGTGGCGAAGCACATGGAGAAGACATTCGAGTTGCCGTAGCCTACGAGGGCGATAGCGGCGTAGAGCATCCACTGCTCTGTGCCCACAAAGAGGCCACACATGGACAACGCCATCATACAGACAGAGATGATGAAGAACGTACGCATCTTCAACACACGCAGGAAATAGGAGCCAGTGAGACAGCCGAGGGTACGGAATATGAAATAGAGCGAGGTGGCAAAGGCGGCCTCGTTGAGAGTCATGCCGAGGCGTTCCATCAGAATCTTCGGAGCCGTTGTATTCGTGCCTACGTCGATGCCCACATGGCACATAATGCCGAGGAACGACAGCAACACGATGGGAGTGCCGAGAAGCTTGAAGCACTCCACGAAGGTAGAGGGTTTGCCCTCTACGGGCGGCTCCTCAATGGGTGTCACGAAGAGCAAAATCGTGGAGAGAATGCCAACCACAAGGAAGATGGCGAAAAGCACGCGCCAGTTCAGCCCGAACTCAGGGATGACCATCGTGGCACCCCACATGGCGAGATAAGGTGCTGAGAACGAGGCAATAGCCTTAATGAACTGTCCGAAGGTCAGCGTCGAAGCCAGGTTGCCGCCACCCATCACGGTCGATACCAGTGGGTTGAGCGATGTCTGCATCAGGGCGTTGCCGATGCCAAGGAGCGAGAAGGCTACGAGCATGATGCCGAAGTTCTCACCAAAGAGCGGCAGCAGCAGCGACACCACCGTCACCACGAGCGAGAGCAGCACAGTCTTCTTACGACCAATCTTGTTCATCAGCATACCCGTGGGCACGCTGAAGATAAGGAACCAAAAGAACACGAGCGAGGGGAATACGTTGGCTACAGAGTCCGTCAGCCCCAGGTCTTCCTTCACATAGTTGGAGGCAATGCCCACCAGATCCACGAAGCCCATGCAGAAGAAGCAGAGCATCACAGGAATCAGATAAATGGATTTGTTTTGATTACCCATATTTATTTACTGTTTACAGTTTATTGTTTACAGTTTACAGATGATTACTTGGTTTGTACGCTGTTCACAGACATATTATCTGTAAGCTGTAAACCGTAAACTGTAAACTTACCATTCTTTACCTTTATATTATTGTATGGTTCAGAGGGGAACACGAGATTGGTCATCGCCATTTTGCCGTCGGCGTCGAAAGCCTCAATACTGCAGCGGTCGATGAAGAGGCGCAGTTGCTTGATGGTGCCGTATGTCGGAGCCTCGGTCACGCAGGGGAACGCATCGCTGAAGCTCACGTCGCCGCTTTTGGTGCGGTCCATTGTGAACGTCTGCTTCAGACCGTCGTACTTCATCGTGACCTGCTCGCCCTTTGCATTTGAGAGTACTATCTCTGCCTGCTTCTTCACGTCGATGATTATCTCACAGGCCTCTGTCGGCTGCTTTACCTTTGCGCCACGCACGGCCAGCATTTCCTTGGAGGGTACGACGCTGACGTAGGTCTCACCCTTGCACTCAAACAGTCCGAGGTCGCGGGCTATCGAGTTGGCACTGCGGAACTGCTTCGTCGGCACCTGGTTAGCGTACTGCCAGTTCGACATCCATGCCAGCACTGTGCGTCGATTGTCTGGCGCATTATAGAACGAGACGGTGGCATAGTGGTCCTTGCCATAATCGAGCCACTTCGTTATCTCAGGCTTCGACTCACAGGTGAACTTGTGTCCATCGAACTGACCCACGAAGTACTGCGTGGCACTACCACCAAAAGGTCCACCTGGGTTGATGTTGCATATCAGCACCCACTTTCTCATTTTCTCATTTTCTCCATTTCTCAATTCAAATAGGTCCGGACACTCCCACACACCACCGTGATTACCATATTCCTTGCCGAACGAACTTTCGTACTTCCATGACTTCAAGTCTTTAGATGAATAGATACGCATCTCCTGACCAGCAGCCAGTATCAGGTTCCATGTCTTGATGTCCTCGTTCCAGAAGGGACGCGGGTCACGGAAGTCCTTGTCTTCAGCCGTCAGCACGGGGTTACCTTCATACTTCGTAAACGTCTTACCGCCATCGTTGGAAAAAGCTATGCACTGCGACTGCACGTCACCGCCAAACGGTGTGGGACGGCTTGCCGTGTACATGGCCACAACATCTCCATTCTGTATACTCTGTGTTCTAACTACACACGACCCGCTGAACATGGTGCCCCATACGTCGGGAGCCAACGCCACACCCTCGTCCTTCCAGTGGATGAGATCGGTAGAGGTGGAGTGTCCCCAGTGCATGTTGCCCCACATCGATCCGTAGGGGTTGTACTGATAATAGAGATTCCAAACGCCATCCTTGTAGAACATGCCATTCGGGTCGTTCATCCACCCGCGCTTCGGCGTATGGTGATACATCGGACGGTATTTCTCATCTATCAGTGCGAAATCTGCATCGTCGTTCTGCACCATTTCCTTAAAGCACACGCTGCCCGTTGGCACATTCTGCACACAAACGCGCAGCGCGTTAGTGTGCTCAGCAATTTTGCCGCTGAGATAGGGCTGCAAGTCCAACGCCACATAATAGTCCACCTTTTCGCGGGCCATACGCACGTTCTGCTCCATCTGCAATATACCGCCGACGATAACCTGCACCTTCCCCTCGGGAGCCTTCTCCTCGATGGGCAGCCACAGATACCTTCCAGTGTCCTTCGGTGTAACGATGCTTTGCTCGCAAGCCTGCGGCGTCACCACCATTCCCGACGTTCCGTCGCCTACCCGTAGCCTTTGAGCCTCAGCCACTGTCAGCGTCATCACGGCCACCATTGTCATTAAACATCTCTTCATCATGCTCATTTTTCTTTAGTTATTAATAATCTGCGGCAAAGTTATACGTTATTCTCGTTTCTGGCCTGTTATTTCTTTTTCATTTTCTGCAAATAATCGTTCACTACATCATTATTGCTATAAATGTTATCCTGAAAAGCAATCTTCTTCTTTGCCAATTAACTAACTAAAAAATATCTACTAACCTTTATTTGAAGAAACACTTTCTGCCATCTACTATATAAAATCCTTTGCCAGGATTAACCACACGCTGGCCAGCAAGGTTAAAATTCTTGGAAGCAGTGCTTGTATGACGAGCTGTTAGGTCACGGACACCCGTATCCACCTCTTTCTTGACGAGCACGATGGCCGTGAAGTTGAATGGATTACCACCTTCCTTGTTGCACTGAACCATGAGTCTGTCAGTATCAAGTCTTGCAGCCATATCAATGCCCTCAAGGCTGAGTTCGGCATACTCGTTAGTCATGGTCATCGTCGTCTGATCACCCAACTTGCCGCCATCCCCCCACTTGGTAAGCACATTGATGACATAATCCGTGCGGTTAGCCTCCGAATAGAAGCGGATAGCCTTGTAGTCGCTCCAGTTGATACCATCGAATGAGGTCTTGGCCATCTCTAACGTACTCCATTCGTCCATCCAGAAGTAGCCTGTCCATACTGTGTTCCCATCGACATTGTCCTTGCCGTCGCCATACCATACCTTGGTAGCGGTGAAGCCCTTGCCGCAAATCTCCATTCCGTGCTCCTTCAGACAGGCAAGCATTCCCGGAGTGATGAACACTCCCATTTCGTGCTGGTCGGCATAGAGGTAGTGGGCGTAGCGTGTACCGGGCAGCATGCCGCCGTTGCTGTGCAGTTCGATGACTTCTCCCGTGGCATCTTTGAATTCAACGACGATTTTCTGTCCCACTTGAGCATCTGCAAACTTAGCAGCTTCGATAGTCAACGTGTTAGACCAATCTACTGCGTGCGTACCTTCCCACAAATCCGTGGCCGTAGCGATGGTGGTTGTTGCCAAAAGGCACAAGAGTAAAAATACTTTTTTCATAATAATAATGATGTTTTTGAGGTTAATAAAAAAATGTTTAAGGTTTTATATGCCACCCAAGGCACGAAGACCTTGGGTGACTTTTTGGTAAATTACATTGCCGCCATAGCTGTCCACGCTCCAGCAGTTCTTCTGGATACCATAGATGCGCTGTGTGTAGCAAACTGCGTTGTTGATATACATAACAAGCACAGAGTTGTCGGTGTAGATGTCGATGTTGTACACATTGTCTTCAGGGCGATCGAAGATATAGCCGTCAACAGCCTCGATGAAGCCCTTGCCAGGTATCTTTGTCTCTACTTCCTCTCCGTCCTTTTCTTCTACCTTGATGATGTAGCCCTTCTGCTCGAAGTTCACCTTGCGCTTTTCATCGCCTTCGGGGTTTACAACCATAGTGTAGTAGTAGTCGGGAGTAGTGCCACGGAACACAGAGATACCGAACTTGTCTGTCTTGCCTTCGGTCTTCACGGTCAGGCTGATGTGATTGTGATATCCCAGACGGCTGAAGAGCACGTAGGCATCTTCGCCTGTGAGCTTGCCGTCGGCATATCCTTCGCTCTGCATTATGGTAGCGTCAGCCGGCTTGTTGTACTTGCTGTCGAGGGCAGGTACTGCTACGAGCTGCAGCGTTCCGTTCTCGTTCTGCTGAATCTTGTGGCAAACCAGCGCGCCGCCCCACTTAGGCTCGTTGCCGTCGCCAGCACCGACATTGATGTTCTTCTCATCATTGTCAGCACCCTGTCTCCAAGGACACCAGCCCCAAATGTAGCGGTCAGTGCCGTTAGAAGCAGTCTTGCCGGCATAGAAAGCACGTGTGTCGAGCACGCCTTCACGACCATCCTTAGGCCAGTTGGCACCTGGGTCGTTGAAACACTTCTTCAGGTTCTCCCAGGAGTCTGCCATCATATACTTCACCTTACGGCTCCATGAGGTCTTGAATGACTCACTGTAAACGAGATACCAGTAGTTGCCCATCTTGAACACGTCAGGACACTCACAGAAACGATCCCATACCATATTGAAATGTCCTACGTTTTCCCAGTTCTTCAGGTCTTCAGACTTAAACTCGGCAAACCAACCGTTATTGCCTCCTGCCTCAGGCTTAGTGGCAATAATCATGCGGTAGAGTCCGTCGTCAGCTTTGAATATCTGTGGGTCACGGAAATCAAAGCCGTTGTATCCGTAGTCAGGACCGTTGAGCTGCCACATATTGTCGCGTGTCCAGGTCTTGAAGTCTGGAGAGGTAGCGCGCATCACCACCTGGCGGTTCTCGCATCTGCCGTTCTCGCCAGTATAGTAGATGTAGTAAAGGCCGTCTGCCTCATTATAGTAACAACAGCCTGTACCGAGGGCTGCATCCTGCTGGTAGTCACTGGTACCGGCAGACAGGACTTCGCCCAGGGAGGTGTAGTTTGCTCCGTCTTTTGTTGCCACTGCCCAATAGGGGTGGAAACAGTATGCCTTGTTCTGGGCATAGTCTTGCAGATAGAGCACCTTGAACTCGTCGTTCTTTGCATCGTAGAAAGGCATCGGGTCGCCCACGCCGCCTACGTTGTCCTTCGGATTGATGATACTGGGAACGTAGAAGGTACTAAAGCCCTGCTCGTCAGTAGAATTGAAACGGTCTGTGGTGCCACTCCAATTCTTCTGTGGCTCTGGATCTGGCTCATACTCTTTGTAGCATGAGGTGAGGGTAGCGCTGAGTGCGCCGCACACCAAACATCCAATTATTGATAGTTTAAATTTCATGATTCTTCAGTTTTAAGGTGGGGCTTGTTAGTTCCCCACCGTGATGATTATTTTTTTACAGGTAGCTAATATAGCTCTAACTATGAACTATGAATTATGAACTATGAACTATATAACTACTCGCCTGTGAGATAATGGTAAGCATTCAGCAGGAGCTTGCCAAGGTTCTCGTGATATTTAGACACGTATGGGGTAGGAGAATTCCAGTCGAGCACTCCAGAGCCAAGGCAGATGATGCCGCCCTTGCCAAACTCGCCATTGTAATTCTTGAGCTCCCAGGATGATATCTCGTTGTCGTTGCCAGCGAGTCTGCGAGCCTTGCCTCCTGTCACCTCGTCAAACTTCTGGAAGAGGTTGTCACCACTTACGCCGTCCCAATGATACTGAGAAGCTGAGTTACAGATGGTGTAGTCAGGGTCGAGGGTGAAGGTCTCGGAAGGATAGCTTGGATTCACGGTGAAATCATTCCACAGAGGGTGAGTCTTGTCAAATACCGGCAGATTCCATGGTTTTTCTCCCATCTTGTCAGAGCCTTCGCCCGAGCCGCCCCAGCAGTTGTTAGGACAGCCGTCCTCAGGCATTGCGCCAAGGGCAGCAGCAACAGTATAGGCAGGGCAGCCATAGCAGCTGTCTCGCTGCTCTTGAAGTCATTGAAATTTTTATAGGCAGGAGTATGACGGTGGAAGAATATCAGCTTACATTCCTTCAGCACGTCAGGGTTGTCTGCAATTTCATTCCATGAGATGTATGCAGAGCCTGCGATGTTTGACGTGAGCCACTTGGCAGCAGCTTTCTCTTCGTCGTTGAGCTGTTCTACGGTCTCAGCATTGCCAACGAACACTGCTACAGGATACTGTATCTGCGTTACATTGACGGTGTACTTGGATTCTGCAGTATTGTCCCTGACTGTGAGAATGAAGGGCTGCTTGAAGTCAGCACGTGTGCCGCTTGCCGGAAGGCAGACAGCATCCTCGCTGACCAGAGCCTCAAACAGTGCATTGCCAAGGTCGATGGTGCTGCTGCCGGTAACAGCAACGTTGACGGTCTTCTCCTCCTCATTGATAGCACCCTTGATGCCTTCAAGAATGAAGAGGTTCAGCTTTGCCTCGTCGTTGCGGACAGAGAGCTGGTAGGACATAACCACGTCGCCGGTGGTAATAATCACATCCTGTGCTGAACGCAGGTTGAGGTGGTCACCCACCTTGATGTTA
>CADAEK010000012.1 GCA_902786925.1 uncultured Bacteroidales bacterium
GAACTAAGGAACTATGGCTGAAAAAGTATTAAAATCATTCACAGTAAAATACTGGAAGCAGAATGGTCCGAAAGATGCGGGTCATTTTGAAGAGAAGGTAATGAAGGACATCCCTGGTGACACTTCATTCCTGGAGATGCTCGACATCCTCAACGAGCAGTTGATTGAGGAAGGCAAGGAGCCTTTCGTGTTTGACCACGACTGCCGCGAGGGCATCTGCGGCATGTGCTCACTCTACATCAACGGTACGCCTCACGGCAAGACCGAGCGTGGAGCTACCACTTGCCAGCTCTACATGCGTAAGTTCAACGAAGGCGACGTCATCACTATCGAACCTTGGCGTTCTGCCGGTTTCCCAGTCATCAAGGACTGCATGGTGGACCGTACCGCCTTCGACAAGATTATCCAGGCTGGTGGCTACACCACTGTTCGCACAGGCGCTCCACAGGATGCCAACGCCATCCTCATCCCTAAGGAGGATGCCGACGAGGCTATGGACTGCGCTTCCTGCATCGGTTGCGGTGCTTGCGTAGCAGCTTGTAAGAATGGCTCTGCCATGCTCTTCGTCAGCTCGAAGGTATCTCAGCTCGCCCTTCTTCCACAAGGTCGCGTAGAGGCAGCCCGCCGTGCCAAGGCTATGGTAGCCAAGATGGACGAACTCGGCTTTGGTAACTGCACCAACACACGTGCCTGCGAGGCCGTATGTCCTAAGTGCGAAACCATTGCCAACATCGCTCGTCTCAACCGCGAGTTCATCAAGGCAAAGCTGGCAGACTAATACATATTATATATATTGAAGAAGTGCCGCAGAGAAAATCTGCGGCACTTTTTTGTTGATATCAGAAACAAGTAGTACCTTTGCTATGAAACAGAATAAAACCATGACATTATGAACATTGGAGACAAGGCGCCCGAGGTGCTGGGCAAAGACGAGAACGGGAAAGAGGTACGTCTGAGTGACTACAAGGGCAGAAAGCTTGTGCTGTACTTCTATCCAAAAGACAACACCAGTGGATGTACGGCTGAGGCTTGCAGCTTGAGAGACCATTATGGCGAGTTGCAGGGCAAAGGCTATGAGGTAGTGGGAGTGAGCAAGGACTCGGCTGCCTCACACGTGAAGTTCAAGGAGAAACACGAGTTGCCCTTCCCCCTGATTGCCGATGTGGACCACACGCTGCTGGAAGCGATGGGCGCATGGGGAGAGAAGAACATGTACGGCAAGAAGACGATGGGCACCATCCGCACCACCTTCATCATCAACGAAGAGGGCATCATCGAGCAGATTTATGCAGGCAAGCAGGTGAAGACCAAGGAGCATGCCCAGCAGATTCTGGAACACCACCTTGCCAACAATAAAAAATAATCATCACCCTAACTACAACATGAAACGGATATACATTCTCAACCTTTGGTTGATCGTTCTGTCCGTCTTTGGACAGACACTTTTCACCTCCTGCACAGAAGATGAGTTTGGGGCAGATACAGGAGCTGCCTTCCGCGCCAAACTCAAGTCGCTCGATTGGGGCACAGACACCTGCTACGTCTATGGCCACAAGACACCCGATGTGGATGCCGTCACCTCAGCTCTCTCTTACGCCAAACTGATGAAGTCCTTGGGCTACAACTGCAAGGCAAAGGTGTCGAGCAAGACCAACCGCGAGACCGAGTACATCGCCAAACTGTTCCAGTTCAAATTGCCCGAACTGAAACCCTCCGTCGACCCCCAGACACGCCTCATCCTCACCGACCACACCGACTATGCACAATGTGTGGACGGAGCCAACGAAGCCATCATCCTGCAGAAGATAGACCACCACGTCGAAGGCGACATCCTCGACGCCAACATTCCCTACGTGCGCCGCGAAATGGTGGGCTCCACCAACACCATCATCTTCCGCTGCTACCGCGAGCTGGCCGTGCCCATCGACCGTGAAGCCGCCTGCATCATGCTGGCAGGCATCATCAGCGACACGCGCAACCTCACCAAAAGCACCACCTGCCGCGCCGACACAGCCGCATGGCAAGCCCTCATCACCCAACTCGCCATCTCCGTCGACTCCGTCGCCAGAATCAACCTCGCGATGGAAGAAGCAGCCAACAGCTACGACGGCATGAGCGACGTTGACATCCTCGAGTCCGACTACAAGGACTACGACATCAACGCCCACCGTATCGGCATCGGCAGCCTCGCCTGCAAGCAAGCCGACATGGACGCCTTCATCGACCACATGTTGGCCGCTATGCCCAAAGTGATGACCCGGAAGAACCGCGACATGCTCTTCGCCAAGATAGACAACCTCGTGCCCAATCCCGACCCCGAGACTACAAAAGAAAAGCCCACCATCCAGCAGGGCATCTACTTCATCTATGCAGGCGAAGGCGCCAAGAACATTGCCGAAACCATCTTCGGCACATCCCTGCGCGAAGGAGTGACCTACACCACCGAAGACCTCTCGCGCAAACAGATCGTCCCCAAGATTCAAGACCTATTGAAATAACAACAAACCAACATGAAGAAAACAACCCTTTTACACCTATTTTTCGGTTGTACGCTGCTGGCTTCAGCCCAGTTGTCCACCATCTGCCACAAAGATGGCACAGTAACATTCCAGTATAAGAACAACAATGCCAAAGAGGTACAAGTGGACGTGCAATTTGCAGGACGCAACCCCATGACTCGCGGCGCCGATGGCCTGTGGACTGCCACTCTCGGCCCTGCAGCTCCCGACATGTATCCATACAGCTTCATCGTCAATGGAGTGAGTGTGATGGACCCTGAGAACCAGCAGTATTTCCCCAATGAGGGTTTCAAGAACAGCCTCTTGGAGATTCCAGCACCGAACGGCTCTCTGCCCCACGACATCAAGAATGTGCCCCACGGCATGGTGGAGTACATCCACTACTATTCCCAGAGCCTGAAAGGCACCAACAATGCCGTCATCTATCTGCCGCCATCCTACTACAAGAAGGGGAACGAGCAGAAAAAATATCCTGTATTCTACCTCATCAGCGGCACTACCGACACGGAAGAAGTCTATTACAAGGTAGGCCGCGTGAACTACATCCTCGACAACCTTTTGGCTGAAGGCAATGCAGAAGAGATGATTGTGGTGCTGCCCTACGGCAATCCCACCAAACTCCTGCCCACACCTCCACAGGGCATGATGGGCATGGGTGACGTGTTCGGCAACGACCTCACCACCGATTTGATGCCCTACGTAGAGGAGCACTACCGCACCATCAACGATGCCGACCACCGCGCCATTGGAGGCTTCTCACGAGGTGGCAACCAAGGTCTTGCTTGTGGATTGACTCACTTGGACAAGTTCTCCTACCTCTGCTCCTACAGTTCGTTCACTTCCACCACACTGCCTGGTGTCTATGACAATGCTGCCGACACCAACAGCAAGCTCCACCTCTTCTGGCTGGGTGTAGGCACCGATGACTTCCTCTACGGCAATGCACGCGACTATATGGAGTTTCTCGACAAGCATGGCATTCGTTCTGTGAAAGAATACACCCACGACAAGTTTGGCCACACATGGATGAATGCCAAATACTTCCTCGACAAAACCCTGCGCCTGCTCTTCCGTCCACAAGCTGCTGAAGAAGCCATGAAGAACAGCAAGCCAGCACTTGCAGCCACGGGCCAGGAACCTCAGTTCACAGCAGGAGTGATGGCGCGCCTCTTCCCCCGACCCATCCTTTCTCCCGAATACAAGACCGACGGCATCATCTTCCGCTTCAAGGCTCCAGAGGCCAGCAAGTTGACGCTGGTAGCAGAACCATTCGCCGAGCCCCTCGACATGCAGCGTGACAACGACGGCATTTGGCAGGTTGAAATCAAGCAGCACATACTGAACACCTTCACCTATTACTTCCTGGTAGATGGCACCCCTGTAGCCGACCCACAGAACATGTTCCTGGCACCTTCTATAGGCTTTAAACCCAGCATCTGCCAGCATCCAAACGCCAACTACACCTTCGCTGCGATGGGCGCTGACATTCCTCACGGAACCGTCCGCTATGACCTCAACAATGGTACTGCTACCTATACGACTCCCATTGCCGTAAAGAATCCCCTCATCATCCAGCTTCTGCCTGGCAAGAACGACACAGCCGAGAGCTGGTTCAAGATAGGTGGTGCCGACGCTATAGCAGACCAACTCTTCGCACAGAAGCGCTGCAAGTCCTGCGTCCTCACTACAGCCCCTGTCAAGGGTGCTAAAGTGCTGCGTGCCGACGACTACAACACTTGGGAAGAGCGTCGCCAAGCCCTTGAGAAACTGCTCACTCAATAAAATAGACATCACTCCCATGAAGCAAATAGCCTTCATCATGCTGCTACTGATGATGCTCACATCACCCATCGTCAGCATGGCCAAGACGAAAGAACTGAAACCGCGCCTTGTGGTGTGCACCGACATAGCACCGGCCGATGTGGAACCCGACGATATGGAGTCGATGGTACGTCTCATGGCCTACGCCGACATGTTCGAGATAGAGGCACTCATCACGTCTGTTGGGTGGAACTGCGACCCCTATCCCCAAGAGTGGGCTGCATACCTCTTCCGCGTGATTGAAGCCTACCGCAAGGACGTGCCGAACTTGATGAAACGCTCAAGCCAAACTCAGTTCCTCCCTCTGGAAAAAGAGAACGGAAGCCAGTATATTGGTTATTGGCCCAGCGCTGACTATGTGAAGAGTCGTGCTGTGATGGGCAGTCAGCGAGGAGGCATCAAAGCCATTGGAGAAGGCAATGACTCCCCAGGCAGCGAACTGCTCATCCGCTTGGCAGATGAAGACGACCCACGTCCCATCTATGTGGCAGCATGGGGTGGGGCCAACACCCTCTCGCAAGCCATCTGGCGAGTCAAGCAGACCCGCACCGCAGAGGAACTGAAACGCTTTGTGAGCAAGTTCCGCATCTACACCATCACCGATCAAGACATGCAGTACAGCATGCGCATGAACCGCGCCTACAGCTCCCACCAGTGGCTTCGCAGCGAATTCAAGGACGACTTACAGTTCATCTGGGACGAGGGCACCTGGCAGGAACAATGTGAACTGGGCAAACGGAACTGGACAAAGCACGCTGACCACATACAAGGAAAGGGAGCATTGGGCCATGAATATCCCACCTACAAGTGGGGGGTGGAAGGAGACACACCCAGTTTCCTCTATGTCATGCCCCATGGACTGAACGACCCCGAAGACCCGCAACAAGCCGGATGGGCTGGCTATCATGTGCGTGGACTTTGCCCTGATTCGCTCACAACAGCCTGGACCAGTTGGGAAGAACCCGTACGCAGCATCAGCATTGCGTATAAGCAGCGTTTCTATCCTGATGAACTCAATGACTTCATGGCCCGCATGCAGTGGGCACATGAAGGAAAAGGAGGGCGAAATCCAGAAGTCATCATCAATCGTAGCAAAGGACGACAACCCATCCGTATCAACGCAAAAGCAGGCAAAACCATTCAGTTGGATGCCTCTTCCTCCTCTGATGCAGATGGCGATAATCTACATTTCCGCTGGTGGCAACAACCTGAAATAGGAAAGAGACAACTGGTATTCAGCCACACCGAAACAGCCCAAACAGCTGTGTCTGTCCCTTTGGATGCTGCAGGACAGACGTTCCACATCATCTGCGAAGTGCATGACGACAGCCCTTACTCGCTGGTCAGCTACCGCCGCATCATCATCACCGCCGAATAAAAACGGCAGACATCAAAAGCAAAGCAGGGACTGCATCTACATGGATGTAGTCCCTGCTTCTTTTATACCCCTTCCTGCGCCTCAAAAACGGTGTGAGTCACACCGTGGGTACCGGTCTGAGTCAGACCGAGGGTGGCGGTGTGACTCACACCGCCAAAGTAGTGTAGGAAGAGCCTATTTTGAGGTATCGCTTATAAGCATAAAAACGTTACTACTTTTTCATATTCACGATGGCGACAGGACGGAGAATGTCGGTGCTAGCAAAAGAAAATCCCTCTGTTACTTGGGTAGCTGAAAGCTTACTGATTCTCAACTTTCCATCTGAATTAACATACAAATACTTGGCATCAGTATTCAAATTAGATATTTTACTCCTATTCTTACGAACAAGTTCTATTTCTTCACCATTCATCAACCTCCAACCTTCTATACCACTTACAGCACAGTCAGGCATAGCGGCTTCAATAGCACTCAAAGCTGTTGCTTCATCCGCTTTATCTTCATAAATCGTTGCCTTCTGCTTTGAAGACAATAACAGCACCTCTGAAATGCCTTCATTTTCGCTCACAGAGAGCACGTAACAGCCTTGGTAGGTACTTCCTACCGCTGGGATGTTATCCACCAATACGTAGTCCGTAGGAGTGGAAGGAGTGTTCTTTTCAGCATTGTCTCCCGATGGCTGAGTGCCCTGCTCGTTGAAATCAAACGAAATGGTCTTCTCCTCGTTCCATTTAGCACCTATGATTGTACCCGTCAGGGTCACTCCGATAGCTTCGGTATATTTGCCCTCGATATTGATAACATCACCTGCCACAAATTGCTCTGAGGTGTTGTAAGTGTAGCTGGTAGTGCCCGTAGGCTTGACAATGTTGACTGTAATGGTGGCAGAGTTAGCAGAAGGAGGCAACAGATAGCGTAAGCCCGTGAAGCTCCATGTGCGTCCATCTTCTTGTTTCTCCAAAGCAATTGTCTCTGTGCCTGAATCATCTTTGTAGGTAACTCCTTCCAAGTTCTGCCACAATGGAGACAAGGTGACAGACACTGCTGTGGCAGCAGATGGTATGCTCTGCAGAACCACACGCTGCAGGCGCATCACCTTTCTTTCCATCGAGAGGGTCAGCACATTGGTTCCTCCGTCAACAAGCTGCACATGGCTCTTCGTAGCCATCAAATCAGTATGGCTCTTTCCTTCACGCAGCGTGACGCTCATAGCAGGAGTTGCTTCCGTTTCAGAGGGCAAGACATAATTCTCTGATGTGGCACCACCGATGGCATACACATCATAGCTTCCCTCCGTCAAGGAGATGTTCAAGGTTTGGGTTTCGTCAGCAATGGTCTGTAGCGAAACACACTTTGTACCGCTGAACACATACACGTTGACCGGATAACTGACGTTTAGCTCATCAGCTGTTGTTGATGTTCGGGTACGCACTTGAAGCACAGAATTGGCTTCCTTCTGAACGATTTCTGTTGTGACTTGTGTTAGTTCTGATTGCTCACATGAGAGCAAAGCACATGCTGCTATCAGCAGCAAGAGCTTTCCATTTATTCTATTCATTATCCTGAAAAATTTAAGTATAGATCGTTATCTGAGAACAAAATTAAAATGAAGAAAGGAGCAAACAAAAACCCTTCTAACCTTTTTTGAAGAAAAAAGGAAAAAAAGAACAACATTAACCAATTTTTAAGTATCTTTGCCCCAAAATAAAGGGATACACCTATATGGAAAAAAGGAAACATATCTACACAGAACAAGAGGCATACTTGAAACTTTCCACCTTATGCGCAATGGGAGAACAGTGTGTGGAGGATGTGAGACGCAAGATGAAACGATGGGAGATAGCTGACGATGTGGCTGAGAAAATTATTGAACGGCTGGTGAAGGAGCGGTTTATTGATGAAGCACGTTATGCCAAAGCTTTTGTGAGGGACAAGTTCCGCTACAACCATTGGGGCAGGGTGCGGATTGAGCAGGAACTGAGAATGCGACACATTGCCCAAAAGCATATTGAAATGGGACTGGAGGAACTGAAGGAAGAGGATTGTCTTGACACGCTCAAGGAAATCATCCAGAAGAAACGGCCCACCATAAAAGGAAAGAGTGAATATGAAATAAAGGGCAAGCTGATTCGCTTTGCTTTGGGACGAGGATTTGTGATGGAGGACATTCTTAAAGTGGTTGGAGACCTGGACAATTCCGACTCTATTTTCTAACAACAACGATTTCTTTACCTCAACTATCTTGCCTATTTTCCGTGAATCATTGGATATAGTATTTCCACGCACATGCATGATGTGTGGAAACAGGTTGGCGGCGCACGAACACTTTCTGTGCACCTCATGCGTTGTTCATCTTCCGCTCACAGAATCTCATACTGTTGAGCACAATCTTATCGAAAGGAAGTTCTGGACTCTCTTTCCTGTAAAGAGAGCTGTGTCAATGTTTCACCACGATGGAGAAAGCACACGCAGACTTCTCCACCAAATCAAGTATCATGCCCATCCTAATCTGGCAGTCTATCTCAGTTCACTGTATGCCCAGGAACTGGAGGAATATGGATTCTTTGATGATGTGGATGTGATTGTTCCGCTGCCACTTCATTGGAGAAGGCAAATGAAGCGGGGATATAATCAAAGTCATTATATAGCACGCGGTATTCAGCAAGTCACACATATTCCTGTGATGAAAAAGGTGGTAAAACGCATCAGGAACAATTCATCACAAACTCAATTGAATGCTCGGCAACGCATAGAGAATGTGGAAGGCATCTTTCTGTTGAAACATCCTGAACTTATTGAAGGAAAACATGTGCTGCTAGTAGATGATGTGACGACTACAGGAGCTACGCTTTCTTCATGCGCAAAAGAATTGGCCAAGGCACAGGGTGTGAGTATCTCTGTACTCACACTTGCTGTTGCTTCAGATAGTGCATTACCTTTTGTCCCAAATATGTATCCTCAGCCTCTAAATATGCCTCTGTAAGCTTGGGAGCCTTCACCTGTCCATGAATGTCTGTGTCACCTTTCTCCACATAACATTCATCCCACATTCCACTATCAATAAATGACTGAAGCAGTTGTGCGCCTCCTTCAATCAGCAGCGTCTGGATGCCGTCTTCATAGAGTTGATTGAGTATGTTATCAACACTTGTTGACTGTATCAGTTGGAATCCTTCAGGCAAGGATAAAGGTTGTGAAGAGGCCACATATCTCTTCGGAGAACTGCCCACCCATTCACGAGTAGTTAAACTGGGCTTATCTATTTCAAACGTATTTCTGCCTACCAAAATAGCTTGATGCTCTGCCCTGCGCTTATGACAAAGCATCTGTGTATAAGTGTTGGAAATCTTTCCATCAATATATCCATCTGCAGATTCAGCCCACTTCAAGGTGACGTAGGGACGCTTCTTGCCGTGATAAGTCATGAAGCGCTTGTTTAGCGACTTGCACTCACTTTCCAACACCCCTACAACAACTTCTATTCCAGCATCCCTTAACTTCTGAATGCCACGTCCTTGCACCTTAGCAAACGGATCTTGACAACCTATCACACAACGCTTAAAACCTTTACTTATCAACAGGTCTGCACAAGGAGGTGTCTTGCCATAATGTGAACAGGGTTCCAGACTGACATAAATAGTACTATCTTTCAATAGATGCTCATCTTCTTTCTTCACAGATGCACAGGCGTTTACCTCAGCATGCCCCTCTCCACATCGAACATGATAGCCTTCACCAATGATTTTACCCTCATGAACAATCACAGCACCCACCATTGGGTTCGGTTGTGCATTCTTCTCACCATTCTTGGCCAACTGAATACACCTGCGCATATACTTTTCGTCAGTTATCAACACACTATTCATAACTTATCAACTCTTATAAACATGGGCAAAATTACACATTTAGTTTTGAAAATAAAAGAAACCAAATCAATTTCAGTATCAAACTATTGCTATACAAAAGAGAATAACTAAATTTGCAATCATAAACAGTATTATCAACAGGGTTATTACAACCTTTATTCACACTATTATCAACAATAAAATGAGTGACGGTAATTTCAATAGACAGCTGCTTCCAAAGACAGAACTCTCATCTGGTATCCGTGCTGGCAAAGCACAAATGAGAGTGAAAGCTGAACACGCTTTTGAAGAAGTAGTCAACAGCTTCATTCTGAATGATAACGAACTGAAAGAAGCCATGAAAAAACGCTTCATGGAACTGCTGAGACAATGAATTATCAGGTAGTAATCACTATAGTTGAAAGAGATTAGATCACTTATCATCAATAAGGAAACATACAGTAGAACCCAGGCCCTACTTACACGTTGTTCATAACTCTGTCAATAACTATTTCATAACTTACTAACAACTTTTAATAACTTTTCTTGCTTTTCTACATCATCTTTATACCACCAACCTTCATCGAAGAACAAAGAAAAGTTATTATTTTTTTTCAATTATTTTTCAATACCAAAACACGTATTTCTTAACAATCTAAATAACTGAAAAACAACACACTTAAAATACTTTTCAACACAATCAACAGCATATTAACATCATCATATAATTAGTTCTTAAATAAAAGAAACAATAATATATAATAATGATGTGTGGAAGATGAGTTATAAAAAAATTGGTGATGAAAGAAAAAGATTGTGACTTTGTCACGAATGATATTCACCTCTAAATAAAGATCACTAGTAATGAATAATAAGAGTTGGGACGACTATTTGGCAGCCATCCATGCATCAAAGCAACGTTGGAACAGGCCTGTGGACTCAGCAACAAGAATCCAGACACAGAAGAGGCTCAACAAATCTTTAGGGATTGAGAATCCTTACTTAGGCATGTCGTTTAGCGAGCTAAAAGCCTTGGGACATGGATTGAGAGAATAAAGATTCATCATCTGTGGCTCTTTTTTGCTAAACGACAAATGCCAAATAAGCGTGAAGGCCCTGTTATTATATTAATTATATTATATTATATTATATTATATAGGGGGCATTTTTTTCTTATTTGTTATTTGGCGTTTGGCGCATTTGTTGTTGTCGTCTTTGTCACATGACAATGCTAATATGCTCAATAGAACAACATCCTGGTGTTGAATGTGTGGAAGTCATAGTGTAGTGCATAAAAGAGATACGTTTTAGAGGTAAAAGGGCATACTCGTTGCCATAATTACGATATGCCCTTCATCGTAATTACGGTAGCGGGCAAGAGTAAATTGCGGCGCTGAGTGTGTGCTCTGGTTGTTGCTTTGTCTCTCTTTCATGTTGTTGTGATGATCATCTATGTGAAACTATTCGGAGCTGAAGAAGGAATGACTTCAGTTCTTTTTGTCACTCCTTTTATGCCACTTTGTCACCTTTGTCATACATTGGTCAAGGTGGCATCGTATTTGTGTATAGATTAAAGTGAAACTCGAATTCATATAAAATTAATAATATAAACTTTAAAACAAGAAAGACTATGAACATTCAACCATTAGCAGACAGGGTGCTAGTACTCCCTAAACCTGCTGAAGAAAAAACAGTTGGTGGCATTATTATCCCTGATACAGCAAAGGAAAAGCCTCTGCAGGGTGAAGTTGTCGCTTGTGGTAACGGTACTAAGGATGAGGAAATGATTGTCAAGGTTGGCGATCAGGTTCTCTATGGCAAGTATTCAGGCACTGAACTCGAATATGAGGGTGTGAAGTATCTGATGATGCGCCAGAGCGATGTATTGGCAATTCTCAAATAATGTAAAATGTATAATTTGTAATGTATAATAATCATGCGGCTTGCAAGGCGGTAGCTTATTATACATTGTACATTATCAATTATAAATTAAAACAACTATGGCTAAAGAATTAAAATTCAATATTGAGGCTCGTGAGCAGCTGAAGAAGGGTGTTGATGAGCTGGCAAATGCAGTAAAGGTGACTCTTGGTCCTAAGGGACGTAATGTAATCATCGAAAAGAAGTTTGGCGCACCACACATCACAAAGGACGGTGTGTCTGTAGCTAAAGAAATTGAATTGGCAGATGCATTCCAGAACACAGGTGCTCAGCTGGTGAAGAGTGTAGCATCTAAGACTGGTGATGATGCTGGTGACGGTACTACAACAGCTACTGTATTGGCACAGAGCATTGTGGCTACAGGCTTGAAGAATGTGGCTGCTGGTGCTAACCCAATGGACCTGAAGCGTGGTATTGACAAGGCTGTGGCTAAGGTTGTGGAGCACATCAAGGCTCAGAGCGAGCAGGTGGGTGACAACTACGATAAGATTGAGCAGGTAGCTACTGTATCAGCTAACAATGACCAGGAGATTGGTAAGCTGATTGCTGATGCCATGAAGAAGGTTTCTAAGGATGGTGTCATCACTATCGAAGAGGCCAAGGGTCGTGAGACTACTATCGGTGTGGTAGAAGGTATGCAGTTTGATCGTGGTTATCTCTCTCCATACTTTGTGACGAACACAGAGAAGATGGAGTGTGAGATGGAGAACCCACTCATCCTCATCTACGACAAGAAGATTAGCAACCTGCAGGAGTTCTTGCCTATCCTGAATCCTGCTGCACAGACTGGTCGTCCTATCCTTGTGATTGCTGAGGATGTGGAGAGTGAGGCTTTGACTACACTCGTTGTGAACCGTCTGCGTGCTCAACTGAAGATTTGTGCTGTGAAGGCTCCAGGCTTTGGCGACCGTCGCAAGGCTATGCTTGAGGATATCGCTGTGCTGACTGGTGGTGTGGTTATCTCAGAGGAGAAAGGCTTGAAGCTTGAGCAGGCTACTATCGAGATGTTGGGTTCTGCCGAGAAGGTTACTATCACCAAGGACAACACTACTATTGTAGGTGGTAAAGGTGATAAGCAGAACATTCAGGACCGTGTAAACCAGATTAAGAACGAGATTAAGAGCTCTACTTCTGACTACGACAAGGAGAAGCTGCAGGAGCGTCTTGCTAAGCTTTCTGGTGGTGTAGCTGTGCTTTATGTAGGTGCTGCATCAGAGGTAGAGATGAAGGAGAAGAAGGACCGTGTGGACGACGCTCTCTGCGCTACTCGTGCTGCCATCGAAGAAGGTATCGTGCCTGGTGGTGGTGTAGCTCTTATCCGTTCTATTGAAAGCTTGGAGAACCTCGAGGGTGATAACGCTGATGAGACCACTGGTATCAACATCGTGAAGCGTGCCATTGAGGAGCCTCTCCGTCAGATTGTGGAGAACGCAGGTCTCGAAGGCTCTGTAGTGGTAGAGAAGGTTCGCAACCAGAAGGGTGACTTCGGTTACAATGCTCGTAAGGACACTTATGAGAACCTTCGTGAGTCTGGTATCATTGACCCAGCTAAGGTTTGCCGTGTAGCCCTTGAGAACGCTGCTTCTATCGCCGGCATGTTCCTCACTACTGAATGTGTCATCTGCGACGCTAAGGAGGACAAGCCAGAAATGCCAATGGGCGGTGCTCCAGGCATGGGCGGCATGATGTAATCAGCTTCTATACATCGCTTGGCGAAGACAGCCATACGAAGCTATATAATAAAGAAAGGCTCCAGTATCGAACATACTGGAGCCTTTCTTATTGTTTTCTCTTTAGAATGTTATTCAGAATACTTCAACGACGTGTGTGCTTCTTAGAATTTAGCCTTTAATGGTTGTCTCACTTCTTTAGCTGCCTTGTTCAAGAATGCTTCCCAATCGGTAAGAGAATGGAGGTTTGTATTAGGGTTCTTGTTCCATCCTGAACCGAAATAGTAAGTATATTTGGTATTGGGCTTATAGAGCGTATGAGCTAAGATGTGGCCTGTAGCAATACCGCTTTCTCGTTGCTGATAAGACATAGAGATTGACTTCTCTGGAAACAGAAGGCCAATGTATATTTTCCCCATCTGCTTAGATAGCTCATTTCTGTACTTTTCGTTATAGACAGAAGCATCACCAAGGTCTTCGTACCCTAAGTAGCCACTCTCGTTGGAAATGACGTAGGCAGATGGGTTGCTCTTGTGCACTACGGTACCTGCAACCATATTTGTAGGTTTCGTGAGACCTTGATAAGAGATAATTACACGATTGAAGTGGCTGCCTGCATCGAGTGAGATGATGCGTGTCTCCACAACTTTCTCTCCATTGAAGTTCTGTTCAGGATAGGTGAATCGGACTGTAAAGCGCAATGGACCTTGATCAAGTATTTCGAAGGTCTTGTAACATTTAGGCATAAACAGAGAGCCGTCTTCCTGGAGGAGTGCGTTAGCTCCACCGCCCAACGTAGGACCAACTGTGTAGCAGTCCATACCTTTTCCGTGGTCTATATGGTAGCAGAACGCATTATACACTTGGTCTGCCAAGTCATGATAGCCTCTGTCGCGCAGTTGCTTGCTCACAGAGCGCATCTCTTGGTTCTGTTCGGAGGCATACCAATAGTCGAGCATCAAGTCGGATGTGCTTTTATTAAAGAGGTCATAACCTACAGCTCCTCCATGTCCATAGACGCGATAAGCCACACAGTCATTCTCCCAGCCAAATTCATCTTGACGTTCGATGAAGAGTCTTCCTTTGGCACGTGTTTCGTATTGTTTGGGTGTGCCTTGCTGCGCATAATACACAGACTTTCCTTTACTGCCTACTCCTGCTTGGAAGATAAGCTTGCCGTCATATGTAATTTGTGAAGGTATCTCCTTACCGTCTGCATCCGTCACTACTATTCCATTATCTTGTATGCCTGTCTTCTTTTTCAACGTATTGGCATCCACCTCCACCATTTCCATGCGTGCTCCATGAATGGGGTTTGACACAGTAATTTTTACTTTCTCTGCTGCTTGTAAGGCCATAGCTGTTATGGCTGCCATGCACAATAAAAAGGTTCGTTTCATATTAGTTGTAGTTAGTATTTTGTTGCAAAGATAGTGCAAGCCGAGAGAAGTACAAAGTGAAGCTTGCTTTATTTTCTATTTAAGGGTGCGTCATGCTACCGAGCAAGCCACTATTCAGTTACCGAGCAAGCCACCATCAAGTTACCGAGCAAGCCATAAGTCACTTTCACCTTGTTTTACTGTTTATTTCCTTCAAGGAATAGTGGATAACTGTTAAAACACTTCTTTTACCGTTGCAAATCAGAGTGAGGTAGTATTAAAAGGATAGATTTGTTCGTTCGTTTTTAGTTTTTTCTCTACATTTGTGTGCCATAATATAGAAAAGAACATAAGCACATGAAGACCTATTTGGAAATCAACGGAAAACACATTGACTTGGAAGCCAATCTTTCAAGGGCGCGCACCATTATCACATTAGGAAAACAATCTGATGAGGCTTATAATGTGATTGCTTTAGAGGACATCACCATAGACTTGTTCCAATGCCAATTCACACGCACAGCTGATGGAGCTTGGAAAGTGCACAACGGGCAATGGCGAACGGAATGTCCTAAAGGTATCCGTTCGCGTCTTCAGCATGCCTGCTCCTTCTGTATGGGATGTTGTGTGAATGTGCGTCCTGCACATCCTATTTATGATTGGCGCATGCCTGAGATTGCCACATTGTTGAATGGCAATAGTCTCACCAATGAAGGGACAGCGCTAAAGGATGGTGATGTGATTAGCGCAGGAAGTGTAACTATCAAGGTATTGATAGAAGCGTAAGTAAAACAAAGATGCGCTCTTTTACAGATGTTCAAAGAGTTCATCAGGCTGGTCTATGATGGTTTCAGCCCCTTGTTCCATGAGATAGTCTTTATCTCTGAATCCCCAGCTGACAGCAATGCAGGGGATAGCTGAGTTTTTAGCCGTCAGAAGGTCCACTTCGCTATCGCCGATGTAGATACACTCAGATTTCTGTATCGCCCTGCCATGAAGCTGTGAGAGTTGCTGGATAGCCTCGTTCACCATGTCGGGTGCAGGCTTTCGCTTAATAGATGGTTTCTCTCCAATTGCCACCTCAATGGTGTCGGCAAAGAATGCCTTGTGCAGGTCTTTCACGGCAGGGTCGAGCTTGTTGCTCACAATAGCGGTGGAAAACCCTTTATTCTTGCATTTCTCCAGCACTTCATTAATACCCTTATAGGGTGCAGTCTTGTCCATGGAGTGTGCTACGTAGTAGGCACGGAAGGTAGCAAACACACGTTCCTTCAGCGCTTCGTCAGCGTCAGGATTGGAATACATTACACTTTTGTTGATCAGGTTTCTGATGCCGTTGCCAAGAAAACGTCGTGTATCCTGCTTATCGTTAGGTTTCAGTCCTGCTTCTTTCAGGGCATACGATACGCTATTGTGTAAATCATCAAGTGTGTTCATGAGCGTACCATCGAGGTCAAAGATGAGAGTCGTTATCATTTGCGTGTTTCCTCCAAAAACTTCAATATAGCTTCCAGCATCTCCAGCTTCTTCATCGAGTATCCAGCTTTTCTTGCAATCTCGATGGGTTTGGTGTAGAGATAGTAAATCTCCATAGGCCTCTTGAAGTCATAGTCGAGTTTCATGCTGGTTGAGTAAGGCGCCATGTGCAACGTGTTGTAGATGATATTGTCAGCATAAGCTTCATCAATATCTACGCCACAGGCATGTGCCGCTTCTATTACTTCCATCATTTGGTCCTTGATCAGTTGCAAGGTGCTTGGATTCTTCAGGAGTGCGTTCGTATGAGTGTTAAGTGCTACTGTCATGCCGTTGAAAGTCATGTTAAATAGCGCTTTTTTCCAGCGTGCTTCATGATATTCCATTTCATTGGCATTCACTCCAGCCTCACGGAAGTCGCCAATCATCGCATTCACCTTTTCCTGCTGCTTGCACGAATAGTTGCCTATATTGATATCGCCATAACGTTGATGGTTCACCTTGCCAGGCTCAGTCTTTGCGCAGCAGATGATGGCAATTCCAGCAGCCAGCTGTGTTGTTGGGAACATCTTCTGCACGTCTTCTTCAACACCTATTCCGTTTTGGAGAAGCACTACAAGGGTGTCTTCTTTCAGCAGTGGGGGCAACAACTCTTTCAAGAGGTAGTTGTTCACTGTTTTCAGCGCCACCAGCACGACATCACACTTGGGCATATCAGTAGTGTTTCTATAGGCATTCACATGAGTCAAATGAAAGTTTCCATCGCATGAATCCACTTGCAATCCATGCTCCTTCACATCATCATAATCGCTATGGAAAAGGAAATGCACTTCCTTGCCCGTCTGTATCAACTTGGATCCGTAGTAGCCGCCAATGGCTCCTGTTCCAATCACTCCATATCTCATGAATATGTGTGTTTATCCTAAATGAAACCTTTTCTGGATGATATGAGCTAAGAATTGGGCTACATGATCTGTGGGTATATGGGTCACGTTGAGAACCAGATCATAATTGCGGGCATCATAGCGTGAGCATCCCGCAAATGTCTTGGTGTAGATTTCGCGTGTCTTGTCAATCTTATCCACCACAGCTTCAGCCTCTTCCTTCGTCAGTTGCTGCTTTTGCATGATGCGCTCCACACGAGCCTCTTTATTGGCAATGATGAGCACTTTCATGACATGAGGTTCATTGCGGAAAATGTGGAAACAGGAACGTCCCACCATGATGCATGACTCTTCTTGGGCAGCCTCTTTCAGAATGGCAGATTCGGCATTATACACCTTTTGTGAAGTAATCTCTTCTTCCTGTTCAATTCTATCCGCAGTGTCAACCATTGAGCCGAATTGTCTGTAGAAATGGCAGAATTCATCCCACCAACTCCGTTTGCTTGCCTTGATTTGCTCCAATTCCACCTCTGTGAGGTTATATTTTTTCTCGATACTCTTCAGAGCCAGTTTACTATAAACGGGAATGTCGAGTATATCGCCCAACTTGCGTGCAATCTCACCACCACCGGAACCACATTCACGGTTAATGGTAATGATAAATTTTGTATGCTCCATGATGTTATTTATTTTTCAGTTTCTGGCTGTTTGTTATAGGACAAAGGTAGCCAAAAGTTGTTGCCACTCAAAACCAACAGCGTTAATCTATGTTAAATTCATTCTGCTCCAACTCCCCCACCTTCCCAATTCTCGTCTTTTGGTAACCATGTAGTCTGCACATTCATAAAGTTTTTCAGGAAATAGGTAGGGAGATACAAGAAGTTTTTGTACTTTTGCCAGCGATGTAAAGAAGAATAAAAATTATATCCATTATGGTCAAACACATTATCCTCTGGACATTGAATCCAGAACTCTCGGAGGGAGAGAAACAACAGGTGAAACAAGGTATCAAGGAAGGTCTTGAAGGACTGGTGGGCAAGGTGCCTGGACTCATCGACGTGAAAGTGAACATCGACGGCAGGTTGGCTTCGTCCAATGCTGATGTGATGCTGGACAGCACCCTCGAATCGGAAGAGGCGCTCAAGGGGTATGCCGTGCATCCCGAACATGTGGCTGTGGCAAACGGAAAGGTGCGTCCCTACACGGTGCAGCGCAGTTGCCTCGACTTTGAGATTTAACCCCCTCATTACAACTTTAATATGAATACAACACGATGGATGAAGAGCCTTGCCTTGTGCTGCATCGCTCTGGTTTCATCCGCACAAACACAAGCACAGGAACATGTGAATGGCCAGTTCTGGATGGACACCGAGGGCAACCACATCAATGCCCATGGTGGCAACATCATTCAGTATGGTGACACCTACTATTGGTATGGAGAGAACCGTCCTTACAGAGGTTTTACTACCGAAGCAGGTGTTGGAGTCTATTCGTCAAAAGACCTCAAGACTTGGAAGAATGAAGGCATTGCCTTGGCGGTAAGTGAAGAAGCTGGGCACGATATTGAGCGTGGCTGCATCATGGAGCGCCCCAAGGTGCTCTACAATGCGCAAACGGATAAGTTTGTGATGCTCTTCCACCTTGAACTGAAAGGACGAGGCTATGAAGCCGCTCGTGTGGCATTCGCTGTGAGCGATACGCCTACAGGTCCGTTCCGTTTCGTTCGCAGCACACGTGTGAACGCCAACAAATGGCCATTCGACATGAACAAGAAGGCTCAGAAGTTAGCTCAGCAGACCGATGCCTCCAAATGGAAGAACTGGTGGAGTGATGAGTGGCGCAAGGAAGTGGAGAAAGGCATGTACCTATGGCGTGACATGCAAGGCGGTCAAATGAGCCGTGACATGACACTCTATGTGGATAAAGATGGAAAGGCCTACCACATCACCTCCTCGCAGGAGAACCTGACGCTGTTGGTGAGCGAACTGACTGACGACTACCTGGACTTCACAGGCAAGTACAATATGGTGGCTCCTGGCGGTCAGAATGAGGCGCCTTGCATCTTCCAGCATGAAGGTACCTATTGGCTCATCTGTTCCGGTTGCACAGGTTGGGCGCCTAATGAGGCACGTATGTTCAGCGCTCCCAGCATCTGGGGCCCTTGGACACAGCATCCTTCTCCTTTTGTAGGCGTAGCTACGGGCTACAGGGATATGCCAGCCAACAAGACGTTTGGTGCACAGGGCACATACATCTATGAAATGAATGGCAAGCCTATCTTTATGGCTGATATATGGAACGAGCGCCATCTCTCCAATAGCCTTCATCTTTGGCTGCCTATAGACTTTGATGGACAAGGCGTGCCTGTCATCCGTTGGGTGGATAAAGCTTTCTAATATGAAAACAGTAAAGCTATCTAAATATCTAAAGCAAACGGCCTTCGCAATCGTTGCGGAGGCCGTTTGTTGTTTTATCTCTTTTTCTTCTTACTTTGCTCCAGATACTCGCGCAAAGCTTTCAGACTTTCATGTTCGGTGATGTCATATTCTGCTTGGTCGTAGTTGCCTTGTACAAGGGTGACGGTTCCGTCCTTCGCCATATAGAAGGCATCAAATCCAAAGAATTTCTTGATGAAGGAGACACGCTTGCGCGGCTCTTGGCCCAGAATAACAGAGTAGAACTCCTTGCGGGTGTCACAGCCCACTTGAAGGAGGGAGCGCACATCGTAATAGTCACCAAGTACTTGTTGAGCTGTGTCTATCTTGGTGGTGTTGTTGGTGACGCACACCAGGATAGTGTTTTTCTTGTCCTTCTCACGGTTTTCCCTCACTTTGAACTTATCGAAACTTTCGCCCCACACACCGCTGGCATCCGTCATGGAGACGAAGGCATAGGGGTCAATGCGCTTGATGATGCGCTGCATGAGGGCTTGGTCACGGCGGCGAATGATGCTGACGATGACTTTGCGGTCTGTATGGGTGTACCAGCCCTCACCGTCGAGGATAGTCACGCCATGATGGGTCTCGATGATAGCGTCGGCAATAGCGTTAGGGTTGCGTGAGAAAATCATGAACTGCACAGACTGCTGGCGACGGCGCATCCAGTAATCGATAGTCGTAGAGCAGATGAACAGCATGACGAAACCGTAGATGACGCGGAACCAGTCGTGGAAGATGAAGTAGCATGAAGAGATGATAACTACGTCGCACGACATGATGACTGAGCCGAGTGACATGTTCCGGTGCTTGTTCACGATGGCTGCAATGATGTCGGTACCTCCTGTCGAACCGTTGTTCTCAAAGCACAGTGCTACGCCAGAGCCACAGAGGATGGCTCCCAGCACACAGGCCATGAACGACTCTTCGCCGATGAATTTGGGCAGCATCATGGCTCCAGTTTGATTAGGGTCAGGTATCTCGATGATACGCTGGAAGAGCCACAGCACAAAAGTCATGAAGAACACGGCATAGATGGTCTTCATGCAGAAGCGGATGCCAAGTTCCTTGATGGCAATGATGAGCAGGATGATGTTGACAATCACGTAAGTAACTTGTACCTCGATACCAGTAGCATAATAGATGATAGAGGCTACACCAGCCACTCCGCCCGTTGTCAGGCTGTAGGGCAGCATGAACACTGTCACGCCCATAGCATAAAGGATTACGCCCACAGAGATGAGGGCATAATCCTTTAGTTCATGGAATATGTTTGACTTTGTCATTTCTTCAGCACGATGTTGATCATCTTGCCTGGCACCACGATGACTTTTGCCACAGTGAAGCCTTCCATCCACTTTGCAGATTGTGGATTGGCAAGAGCTGCTTTCTCTGCATCCTCTTTTGTCACGTCGGCAGGGAATTCCAGCTGGAAGCGTGCCTTACCGTTGAAGGCCACCATCATCTTCACAGAGTCCTCCTTCAGGTAGTCCTCGTTGAAGGCTGGCCAAGGGGCGTCGCATACGGTGGTGTTCTTGCCCAGCAGGTGCCAGAGTTCTTCGGCAAGGTGAGGACAGAATGGAGCCAGCAGGATGGTGAGTGCTTCCTTCACCTCGCGGCTGGTGCTCTTGAGCTTGGTGAGTTCGTTGAGGCACACCATGAAGGCGGCGATAGATGTATTGTAAGAGAACACCTCGATGTCTGCTGTCACTTTCTTGATGAGGGTGTGCAGTGCTTTGAGTTCCTCTTTCGATGCAGCGCCTTCAGTAGCGTTGATTGTGCCGTCCTCGTTGGTCATGAATTTCCACAACTTCTTCAGGAAGCGGTGGCAACCGTCAATGCCGTTGGTGTCCCAAGGCTTGCTCTGCTCCACAGGACCGAGGAACATTTCGTAGAGACGCAAGGTGTCAGCGCCAAACTTCTCCACAATCATGTCGGGGTTCACCACGTTGAACATAGACTTAGACATCTTCTCCACAGCCCATCCGCATACGTACTTGCCCTCGTCGTTGAGAACAAACTCAGCGTTGTTGTACTCTGGACGCCAAGCCTTGAAGGCTTCCACATCCAGCACGTCAGCGCTTACGATGTTCACGTCCACGTGGATAGGAGTGACGTCATACTGGTCTTTCTTCTCCAGCGTCACAAACGTGTTCGTGTCCTTGATGCGATAGACGAAGTTGCTTCGTCCCTGAATCATGCCCTGATTGATGAGTTTCTGGAAGGGCTCTTCCTTGCAGGAAACGCCCAGGTCGAAGAGGAACTTGTTCCAGAAGCGGCTGTAAATCAAGTGGCCTGTAGCGTGCTCGCTGCCGCCTACGTAGAGGTCCACATTCTGCCAGTACTTGTCAGCTTCTTCGCTTACGAGTGCCTGGTTGTTGTGTGGGTCCATGTAGCGCAAGTAGTAGGCTGAACTGCCCGCAAAGCCAGGCATAGTATAGAGTTCAATAGGGAACACTGTCTTGTTGTCAATCTTTGTGTTCTCCACAATCTTCTTGTTGGCCTCGTCCCAAGCCCATACGGTAGCGTTGCCCAGTGGGGGCTCGCCTGTCTCGGTAGGCAGGAACTTGTCCACTTCTGGCAGTTCGATAGGCAGGCACTCCTCTGGAATCATAGTTGGGATGCCGTTTTTGTAATAGACGGGGAATGGCTCGCCCCAATAGCGCTGGCGAGAGAAGATGGCATCGCGCAGACGGTAGTTCACCTTCACTCGGCCAATGCCTGCTTCCTTCACATACTTCTTTGTGGCTGCAATGGCCTCCTTCACAGTGAGTCCGTTGAGGCTGAAGTCGATGTATGGCTTCACATCCTTGCGGGGTGAGTTGGTCACAATGCCTTCCTTGGCGTCGTAGCTCTCCTCGCTCACGTCAGCTCCCTCGATGAGTGGGATGATAGGCAGGTTGAAGTGCTTCGCAAAGGCATAGTCGCGGCTGTCGTGAGCAGGCACTGCCATGATGGCGCCTGTTCCGTAGCCAGCCAGCACGTATTCTGAAATCCAGATAGGATTCTTTTCGCCTGTGAAAGGATTGATGGCATATGAGCCAGAGAACACACCTGTCACCTTGTGGTCAATCATGCGCTCACGCTCTGTGCGGCCCTTCACATATTTAATATAGTCTTCCACAGCTGCTTTCTGCTCGGCTGTAGTCACTTTCTCCACCAGTTCGCTCTCTGGAGCCAGCACCATGAAGGTGACTCCGAACATGGTGTCGGCACGAGTGGTGAAGATGGTGAAGCTCTCGTCTGAGTCAGCAATCTTGAATTGCACTTCTGTACCTTCTGAGCGTCCAATCCAGTTCTTCTGGGTCTCCTTGATGGAGTCGCTCCACTGGATGGTCTCCAGACCGTCGAGAAGTCGCTGAGCATAAGCGCTCACGCGCAGGCACCACTGGCGCATTTTCTTCTGCTCCACAGGGAAGCCGCCGCGCACACTCACACCGTCAACCACCTCGTCATTCGCCAGCACTGTGCCCAATCCAGCGCACCAGTTCACCATCGTCTCGCCCATGAAGGCAATGCGGTAGTTCATCAGCACGTCGCTCTTCTTCTTCTCGTCCCAAGAGTTCCACTCCTCAGCTGTGAAGTTCAGCTCTTCCGTGCAGGCCACCTGCACCGTGCCGCCATCGTCGCTCTGTGTACCCTTGGTCTCGAAACGCTGGATGAGCTTCTCGATAGGCATAGCCTTCTGCTCTTTCAGGCAGAAGAATGAGTTGAACATCTTCTGGAAAGCCCACTGTGTCCAATGGTAATACTCAGGAGCGCAAGTGCGCACCTCTCTGTCCCAGTCGAAGCAGAAGCCGATTTTGTCCAGCTGCTCGCGGTAGCGGTCAATGTTCTGGAAAGTTGTCTTCTCTGGGTGCTGACCTGTCTGGATGGCATACTGCTCAGCAGGCAGACCATAGGCATCATAGCCCATAGGGTTCAGCACATTGAAGCCCTGCAGACGCTTGTAGCGTGCATAGATGTCGCTGGCGATGTAGCCCAGTGGGTGTCCCACGTGCAGACCTGCTCCGCTTGGGTAAGGGAACATGTTCAGCACATAAAACTTTGGCTTGTTCTTGTCCTCGACAACCTTGTAGGTCTGCTCCTCTACCCACTTCTGCTGCCACTTCTTTTCGATGTCTCTAAAGTTGTATTCCATTGTTGTTCTGTAAAAGAAAGTTCTTGGGAAGCTTACTCCCCATTATGCGATTTGGATGCAAAGGTACATCTTTTTTCTATTACGACCAAATCTACTTCCTTTCACTTTCCACATCCCGCCTCATTGATAACCCATTATGCCTGAGGACACTATTCTCCATGCCTTCATGGGGCACGCCCTAAGCGGCATTCTTCACGTCGTCAAGGCTACTTTTTGCGCTCCTTCGGGGGAACATTTGCGCTCCTTCGGGGGAACATTTGCGCTCCTTCGAGGGAACAATTGTGACACCCTCGAGGTAACACTTACGACACCCTCGGGGTAACACTTGCGACACACCCTGTGTTACACTTGCAACACACCGTATGTTACACCTGTAACACATCGTATGTTACACTTGTAACACAATCGCTGCGAAGAAGTGTTACAAATGGGGCATTTGTGGCGCAGACAGGCGCTTCGTTACATAATCGAAAGGAAGTGTTTCGTTGCTGTAAAGCAGAATGAGGCAGATGCTGTACATTTGTGGCGCGAACAGGATACGCTATCAAAAGAACAATCAAATTAACCGTAATATGAAGAGAAGATTACCTTTTTTACTGGCCATAGCGATGTGCTGGTATTCAGAGAGCGCAATGGCTCAAACGCAGAGTTACAAGATGGTGTGGAGCGCCGACAAGGGAAATGGAACTTATGTGAACCCTGTCATCAATGGCGACTTCCCCGACATTGATGTGGCAAGGAAGGGTGACACCTACTACATGGTGAGCACCACGATGTACCACTTTCCAGGAGCAACCATCCTGAAGTCGAAAGACCTCGTGAACTGGGAGTATTGTGCTAACCCCCTGAAACAGATTCTTGATAATGATGCCTACAGCCTGATGAACGGCAAGCATCACTATTCGCAAGGCATGTGGGCCTCGTCACTCACATACCACGACGGAAAATTCTACCTTTATTTCCCGTGCTCTACGTGGTCGGAAGACTCGCAGAGCATCCTCCTCACAGCTGAAGACCCTGAGGGCGAATGGAAGCTGACACGACTGCCTGAGGCCTATCATGACCCAGGATGGCTCTTCGACGATGGAGAGAACGGTGATGGCTACTTGTATGTGGCATGTGGCATTAACGACATCTATGTGAACAAGTTTAACGCCAAGACCTTAAAGAAGATTTCCAGCGCAAAGGCCATCAGCGTGCAGGGAGGCTGTGAAGGCAGTCACATGTACCACATTGGCGACTACTACTACATCTACGCTACTTACAACACGGAGGCTTCGCAGACCATCTTCCGCTCCAAGAACCCTATGGGGCCTTATGAAGAATGCAGCCAGCGCCTCTTCCGCTATAACCGCATCCACCAGGGAGCGCTGATTGAGACTCAGACAGGAGAGTGGTGGACACTCATCTTCAGAGATGCCGGAGCTATTGGGCGCATTCCGTATCTGGAACCTGTGAAGTGGGAAAACGGCTGGCCCATCATCGGCAACAACGGTGTGGACGTGTCGAAAAATGGAGCCACCTACAAGAAGCCTGATGTAGGCGCTACCTACGAAAAGACTTATCTTCCCACCAACGATGCCTTTACCGACACGAAACTGGGCATGCAGTGGGAGTGGAACCACAATCCCGTCCAGTCAGCATGGTCGCTCACCGAGCGTCGAGGATGGCTGCGACTGCACACTGCCAATGTGGCCAGCGAACTCCATTGGGCACGCAACTCGCTCTCACAGCGCATCTTGGGCTATTCACCCAACGACACGCCTGCCAATCAGTACAGACCCTCTTACGGCACCGTGAAGCTCGACCTCTCCGGCATGCAGGAAGGCGATGTGGCAGGTTTGGCTGTGTTCCAGAACCCCTATTCCTTCATCGGTGTGAAAATGGTGAACGGGCAGAAAGTGCTCTATGCCGAGCGTTGCACCTTCAACAGCCAACAATTGAAGAAAGAGGAGACCAAGACAGGTCCCGCACTTACCTCAGACGTGATTTATCTGCGGGCTACAGTCAATCTGGGCACAAACACATGCCAATACTCCTACAGCTACAACAACTCCTCATGGACGAAATGGGGCGTGACCATGAATATGGGCTACACGCTCGACTACTTTGTGGGTCAGCGCTTCTACCTCTTCAATTATGCCACCAAGCACTTGGGCGGCTATGTGGACATCGACTGGTTTTCCACAGAGACGAAGTTCTCAGAGGAAACGTTCGGTATTGTTGACCCCAACACGCTGCTGACAGACGAGGAGAAGACGATGACTGCCTTGAATATCCCTGAAGCATTCCAGAGCTTGAGTGTGAATGCCGGAAGTGTGACACCGCTGGAGGTGATGTGCACACTGCAGACGGGAGATGAAGAGAATGTGGCCAGCCGCTGTGAATACAAGATTGACAGGAGCGATATCGCTACCGTGAAGGCAGGACGTCTCATCGGGCTGAAGGACGGAACAACTGGCATCACAGCCACCTATACCGACCCGATGGGCAACACGAAGCAAGTGAATTTCTTGGTTACTGTGAAGACTTTCTCCTTGAAGGGTGGAGACTTTAATCCTTCTCTCGCAGGAAGCGGAACCTATATAGAACGGGTATGTTCATTCACGGCTGCAGCCAACGGGCTGGGTGGCTGGCGCTGTCCTGCAGGTGTGGATCTCTCCGACTACAAGTACCTTGTTGTTCGCCTCTTGAAGTCATCAACGGCATCGCCTTCTTTCCGTCTCTATGATGCGGACAACACAAAGGCTGCACCTTATATATATGAATTAGGTAAGGATAAGGAGGCTGTGATTGACCTGCATGACATGAAGAATGCGGAAGGTCGCACCATCGACCCCAGTACCATCTATCTGGCAGGCTTCAGCACAAACGGAAGCCAAAGCATCTACATCAAAGAGGTCTTCCTCTCAAACGATGGCTCGACACCAGCCACAGGCATCTCTTCCGTAGAGAGCAATCCAACGGAGGGCGCCTCTGTGCACTATGCCATTGATGGCACTCAGGTGAATGCTGCAGAGCCAGGCATCCATGTGGTGCGTGAAGGCAAGACAGCCCGCAAGGTGTTCGTGCGCCCTTAAAAGCCCGAGCCTCCTTCCCCCAACTCCTAACTCTTAACTCCTAACTCCTAACTCTTAACTCTTAACTCCTAACTCCATAATTGTTTACATAATTGAAAACTTGTGTTTCGTGGGCAAAAGCACGGGTGAAGGAAAGCCCGTACTTTTGCATACGGCAAATAAAAAACAGACTTGTTGCAAATAAAGAATCATTTAAACCAGACTATATGAGATTAAAAACTACGCTTTTGGCCATTGTGGCAATGATGGCCTCGATGACATCCATGGCGCAGATAGTGGCTTATGGCAAACTGCAGCCCCTGCATGTGGATGGCAACCAGTTAAAAGACCCGTACGGCAACAAAGTGGTGTTGCACGGTGTGATGGACACCCCAAGCCCGTACTTCAACAGCTACCGCTGGGGCGGATCGGCTACTGACAATAACGTGGCCAGCTGTGTCAACTACTTCAACAAGCTCTTCACAGCCATTACTGACCATGAGCAGGGTGCATACTGCAACATCTTCCGCTTGCACCTTGACCCTTGCTGGACAAACGGCAACAAGGGTGCATGGCCTATGGATGAGAGAGAGATTCCTTACAATGACAAGGGAGAGATTGACGGAGGTGAAGCGAACTTTGGCAGTTATACGGGCACTCGGCTCACGAGGTACATGAAAACCCTTTACTGGAAGATTGCACAGGCTGGTCTGAAAAAAGGGCTTTACATCATTATGCGCCCACCAGGCGTATGTCCTCGCAACATCTATGTGGGCGGCAGCTACCAAAAGTTCTTGCTGGACGTGTGGGACCGTGTGAGCCAGAACGACTCCGTTAAGAAGTACTGTGGTCAGGTGGGCATTGAGCTGGCCAACGAGCCGATCAATGTAAAGATGGCTGATGGCACAGATTCAGACCATGCGCTCCATGACTTCTTCCAGCCTATTGTAGATAAGATTCGTGCCAATGGCTTCAAGGGCATCATCTGGGTGCCTGGCACTGGTTATCAGTCTAACTACCGCAGCTATGCCAAGTATGGCATCACAGGTGACAACATCGGTTATGCGGTGCACAACTATGCAGGTTGGTATAACAACAGCGACAGCCACTGCGTTCCTTCTGAGGCAATTGCAGAGTTTGGCCGTTCTGTGCCTATCATCCGCACGAACCCTATCGTCATCACGGAGGTGGACTGGAGTCCTCAGAACTCTGACAATATCAAGAACTACAATGAGATGGGACAGCCTGTCTATGGCAACTTTGGCACGTGGGCTACTGCTTCTACTTCTAAGTGGGGCAAGGCATACAAGGCTATCCTTGACCACTTCGGCAATATTTCTATGACGTTGACCGGTACGAGTGACTACATTGACATAGACGACTATGTGAAGGACAATAAGAAAAAAGTGACACCTGCTTTCAAGGTTAAGATGGAAGCACAAGGTCTTGACCCTTATGAGGCTTGTGGTGTGGCTTGCTTTGACTGGTATGAGCAATACTATCAGGTGGACTATCCTTCCACAGAGCGTTATCAGCCTGTGCAGGAGGTGCCTGAGAACCCCTTCGAACTGAGCAATGAGTGGTTTAACCCAACCATTCTCCTGGAGGGTTCTGCCAGCCACAAATCATTGGTGAGCACACTTACTTTGAAACAGGGTGGATGCTCTGGCTGGCGTTTCGAAGAAGAAGAAGGTGTGGACCTCTCCAAGTATAACTACCTGGTCATTAAATTGGCTAAAAATGCAGTTAGGAACACTTTCTTCCGCATTTACGACACAGCGAATTATTGGGACGCGCCTTATAAGCTTGATATGGCTGGCAATAAGGTGTTTGCGATTGACTTGCACAACATGACGAATGAGGAAGGTCGCGCCATTGACCCCAGCCACATCCGCATTGCAGGCTTTAACTCGGCTGGCGCTGACCAGACACTCTATGTGTCAGAGGTTTACTTGAGCTACGATGGTGTGAACCCTGCCACAGCTATTGAGTCACCTGAGGCAGAACCTGAAATCGCTACCCTCAAGCACTACTCTCTTGATGGCCGCCAAATCAGCACGAATGAGCCTGGCATCCATATTATAAAGTACTCTACCGGACAGGTGAAGAAAGTATTTGTTAATAAATAACTCTTTAACCCGCTAGGGGTACAATGCTCTACTGTTGAGAGGCATAGAATAAAGCCATACCAACAGTAGAGCATTGTATGAAGGCGGGTGCATCGTGGGGAAAGTGAAGCCAGCAACGCAGGCTTTACCCCGTTAAACATTATTTTTACTCCTAAAGCTTAATCTATTTTGTATCGAAATATGAGACGTCTATCTATTTTCCTTTCTTTCATGCTCTTCTTCTCAGCTATGGCGCTTCATGCCTTTCAGAAGGATAGTATCTTTGTCTCTGTGAATGGAAAGCAGAGGAACATAATTGTGTTTACTCCTAAGTCTGTGACTACAACTTCTAATATGCCTTTGATGATTGTCACTCACGGCATGGGCCAAGACCCCCATTATCAATACGTCAACGACAGGTATTGGGAGCTGATTGATGCGGAGAAGTTTATCGTGGCTTATTTGCGTAGCGAAGGCACCACTTGGGACACTGGTGGCACCAGCGACCAGAATTTTGTACTGAAAACTATTGATGAGATGGTTTCCCGTTATGGCATTAACACGAATCGTGTCTATTGGTCTGGTTTCTCTATGGGCTCCATGCTGATGTATCATTGTATGGCAAATGTGCAGGACAAGATAGCCGCCTTTGGCCCGATGAGTGGCGTGCAGTTTAGCGAGGAGCCTTGGAAAGCGTGCAAGAAGCCTGTCAACTTGTGCCACTGTCATGGCACTGGCGATGACGTGTTTGGATATGAGAAATATGGTATCCATTCCTACGTGGAAAATATGGCGAAGGAAGTGAACGGCAATACGGATCACGCCATCAAGGCAAGGAATGTGTCTAATAGCTGGTATGGTGGCGACCGGGAAGTGTGGAGCGGTGGCCCTAAAGGAGGTGAGGTGGAACTCTTCCTCAACAATGGCGGGCACTGGCCTTCACATGAGAATGCCAAGGAAATATGGAACTTCTGTAAGCGCTTCAGCCTGCAGACACCAGAGCAAGAGCTTGCATACACTCTGAAGGTGGCAGAAGACTTGTTGATTGAGTGGAAGGACACTCCCGAGATGACATCGAAAAGCATTTATTCCAACTTGAAGAAAGCATTAGATACCTATTCACTTGAGAATATGGATACGGATACGAAGCGCAAAGGCGCTGTCACGAAGTTGAATGCATACATGGATGTGTTTAATAAGTCGGCAGCCACCGTCACCAAGAAGACGAATGGTGGACAGATGGAGCAGCCTACGGAGTTTGACCCTAACTTCCATATCTACCTCTGCTTCGGACAGTCGAACATGGAGGGTAATGCGAAGATTGAGGCGCAGGACCGTGAATATGTGGACCCACGCTTCAGAATGATGGCTGCAGTGGATATGCCTTCGTGCGACCGCGTAAAGGGCAATTGGTATGTGGCTTATCCTCCGCTCTGCCGCGACTGGACGGGTCTGACTCCTGCTGACTACTTTGGACGCACAATGGTGGAAAAGCTTCCAGAGGACGTCAAGGTGGGCATCATCAATGTGGCTGTAGGAGGATGTGCTATCGAGCTGTTTGACGAGGACCAGTGTGCGAATCAGATTAAGAACTCAGAGCAGTGGTTCAAGAATTACTGCGCTGAATACAACAATAACCCTTACCGCACCCTCATCAACTTGGCTAAGAAGGCACAGAAAGTAGGTGTCATCAAGGGCATTCTTCTGCATCAGGGATGTTCTAACAACTCCCAGAAGGATTGGCCACAGAAGGTGAAGCGCATCTATCTGCGCATGCTTAAGGAACTGAACCTTACCGAGGAAGAGACTCCGCTGCTGGTGGGTGAACTGCTCTCACAGGCGAAGGGTGGTGTATGTTGGGGACACAATGCTGTCATTGCCAACACTCCGTCTGTCATTCCTAATGCTCATGTCATTTCCTCTACTAATTGTCCTGGCGCATCCGATGGACTGCACTTCACGGCTGAAGGCTATCGCATGATAGGCAAGCGCTACGGACAGGCTATGTATAATCTCTTGGGCACTACGAAGCAGATTGATTTCGATACCAGCGAGACTCCTTTCCCTTTAACTGTTGATGCTTTCAACCCCTCGTTGTTCCTTCAGGGAACCTTCAAGAAGATTTCTGCCGTTTATCCCTTCTCAACGGAGAAAGATGGTTTCGGTGGATGGCGCTACAGCAAGGGCGTTGACCTATCAGGCAGTAACTACATGGTGGTGCAGCTCCAAAAGAAGACGACTTGTAAGCCCGTGTTGAAGATTTTCGACACAGACGACTACTTGATGCCTTGCTACAGCTATGAAATTGGCACTCAATTGAATGCTGTCGTTGACCTGAACCAGATGACAACTCCTGAAGGCAAGAAGGTGGATCCTTCACATATCTATATGGTGGGACTGCAGACGGACGGCTCGCAGACGATGTACTTGAAGAACGTGTTCCTCAGCATGGATGGCGAAACACCTGTCACAGCGGTAGAGGATATTCAGGCAGACGCTCCAGCACGAAAGGATGCCACCTTCTATGACCTGACAGGCAGAAAGGTAGTTCGTCCCACACGTGGCTTTTACATTACAGCAGGACGGACTGTCTATGCGAAGTGAGCCTTGATGTTTGCTTTTGTTGGTCTATTCTAGATAAATAAAGCATACAAAGAAGCAGAACACATAGACAAGCAGGAGGCGAGTTCCAATGAGAACTCGCCTCCTGCTTGTTATGCTTTTATCTTTAGAATGCTTGATCCAATACGGTTTAGCCTGTCCTATTCCAGCAGCTTCTGGAGGGCTTCAGCGTTCTCCTCTGCGGAATAGAACGCTACGAACTCCTTAGGTGACATGCCAAAGTATTCGTGGAACGAGGTGGTGAAGTAGGAGTGGCTTGAGAAGCCCACCTTGTAAGCCACCTCACTAATGTTCACGCGGTTGTAGGCCAACAGGTATGCGGCTTGCTTGAGGCGGAACGACTTGATGAATACGTTAGGTGAGATGCCGTAGTGTTCCTTCATCTTGCGGTTGAGGTGCACGCGGCTGATGCCTACCTCTTCACTCAGTTGCTGCACAGAGAACTCCGAGTCGTCGAGGTGCTTCTTGATGATGTCGTTCACGCGGCTGAAAAGCTTGTCGTCAGCGTTCTCCATCACAGGCTTTGGCATCTCGTCCACTACCTCGGCGCGACGGGCTTTGTTGCGCATGTTTTCACGCACACGCAGCACCTGCTGGAGGGCTGAACGGAGCAGCACGATGTTGACGGGCTTCTCGAGGTAGTGATCCACTTGTACGTTCAAGCTGTGCAGCTGCAAGGTCTCGTCGCCTTCGCCTGTGAGCATGATGACAGGGATGTTGTCCGTGTCAGGGTTCCCCTTGATGCGTTGGCAGAGCTCCATGCCATTGCCATTCGGCATGCGGTAGTCTGTTACCACGGCGCTTGGACGCTGTGAGAGCACCTGTTTCCAGCCGTTTTCGCCCGAGAAGGCGGTGAGGATGTTGTAGTCTTTCTCCAACTGGCTGCTCATGTAGCGCACCAGTTCTGTATCGTCGTCCACCAGCAAGAGTGTGGCCTTGTTGTTGCTTTCTGTCACGGCGGGGCTTGGAGCGGCGAAGTAGGGGAAATGGAGGGTGAACTCCACGCCCTGCTCGTTCTCGTTGCCTTCGAGGTTCTTCACCTTGATATTGCCGTGGTGCATCTTTACCAGCTCATACACCAGGTTGAGGCCAATGCCCGAACCCGTGGCATCTGTGCCAGCGCTGCCCTGGTAGAAGCGTTCCCAGAGGTGTGCCAAGTCTTCGTCGTTGAAACGTGAGCCGCTGTTGAAGAACGTGAGTTCTACCTCGTTGCCGGCAATGCCGCTTGTAACAGCCACGCGACCTCCTTCGGGTGTGAACTTGAAGGCATTCGAGAGCAGGTTGGTGATAATCTTCTCGAAGTGGGTCATGTCCAGCATCATGGGGAGCGTTTCTTCATTGTGCGTCACCTCGAATCTGATGTTCTTCACGCTGGCGACACCTTCGAACTGTTCGAACACGCGGTTGCTATACGTCACATAGTCACACTCCACCAGCTTCAGTTCCAGCTGTCCGGAGTCTATCTTGCGGATGTCGGTGATTTGCTTCACGATGCCCAGCAAGCGGTCGCAGTTGCGGCGCATCACGGCGTAGAGCGACTGGTGGTTAGCGTTACGGTCCTCTTCCATCAGCTGCTTCAGGGGCGACTCAATCATGGTGAGAGGCGAGCGCAACTCATGGGTGATGGAGGTGAAGAGACGAAGTTTCGCTTCCTTCATGCGAGCGCTTTCAGCCGACTGGCGCAAAAGTTCGCGCTGGTGCTTGCGTGCCTGGGTTTGCTGATAGATCACAAAGGCGATGACCAGCAAGAGGGCAGCGTATATGAGGTATGCCCAGATGGTGGCGTACCAAGGTGATTCTACGTGGATGGAGATGGTGTTCTCCGTGCAAGCAGAAGGGTTGTCTTCGGGATAGGCACGTACGCGGAGCTTATAGTTGCCCGGAGGCAGGGAAGAGTAGTGTGCCGATGGTGTAGGAGCGTCCGTATGCCATTGGTTCTCGTGTCCCTCCAGTATGTAGTCATAGCGTATGCGTTCAGGGTCGCCCAGTTCAGCCGATGAGAAGTTGATGGTGAACGAGCTATTGTCTGGCGCCAGACACACCTTCTTGGCATAGAAGATGTTGGCATCCATCTCTTCCGTGTGCAGCGGTGTGGTGAAGTTGGTGAAGTAGATGTGCTTAATCTCTGTGGGGCGGTTATTAATCAGTTTCGGTGTGAAGCAAATGATGCCATTGTCGCCGCCAAAGAGGATATAGCCCATGCCGGGCTTGATAGACGAGTTGCGGTGGAACTCGCCGATTTCGTAGCCGTTGAATGAAGAGAAGTTGCGCACCTCGCGCGTTTCCTTATTAATAGAAGCAATGTTCGTGCGCGTAGCCAGCCAGATATGGTGCGTCGTCGTGGTGATGGCGCGTATGTCGCTGCATGAGAGACCTTCATCCTGGGTGATGTGGGTGATTTGCTCTGTCTTGACATCGTAGATGACCAGACCGCGGTTGCAAGCAATCAGGATGAGGTTGCCATCCTCGTAGATAGCCGAAGCGTTGCAGATGCGCTCATCGTTGAACCTGATTTCTCCATGCTTCTTCGTTCTGGCGTTGTAGTGGAAGAGGCCCATGCTGGTTGCCATCCAGAGTGTGCCGCGGCGGTCGCGCAGTACGCTGGATATCCATTGGTTGTAGACAAAAGGAAGCTCCACCTTCTCCACCGTGCGGTTAGCAGCGTTGATTTGGAAGATACCACTGCCGTTGGTGCCCACCAGCAGGCGGTCATGGGCAGCATCATAGTGCATGGTCATGGCCAGTTCTTGGCGTCCCAGGGATGAGAGTCCCTCGTCGGTCCAGCGTCCGTCCTTCAGGTATTGTACGCCTCCGCCATAGCAAGCCACCCATACGGTGCCGTGCTTGTCCACTTTCACGTCCTGCACCAGCATAGAGCGGAGCCCGTCATTTACGGGGCGTGCGGTAGCCAGCTTCATGCCATTTGTTGTGAACACGCCACAGCCATCGGTAGCCACCCAGTAATTCTGGTGCTCGTCAATGGCCATTGAGGTGACGCATGTCGAGTTCTGTCCGTTGGCAAGGGGCGATATGGGGTGATAGTGGAAGCAGTCGCTCTGTGGCGGAATGACCACCAATCCCTTTTGCAAGAAGACGGCGATGACATTGCCCTTCTTGTCCTCCTTCATGGCCATCACTTTGCCGTAGCTAAGGTCCGACTGTGCCAGCTGGCTGTAGAGTGGTCTAAGGGTGTAGGCATTTCCTTCCTTCGCATATTCCCAGATGCCTCGTCCGTCGGTGCCGATGAGGATACGCTGGTCGTGGGTGCGGATGATGGTGCGGATATTCATGCCCATAGCGGGGATGTCCGACACCTTCACCATGTTCTCCCGCTCATCGTAGGCCAGCAAGCCGTGGTTCGTACCGATAAGCACTCCTGTCTTCGTCTCCAGCAGGCTTGTCACAGTACATCCCTGTATCATCGCTGCAGCGTCGGGTGTGTATTGAAGTGTGCGTCGCTGGAACTTCTTCAGGTCCACACAGATGAGGGGGTTATTGTTGGTGGTGGCCCACAGGTGTGCGCGCTTGTCAATCAAGGGTCGGTTGACGAAACCGTCGAGCGTGAGGGCATTCACCTTCTTCGACAGCACCGTGTCCACCTTCATGGTGGCGGTGTTGACCACGTAGGAATTGAAGCCGTCCGTTGTCACCAGCTTATGATTGGGCTTGGGATAGTCGATGATGGCATTGGTGGCATAGCCGTAGATGCTGTCTTCGCGTTCGCTCAGGAAGAAGCGGTGAAACTCAGCAGTGCGGGCATCCAACATATAGAGTCCGTGCGACGTACATATCCAATAGTGGTTGTCCGTCGCTTCCTGCACACGGTAAGAGTTCTGGAAGAGCTGCCGTCCTTCCTTGTTTTCGATGGGGTAATAGTAGAAGCGCCAGCCGTCGAAGATGCCCAGCGTGTTGGCCCCCGACACCCACACGAGCCCGCGTGAGTCAATGTCCACGCTGTGGCAGTTGTTGGTCTTCAGTCCATGTCGGTTGGTATAAAGTCTGGCCACCTGCGCCAGGCTTTGTGTTGATACGAGCAAGGCAAGCACGAGCACGGTTAGTGCCCAGCATCGTCTTGGTGCGTTAAAGTGAAAAAACATATTCATTATTATGCAAATGGTATATGAATGCGTGTTAGTTAGATGTTATGCGGCAAAGTTAAGCATTTCTTCCTAATGTATCATCTTTATAAATCAAGAAAAGTAACAAAAGCCTTCAAAAAGCCCTATTTCCGTGCTCTTTGAAACATTCTCTTTCAATTATGATACACGTTTTTGGCACTTTAGGTTATTCTTTTCAAAAAACGAACAAGGTCTTTCGACGTTGAAAAAGCCGCTTGCTCATATTTATAATAGTACCTAATTTTGCGACGGATAACTTTCAAACCACATTATTATTAATATCTGTATATCTAATCAAAATCCTAATCGTATGAAGAAGATTTTACTTTCAGCATCATTGCTCCTTGCGGGCATGATGACGTCCTACGCTCAGGTGCCAGATGCATCGCAGTGGACGAAAGGGCAGGAGATTACTGAAGCAGTTAACTTTGGTAACCCCAGCTTCGAAAACGATCCTTTTGACTATTGGCAGTTGGAAAGTTCAAAAGGTTCTTTTACAAAAACAGGCGCTAGCCTCTTTGAAGTCTATGATGGTGCCGATGTGGACCTCTATCAGTATGTGCAGCTTCCTGCTGGTATGTACCGTGTAGAGTGTCAGGGTTACTACCGTAACGGTGAATCATGGGCTTATGACCCTAACTCTTATGCTAATCAGTTCTTTAACGGAACTGGCGCCGAAGAGTGGGCTGACAACGCTCTGCTTTATGTGCAGAACGGTGCCTATGACATCACCAGTGAATCATTCACACCTGCGCGTACATTTAAGTGTCCTTTGATGCCACGTCTGTTCCCAGAACAAAACGAGCAGCTTTATGAGGATATGGACTACCACATGGAAGGCGAAGAAAAGAAGTATGATGCAGGTTGGAATAGATCTGACGGTCAGTATAACCAGTGCGGTGGCCGCTGGGCTCCATGTTCTATTCCTGGCACACAGGTTTGGTTTAATGCAGGTTTCTATATGCCTTATGTAGATGAGGATTATGAGGACACCAAGATTAAGTACAACACCACTTCTTTCTTCGTTACCGAAGCTGGCTATGTGAAGATTGGTGTGTCAAAGATTGCGGCAAGAGGTGCTGACTCATTCATCGTGACCAACTTCAAGCTGTACTACGATGGTGAAGTTGATCCTGAAACCGCTGAGCTCTTGGCTCTTCAGGAGGAAGTACAAGAGTACTACGACAAGGTGAAGAAGCTTGAAAGCAAGTATACTGAGGGTATGATTTACTCTCTCATCAACGACGCTGTTAGCGAATTCGAAGATGAGTATGGCACTCCAGACGATCTTGAAGCTGAGGATTGCGGACCTGCAAAGGATGCTTTGATTGATCTGATTGCTCAAATTGAGGCTGCTGAAGTAGCTTATGCTCAGCTTCAGGCTTTGCTCCCAACAGCTAAATTGCTGTACAATAGCACGGACTATGCAGGCAAGGCTGAATTTGAAGCAGCTATTACTGCTGCCAACAACTGCCTCGATCCTAACTACGAGATGACAGAGGGCGATGGCTTCGACTCTTTCAAGAATGCATACGAGAATCTTATTGCTGCTCGTATCACTTACCTGCTGACTCAGGACAAGGTGAATGGCGCTTACAACTTCTCTTCTGCTATTAATCAACCATTCTTCTGTAATAATGAGTATACTCCAACATGGGATGAAACTGATGGCTGTTTCAAGTACACAGATGACATTGAAACAACATGGGTAAATTCCTATGGTGAGAAGAGTGTGAAGGAAGTGATGGGTGAACATCCTGATTGGATTAATATTGCTAGTGATGTTACTTGGACACAGAAAAGTGGTGTAACAGGCGAATGGATCTTCAACCACCAGATTCGTGATGGTTGGATGGGTGGCATTGACAATGTTACTATGCAGCACGGTTATACGGCTGTAGGTGCATGGTCTGGCAGTCCTACAGGTGGTTATCAGGAAATGCGTCAGACTATCACTGGTCTGCCAGAAGGTTACTATTCAATGGGCGCTTTGTTCATCAATGCCGGTGCAAATCCTGCTGAATACAATCAATATGTTTATATCAATGCTGGTGCAGAACCTGATGATGCAACTATGGAGAAGGCACAGTTCACTCATCAAGGTACACACTGGTGGTGGGGTACTGATAGCAAGAAACTGTGGCGTACTGACGACTGGCAGTCACTCCGCACTAACATGATTCATGTTGGCGAAGATGGTGTAGTAACAATTGGTTCACGTTCAAATGGTTTCTATGCTGTAACAGGTTTCCAGCTCTACTACTATGGTACAACTCCTGACTTCGCATCTCTCTTGCAGCCCGTGATTGACGAGGCTAAGAAGAACATCGAGGACAACCTTACTTGGAATGGCGATATCGCTAAGGCCAATGCTCTCCTTAATTCAGTCAAGGTAGAAGAAATCGCTGATGCTGCAGCTTATCAGGAAGCTCTGGCAGCCATTAAAGCCGCCAACGACTATGTTGCTACAGCTTCTGCTGTTGTGAAGAACTTTAAGGGTGCTGAAAACTTCGCTGCACTTGGTGAGAAGTATGAAGAAGGCTCTCCAGAAGCAGATATCCTTGGTTTTGCTTGGATAGAGACTTTGTCAATTGGCGAGGGTGATAACGACACTTACGAGCTCGCAGTTCAGAACGATAAGGACTACGCTGCTTACGCTCATTACTTCGATTTCCGCTCTGCAATGGGTAACCTTGCATCTGATGCGGGTGTTGCTGCTGTTCTCTCTGACCAGAACACTTATCTCTCTGCAAACTTCGTTCATGCTGATGAGATGGCTGATCTTGAGATGGCTCTCGCATTGCCATACAACAAGGCTCTCCTTGAATCACTTGGCGCCGCTGATGCTTCTGAAAAGAAGCCAGTTGACATCACAGCTCTCCTCATCAACCCTGCTTTCGACGAAGGCGCTAAGGGCTGGACAGGCAACCCAACTGTAACATCTGGCGAGGCTCTTCCTGAGGCACTCGGCGCAGCTGAGATGTGGAACGTAAACTTCGATGTAAATCAGATTATCTACGCTCTCCCTGCAGGTTTCTACAAGGTTGAGTGCCAGGCTCTCTACCGCGATGCTGGTGATGCCAAGGGCGCATTCAATAACTGGGCTTATAATGCAGGTGAATCCTTCGAAGATTGGGAGAATAAAAATGCTAAGCTCTATGCTAACGATAATGACACTACTATTGTTTCTATCGCATCAGAAATGTTCACAGAGCGCTCTATGACAGCTTACCAGAACAAGACGGTTAAGCTTGAGGAAGGAGATGGCCAGGGTAACGACGTTTATGCTCCAGCTTGGAGAATTATGTGCACTGAGAAGGAAGGTGATAACTTTGTTCTTCCTACAGAACTTCCAGCTGATGCTCCTAAGGATCTTGCACCAGAGCAGTATATTGTCAGCGGTGTTACCGACTGGTGGTGGGATACCGAAATTGAAGACATGGAACAGTTCTACTACTACCCAGCTTCTCTGATGGGTGCTTCTCGTCGCTTCAAGAACTCTCCTAACGCTTACAAGAACGAAGTAGTGACTAAGGTAGAAGAAGGTGGTTCACTCAAGCTTGGTATCAAGAAGGAAGTGCTGGTTGGCAATGACTGGGTTGTATTCGACAACTTCAAGCTCTACTACCTCGGCAGCGAGGCTCCTACTGGCATCAACGCAGCTGCTGCAGAAAAGGCTGCTGTTGAAGGCATCTTCTCTCTGGACGGTGTTCAGCAGAGCGAGCTCCAGAAGGGCGTCAACATCGTGAAGAAGGCTAACGGTGAGGTGAAGAAGATCTTCAAGGATTAAGCTTTAACCACTCACATACTCTTGGGGCTGAACCACACGGTTCAGCCCCCTTTTTTTTCTGTTAACCCCCGTGTGTATAGTATAACAATCTGTTTTTTTGTTTGTCTTTTTGTGGTTCAGCCTCTTTTTTGTTACCTTTGCACGAATTTTGAAAAGGATTAGCTTTTGGAAGTTGAAACACTTAATAGAACTAAATACAATTGCTTATGAGGAAATCATTACTCGTTTTTCTTGCCCTGGCTCTTGCTTTGGGCGTACAGGCCAAAGAATGGCAGTGGGGGAAACCTACTTGGAATGTTGCTAATGGTAGAGTGTATGAAGATGTATTCGAAGTGAATGCTGACGGTATCATCCTCTCGTACCCTAACCCCAGCAAGTTCGTCCTGACAGCCATGAACGTGCTGTCTGTGAGCTACAACCTCTATGTGGACGATGCTACTGAGCCTATTGAGCTGTATGCGTCTGCGCCTCGTCAAACGACAGAAGTGAGTTTCAACTACGACTGGGTGGAGGGTCACTCTTACCGCATCGAGACCACGGGTGCTGCCTTGTGCCAACTGAACTTGGCTACCTTCAAGACAGACACGCTGTCGCTCAATAAGACGGACTCCTACACCCTCAGCTTCACCATCGAAGGTCCTGATGTGGTGGATGTCATCAACGTGGAGGGCACTATGGCGCTGACCATTCTGAATCAAGAAGAAACTCCTACGTTCTCGCTCATTGATGTCCCCAGCATCTGTGAGAAACTGGGCATCAACAGCATTGACGAGGCTGAGCTCTATGGCTTGAATCCTAACGGCTCTTCCAACATCTTCTTCTTCGACCCTCGCTTTGACTTCTGGCGCGATGCTGATGGAGGTCTCTCCGTGTATGGCGGTGGCGCTGGTGGCGGTGTCTTTGACGTTCTTGGCCATAATCCCTATCCTGCTGTCTATAGCATCAAGCTGAACGAGACGTGCGACTCTGTCTTTTACTATTTCTATGACTATTGGCGTATTTATGACCCCGATGAACCTTCAGAGGTGCCAGGCTCTGGAACTGGTGCCAAGCGCCGTGCACCCGCAACCTCTTACCACAACGTGGTGTGGGACTGGGAATGGGTGGACGAAGCAGGTCAGCCTCAGGTGACACAGTACATGCGCAGCTATCGTGTGGACGAAGGCGAGGACTACAAGGGTGGCTTTGCTATCCGTAAAGACAAGAAGGTGGTGTTCATCAATGCTACACTCCACTTCGTCTCTCAAGAGGCTTATGCACAGTATCAGGAAACACCAGTAGAGGCTATCGAGGCTGCTCCCGTTGCTGCCGATGGCATCTACAGCCTGAGCGGTGTTCCTCAAGCTACTTTGAAGAAGGGCTTGAACATTGTCCGCAAGGGTGGTGAAGTGAAGACCGTGCTGGTGCCGTAATCACTGAGCCGCATCATTAATATAACCGGAGGTCGTGTCTGTTATTATTGACACGACCTCCGGTTTTTTTGTTGGGGAGGGGAGAGACCCCCTCGGTCTCCCTGTTTAGCTTCCATTTTTTAACTCCCCTTTCTTCAAAACCGACGTCGTCGAGGTCGGTTCACCGATGTCGACGATGTCGGTCAATCGATGTCGACGACATCGGTTTAGAGGTGCAGGCGGTGCTGTTTGGGCGGTGTCGACATTCTCCGTCTGGAGATATGTCGTGCAGGCCTCAAAGAATGCCCCCCGAAAGCTGAATGGTCAACTTTCGGGGGGCATGTTGTATGTAGTCTTCGCTGTGCTCAGCGATTATTTGCTGTTAGGCATCTTGCTATCCATGGCGTTGATGATGGTCTGCAGCAGGTCGTCTGTGGGGCGAGAGAGGCGCATGTTGCCTACTTTGTTCATTGACTGGCGCTTCCCTGCACGGATGTCGTCAAGGCGCTTCTGGAGGATTTTCTTCATCTCAGCCTTCTGTGCTGACTGGTCGGCTGGGTTGGAGAAGGGCTGTGCCCAGCGTGCCAGCTGCATGTCGTCGGCATCGAGGTTCTTGTTCTTGAGGTACTCCTTGATGTACTTCATGTAGCTGACATAGTCCTTCTGCTTGCTGGACAGCGTGATGAGGGTCGAGAGGCGGTAGTGGTCGGCGTCGGCCAGCTGCAGCTCGTTGAGCAGGGCCACGAAGCGGTCAAACTGGGCCTGGTCGAGGTCGGCGGTGCCGTCGTGCTCGTTGATGACCTGGCGTGGGAAGTTGCCAAGCACGTTGCGAATCTTCATCTCTACGGGCATTTCGCCAAGTGTGGCCTTGAGGGCCTCTGGGTGCTTGGCTGTGTAGGTGAATGCCTTGGAGAAGGGGTTGGTGATGTTGCGCATGAAGATCATGCTCAGGGCGCTGTCGGCAGCGAAGGTCTCGGCCTGTGGGTCGAGGATGGCTTCTGCCACGAGGTTGGCCTCGTCGCCCTTGTAGCTGGCGTTGAGGGTAGCCAGGTAGGTCTTCAGGAACTCAGGGTCGCGGTCGCCGCTCTGCCAGCGCTGCTGCAGGTCGGCAGAGGAGTTGTCCTTGCTCTTCTCTTCCACGTTCTTGATGAATGCTTCGGCAGCGCAGCCACCTACGAAACGGCCTATTTCCTGTGCGTCGGCATTGAAGATGACGAAGGTGGGGTAGGCCTGAATCTGGAGTTTCTTGGCCAGAGGGGCGCCATAGGCGCTTTCCATGTCAATCTTGATGTTGATGTAACGTGGGTTCATGAAGGCGCCGACGGTTTCCTGTGGGAATACATCGCGTGACATCTTCTTGCAGGGGCCGCACCACTGGGTGAAGCAGTCGAGGAAGATGAGCTTTTTCTCGGCTTTTGCCTTAGCAGCAGCCTGCTCGAGGGTGGTTCCTTCGGGCTCGAAGGCCATGCCTTGTGCCATCATTGCCACGGTGGCGATGAGGGCGATGAGTGTTAACGTGATTTTTTTCATATTTGAGTTGATTATTTAGAGTTTTTGTTTCTTTTTTTTGGGGGAAAATAGACGAGATATTCTAGATGTTCTAGTTCTTCTAGATATTCTTGTTTAGCTAGTCTTACTAGTCTTTCTTGTTTATTGCATAGAGAATTTCCAGGCCATGTCCTTCACCTTGCCAGGGATGGGGTAGTCGAAGCACTCGTCGGTGTCGAGTATGCCGCTGGCGGGGTTGATGAGGTATTCGTACACGTGGCCTTCCTTTGTGTTGGGGTTCCATGTGGCGATGTGGACAAGGTTGTCGGAGTAGGGCACCATGCCATAGCCGTAGATGGTGCCGTGGTAGTACTTCATGATGCGCACGCAGGTGAGTTCCTCGCCTTCGGGGGCTGTCCATGCCACAGAGGCTGGCTGGCGGCTGTCGTAGGCGAAGTTGTAAAGATGGTTGCCTGCTGCGTAGTAGATGAAGTTGCCGACGTGGCTGGAGGCCATGGAGGTGGCACTGGCAATGTCGGGGCAGAGGTCGTCCATGGGGTAGAGGCCTATGCCGATGTTGCTGTCATCGGGATTGGTTGTGGCAAAGTTGGCCACGGCGAGATAGCGGCTGGTGCCTTTGCCCATGATGAGATAGTCGTAGGGACGGAGTCCGGCTCCTGCGCTGCTGCCCTTGCCCCAGTCGCCCATGATGAGGGTCATGCCGGTGTTGTTGACGTCGAAGGCTGCTTCTTCGAGGTTTTGCTCGCCGAAGTGCTCGAGCTGTGCGGAGTTGTAGGCGGCGTAGCGGAAGCACTGGTTGGTCTGGTCATATACCACGATGCCGTAGTTGAGTGTGTTGGGCACCTCGGCGTTCCACGGAGCAAGCTCGCCGAGCCCTGCAGCGAACTTGGGCACACCGAACTTGGTTGTGCGTCCCTCGGTGGCGCTGAAGGAGTAGGTGTTGGTGTAGATGCTGTTGTTGTTGAAGAGCACCTCTGAGTTTTGTCCTGACATGACGCCAGAGCCGTGTTGCCCGTACCAGGTGGGGCGCATGGTGCCTGGGGCTTCGTGGAAGAACTCGTTGAACTCCAAGGCTTTCTCAATGCCGTTTTCACTCACACCGACGAGGGTGTAGTCTGTGCAGAGACCCACATAGTTGTTACCCGATGCGAGCGACACGGCGATGTCGAAGCAGCGGATGGGGTGTCCCTTCAGCGGCTCGCCGTTGGTGGTCTCGTAGAGGTTGGTGTAGTAGCGGTTGTAGTTGACGTTGAGCTTGGTCCACTCGTTGTATATGAGAGCGACGTCGGAGTAGCCTGGCTGGTCGGCTCGTTCGTAGAAGACCATCCAGCCTCCGTCGAAGACTTCGCTCACAGCCACAGGGATGCGGAAGAACTGGCGGATGCCGTCGTGACGGTTGGTGACGACGAGCTGCACTAAGTAGTTGCCGCCTGTGCGGGTGATGGGCGTGTTGAGGATGCGCTCGTGGCCGATGGTGTCGATGACAACGCTGGCACCTACGCCTGAGTTGGCGCTGAAGATGGTCCACAGGTAGTCGAGGGGTGCTTTGCTGTCGTCGGTCACTTGCTTGCCCTCGAAAAAGATGTTGGGCTCAAGTTTGAGCACGTCAAAGCGCATGATGGAGTATTGGGACTGAAGACCAGCGCCGACGGTGTCGATGCGCACGGCCTCAAGCTCGTGGTAGTCGTAGTTGCCTTTGTCGTCGTAGCAGGAGGTGACGAGGGTCAAGGCGAGACTTATGAGGAGATAATAGAATCGTTTCATTGGTGAAATATTTTATGTCCGATGTTGATGGGTTAGAAATCGACGGGATTGCCGAACTCGTCGGTGAGTGGCACGTCGTGGGTCTCGTTATACTCGTTGAGCGCACGCTGCATGACCTGCTGCAGATAGGTGGCATAGGCGTAGGAGACGGTGTTGAGCTCTTCGTCGTAGGATGTCTGCGAGTTGTAGTTGATCTCGAAGTCGATGAGATGGAGGTGCTCAATCATGAACTGGTACTTCACGCGGCTGTAGGTGCCAAAGAATTTGGAGAGGGGAACGCGTGGGAAGTTGGCCTTGTCCCAGTTGTCGGGCTTGGCCAGATAGTTCTTCAGCACGACGGTGAAGGACTGGTGGCCTTCGGTGCCGATGGTGAAGTCGTCGTTGCTGACCATGCGGAAGCTGATGTGCCCGTCTTCTGCGGTGAAGAGGGTGGGGTCGGAGAGGAGCTGGGTGTTGAAGTGCACCTGATAGGTTCCTCCGATTTGGCCTGCTGGAATGACATATTCCTCAGTGCGGATGGTGTTGCCTATCTTCTCCAGGTCGTCGCCGTAGGCCTCGAGGCGGAAGGTGCGGTCGTGCTTGGAGGGCATGCCGCTGATTTGTGCGTAGAAGGTAACGTCGCCCTCTTCGTAGGCGTAGGAGTAGTTGTAAGTGGCGGTCTCATAGACGGCACCTGCCTGTGTGCCCACCCAGAGGTTGAGGCAGCACCGCGAGGTGTCGTAGGTAGAAACCTCTTCTTTGGAGCAGCCGGCTGCCAGAAGCAGCAGGGCTGAGAGTAGTATGCTATAGTATTTCATGTGTGTGTCGGAGGTTTATTTGTTGGCGTTGCGTTGTGCAGCTTCTGTTTCTGTGATAGGCAGCGGGAAGGTATAGACTTTCTCGGCTACGGCATCGACAGTGGAATAGAGGATGTTGGCGCGGTTGAGGCGCTTGTAGAGGAAGAAGAGCTGGCCTTCGCCCAAGAACTCGCGGCGGTACTCGCGGATGAGCTCGAGGTCGAAGTCGGCGGGCAGCTCGTCGATGCCTGGCAGGTTGCGTGCCTTGCGCAGCTTGTTGAGCGTGGCCTTGGCTGCATCGGCATCGCCCTGGCGGTATTCTACTTCGCTCTTGATGAGGTACATCTCGGAGAGACGGATGAGCGGCATCTTGTACTTATAGTAGGTGCTGGTGCCGCTGGATTCGTCGTACTTCGTGATGTAGCGGTTGTTGGCGTGTGTGGCCGAACCGGACTTGAAGAGGAAGGTGTAGCGGTAGTCTTGTGTGGCGTTTTCGAAGTAGTCGAGCAGACGGTCGCGGGTGACGGCAAAGCTGTATTGTGAGCCGTCGGCGAAGAACTTGTCAGCGATGTCGGCTGTAAGGGTGAGGTTGTTAAGGGCGAAGAGGTGCTCGTCGGCGAAACAACGGTCATAGCCTGCCTGCATGTTGGCGACGGTGGACCAGGTGAACTTGCCTGACTCGATGACTTCCTTGGCGGCGTCGAGCGCCTTGTCGTTCTCGCCCATCCAAAGGTAAACTCTTGCCTCGAGTGCCTTGACAGCATAGTAGTTGAGATGCATCTGGCGGTTGATCAGGTAGCCGTTGTCAACGGTCTCGTCGATTTCGCGGCCTGTGATGATGGGGTCGGATGTTTTCAGCAGCGCCTCAGCTGCGAGAAGGTCGGCGATGACTTTCTCTGCCACCTCGTGGACAGGAAGCTGAGGGAACACGCGATAGGAAAGCGCCGTGCTGTAGGGAATGGCGGGCTGGTCGGGATTGACCGCATAGCTGACGCCGAAGCAGCGGAGCAGGTCGAAGTGCAAGAAGGCACGCAGTGCGAGCGCCTCGCCCTTGATGACGCCATAGTTGTCTTTGGAGAAGAGTCCTGGATGGCTGTCAATGTGGCGCAGGAGGTTGTTCGCGTTGGCAATGCCGCTGTAGGAGTTGGCCCAAAGCTCACGGATGTAGCCGGTAGGCATGGCTGCGTCGTAGTTGTAAGCGGCAGCGTCGTCATATTGTGCGGAGTAGTAGAAGTCCCACTCCTGGCCTAACACGCCGATGAAGCCGTAGGTAGCTTCCTTAGCGTAGGTCTTGGTGGACACCATGGAGGAATAGACACCTGCGAGGGCTTCCTTGTAGCCGCTCTCGGTCTCAAAGAGTTCGGTGTCTTCCACTTGCGAGCGGGGCTGGACATCGAGCCAGTCGTTGCAACTGCTCAAGAGGAGTGCGATGCCCGTGTATAATATATATATGTATGTTGCTTTCATGTTGAATGTCGAATGTTAAATGTAAACTCTCTCTACTGTCACTTATTTAGAACGTCGCTGTCAGCGAGAACGAGAACGTGTGTGCGTATGGGTAGTTGAGTCCTCGCTCTGCCTTGACGGTGGAGAGGTGGAAGACATCGTTCATGTAGAAGGTGAGACGCAGACGCTCGAGCTTGATGCGCTGCAGCCAAGGGCAATACTTGAAGTCGTAGTAGGCCGAGAGGCTGGTGAGGTCAAGCATGTTGTTGCGCTGGATGAAGCGGGTAGATGCGTAGGTGGTGCTAGGCGTGCTGGAGATGTGCTTGTAGAGCGCATGGTCGCCAGGCGCATTCCATGTGTCGCTGAACACACGGCGGTCAACATTGTTGGCAATGTTGACGTTCTCCACGCGGTCCACGAGGGTCTGGTTGTAGTAGTCGCCACCGAGCTGATAGCTGAAGAGAAGGCTCAGGCCGATGCCTTTGTATTCGCCATTGAAACCGAAGGTGCCGTGCACTTTAGGATTGGAGTCGCCGGCTATGATATAGTCGTCGGTGGTGTAGTCGTAGGTAGTGGTGCCGTCTTTCTTGAGGAACATCTCGCGTCCGGTGGCTGGGTCGATGCCTAAGGAGCGTACGGCCCAGATAGCGGTCATGGACTGGCCTTCTTCGTAGCGGAGGATGGGCGAGGTGGTGTTCTCGGAGTCTTGCTCGCGGTTGAAGGAGCTGAGGGCGTCGCTAATCTTGGTGACTTTGTTCTCGTTGTGGGCAATGCTGCCGGTGAGGCTCATGAAAGACTGCCCCTTCTGGAAGAAGCGCCAGTTGAGTGTGGCCTCAATGCCTCGGTTCTGCACGTTGCCTAAGTTCTCCATGTAGGAAGTGAAGCCTGTGGACGTGGGGATGGACATAGCGATGAGGGCATCGCGAGTGCGACTGTCGTAGTAGTCGAAGCGCAGGTTAAGCCGACGCCAGAGGGAGAGGTCGAGGCCGACGGTGAAGTCGCCTGTCTGCTGCCACTTGAGGTTGGGGTTCGGCATGCCCATGAGGTAGGCACCTGAGATATTGTCGTAGATGATGTTGTCGTAGAATTTGTAGGTGGCTTTCGACTGGTAAGGTGAGAAGTTCTGGTTACCGGTCAAGCCGTAGGTGATGCGGAGCTTGCAGAGGGTGAGCCAGTTGGCCCATTCCATGAAGGACTCCTTGTGCAGGTTCCAACCGGCACCCGCACTCCAGAAGGTACCCCAACGGTTGTCGCTGCCGAAGACGGAGGAACCGTTGAAGCGAAGGCTGGCATCGAAGAGGTAGCGCTCGTCGTAGGAGTAGTTGGCTGCTCCTGTGATACCTAATGAACGAGTGGTGCTTTCAGAACCAGAGGGCTTGCCACCTTCTGCGTATTGCTTGGCGAAGGTGATGTAATCGACGTGGTTGTTGAGGAAGCCCCACGCGGTCATGCCTTCAGCGCTGGTGTTGGATGACTGGAGGGAGTAGGCTGCGTTGGCGAGCAGGAGGTGCTTGCCCCATGTGTGGGAGTAATGGCCTGTGACATCGACAGAGAGGTTGTTGCTCTCTCCGTTGTTGATGTAGTAGCTGCCTCGCTGGAAGTAGCGGTCACCTGTCCAGTCGTGGAAACGAGTGTGGTCGCCTGGGTAGAAGTCCTCGCGCTTGTTGTTCTGATGGGTGTAGCCCAAACGTGCTGTGAAACGGAGGTCTTCGGTGGGACGGTATTCGATGTAGAAGTTCTCCACCACTTCATTATACTTGGAGAAGTTCTTGGTGCCGATGGAGGCGTTGTAAAGCGGGTTGTAGTAGGTAGTGGTGCTACCGTTGGCGCCTGGAGAGGTGTAGGTGCCCAGTACCTTGAGGATGTTCCCGTTGTTGTCGCGTGGAGCGAAGTAGGGGTTCACGGTGACATAGTCGGAGAAGGAACCGTAGGGGCTGTCATCGGCTTGGTTGCCCGTGACAGAGAGGGAGTTGCGGAACATCCACTGCTTGTAGCGGTAGGAGAGGTTGATGTTGCCAGAGATGGTGCGGCGGCCAGACTTCTTCATCACACCTGCCACATCGTTGTACATGACGCTGGCGGAGTAGCGCATCTCTTGTGTGCCGCCTTCAAGATAGGCAGTGTGCTTTTGTCCTACTCCTGTGCGCAGGGGCTGAGAGAGCCAATATGTGTTCACACCTCGTGCGATGTTGGCGGCGATGTTGTTGTACTGCTCGTCAAGCAGCGCTTGGTAGTAGGGGGAGTTGGATGTGTAGCGTCCGGCGTTCTTCTCCACCTGCAGCTTCTCTGTGGCGTTGCAGAGGTCGTAGGACGTAAGGTCGGGGGTCTCGATGTTGAGGTCGCCCGTATAGGTGATGCGCAGACGGCCTGCCTCAGGCAGAATGGTCTCGACAACGATGACACCGTTGCTGGCCTTGGAGCCATAGATGGCTTTGGCTGCACCGTCTTTCAGGATGGTGACGGACTTGATGCGGTTCATGTCGAGGTCGAAGATTTGCTGTTGGCTGGCTTCGAAACCGTCGAGGATGAAGAGCGGAGCATTGGGGTTGCCGCTGTATTCGCCCTGCAGGCCACCGAATGAGGCCTTACCGCGGATGGTGATGTCGGACATGTGGTTCGGGTCGGAACCGTTGATGCTGTTCATGTCCACAACGAAAGAAGGGTCGAGCGACTGGATGACTTTCAGCACGTTGCTGTTGCCTACAGTCTTGAGCTCTTCCTGCGTGTAAGAGGAGGTGGAACCGGTGAATGTGGATGACTTGTAGTCAAACAGACCAGTCACCACCACGTCGTTGAGCATGCCGTCTTCTTGCAGCACAATGACTTGGTTGACGTAGTTTCGCTTGCCGTCGTAACTTTTGGTTTGTGACTTCATGCCGACGAAGGAGTAATCGACTGTGGCTTTCTTGCCTCGAGGAATGGAGAGGGTGAACTTACCGTCTGCATCGGCTACGGCTCCTGCTTTGGTCTCACGTACATAGATGTTGGCACCAGGAAGGGTCTCTCCCTGAGCATCTTTGATAGTGCCTTGCAGCAGCACAACATTAGTTTGTGGCCCGTTTTGTGCCTTCGATACCTGCATAGTCTGCATGGGTACCGAAGTGGGCTTGTTGTCTTGGGCGTACAAAGGAACACTCGTCAGGAGACTGAGCGCCAATGCCGCCATCGTCTTTGTTTGTGTGTGTTGATGAAACATATGATAGAATTTGTTCTTTGGCAAAACAGAAGGGCTCTCACTACACACTTGTAGCGAGAGCCTGTATGATAGATGTGCTTACTTCACTGACCACTCGAAAACGCCTGCGCTGTAATCGCCTTGCACGATTTCCAGCTTCATGGCAGAGGTCTTCACGGGGTCGAAGTTGACAATGTTGGCAGCACCCTTCACGGTGCTGTATGCTGTGGGGTTCTTCACTTCAGCCCAATCGCCAGTCGCGGTCTTGTAGTAGAGCTTCCAGCTGTCGGGAACGCGGCAGCCGCCCCATGGACCGTCGTCGAACCAGTAGACGGTGGAGGTGCTGACGGTCTCTGCTTGCTTGAAATCGTACTGCAACCACTCGGTAGAGTTCTTGGCAGGCCACCAGTGGGTATAAGGCACAGAGCGGTCGTTGCCATCGGCCGGCACAAGGCGGTCGTTGATAGCTGAGAGGGCTGGAAGATTGCGTTTTGAGCCGGTCACCTTGCTCTCCGATGCAATGGATGCAGGAAGGGCTGGGGTGGTAGCGTTGAGGTCTTGTGGAATCCATACGGTCATCTTGCCAGGACCACGATGTGCCCATGCGTAGTAAGGAATGAGAACAAGACGCTCGTCTTTGGTCTGCAACTTGCCCTGCTGGTTGAAGTTGAGGGTCTGTGCGTCGGTGGTGAGGGTCTGAACAGTGGTGTTCATGATTTCCTTGGTGCCCATCTGGAACTGAGGCTCTTGGTTGATGAGGACGGAGAGGACATCGCACTGGTTGTCGGGATGCTCGGCGCAATAGACAATAGGTCCACGCTCGATAGCCACACGGCCCTTATCGGCTGCGACCTGTCCGTTGGCACGCACAATGCGAGGCTCCATGTCGAAGTGAATGTCTACCTTGTCACCCTTCTTCCATGCGCGGTTGATGACGAAGTAGCCTTGCTTCAGTTCGCCCTGTACGGGTTGGCCGTTCACCTTGATGGTGTAGCCAAGACGCTTGCCGTCAGCGTAGGTGTAGAGGTTGCTGGGCACGACCTCACCTTTCACCCATCCTGGAATGCGGATGTTGAGGGCATACTGGCCTGCACCGTTGTCAATCTTCAGGGTGACGTCGCCATCCCAAGGATAGTTCGTCTTTTGGGTCAAAGTGACGTTCTTTTTGCCCACCTTCACGTTGACGGTGTTGGAGTTGAAGAGGTTGATGTAAAGTCCGTTATCCTTAACAGCATAGATGTACTGTGGCAACGAAGGAATGAAGCGTGCTGCATTAGAAGGACAGCATGCACAACCGAACCAAGCTTGGCGCTGGTGCTGACCCATGCTCTGAAGTGGGTTCGGATAGAAGAAGGTGCCACCGTCGATGCTGATGCCAGAGATGACACCGTTATAGAGCGAACGCTCCAGAGCATCGTAGTATTTGGAATCTCCATGAAGGAGGAAAAGGCGGTAGTTGAGATACACTTGTGCAATGGCTGCACAGGTTTCGCAGTAAGCACTCATGTTGGGGAGCTCATAGTTCTTGCCGAAGGCTTCACCGCTGGCTGTCGCACCCACACCGCCTGTGATGTAGAACTTCTTGCCGACAATGTTCTCCCAGATGCGGTCGATGGCATCAATGTAGCTCTTGTCGCCCGTGAGAGCGGCCACGTCAGCCATGCCTGCGTACATGTAGCCTGCACGAACAGCATGCCCCACGGCCTCGTCTTGCTCCAGCACGGGCTTGTGGCTTTGGCTGTAATCGCTGAGAGAGTGGAAGTAGCCATCGTTGTCGAAGAGGCCCTGGCGAGTCTGCTTCCACGCCGCATCACGCTTGCCTCGCTTGTCGAGGAAGAACTTGGCCATGTCGAGGTATTTCTTGTTGCCTGTAGCGATGTACAGTTTGGCTAAGCCCATCTCTGCAATCTGATGACCAGGAACGACGCTGGCTTGACCGGGCTTGTCGCCCACTTCGCGGCATACGCAGTCTGCATATTTGATAGCGACGTTGAGGAAATTCTTCTTGCCTGTAGCATAGTAGTGTGCCACAGCGGCTTCGCAAAGGTGGCCGAGGTTATAGAATTCATGGCTGAGGTCTTCCACGCGTTCCCAGCGCTTCGAGCCAGCCCATTCGTGAGGCTGATTGGGGTTCTGGGTACGAGAAGTATAGAGATAGCCGTCAGGCTCTTGACCTGAGGCAATCACGGCAATCACGCTGTCAACGTATTTGTCAAGGCGGCCTCCCTTGAACTTAGCGTTAGGGTAGGTCTGTAACAGGTAGCTGGCACCCTCGATGGTCTTGTAAGGGTCCGTGTCGTCAAAGGAATAAGTGCCCTTCTTAATCTCAAAGACTTTTGAAGGGTCCTTGAGGTGTTGGGCCGCGTTGCTGAAGTTAGTGTATCGCCCCGTCTCCTCACTCTTCGAGAAAGCAAGAGGGATGGTGACGTTCTGACTGGCCTGAAGGCGTTGTCCCCAGAAAGTGTTCTGAGCCACCTTCACTTTGGTAAAGGGCACTTGAGTAATAGGGTAGCCCCCATTCTTGTCCTGGGCCACCATGCCAATAGCTGTCACTGCAGCCACGGTTAAAGTGATAAGTCGTTTCATTAATATAAATTAAATAGGTTGGATTGTTAGTGGAATCGCTTGCAAAGATAGGCCTTTCTTTTCGTTCGTCATAAAAATAGGGAATAAAATTTGTTCCAAGTCGTTGATTCACGTTGTTTTTTGTACTAAGATAGTAGCGAATGACACTTTAGTTAGACGATTTTTGTATTCTATCTTCTTCTAATTTGGTCAGATTGAAAAGAAAACGTAACTTTGCAGTCGCAAAGTGATAGTTAGATGGCAATTTAAACGTCAAATAGTTGTAGAAGAAAGTTTTTCAGGAGTAAAAAGAAACAACATAAACAATAAAGCTTATGGCAGAAAAATTGGAAATGAAGGAACTTGCCGAAGTAGCGGTTCGCTTCTCGGGTGATTCTGGCGACGGCATGCAGTTGGCCGGAAACATCTTCTCTACAGTGTCAGCCACTGTGGGTAACAGTATCAGCACTTTTCCAGACTATCCAGCCGACATCCGTGCCCCGCAAGGTTCGCTGACCGGTGTGAGCGGTTTCCAGGTGCACATCGGTGCCGAGATGGTCTATACACCAGGTGACAAGTGCGACGTGCTGGTCGCTATGAACGCAGCTGCGCTCAAGACTCAGTACAAGTTCGCCAAGCCTGGAGCTGCCATCATTATTGACACTGATGCTTTTGGTGCTGCAGACCTGAAGAAGGCTGCCTTTGCAACAGAAGACTATCTTGGCGAGATGGGCATCGACCCAGACCGTGTCATCGCTTGCCCTATCACGCAGATGGTGAAAGACTGTTTGGCTGATTCCGGTATGGATGTGAAGGCCATGCTGAAGTGCCGTAACATGTTCGCTCTTGGCCTTGTTTGCTGGCTCTTCGACCGCGATTTGAACATCGCCTTCAACTTCCTGAAGGAGAAGTTCGCTAAGAAGCCAGGTGTGGCTGAGGCCAACATCAAGGTGATTCAGGCTGGTTACGACTACGGTCATAACACGCACAGCTCTGTGGCTAACGTGTATCGCATCGAGACCAAGAACAAGGTGCCTGGACGTTACATGGACATCACCGGTAATAAGGCTACCGCTTACGGCTTCATCGCTGCCGCTGAGAAAGCAGGCTTGAAGCTCTACCTTGGCTCTTATCCTATCACTCCTGCAACAGACGTGTTGCACGAGCTTTCTAAACATAAGTCATTAGGTGTCACTACCGTTCAGTGTGAGGACGAAATCGCTGGCTGTGCTTCTGCAGTGGGTGCATCGTTTGCTGGTGCACTTGGCGTAACCTCCACCTCTGGTCCTGGCATCTGCCTGAAGAGTGAGGCAATGAACCTTGCTGTCATCATGGAGCTGCCACTTGTTGTGCTCGACGTGCAGCGTGGTGGTCCTGCTACAGGTCTTCCTACGAAGTCTGAGCAGACAGACCTCTTGCAGGCTCTCTTCGGCCGTAACGGTGAAAGCCCAATGCCAGTCATTGCGGCTACATCTCCTACCGACTGTTTCGATGCCGCATACTCTGCTGCCAAGATGGCCCTGGAGCACATGACTCCAGTCATCCTCATGACCGACGCCTATGTGGCTAACGGTTCGGCTGCATTCAAGTTGCCTAACCTCGCAGAGTACCCAGCCATCAACCCACCTTATGTTCCTGAGGAACTGAAGGGTTCTTGGGCTCCTTACCTCCGCAATCCTGAAACAGGCGTTCGCTACTGGGCTGTGCCAGGTCGTGAAGGCTTCCAGCACATCCTCGGTGGATTGGAGAAGGACAACAAGACAGGTGCTATCTCTACAGATCCAGAGAACCACAACCTGATGACACACTTGCGTCAGGAGAAGATTGACAAGATTCAGGTTCCTGACCTTGAAGTACTTGGTGACAAGGACGACGCAGACCTTCTCATTGTAGGCTTCGGCGGCACATACGGGCACCTCCACGCTGCTATGGACGAGCTTCGTGCTCAGGGCAAGAAGGTGGCACTCGCTCACTTCAAGTACATCAACCCACTGCCAAAGAACACAGCAGAGGTGTTGAAGAAGTACCCCAAGGTGGTTGTGGCCGAACAGAACATGGGTCAGCTTGCCGGTTGGCTCCGCATGAAAGTGGACAACTTCGTGCCTGAGCAGTTCAATCAGGTAAAGGGTCAGCCCTTCGCAGTAGCAGAACTCGTTGAGGCATTTAACGCAATCATCAACAAATAATAGAAAGGACATTCATTATGGCATATACAGCTCAAGATTTTAAGAAGGGACAGCCAAGATGGTGTCCTGGATGTGGTGACCACTTCTTCCTTGCCTCACTGCATAAGGCAATGGCCGAGATTGGTGTAGAACCTTGGAACACAGCCGTCATTTCAGGTATCGGTTGTTCGTCACGTCTGCCACACTACATGGCAACCTATGGCATGAACACCATCCATGGCCGTGCAGCGGCTATCGCAACAGGTTGTAAGGTGGCTAACCCCAACCTGACCGTATGGCAGGTGAGCGGTGACGGTGATGGACTTGCCATCGGCGGTAACCACTTCATCCATGCGAACCGTCGCAACATCAACCTCAACATGATTCTGCTGAACAACCGCATCTACGGTTTGACAAAGGGTCAGTATTCACCTACTTCACCACGTGGTTTCGTGTCGAAGTCAAGCCCTTACGGAACGGTGGAAGACCCATTCCGTCCTGCAGAGCTCTGCTTCGGTGCACGCGGACACTTCTTCGCACGTGCCGTAGCCACTGATGCTCCAGGCACTGTAGAGATTCTCAAGGCCGCTTACAATCATAAGGGTGCAGCCGTATGTGAGATTCTGCAGAACTGTGTCATCTTCAACAATGGCACCCACGATGCTGTCTATAGCAAGGAAGGACGTGCCAAGAACGCCATTTACGTGCAGCACGGCAAACCCCTCATCTTCGGTGAGAACAACGAGTTTGGCTTGATGCAGGAAGGCTTTGGCCTGAAGGTGGTCAAGATTGGTGAGAATGGCATCACAGAGAAAGACATCCTTGTGCACGACGCTCACTGCGAGGACAACACGCTCCAGCTCAAGCTTGCCTTGATGGGTAACGGTGATGGTTTCCCTGTGGCACTTGGTGTCATCCGCGACGTAGATGCTCCAACCTACGACGATTGTGTGACAGCTCAGATTGAAGAGGTGAAGACTCAGAAGAAGTACCACAACTTCGCTGAGCTCTTGGAGACCAACGATATCTGGGAAGTAAAATAAGACGATAAAAAAAGCGTAAGGTTGAGTATGGCTCGCCTTACGCTAAGTTTAAGATGCGCTCTTTCGCCTCGTCCAACAGGCTGAAGAGCGCATCTTGTGTTTCTGCCTGCAGAATCTTTATTCGAGTTTGTCGGAAGTCGGGAATGCCCTTGAACAGAGGGCTGTTGGCCAAGTGTCTCCTCACATGGATGATGCCACCCAGTTCCGTGCGCTTGCGCTCCTTTAGTGCGTTGTCTTCACGGAGCGAGTAAGCCACGCTGGTGCGCACCTGCCGTTTCAGCACATCCATCTTCCAGTCAAGTGTCATAGAGTCGTCGTGGTGCCCCGTGTCCAGATATGTTCTCACATCTTTGAAGAGCCAGGGCTGACCAAATGTGGCACGGCCTATCATTACCGCATCCACTCCGTATTGCTCAAATGCTTGGGCCGCTTGTTCCGCTGTGCAGATGTCTCCATTGCCAATGATGGGGATGTGGATGCGTGGGTTCCGTTTCACCTCTCCGATGAGGGTCCAGTCGGCCTCTCCCTGATACATTTGGCTGCGTGTTCTGCCGTGGATGGTAAGAGCCTCGATGCCACAGTCCTGCAGCCGCTCGGCCAGTTCTACGATGAAGGGTTTCCCTTCCTGAACAGCCCCCCATTCGGCAGGCATGTCGTAGAGTGAAGGCACATCCCATCCGAGTCGTGTCTTTACGGTCACAGGGATGGACACCGCTTTCACTACCTCGCGGGTGATGTCAAGCATCAGTTGGGGAGTGCGCAGCATGCCTGCACCAGCCCCTTTCCCTGCCACCTTCTTCACGGGACAGCCGAAGTTGATGTCGAGGATGTCGGGCTTAGCTTCGCTCTCCACGATGCGGGCTGCCTCCACCATGCTCTCCACGTCACGTCCATAGATTTGGATAGCTACGGGACGTTCGTTGTCATCTACCCGAATCTTCTCCAGCGAGCGGTTCACATTGCGAATCAGGGCATCAGCGCTGACAAACTCCGAATACACCATGCTGGCGCCAAACTCTTTGCAGAGCAGCCGAAAAGCCTGATCTGTCACGTCCTCCATCGGCGCCAACAGAACAGGCTTCTCACCTAGATTAATGTTACGAATATTCAATTATCGATGTTCAATTAATTAAGCTTCTGAAAATTCGCTTTTACCTACACCACAGAGTGGGCATTCAAAATCATCTGGAAGATCTTCAAATGCAGTGCCTGGAGCAATTCCTCCTTCAGGATAACCCACCTCTGGGTCATACTCCCAGCCGCAGGTGTCACATACGTATTTCTTCATAATCGTTCCTGTTTTGAATTATTGTACTAAGTGTGTGAGCTATTACTTGAAATATCTGTTATACAGTCCCTGGAAGCCAGCACCGTGACGAGCCTCGTCCTTAGCCATCTCATGCACTGTGTCGTGGATAGCGTCGAGGTCCAGCTTCTTGGCCACCTTCGCAATCTCCAGCTTGCCTGCACATGCACCTTCCTCTGCCTCCATGCGCTTCTTCAGGTTGGTCTTGGTGTCCCAGACCACCTCGCCGAGCAGTTCGGCAAAGCGTGAAGCGTGGTCAGCCTCCTCATAAGCATAGCGGCGGAACGCCTCCGACACCTCGGGATAGCCCTCACGGTCGGCCTGGCGAGCCATAGCCAGATACATACCTACCTCGGTGCATTCACCCATGAAGTGGTCCTTCAATCCTTGAAGCACAAAAGCACCTTCTTCACCTTCAGGAATGGCCTTAGCCACACCGAGTTCATGTTCGCAAGCGAAATTCAGTCCGTCAGTTTCTTCCTTTAGCTTAAACTTTGAGCCAGGAACTTTGCACTGTGGACACTTCTCTGGAGGGTTGTCACCCTCATGCACATACCCGCAAACGGGGCATACCCATTTCTTTGCCATAATCGTTAGAGTTTTAGGGTTAGCAATTGTTTTATTTTGTTACGTAAACCCCCATGTTTCCTTCGCCGAAAAAGTTCGGATTCGTTTCATGGGATTGCAAAGGTATAGAAAAGCCGTGAACATCCAAAACTTTTTCCATTTTTTTTTGCAATCGTTGGAAAAAGAGTTCTTAATGGCAAATCGCATTCAGCCTTCTGACGTGCAGTTGGACCATGCTGACATTACCGCTTTATCGGTTCGGATACACCACCTCGTTGCTTGGGTCGCCCAGTCCGCCGTAGTAGTTAGCACAGCGCACCGAGAAGCAGGAGCCTTCAGCCGTTCCGCGCGGTACATAATAATAAGGCTCTGTGGTGAAAGCCACCACATCGCGGTTCTTGCACACAGCATAGAGACAAGCCTCTGGGATGTCCTCCCAATAGATGTGTCCTCGGTTCTTGATGTGTACTACAGGTGGATCTACTTGAGCAGCCCGCATATCAGGTCTCCAGTTGCCAAACACGTTCTCCACGTCATAGCGTTCCGCTTCCTCAGCTGTGAGTGTGGTGTTGTACCCCACTGTCCTCACAGCTCCATCCTTGTCCTTGAACTGTTGGCGGCGTGCCCCTGTAGGCACCAGTTGGAAGTCCTCATCCATACTCTCATATTCAGCAAACTGCGTGGGCAGTGTGCCGTGCATCTCAGTCCATCCCACCGAGTCGGGTTTCAGTTCCATCAGCGTGCTCAGCCACACAGCCCTTGGACTGCCCTTCCAGGGGCGTCCCAGCCAGTAGCGTCCGTTCTGTTCGGGTGCGCCGTAGATGTGGCAGCCGTTGAACACATAGCCATACTCACGTCCAGCCTCTGTGGCAGGAGCGCATATCACGTCGCGTTTTCCGTCCGTGCCTCTGGTGCGCAGTTCCAGGTCACAGCGGTTGAAGTAGATGGTGCCTCCTCCGCAGATAAAGTCCACCGTGCCCTTCACCACACAGTCCTCAAGATACGTGGTGCCGCCGTCGTTCGTGTAGTACGTGTCTTGCGTACTCATCAGCGAAATCCGCTTGAAGATGTTCCCTCGGCAGTGCTTCTCGTTCAGCGCCACTGCACGATTCGCAAACGCGTTCAAGTCGTTGCGGTAGTTCGACCACAGTTCCAGGTCCTGCATGTAGGTGCTGTCAGCCCCGTTCAGGAACAGCGTCGAGGTGCAGCTGATGCCCTCGTGCATCGGCATTGACTCAATCTGCGTGTGCTTCATGCCCTCGCCACAGATACTTGTGTTCGGTGCTGTCAAGATGGTCATCGGGCTTGGAATCTCCAGCTCCTTGCCATTCTCCACAATCTTGATAGGATTGCCCTCGCCCTTAATGCGGTACATGCTCGACTTGATGAAGATTCTGAAGCGTTTCGTCTTGTCAGGCCGGTTGTTTGCCGCATGGATAGCCGCAATGAAGTTGCCGTTGGTAGGCACCACGAAGTCATACTTGTACCTGATGCGTCCCAACGAGTCTGGCTCCTGAGCTGCCACATTCAGTGCCAGCATCATTGCCAGCGCCATCACCACTGTCCGCATGATCTTGAAACTGTGAAATATCATATTCGAATCATATAAACAATGCAAAAGTAAGAAGAAAAAACGAGACAGACGGGGTGGGGAATGCAAGAATTTGTATTTCTCTGTAAAAATCATCCGCATCCCGTTCTCGTCACCACCCGCTTGTCTGCCGGCAGGTAAAAAGTGCAGAACAAAGCCCTCTTACGAACCCGTCTCAAAACAGGGCTTCCTGCACCCCCAAAACGGTCTGAGTCACACCGGCACCCTCGGTGTGACTCAGACCGACCTATGCGGTGTGACTCACACCGCTTTTGAGGCGCAGGAAGAGGGGCAAAACGGAAGGGGGCTGCACCGTCTTGGCGCAGCCCCCTTCTCGGGTGAGGAAATGCTTCCTGTTTCTATTTTCAGCCGTCACTTATTCACCCATCTTGGCATTCTTTTCGATGGTCCAGCCTTTGCGCTTGGAGAGTTCGCAGTCGGCACCCTTGAACATCTTGGCTGCCTGCTCGTCGCCCTTGAGCTGCCAGTTGAGCCATGCAAGAGCCACCACAGAGAACTCGCCGCCATGAGGCTGTCCGTATGTGCCGCCATGACCTACGGGGAAGTTGGTGGCGCAGGCTGGCACATGGTCAATACGGTGGAAGTCGTCCATGCCGTTGCCGTAGGCGATGTCTGTCTCGCCACCCAGCATGTACATGATGGAAGAGTGAATCTCCTTCAGCTTTGATTTGGGAGGCATAGGCATGCCACCTACTGCGCTGCCAGCGTTCTGCTGGTTGAAGAGTCCGCTGTTGCAAATCATCAGGGTCTTGATGCGCTTGTCGGCACAGTTGAAGAGGGTCTGCAGACCGCCACATGACATGCCTGCCACGCAGATGTTCTTTACGTCAATCTTTCCGTAGTAGGGAGAGTTCTTGTCGGCATTCTGAGCTTCAACCCAGTCCATCGCCTCTATCTGCTGCTGCGTTGTGGACATAGGGCCGTGGTATTGTTCGCCCTCCTTGGGCATATAGCCAGTAGCGACTACGATATAGCCGTGAGATGCAATCTCATTGAGGAATTTGTAGTGCTCGAAGGGAGAGTTGTTGCAGGCTCCGTTGCCCCACACAAGGACTGGAAGAGAATTCTTCTTGTTGAAGACAGACAAGTCCTGTGGCACAAAGATGGTGTGAGCGTCGAGTGTGGGCTCTTCCTTCATGATGGCCTTGTAGGCGCCTGTGCCGCCATCTTCCACTACACGTGATGCGGCGTTATCTTCCTGCATGGTGAAACTCATGCTGATGGCACCCATTGCCATCAACGCTGTTGCAGCGTAAGCTGCACTGAGAAAACGTTTTACTTTCATAAGGCTTTTGTAGTTTAATTAATAAGAAATAGGTGAATAGATATGTTATTAAAAAAGAGTTTTTCGATGTGAAGCGTGCATTAGCGTCATATCCCCCAATATTCACGGTCCAAATTGTGGTAGCCGATGGCTTCAGCAATAGGGTGGCTCTGCACTTGCTAGGCTCCTTCGAGGTCGGCAATGGTGCGGGAGACTTTGAGGATGTGGTCGGAGATGATGTAACCTGGTTTCATATACTAATCTGCAGCTTATTTGGTTTTCTTTTTATGGTAATACCTTATTAAGAGATGATGCACCTTCCTCATGATTCAATTGTCTATAAAACAATGGCCTTTGTGCCGTAGCATATGGAAGAAATCTTTTGCAGAACGGCACGATAGCAAAATATGAACAGGCCATGCATATCCAAAATGCGGTCACAGATATGTAGGGTGGTATTGTATTGGCAAGATTCTGGAATAAAGGAAAACCAGCACGTACCATCAGTCCATGGGTGAGTAGAACAATGATTGAATATCTGCCAAGATAAGATATTAATGGCATTTGTACTATGATTGACGAGAGGATGATAATCAAAGCCGTGCCTGCTGTGCCAGCAATATAATAGAGAACTTCATTTATCCACACATTATCGCAGGTCAGACAACTTAACAATGATATGGAAAACGCAGCGAATAGACCTCCAAGCTTTCTTCTTATACCCATAGATGTTATTCGAGATAGAATGTCAACATGCGACATCATATACCCTAAGCAGAATAATGGAATACTTTTCAGTGCTTTAAACAAATTAGCAATGTCTGTCTGGTAATATTCCTCTAGTGATATGCCTATTACAGCGCAACTGATGCAGAGAAGAATAAGAATAAGTTGGTGCTGCTTTTCATTGATTGCCTTGGAAAAGGATAGTAGTACTCTGAAAATAATACTCATGATAAAAAGACACCATAGAAACCATATAGGAATATTCGGGTATTTGCCTGGCCAAACAAATGCCCATAGTGAAGGCCACCCAACAACTGTCTCAAACTTCATTCCAAACCCAAAATGCAACATGTTAGGTACGGCAACTGCTGTGATGATATAAAAGACCGTGAAGGGAATGAATAACCTGTCAATCTTTTTCTGCATGAAGACACTCAATGAGCTTTCTTCTTTGAAATATAATCCAGACAGAAAAAAGAACGGCGGTAGCATGCATGCTGAAAATGCTACAGGAGCAAGCATGCAATCATTAGGAATGATTTCCTTGAGGTGAAAGCACATCACGATGCTTATACAAATCCCTTTTGCTAGATCAATATATGCATTTCTTTTGCTTCTCATCGTCATTATAGGTTGTTTCTATCATCCTCTTTCTGCCCAGTCGCTGCGGTCCAGATTGCGGTAGCCAATGGCTTCGGCTATGTGATGGCTCTGCACTTGCTCAACCCCTTCGAGGTCGGCAATGGTGCGAGAGACCTTGAGGATGCGGTCGTAGGCACGGGCGGAGAGGTTGAGCTTCTTCATGGCTGTGCGCAGAAGGTTCAGGGCCTGGTCGTCCAGCTGCACGTGCTTCTGGAGGAGGGCGGTGGTCATCTGTGCGTTGCAATGGATGCCTGCGATATCTTTGTAGCGTGCGCTCTGTATCTGCCGGGCACGGAGCACGCGTTCGCGGATAGCAGAGGATGGTTCTCCCTTGGGTGCCTTGGCAATATCTTCGAAGGGCACGCTTTCCACTTCCACCTGAATGTCGATACGGTCCATAAGGGGCCCGCTGATTTTGTTGATATAACGTTGAATCTGCGAGGGTGTGCAGACGCAGTTGCGGGTGGGGTGATGATGATAGCCGCATGGACAGGGGTTCATCGATGCCACGAGCATGAATGAGCAGGGGAGGGTGAGGTTGTAGCGTGAGCGCGAGATGGTGATGATGCGGTCTTCGAGAGGTTGTCGCAAGGTTTCAAGCACGGAACGGTTGAACTCTGGGAGCTCGTCAAGGAACAGCACGCCGTTGTGTGCCAGACAGATTTCGCCGGGCATGAAGGTGCTGCCTCCGCCTACAAGGGCCACGTCGGAAACCGTGTGGTGGGGCGAACGGAAGGGGCGCTGGCTGATGAGCGAGGTCTCTTTGACAAGTTTGCCTGCTATGGAATGTATCTGCGTGGTTTCAAGGCTTTCGCTCAGGGTGAGGGGAGGAAGGATGGAGGGCAGGCGCTTAGCCATCATGGATTTTCCACAACCAGGTGACCCTACAAGGAGAATGTTGTGTCCACCTGCTGACGCCACTTCGAAGGCGCGTTTGACATTCTCCTGGCCTTTCACCTCGTCGAAGTCGTAGGGGAAGGTGAATTGCTGTGCATAGAACTCTTCTCGTGTATTGACAATGGTAGGCTGCAGTTGGTTCAGCCCGCTAAAGTGTGCGACAATCTCGTTGAGGTGTTTGACACCATAGACGGTGAGGTTGTTTACCACTGCGGCTTCGCGGGCATTGTCTTCTGGCACAAAAAGGGCTTTCAGGCCGAGTTCACGGGCCTTGATGGAAATGGGAAGTATGCCTTTGACGGGCAGAACGGTGCCATCCAGACTGAGCTCTCCTACAAACATGTATTGCTCGGACTTCTGTATTGTGAGTAGGTTGTAGGAGATAAGAAGGGCAACGGCGATGGGGAGGTCGAAGCCTGAGCCTTCCTTGCGGATATCGGCTGGTGAGAGGTTGATGACAATGGAGTTGCCCGGTGTCTTGTAGCCATTAGTGCGCAGGGCGGAGAGGATGCGGTCTTGGCTTTCGCGCACAGCTCCATCGGGCAGGCCCACGATGGTGCATTTCTGATTGTGCCCGTCATCAAAGTTGTCGGCTTCGACGATGACAGGTATGGCGTTGAGTCCTTGCAGGGCTGCAGTAGATGTTTTGGCGAGCACGGTTAAGAGTTGGTAGTTATAGTTGATGTTTGTCCCCGAGGGCTTCATCCTTTGACCTCAGGCTTTCATCCTTAGGCCTCCGTTATTTGATGTGCTTCTGGAGCATTTTGTCAAGTTGAGCCGGAGAGTCAGTATGGTCAATGACCGCATGGTTGTGGTCTGTAAGGAGGATGAGGGGGATGGAAGTGATGCCAAGCTTCTTGATGGTGGACGACTCGAAGCCAAGTCCATCGGACGTGTGCAGGATGGAGCGAAGGGAGTCGCGGCGCACGGCTTCTTGCCATGTGCGTTGTTCCACGTCAAGCGATTGGGTGACGATGCGGAGGGTGCGCTGGTCTTTGTATTGATCAGCGATGCGTCCGAGTTGCCACAAGAAGTCATAGCCACCGGGCATCCATGTAGCCCAAAAGACGATGAGGGTGTAGGGTTCAGACGAGTTGGCCCACAGTTGTGTGCGTGTACCGTTGGGACGAGTGAGAGTGATATTAGGAATCTTCTTCCCGATGGCACGGCGTTGCGTTTGTGCGATTTGGGTCTCGAGGTCGAGAAGGTAATGGTCGTGAGGGTTGTGGGTCTTAAGAGTGCTGAGAAGTTTGGTGAGTTCCTTGTCGCTGACCGTTTCTTCTTGCACGAAGTAGCGGTCGAAGAGGTAGATGGAGACAGGCGACTTGGGGTTGTCTATGATGTATTCCCGGGCTGCGGAGGTAATGGCGGTTGGACTCAGACTATAGGTGTCTGTACGGAACTTGTTGAGGGCTTCGTTGGTGTCGTTTCCGCTGACGGTGTGGCGACGGAGGTCGTTGGCCGCAGCCTGATAGGTGAGGTCGTCACCAGGACCGATGAAGATGACTTGTTCCATGCCGTTGGGGAATACAAGATAATAGGGGGTGAGCTGGTCTACCTCACCTCGATAGAGGAATGAGCCGTTCTGAACAGTGAGTGTGTCAATGCGGGCATGGCTGGCAGAGAGGTTGTAGAGATAGAGCTCGCCTGCCTGCATGTCTGTGATGTGTCCACGAAGGCGGAAGGAATCACCGCCGGGGCCACAGGCTGCGAATAGCAGCGCTATGGTCCCGATGATGAGGCTCCTGAAAATGTAATGCGGAGTATTTACTTTAGACCTTTGACCTTTAACCTTTGACTTCATATGAGTTAGAAGTTAGGATGACCTTTGACTTTAGACCGTGGTCCTTTGACTATTTGTTGTAGTCAGAGAATTCGGCGTCGTTAGCAGCACGCTGAGTGAGAGATGGGTCAAGGGCAATAGCCTTGGCGAGGTTCTCCTTGACGTCGGCAGACTGCTGCATGCGTGCGGCCAAAATAGCACGGAGGTAGTAGGTGGTAGCGTCTGGGTTCTTGATGTTTGTAAGCGTTTTGCCTGCTTCAGCATATTCCTGTGCAAGGATGTATGCGAGTGCAGCGCTGTTGTTGACGGACTTGGCAAACTTCGCGCTGGCTTGGTTGTACTTGCCCTGTGCTACGTAGAGGTGTCCAAGTGCTTCCTCTAAGTTGTTGGCGCCTACGCCTTTGGCGATGTACATCTCTGCGTCCTTGAACTGTCCGTTCTGAAGAGCGAGCATGCCAAGGTTGACGTTGGGCTCTGGAGCGTTGGCGTCAATGCCAAGGGCCTGGCGGAGGTAACGTTGAGCGCTGTCGTTGTCACCTTGTTGCATGGCGAGCATGCCAAGGTTGTTGTAAGCGCGGTAGTTGTTGGGGTAGTACTTGATTGCGTTGTTGAGGATAGACTGCTTCTGCGTGTCGGAAGTAACAAGAATGTTGGCAGCATAAAGAAGTTCTTCCAGGCTGAGCTTAGAAGGGTCTGAGTCAACAAGAGCGAGGATGGCATCGTCGCTACGGCCAATGACGTCGTAGTTGATGACCATGCGAGCACGGCGAAGTTCGGGAAGGACTGCATCAGCGAGTTCTTTATAAACGATAGCCACATTGCGGATTTCACGCTCACGCTGTTCGGGGTCTTCGTACATGGAAAGAACACGGAGAATGATGTCTTTGTCGGGCAGGTTAGAGGCGGTGACAAGGGCTTGGAAACCTTCCCAGTCCTCTGCTGTGAACTTGGTGTCAACGTTGGTAGCGAGCTTCTGCTGCTTGAGCTGCTGATTTACGTAACCTTCAGAAACGGAAGAACGCTTTTCGGCGAGTTTCTCGTTGAGGGAATAAGAGCCATCAGGTGAAGCGTATGCGCTTACCTCGATGTTGTTGAGGACGAGGCTTTCTTCATCGTTCTTAATGTTCTTGAGGGTCTTGATGAAGTCCTGGATGGTCTGGCTGTTGAGCTCGCTGCCACGCAGGTTCGCTTGTCCAATGAGGAACTTGACTGCTGCTTCCTGCTTCTGGCTGATGACACGTTGGAAGTTGTCGGGAGCGAGACCGAAGTTGGCTGTCTTTGCTGTACGGGTGATGAGGGCTGCTGTGTATTGAGTGCCGTAACCAATCTTCACTGTAGGCATCTTGAGCACCTTCTTGCCTTTATGAGCTGTGAACTGCATGAAAAGCTCGCTCTTTTCCATGCCTTCTTGGAAAGGAACACAGAAACGCATCGTAGCATGGCCACCGTTCTTGTAAGAGATGATGGTGTTGTTGGCTTCCACTTTCTCTCCCTGGAGAGTGAATGGGTCGCCTGCAGCAGCGCCACCATTCCACTTGAGGACTGGAGTGCAAGCTACAGTAGCCTTCTTGGGCATAACCTTGGCTGGCACGTTGATACTGATGGTAGCTGGCACTTCGCCTGCCACATACTCCAGAGGGGTTGGAGAAACAGCGAAGTTGTCGGATACGAATGCTTTCTGTTTTCCACAGCCTGTGAGCAGCACCGCTGCTACAGCTGATAAGAGACTAATGGTTTGTTTCATTGTTATATGTTTTTTTTGAGTTGTTTTCAGTTCTTTAATTTCTTTTTTGTGAGGTAGCGCACAGGATACCATACGGAGAGGAAACCAACGGCAACGACTGTGAGCAGGATGATTAGGATGTCGGTGGGATGCACGCTGACAGGATAGGCATCGATGATGTAGCTGCCTTCGCTGTTGCCAAAACGGATAAGTCCGAACTCTTGCTGGAGCCAGCAAAGGAGGAGTCCGAGTGTGATGCCGATGAGGGCACCGATGAGACATATCATGCGACCTTCCATCATAAAGATGCTACGAATCTGGTGCTGATTGGCACCAAGGTTGCGTAGTGTGATGGCGTCTTGTTTCTTGTCAATGATGAGCATGGAGAGAGAGCCGACGATGTTGAAGCACGCTATGAGGAGGATGAAAGTGAGGAAGATGTAAGAGATGAGCTTCTCAATCTGCATAATCTTGAAGGTGTCTTCTTGCTGCTCATAGCGGTCAAGCACCTGATAGCGGTCACCCAATTGGTTCTGGATGCGCGCCTTGACACGTTTCACGTCTGCATTGGGCTGGAGGCGCATTTCAATGGCGGATACTTGGTCGGGGCGCTCGAAGAGTCGGCGAGCAAAGGCGAGATTGGTGATAACGTATTGTGAGTCGTATTTGTTTTGTTTCACCATAAAGCCCACGCCTGGAGAGAATAGCTCCTCTTGGTTGAGGCTTTGGCGTGGATCATTGAGGTCGATGCGCTCGCCTTTACGTGGCGCATAAACTTGGATTGGGTCAGAGAAATCGGTGGCGAGACCCAGCTGCAAGAGAAGGTTGGCGCCAAGGATACCATAGTCAATGACATCTACATGCAGCTCAAAGACGCCGTCGCCTATCAAGATGCGATTGATGCCAGTGAGCTCTTCGAAGCTATCTTCCACTCCTTTGATGGTGGCCATGACTTGGCGGTTGTTAATCATCAGGAGTGCGTGGTCTTCAAGCGTTTCAGACAAGACAGCCACATCAGGGTCGTTACGCAGCGCTTGGATTTCTTTCTTGTCTGCTTTCATGAACTTTCCTTCAGTGGGTACGACCTTCAATTGGGGGTCGAAGGAGGTGAAGAGCCCAGCCACCATATCCTGAAATCCGTTGAAAACGGAGAGGATGCACACTAATGCAGCTGTGGCGATGGCCACACCGCAGACGGACACGCCAGAAATGATGTTGATGGCGTGGTGCGACTTCTTAGAGAGAAGGTAGCGGGTGGCAATATGGAAGGGAAAGTTCAACTTGTCAGGTTTGATGAAGTGAGTCTGTTACTGTTGTAAGAGTCTGTCGATGTTGTCGACATAGTCAAGGGAGTCGTCGAGGAAGAACTTGAGCTCGGGAATGATGCGGAGCTGATGGCGCTCCAATTTGCCCAGTTCGAAGCGAATCTCAGAGGCGTGATCGTTCACATTCTGCAGCACTTCCTGTGCCTTCTCCGAGGGGAAGATGCTTAAGTAAGCCTTGGCTACGCTGAGGTCAGGGCTTACACGAACGACGCTGACGCTGACAAGGAGGTTCTTAGTCTGGCGGGTTTGTGCCTGAAAGATGCCCGCAAGGTCTTTCTGAATGAGTCGGGCGATTTTATTCTGTCTTGTTGTTTCCATGCTGTTTGTTTTGAGTTGTTTACGAAAGAAGTTATTTCTTGTGAATGATGGTAAGTCCGTCGCGGAGCGGAAGGATGACTTTCTCCACGCGGGTGTCGGCAGCGACAAGGTCGTTAAAGTGGCGGATGCCTTCAGTCTGTGCATCCTTTGTTGCTTCGTCCACCACGTGACCGTCCCAAAGTGTGTTGTCTGCCAAGATGTAACCTCCACTGTTGAGGTGCGTCATCACCATCTCATAGTAGTCCACATATCTGCGTTTGTCACCATCGATGAAGGCCATATCGAATTGCAGCCCCAGTTTAGGTACCACCTCAAGTGCGTCGCCGATGTGCATCGTGATGCGGTCGGCATAGGGAGAGTTCTGAAACCATGGAAGGGTGAAGTCCTCCTGCTCGTCGTTGATTTCGATGGTGTGGAGGTGCGCTCCTTCTTCCAGCCCTTCAGCGATACAAAGCCCTGAATAGCCGCTGTATGTGCCAATCTCGAGAACCAGTTTGGGGCGGATCATTCCTACCAGCATCTTTAGCAAGCGTCCCTGTAGATGTCCACTTGCCATCCGTCCATAAAGCAGATGAAGCTGAGTGGCTCTCCACAGCCGGTGCAGGTAGTCGCTTTCAGGGTCGATGTGCTCTAAAATGTAGTCATCGAGTAGGCTATCGGCAATTGGTAGCTGACCATTAGAGTTTTCTTTCATAGATACAGTTTACGCATAACGAGCACTCAACGTTTGCCAGCCAGCTTCTCTATAGCCTCTATAGCCAAGCGGTAACTGTCCAGTCCGAAACCACAAATGACGCCTACGCAGGCGCAGCTAATCATGGAGTGGTGGCGGAACTCTTCACGTTGATGCACATTGGAGATATGCACCTCCACCACTGGAGTCTTCACGCCGCGAATGGCGTCTTGAAGAGCGATGCTGGTGTGGGTGTAGGCACCAGCGTTCAGCACGATGCCGTCCCATGAGAATCCTACTTCGTGAATCTTGTTGATGAGTTCGCCTTCAATGTTGGACTGGAAATAGTCCAGTTCCACCTGAGGGAACTTCTCCTTGAGTTCATCGAAAAACTCTTCGAATCCTCGGCTTCCGTAGATGCCTGGTTCGCGTTTGCCAAGGAGGTTGAGGTTGGGACCGTTGAGAATGAGTATCTTCATGTCATGTCGATTATCTTGCGGTGTATCTGTACACGCGCGATATGTGTGTAAAGTTGCAAAATTACAACATTCCAACGTCTAGCACAAATTTTTCCTCGTTTTTGTTTGTGTTTTGGTGGTTTGGGTCCTCAAAACAAGCAAAACCACTATCGGAATGGACCGGAGTGGTTTCGTCTGTGTGCTTTGTGGAGCGTGTCAGAACTGGTTGGTGATGTCCACAAGTTTTCCTTCTCGAAGTGAGGCGGGAACATCGACAATACGTTGGTTCTCACTGCCTCGAAAACGAAGCTGAATGTTGCGTTGAGCCAAGATGAAAGGACCTTCCACCAGCACATCGATTTGCTGGAGGAGTGGCAAGAAGCGCGGCTCTTGGATGACCTGTTCCCATCGGTAGCCCGTGTAGCACCAGATATTGCGGTGTTGCTCTTCCTTGATGCGGCGAGCAAAGTTGGCGATGGGTTCGGGATTGAAGAAAGGGTCTCCTCCCGAGAATGTGACGGGAAAATCGTTGTAGGCAATGATGTTGAGCAAATCGTCTTCACTCATGTCTCTTCCTGCTGTGGGTGACCATGACTGGGGGTTGTGGCAGCCTTCGCAATGGTGCGAGCAGCCAGCAAAGTAGATGGAGGTGCGAAGACCAGGACCATCCACCGATGTGCCTTCCGATATATTTAAGATGCGTAGCATATGATTCCGTTTTTAAGAGGTCAAAGGTCTAAAGTCAAAGGCAATAGTCGTCACCGTCTTAGGGTCAAGGCATGAGTACAGAATTCTCTCATGCCTCTTCCCTTATGCTTCACCCTCTTCCAGGTATTTGCAGTAAATGCGGATGGCGGTTTCCACCATCCGGATGCAAGGGCGTTTCTTATAGTATTCGTCCGTGCGAGGTTCAGGGGTGGCCACTATCTTGATTTCGGGGATGGTTCCGTCGGCCCGCTGCTTGTTCAGACCTAGCAGTTCCTTGCAGATGAGAGAACCCGTTTCCGCCTTGAAGTCAGCCGCCAAACGTTGTACGACCTCATAATTCTTCTTCTTCAGCTCTTGGTTGGGGTAGTCGCCCTTCACTTCCAGTCCTGCTAGCATGAACATGCCACAGGCCGTGCCGCATGTCTCGCGCATTCTGCCGATGCCTCCGCCGAATGAACCAGAGATGTGGGCGGCAAAAGCTTCTTCCAGTCCATAGCGGTCAGCAAAGGCCATCACCACAGACTGGGCACAATTGTAGCCCTGCTTGAAGTAGGCTACTCCCTTCTCTACACGTTCTTCTGTTGTCATCTATTCTTGTACATATCCTCGTAGTACTTCTCGTATTCACCGCTTGTGATGTTGTCCATCCAAGCCTCGTTCTCCAAGTACCACTTCACAGTCTTTTCGATGCCCTCCTCGAATTGCAGGCTGGGCTCCCATCCCAGTTCTTTCTGCAGCTTGCGTGAGTCGATAGCATAGCGAGCATCGTGTCCCAGACGGTCGGTCACGTAAGTGATGAGGTCAAGGTCAGCACCTTCGGGGCGACCCAGCAAGCGGTCCACTGTCTTGATGACCACCTTGATGATGTCAATGTTCTTCCACTCGTTAAAGCCGCCGATATTGTAGGTTTCAGCCACCTTTCCGTTGTGGAAGATGGTGTCGATGGCACGAGCGTGGTCCACCACGTAAAGCCAGTCGCGTACGTTCTCTCCCTTGCCATACACTGGCAGTGGCTTGCGGTGGCGTATGTTGTTGATGAACAGAGGAATTAACTTCTCAGGGAATTGGTAAGGACCGTAGTTGTTCGAGCAGTTGGTCACGATGGTAGGCATTCCATATGTGTCGTGATAAGCCCTCACAAAGTGGTCACTGCTTGCCTTTGAAGCGCTGTAAGGAGAGTGGGGGTTATACTTTGTGGTTTCCAAGAAGAAGTCTGTGCCGTAAGCAGCATGATGCTCTGCGCTTGAAGCTGTTGTGGTGAAAGGGCTCTCCACACCCTCGGGGTTCGTCAGTTTCAGAGCACCATACACCTCGTCCGTTGAGATATGGTAGAAACGCTTGCCTTCATACTTTTCGGGCAGACTTTCCCAATATAGTTTGGCTGCTTGCAGCAGAGAAAGCGTGCCCATCACGTTGGTTCGTGCAAACGTGAACGGATCCTTGATGCTTCTGTCCACGTGGCTTTCGGCTGCAAGGTGGATGATTCCGTCCACATGCTCATCCTGCATCAGCTTGTAAAATGCGTCGAAGTCGCAGATGTCCATCTTCACAAACCTGTAGTTGGGCTTGTCTTCCACGTCCTTCAGGTTAGCGAGGTTACCTGCATAGGTTAGCTTGTCCAGATTGATGATTTTGTATTCTGGGTACTTGTTTACAAACAAGCGCACGACGTGACTTCCGATGAAGCCTGCGCCGCCTGTGATAACAATATTGCGTTTGAAATCCATATATTTGAGGTTTTTTTATCGTTTAATGGAGCAAGAATTTGTATTTTTGCATCAGGTGTAGAATCACGTCGTTCGTATAGACAAGTGCTTTCTTTCGGAGTGGGAAACGGTAGTGGAGTGGATCCTTTCTCCAATGCTCAACATACTTGTAGGAAGAGAAGACAAACTTCTTGTATGAGGCCACCTTGTCGTAGACTTCGGGACACAGCGCTTTCATGCGGTCGTCCAGCGCTTTCATCTCCTTGTTCTTCAAACTGCTGTACATGATGCCAAACTTCAGCGTGTTGCCCTCGTTGTGGAACAGCTGTTCCTCCATGAAGGCATAGGCACCTGGTGAGAGCGTGTCCTTCACCTGTTCCCAGATGTCCAGCTTGTGGTTGGCAATCATCAGCTGGTGGACTGCATTCTTACGCATCACGTAGCGGTCCATTGACTGTCCAGTGCGTCCCAAGCGGTAGCAATACAGCGTTTTGTCCAGGAAACAGATGCTTCTTACTGCTTGCATCGGTGTGAAGCGCCAAACGTCATCCGTGTAGAGGATGCCTTCGGGCTGGAAATACTGTATGTCTCTCAGCAGCTGGGTTCGGTACGCCATGTAGTGCATTGAGATGCCTTGGAATCGCGATATGACGCCAATTTCGTCAATGTTAAACGTCTTGCCGTGAAACTCGCTGTATGAGCCTTGCTTGTAGATTTTTCCGTTGATGGTCACTCGCAGAACGTCCGTCACCACCAAGTCTGCCGTACAATCCTCAAGGAAAGTGAGGACGGCGTCTAAGTTGGGTGTGTTGAAGAAGTCATCCGCATCCAGAATCTTCACGTACTTGCCCGTTGTTTCCTTCAAGCCGTGGTTCACGCATGACCCATAGTGTCCGTTTGCCTTGTCAATCACTTTGAAGAGCGTTGGATATTGCTTCTCAAAGTCATGGGCAATGGCCGACGACCCATCTGTGCTGCCGTCGTTCACCACGATGACCTCCAGCAGCTCCTGGCTCTTCTTCGTAATCAGCGAAGTCAAGCACTCGCTCAAATATTGTTCCATGTTGAATGTAGGAACAATCACACTCAAAACCTTACCCATAATATTATTGATAGTAGATGGCTAGCAGCTACGCAAGCGCGGTGCTGTCTCCATTGACTTCAATTTCAATCCTTTCTTTAATCTTTCTTCGGCCTCACTTCAGATACTGGTCCAACCCCTTGTCAGCCCGTTTCTTCTGCAGGCGCTCAGTCTCTTCGCGGATGGCGATATTAGCCTTGTGGGTCTCATAGTTCTCTGCGGCCTTGGGGTGATACAAGTGCACACAGGGAGCCAGTCCTTTGATGTTCTTGCGTCTTACGCCAATGTTGTAGAGGCGGTCCACCAATTCCGTGTCCTCACACCCCCATCCCTCGATGCGCTCCTCAAAACCATTCACCGCCACCAGGTCCTTCTTCCAGAAAGCCATGTTGCAGCCTCTGATTTTGTTGATGCCCATAGCGCCCTTGTCCAGACGGTGCAGCCAAGGCATGCGCACCATCACCAGCGGGCGCTTCAGTCCTGGGGTGAACACCGTGATGCGTGGGTTCAGCGTTTTGCAGTGCCATTGTGTGGCCGCCTTCGTCAGTCGGGCGCGATTGCCATTGACAAAGCAGCCTTCCTCGCGTGCCCACACATGGTCTGCCACAAACGATGGTCCCAGCACGATGTCGCCATCAATGATGATGATGTAGTCGCCCTTCGCTTTCGCTATGGCCACATTGCGCGACATAGACAAGCGGAACCCCTCGTCGGGTATCCATGAGTGAACCAGTGGCACTGGGAACAAAGCCTGATAGCGTTCAATCAGCGCCTTCGTGTCCTCCTTCGAGCCGTCATCCGCTACAATCACTTCGCAGGGCAGTACACGCTGCCGCATCACGCTCTTCAGCACTAGTTCCAAAAACACTGGCTTGTTATATGTGGTGATAATCAACGTGGTGTCATCAGCCACACGCATCTTCTTCTGCATTTCGTATTGCGTAAGTTTGGGTGCAAAGATAGGACAATTAATTGAGAATTGGCTGTATAAAGCAGACAATTTTACTGTTATGATGAGTTTGAAAGGAAAAAAAGAAGTTATCGCATCTGTTCGCCGTCAATTGGCAATCCTATGCGATAACTTCATCATTGAGAAAAATAAGGGTATCTTAAGTCTTTTCTCTTAGGGCCTGAAAGTCTTTACTTGATTTCAATGTTCAGCGTCTCCTTCGCCTTTTCTTCTTCTGTCTTCTTCGGAATGTTGATGGTCAGGACGCCGTCTGCCATATTGGCTGCGATTTTCGTCTTCTCAACATTGTCTGGCAATGAGAAGCGCTGCTCGAACTTGCTGTAGCTGAACTCGCGACGCAGATACGTCTTCTTGTCCTCCTTCTTGTCGCCGTCCTTCGTCTCGTTCTTCTTCTCCATGCTGATGACGATGTCGCCATCGGTGGTCAGCTGAATCTTGAAGTCGTCCTTGGTCATGCCTGGAGCAGCCACTTCTACTTTGTACGCTGTTTTGTCCTCCGATACATTGATGGCTGGAGTCGTTCCTTGATATTTAATGGTTGGCATCCAGTTGTCGTCGAAGAAATCGTTGAACAATGAAGGGAACCATCCCTGGTTGCGTGTTGAATAAACAGTAGGCATCATAGTTTTGTCCTCCTTAGTTTTTTAGTTTATTAGTTGTAGTTAAATAAATTCGCTGTTTGTTCGCCTCCCGTTGTCCAATGTCTTCTGCATTGTATTCCGTTCGGCGTTCACTTTAGCATAAAGGGCAATCTTTGTGCCTAACTGCCACTTTGTCAACACTTTTAAACTCCGTTAAACATTCGCGCCACCTCATTAAACTCTGTTAAACATTGAGGGTGACAGAAGGTGACGTTTTGTCGTTCTGCTGGACCTAGAGGGTCAAAGGTCGGAGGTCAAAAGTCAAAGGTCGGGAGCAGATAAAGCAATCGGCGCACCCGATTTGTTGTGGGTGCGCCGATGGTGTCATTATAGGAAGAAGTGCTTATTCAGCACCGCCCTGACTGATGCCGCCCTCGTCCAGAGGAATGTTGCCGCCAGTAACCTCAATAGTGATAGAGTTCGTGGCATCGTTGTTCTCCTTCGAGGTGCAAGTGATAGTCACGGTGCCGTTCTTTACGGGCGTCAGCACACCGTTCTCGTCGATGGTGGCAACGTTAGTGTCATCCACGCTCCATGTGACATCCTTCTCGGTGGTGTAGGTTGGAGTAAAGAGTGCCCTCAGCTTATAGTTCTCACCTACAGCATATTTGCCGCCTGACGTGGTGGGGATGCGGATGGATAAGGTTACGGGGCGTGTCACCACATAGACCGGGGTATAGCTTGTTTGGTAAGAGCGCTCGTTCTCGGTATAGACGAGTGACAGGCTGTAGTTCATGCTGCCGTCGAAACCGCTGGGGGTGCCAGTCACGGTCAGTGTTCCCTTCTCGTCATTGCCTGCAGCGGCGGTAATCTCCATAGCGGCGCCATGCTGGCTCACAAATTTCAAGCGGCTGATGTCCGATGCCAGCACACTAGCCAGCTCCTTCGGCTCCACCTCATAGATGATGGTAGTGGCGCTGGGCTGATCCACGGTGATGTTCACCACGCCAGCCTCGGTATTGAACACCACGCTGTTCAGCTGCGAGAGGGTCTCTTTATTGTACTTGCGCAGGGCATCGTTCTCTGCCGTCAGTTTGTCGATGTCGTCCTGATAATCGCTGCAGGACACTGTGCCCAGCATCAGTGCGGGCATCATCAATGCATAAAAAAGATTCTTTTTCATATCAATTTTGTTTTTAATGTTTACTTTTCAATTGTGACTGCTACTGCAGACAGACTCTCCTTACTATTGTTCTTTGTCTCGCCCTTGCCCTCGGTCTTGATGCGGTTGCCATTGATGCCACGGGCCACGAGGGCCTTCTTCACGGCATTGGCACGCCAGCGCGAGAGCTTCAGGTTGTACTGCCACTTACCAGTGCGGCTGGCCAACCCCACGATGTTCAGTTTCTTGTCTGGATGCGTCTTCATGTATTCAGCAATCTGGTCAATCTTCGACACCTCAGAGGGCTGGATGCGCGACGAAGCGAAGCCAAAGTACACTTTTACCTCTGTAAATACAGGTTCTATCACAGGTTCGGGCTTCTTCTCCTCAACCGCGGGCTTCGGTTCTTCCTTCACCACAGGCTTGGGCTCTTCCTTCACCACGGGCTTGGGCTCTTCCTTTACCACAGGCTGCACAGGTTCCTCGATGGTGATGTGCTTGCGGGTCTTGCCCAGTGCAATCTTCACGCCCACCAGCAGGTTTTGTTGCCAGTCCAGGTTGTCGCTCTTGCCCTTCTTCGAGTTCCATTTGTCGGGCAGCATGTTGGCATTGTACTCCAAGCCGAGTGCTACGCGCTCAGAGAGGTCATACTCCACGCCTACGCCCAGTCGGCCTGCGAAGAATGTTTTCGTGCCGTCCCACAGCTTCTCAAAGCCGCCATTCTGCAGGGCGGGAATGCCAGCGCTCTCGTTCATGGCAGCCAGACAATTGGCGTCGCCGTTGCGGAAAGCGATGTTCAGTCCTGCGCCCGCCAGTCCATAGATGTTCCACTTGCGGTTGGCATCCCATCCCCAGATGAGGTTGCTCAGGCTCACCGTAGCGTCGAGGTTCGCCTGCACGTAGTTCCATTTATATTCAGCCTTAGGATGAGCTTGCCAGTTGCGAGCCTGCCAGCCCGACGCACCGAGGCGCAGACCGAAGACCGGCGAGAACTGACGTCCCACGCTTAGCTGGGCTGCAGGCGACAGCAGCTTCGAGAACTTCGCATCGCCCACATGATAGCCCACGCCCACTTGAGGCTGGACGAACCAGTGGGGCTGGAAGGCCACCGAATCTCTGGTCTGCGCCTGCGTCGCCACTGTGGCCAGTCCCAACGCGAACAGCATCATTATCTTTTTCATATCGTATATACTTTTATATTCTATTATTTTTTATTGTCAAGAATTTGAGAATTTGAGAACTTTTCTCAGCGTAGCTAATTAGAGAACCTATAGCTCGGCGTAGCCAACCTTTAGCTCGACGTAGTCAATTTCTCTTCTTTCTTCAATTCATGCGTTTGTTGCTTCCTGTCGGATTAAATAATTCTCTAATTCTCTAATTCTTGATAAATAACTTATCTCATCACCTTCTTTCCATTCTTGATGAAGATGCCCTTGGTCTTAGGCATGCCGTTCAGCTTGCGTCCGCTCAGGTCGTACCAATTGTCAATGGTTGGTTCTTCATTTTCAATTGTCTCCAGACCAGTCGTTCCTTCCTCTGCATTGCCATTCACAATTCTCAGCACGCGAGATTTAGCTCCAGCCTGCTCGTTGCCCAGGTGCAGCACAGCCTTTCCGGCAGGCACTTTCACCTCGTCGCCTTCAGCCAGGATGCTGTGGAACGTATTGTTCTGCAGCACGAAGTAGTGGCCGCTGTCGTAGTGCTTCTTCTCAATAACGGGCTCCAGGCAGTTCTTTTGGCCGTAGTCCTTGTTGTCGCTTTTCGCTACGGGTGTACCGCTGGCAATGCGTCCGCTATAGGCCCAGAGGTCGTAAGTCTTGCCGGCTTCACCGAGCAGCAGCACGCCATTGTTAGCCTTGATGATGCGCTCGTTGTCGTACTTCAGCATATCTTCGGGGATAATCTCGGTAGCCACCTCAGCAGTATTCTTCACCTGCACGGTATAGACATCAATTCCCTCAGGAATCACCACGTCACAGCCAGTGCCTAGCGTCCAGTACTTGTTCACCGGCGTTACGGTGCACACCACCTTCGTATTCTCGTAGTTCTGCTGCAGCGATGCCATCAAGGCATAGTCGTCGAGCAGAGCCAGTGTGGTGTGGATGGTAGCCGTTCCGGGGAAAGCGCCCTCCTCGATTTGGATAGGCTCTTCAGTGTCAGGCATGAAGATGTCGGTCACGTTGTTCAAGTTGGCCATCGCGTCAGGACCTATGGCCACCACGTCCCAACCGTTGATCTGTGCTGGAATCTCGATGGTGATGCCCTCGCCGTCGGATGCGTCAGCCTCGAAATTGTCGATGCTCAGGGTCTTCGTCTCGCGGTCCACCACGCTCAGGGTCAGCTTTACATCTTCCACTTCCTCACCGGTCTCGGTCTCCTCGGCAGTGCCGTCCACCACCTGGTCCTTGATGATGAAGTCGGCGGTCACGCTGCCTGTGAAGTTGGTCTTGCCGGTTACAGTCACCGTGTAGGTGCCAGGATCAGTCGCTGTGTTGCCCTCCACGTCGTATTGAGCTGCGGGAACAGTCAGGTTGCCTGCCTTCACCTCTGCTATGCCAGCAACCTGAGTCACGTTCTTGTCCATGTCATATTGGAACTCAGTCTGAGCCAGCGTCACACGGGTCAGCGTAGCGGGGAGGATGGTGAACGTAGCGGTCTGCGTGCCGGTGTAGTTGCCCTTAGCCGTAGCGGTAACGGTAGCAGTGCCGGCGTTCACGTTGCCGGTGTAGGCCAGTGTGTAGTCAGTGTTCTCTGCCAATACGGCCTCGCCGTCCTTCACCGTAACGGTAGGAGTCTTGGCATTGCCGTCGTAGGTGTATTCGGTCGTGCCGAGTGTCAGTTCAAACAGCTGTGCGTTGGCTGC
>CADAEK010000013.1 GCA_902786925.1 uncultured Bacteroidales bacterium
GATAACCTTAGCGTAGCAACCGCCCTCGAGGTTGAACACGCCCTCGTCGTCCCATCCGTGCTCGTCGTCACCGATGAGGAGACGCTTAGGATCGGTAGAGAGAGTAGTCTTACCAGTACCAGAGAGACCGAAGAAGATAGCAGTGTTCTTGCCTTCCATGTCGGTGTTAGCAGAGCAGTGCATAGAAGCGATGCCCTTGAGTGGGAGGTAGTAGTTCTGCATAGAGAACATACCCTTCTTCATCTCACCGCCGTACCAAGTGTTGATGATCACCTGCTCGCGAGAAGTAGTGTTGAATGCTACACAAGTCTCAGAGTTCAGACCGAGCTCCTTGTAGTTCTCAACCTTAGCCTTAGAAGCATTGTAGATGACGAAGTTTGGCTCGAAGTTAGCGAGCTCTTCCTTAGTAGGCTGGATGAACATGTTAGTAACGAAGTGAGCCTGCCATGCAACCTCCACGATGAAGCGTACAGCAAGACGAGTAGCCTCGTTAGCGCCACAGAATGCGTCAACCACATAGAGCTGCTTGTTAGAGAGCTCCTTCTTAGCGATATCCTTCACCTGAGCCCAAACCTCTTCAGACATTGGGTGGTTATCGTTCTTGTATGCGTCAGAAGTCCACCATACGTTGTCGTGGCTCTGTGCATCGTCAACGATGTACTTATCCTTAGGAGAACGACCAGTGAAGATACCAGTCATCACGTTTACTGCACCCAGCTCAGTCTCCTGGCCCTTCTCGTAACCTTCGAGAGCAGGATTGATCTCAGCCTTGTAAAGCTCCTCGTAAGAAGGATTGTGCGCAATCACTGTAGAACCAGTGATGCCATACTTAGTCAAATCTAATGCCATAGTACTTTTGTTTATTAAAATATATGTGAATAATAAATCTTTCTACCCGCTTGCATTTGGCAGACACCCACAAAAAACCGAAACCTACATTGAAGTCTGCCAAATCAGCTACAAAGATACGCATTTCTCCTTAGTGCACAATGATTGCTACTGCTGATTTTATGTTTTTTTCACCCTTCCGGCACAAAAAGCCAACAAAAGAAGGTCTTTCCGCAAAGAGTTGCAACATTTGGTTTGCAATTTTCAACAATAATCAGTACCTTTGCAGCCGCAAACAGCCCTCCGTGGGGCATTGCGCATCGGGATGTAGCGCAGTTGGTAGCGCACTACGTTCGGGACGTAGGGGTCGGGCGTTCGAGTCGCCTCATCCCGACCAAGAAGAAAGCCCATCACACCGTTGTGTGATGGGCTTCTTTTGTGCCTGCCGCCGCAGTTTGCAACATGAGCAGAGAAAGAAATCAAACTCTCCTCATCATACCATTTACATATACACGGCAAAATATATAGTGGTTCTTCAAGTTATTAGCTCTACCATTTCACCGTTCCGGCTTGCCCCTCGCGGGGATGGATGATGCCAGAGGTCATTTAGTCGTTTACAAGGTTCGGGTTTTCCCTGCTTGTGCATAGGGAGTATTTCCCTGTTGCATTGCAAATATAGCAAACAATCTTCCATACAAACAATACCCTCAAGCGCCCGAACCTCACATTTTGCTGATTTTACGATATTTTTTGCATATTTTGCGACTACCTCACCCAAAATGTTACAAAATCTAAAACTTAAACCCCTCGATTTCTTGCGATGTATCAAAATTGAACTTCCATCGTAAAGGCAGATTATTCGCATTCTTAAGCACTCCATACCCACTCGTGAAGCACCATGGAAAGCGTGACTCAATGAATAGTCTGAGGAAGCCACTTAATCTGGTTAATCGCTCCAAAGGGGGCATGTTGAGTAAAGAGTAAAAGAATAAAAGCAACTCTACACATCATATTTATCCCCGTTCCATTCCCGCCCCCTTCTTCCCTCTAGACAGAGGGGACGAGGGGGCTTGGGTGAGCGAGGGGGTCTGGATGCCTCTTGTTACAACTGTAACACACCCACTGTAACATTTGTCACACACCCGATGTTACACTTGTAACACACCGTATGTAACACTTGTAACACAACCTGCTCAAAGATATGTTACAAAAGGCAAAAGAAAAGGGAGAGCCGCTATATGCAGCTCTCCCCCATACCTCAAGCATATAAGGGTTAGTAGGCATCCCAGATGCTCTTCTCTTTCGTTTCGCTATCACCATAGTCAAGGCTTTCGTTGGCGCCAAGACCGGTGGCGTTCACTTTCGGCCCTGAGGCACAGAGCACCTGCGCCTGCTGAAGTTCTACCACATGCGTGGTGGGTTGGATATATGGTTTCTTGTCCATAGTAATCAGTTTAATAGTTTATATAAGTAGATATGGGAGTTAAAGGAGAAAGTTGAAGCAGAAGTTAATTCGCTGCGCTCATGGGAGTTAAAGGGGACGATAGTTAAGGAGAGAGGAGTTATACTGTCGACTATCAAGGGTCTCACATTCGTCCTGCGCATAGCGCTTAACTCCCATTTTAACTTCACTTTTAACTTTCATTATTCTCTATCTCACCACTTTCTTTCCTTGAATAATATACACGCCCTTGGCGGCTGGCAGACCATTGAGACGGCGTCCCATCAAGTCATAGACGTCTCCGGCCTCCGTTGCAGGTGTCTCGCCCTCAACAGAGAGGATACCCGTCGTCTGCTCGCCGTCGCCAAAGTCGAGGCGGAAGGAGCGGAGTTTGGCATTCAGGGGCTGGTTGCCGCCATCCTTCAGCAGGAAGTAGGCACGGAAGCCTTTCATGTACTGATTACCCTCACTGGGGTTGTAGAGCTTGTTTTCGGCACCCAGAAAGAGGACACACTCAGCATCAGCGGTGACTTGAGTCTTGCCCAGCGTGGGAACGAAGTCCACATTGGTGGTCACAGTCGATGTAGCAGTACCGCTGACGGTGGCGAGGTCGAAGGCGCCCACTTCCACATCGGTGCTGACCTTCACGAGATAGGGCTTTCCGGCCTCGATGCTGGTGGCATTCTCGAAGTTGAGGGTAAGGGTGTTGTCCACGAGCGAAGAGGACTCAAGCTCCTTCACAGCTGTGATGCCGGGGGCGCTGATGCCGGCGGCATCAATGCCAACGGGAGAGGCGAAGGTGTTGTAGGAGCCGGACTTCAGCGTGCGCGCCAGCCAGATGTCTGCCGGGCTGGAGATGCTGCTATAGTCGATTTCCTCATCGTCGTTCAGGTCGGTGTAGTACTCTGCATACAGGTCAATGTCGTAGGTGGGCATGGAGGCAAGGCTCCACACGGTCTTGTTGGCATTGGGGGTCAAATCAGTCTGTGCCCATGCCCCCTGCGTCACTGCGGTGAGCAGCAGGGCAAGGATAGAAAGTAGTTTTGATTTCATTGTGTATAATTTATAGTTATAGAATTACTGTATATCAGGGTTAACAGGTACGATGCAACAAAAGGACTCGTTTGCCTTAGCTATGATTGGGATATTAAGGCTGATATAGGTAGTCAAGGTGAGATGTTGTGCTTTCAAGCTTCACGGTGTTTCTCATTCTCTTCGGCTAGCACAACCTCGATTGGATGCGACAAAGACAATACCTTTTGATAGAACGAACAATGAAATGAATCCAGTAGGGACAACTTTATACACAATATTACCAAAAGCAACAAGGATTCAAGGCGGAAGAAGAAAGGGTGTAGAGAGAAGAAAACGAAGAAAGCCCATCGCAATGCGGTTGCGATGGGCTTTCATGCCGTGTTATAGTGCTGCATCAACAGGACACAGCGTGCTGTGTTTAGTTGTTGCGTGGACCTCTGCCACCACCAGGACCGCCTTGTCCGAAGCGCTGACGACGAGCCTGCTGAGCCTTTTCATAGGCTGCATACTGCTCGGGAGTGAGAATTTCCTTGAGTGCGGCAGCGGTAGCTTCTTGCTGCTTCTGCATCTCTTCGCGGTTGAACTGTGGACGCTCACCCTTCTCCTGGGCTTCCTTCATCTTGGCCTGTGTCTCTTGTGCCTGCTTGAGGAAGAGCTCGTACACCTTCTTGTACTGCTCGTCGTTGAGCTGTGCGGCTTCCTTGACTTGGTCGGCACGGCGTGTTGCCATTGACTCAGGACTGAACTCACGGCGCTGACCGCCTTGCTGTGCAAATGATGCGAGCGAGAATACCACTGCCATCATCATCAGGACTAATTTCTTCATAATGCTTGTGCTTAATTTGGTTAGTTAATGAATTGGTTAATAAGAGAATTGCCTTACACCTAATATGACACAGGCAAAGAGCCAAAGGTTTAACACACAATAAAAAAAAAGGTGAGCAAAGGGGAAGAGAGGGAGGAGTTTGCCTTTACCGCCAGCATCTCCTCTCCCTTCAGGGGGAGGCTTAGGAAGGAGCTTAGGGGGGAACTTAGGGGGAGCTTAGGGAGGAAGCTCTAAATAAGTGTGATGCGCTGTGCCACGATGTCGTCGTGGAGGAACACGCTGGCACTCTCGCGGAACTTGGAGGAAGATTCGGTGGTGTAATACTGGCAGGTACCACCACGGGTGAGCCGCTCCGCCATTTCGGGATGACGGTGAAGATAGTCTTCAAGACTGGCGGCAATGTACTGACCTTGAGGAATGACTTTGATGGCAGACAGCTGGGGGTTAGCACTGGAGAGCTGGGCTAACTGCTGGTTAATCTTGTCGAGCAGAAGGGGATAGTGGGTACAACCAAGGATGATGGTATCGATGAGAGGGTCTTGGGCAAGGAGCTTTTGAAGGGAATCCTTCACGAAGTAATCGGCGCCGGGCTTATCGAACTCATCGTTCTCTACCAGAGGCACCCACATGGGACAGGCTTGGCCCACGACGGTGGTACCGGGATAGAGCTTCTCTATCTCAAGGTTGTATGACTGCGACTTGATGGTGCCTTCGGTGGCCAACACACCGATATGGCGGGTATGGGAGAGCTCACCCACAACTTCAGCCGTAGGACGTATGACACCAAGCACTCGACGGTCAGGGGCATACTGAGGCAGGTACTTTTGCTGAATGGAACGGAGGGCCTTGGCTGAGGCGGTGTTGCACCCAAGAATAACCAAAGGGCATCCCAGAGAGAAGAGCTTCTGGACTGCCTGAAGGGTGAACTCATACACCACGTCGAAGGAGCGCGTACCGTAGGGGGCACGCGCATTGTCACCAAGGTAGATGTAGTCATACTCGGGCATGCGCTTGCGGATGCCGTCAAGTATGGTTAAGCCTCCATAACCTGAGTCAAAGATTCCTATTGTTCCCACTGATAATAACGAGCTTCGCTGAGGTTTGGGGCAAGACGCGACAGAGAGGAAGCATGCTCGACTCTGCACCGGCAGCCACAAACACTAATAATGATTACTTGATGCCGAGTTCAACGAGCACAGCATCGGTGCAGTCCTCCGCCTCGCCTTCACCACTGATGTAAGGGTAGGCATTGGCATCGGTGTTGAGCACATAGGCATAGTTGTGGCGCTTGCCCACAGCCGTGATGGCATCATTGAGACGGGAACGGACTGGGGCCATGAGCTCGGCCTCAGCCTTCGTGAGCAGCTCCTGAGCTTCCTTCTTGAACTGCAGGCTCTGGTCCATCAGCTGCTGAAGCTCTTTCTGACGCTTGAGCATAATGTTCTCGGGGAAAGACTTCTGCCCGTCGATGTACTCAGCAAACTTCTTGGAGAACTCCTGCTCGGCACGGTCCATCTCCTGCTGGTAGGTGGTCTTGAGGTCTGCAAGGCTCTTCATGGCTTGCGCATACTCAGGCATGGATGTCAGCACGTCGTTGTATGAAAGATAACCGAAGTGCTGGGGTTGAATGATGACCTGCTGCGGTGCCGGAGCAGAAACAGGAAGCACTGTCTCTTGTGCTGACACGAAGGCAGTACAAGCAGACAGTGCTATCAATATAAGTGTTTTCTTCATCAATCTTCTTGAAAGTTGAGAGGAGTTAAAAAGGACGATACTAAGGGCTTCGTGCAGACAGCTCCATGACTATGGTGTCAAGCCTTTCACCCTTTCATAGTCCACTTTTTATTTCGCGCCAACCTTAGCCTTCACCTGGTCAGTGATGTCAATGGCGCTGGTGCCTACATAGGCGACGCCGTTAGCGGGAAGGATATAGGCAAAGCCACCTGCTGCGCCCACTTCCTGAACAGCCTTCAGCACCTTTTCCTGCAGCTCACCCATCTTGGTCTGCTGAACCTTCTGGAGTTCCTGCTCACAAGTCTGTGCGAACTGTGACAACTCTTCATAAGCCTTCTGGAGCTCCTGCTCACGATAGGTACGAAGTGTCTCCGAAAGGGTTGCCTTTTCCTTTTCGTAGGCTTCGCTCTTTGTTTGGAACTCCGTCTGCTTGCGCTGCATCTCCTCAGAGAGCTGCTTCTGCAGGTTCTGGAACTCGGTCTGAGCAGCAGTATACTCACTCATGCCCTGAATCACAGTTTCAAAGTTCACGTGTCCAATCTTTTGTGCGAACATGGTCATTGGCAGAGCCAAGAGCATGGCTAAAATAGTCTTTTTCATTGTTGTTGAGTTATTTGAGTTTTTAGTTTTTAGTTCTTATGGAAAGCGTAGGGCTCATAGAGGCTGCAAGGTATTGCAACCCTCGCGTCACCCCAAAGAGAAGAATCACCTCTTCCGCAAAGCGGCAAAGGGCTTAGCGTGTGTAACCCAGTTTCTGGAGCACGTCCTCGCTAATGTCAATCTTGGGTGAAGCGAAGATGATGCTGCCTCCTGAGGCGCGGTCGAGAACAAGCTGATAGCCTTTTTGGTCACAGATATCCTTGACAGCGTTATAGATCTCGTCCTGAATAGGAGCAAGAAGACTCTGGCGCTTCTTGAAAAGCTCTCCTTCGCTTCCGAAGTACTTCTTCTTCAAGTCGCTGGCCTCTTTCTCCTTCGCCATAATGGCTTCCTCTGCCTTGGTCTTTTGTGTATCGGAGAGGAACACCGATTCAGACTGGTATTTCTTATAAAGAGTCTCAGCTTCGTTGAGCAAGGCTTCCACTTCGCCCTCCCACTTCTTGGACACTTGGTTGAGCTGTTCGTTAGCACGCTCATAAGCAGGCACATTCTTGAGGATGTACTCCATGTCAACAAGAGCAAACTTCTGTGCGCTGGCTGCGATAGAGACCAACAGCACGGTCATGGTCAGTATTAGCTTTTTCATAAGTCTTTTTGCTTTTTGGATTCTTGTTGTATTGTTTGGTTTAATGGGGGTTTGCCTATTCTGTAAGGGGTTTCCCTATATACTCATGAGGTTAGAATTCCTGACCCAGCACGAAGTGGAACTGGCTTCCGCTGTAGCTCTTGGAGCCATTGATATTGTCAAAGCCATATGCCCAGTCGATACCCATCAGACCAACCATTGGAAGGAATAGACGGACACCGATACCTGCTGAGCGCTTCATGTCGAAGGGATTGAACTTCTTGGTTTCTGTCCATGCGTTACCGCCTTCCATAAAGGCCAACGCATAGATATTGGTGGCACCTTGGAGCATCAATGGGTAACGAAGCTCGAGCGTCATGCGGTCGTAGGCATAACCGTAGTTGTACCCTTGGGTCAACGCACCGTTGTCATATCCACGGAGACCAATCGTCTCAGAGTAGTAGCTGGAAGAGTAGCCCGACATACCGTCACCACCCACATAGAAGGTAGAGAACGGAGACTTCTTATACTTGTTGTAGTTGCCCAAGAAACCGAAGTCGAAGCGGGTCATCAGCACGAAGCACTTGCGAGCGCTACCCAGCGGAGTGTACATGCGAGAGTTGAACTTCCACTTGTGATACTCAATCCAACGATACTTGCGACTCATGTCGTGCTGATAGTCGGCATCATAGTAGCTGGTGGCCATATTCTTGTAGTCAAGACCATCGAACTTTGAATAAGGCGGTGTAACAGACACTGAAGCCGAGATTTGTGAACCACGACGAGGGAACATACCGTTATCAATAGAGGTGCGTGAAAGCGACAAGGTCAGGTTGATGTCGTTACAGTTACCATTCTGCACAATGAAGTATTCCCAATCCTTCATCATGTAGCGCGTATAGCCCAGCGATGCCTGGAAACGGAAGTTATTATCAGGCCAAGTGAGACGCTTACCGAAGCCGATGTTCAAGCCGAACAGCTCGATGTACTTATCGGGGTCGTAGTAGTTAGAGTAGTTGTTGTAGTAGCTGCTGTTGTAGTTACCATAACCATACAGCATTGAGTAGTAGTTGTTGTAGTAGCTGCTGTTGTAGTAGTTGCTGCTGATGTCAGTCTGACGCGAGAAGAAGGCGCTGACCGAGAACTGATTAGGGCGTTTACGTCCGAACCATGGGTCGAGGAACGAGATGCTGTACTGTTGATAGTAAGAGCCGTTCGTAGAAGCACTCAGCTCCAACTCCTGCGCATCACCTTGAGGCAGGATGCCGCGATGAACGCGGTTCTTTCCGAAGAGGTTACGCATAGAGAAGTTCGTGAACTTCAAGCCCACTTTACCAATCACACCAGTCATACCCCAACCCAGCGAGAACTCCAGCTGGTCGCTTGCCTTTGGCACAAGACCGAGGTTCAGGTCAACCGTACCGTTAATTTGGTCGGGCACAGGCTTAAAGTCAATCTGTTCAGGGTCGAAGTGTCCCATCTGGGCAATCTCCTGATATGTCATCTTATAGGCATCCATGCTGAACAGGTCGCCCGGCTTGAGCAAGAGCTCACGACGAATCACCTCCTCATACACACGGGTGTTACCATAAATCTTTATCTTGTTGATGGCAGCCTGAATGCCTTCATAGATACGGATTTCCAAGTCAATGGAATCGCCATCCACATCTGCTTCCACTTCCTGCACCTGGTTGAACACGTAGCCCTCGTTATAGTAGAGGTTGCTCACAGCCATGTCATCCTCGTGAAGCTTCTTCTGGATGTGCTTTTTGTTATAGACATCACCACGCTTCATGTCTAAGACATGCTCCAGCACACTCGTATTATAGATGGTGTTACCCACCCACCGGATGTCACGAACATAATACTTGTCGCCTTCGTCAATGTGGAGATAGACATTCACCAAGTTGTTACCGATGTCCACCACGCTGTCCGCATCAATATAGGCATCACGATAACCCAGCTCATTGTACTTCTCCACCACGCGGTCTTTATCCTCCTCGTATTTCTCTTCCACGAATTTCTTGGTCTTGAAGAAGCTCTTGAAGCCTTTCTCGTTCGTCTTCTTCAGCAAACCGCTTGAGAAGAATCCGCCATGGAACTTCTTGGTGGGGATGTGTGAGTTACCCGTGATGAAGATCTTGTTCACCTTCACTTTCTCCTTCTTGTCAATATTGACATCCACGATGAGCTGGTCATTCTGGCTTGGGTCATCGCGCTGCACGATATCCACCTCCGCATTCTTGAAGCCCTTCTCGTCGAAATAACGCTTGATGACCAGCTTTGCCTTGTCCACCATGTTAGGTGTCAGCTGATTGCCCTTCACCAATCCGATACGCTCCTGCAGGTCGTCGTGTTCCGACTTCTTCACACCATTGATGTTCAGTTGAGACACACGAGGACGCATGGCCAGTGTAATCTTCAGATACACCTTCTCATCCACGATACTGTCGGCCTCAATCTTCACCGACGAAAAAAGTCCATGCTTCCAATAACGCTTGATAGCCTCGGTGATTTCCTCGCCAGGCAACGAAACAGTTTCGCCGACAGTGAGTCCTGATAAACCAATAAGGATATAGTCTTCGTAGTTCTTCACACCCTCAACCGCGATGCCTCCAATCACATACTTCTGTGTTTGTCCGTACACAATGGAGGGCTTTGTCTGCACTTGTGCCTCAACAGACACCCATGCACACAACAGCAGGATAAAGGTGAATATGGTGATTTTCAATCTTCTCATGTAGAGAGTCCTCTAATATATATAATATGTGACGTTATTTCTTATCTTCTGCAGTTTGCGGGGCGGTCACTTGCTCGCCCGTCTTGCCGAAACGGCGCTGCCTGCCCTGATAGTCCACGATGGCCTTGCAGAGGTCTTCCCCGTGGAAATCCGGCCAATAGGTGTCGGTGAAGTAAAACTCGGAATAAGCACACTGCCAAAGCAGGTAGTTGCTCAGACGCTCTTCGCCACCGGTGCGAATCATCAGTTCTGGATCCGGCATAAAGTTCGTAGCCAAATGCTCGCTGATGGTTTCCTCATTGATGTCTTCCACTTTGAGCGCACCGCTCTGGGCCTTGGCAGCTATCTGCTGAACCGCGTTCGTGATTTCCCACTTGGACGAGTAGCTGAGTGCCAGCACCATGCATGTGCCCGTATTGTGGCTGGTGCGTTCCTCTAGATGCCGACAAGCATCCTGCACCACTTGAGGCAGGCGTGCTGTGTCGCCTATCACGCGGAAGCGGGCGTTCTGCTTCATGAAGAGTTCCTCTTCCAGATGCTTGAGCAGCAAGGCCATCAAGGCCTCCACCTCCGACACGGGACGGTTCCAGTTCTCTGTCGAGAATGTATAGAGTGTCAGATAGTCCAACCCCAAGCGCACGGCCATCTCCATGATTTCATGCACACGTTCCGCTCCCTCTTGATGTCCGTAGGTGCGTTCCTTTCCCTGCGCTTTCGCCCAACGCCCATTGCCATCCATAATGATGGCGACGTGACGGGGCACTCGGGTCATATCTATTTGTTCTTGATACATTGCGTTTCTATTATCGAGCTTATAGGTCTAATTAAGCTTATAAGTTAGTTGTTACATTTTCTGTATTTCGGGCAGAGGTCGTAGGAGATGTAGAACATCGTCCACGAATAGCTGTCCTTATTCTTCATGAATCCACTCTTGATGCGGTAAGGGTCTTCTATGCCGTCCAGCTTGTCGCTCATGGAAAGGCGCATGGTCCAATCCAAACCCACATTCAAACGTTTCTTGAGCTTGTACTTGATGCCAAATCCCAAAGGGATGTTCATGGTCAGGTCATCGTTGCAATAGGTGAAGCCCAATCCCATCTGTATATAGGGCACGAGGCGTTTGTGTCCCTTATAGCCATTACCGGTGCCATAGCCCCAGAAGTTCAGTTCGTACTGGCAGCCCACATCCACCAGAGAGTGGTTGAAGCTCCATTCCTGCCCTTTGGTTGCGGGGAACTTGTTGTCCTCCTTGGTTGCATCTCCTTTGATGCTTCCGAAACCGGCATCGAATTTCAGCGCCATGCGCGGATTGATGTTGTATCTTCCCATCGCACCGCCAGCCATCGTCACGTTCTGGTAGAACCCGTTCAGCTTGGCATCACCCATGTAGAAAGCTGGGCCGCCCATTGCTCCGAGCTCCACCGCATACTCCAAGTCTTGCGCTCCCGCCTTGAGGGCTGCGCTGCAGGAGATGAGCATCGCAACGATTACTGTATAGAGCCTTGCCATACCTTGCCGTTTTCCTGCACAATCCAAAGGTAGTCATCCATTGCCACGATGCGTGCAACGCCCTCAGCAGGAGTGAGGTCCTTCGGCATGAGATACTTCGCCGTTAAAGGATGCCAAGTGATGCCGTTGTCATTGGAACAGTACAGATACTGGTATTTGCCATCCACAGCACCCATTGCATAAATGGCACCGTGGTAATAAGTCATGCTAAAGTTTTGAAGACGTGGCAGGCCATAAGAGTTATCGTCTGTCACCTGCACATAAGCCCAATTCTGATTGATGCTGGCATCGACCGAACCAACCTTATACCATACTACACCATTCTTCTCGTTTTGGCTGTTCATGCCTGCCATCACCGTCTGCTGCATGTTTGCATTCGTTCTTGATGGATGCGACACAGAGAAGAGGTCTGTCTCAGGCAGCATATCCAGGTCTTCCGTTCCCATCACTGTCCATGTGTCGAAGTCGGAAGAACCTATGATGCTTGTACCGTCATAAGCGTAGAGGTAGCTGGCGTCGGCAGCCAAAAGGCGCTCCACTTGCTGATTGCCCACCTTTGTCCATGCAGCAGCCATCTGGGCAGGGTCTGCGCTGTAGATAGAGCCATCAGCGCCACGACCATAGAATTTGTTTTTGAACAGCACTACCGAAGCTTCATCCACGGGGATGGTGACTGGTGCGCTCCATACCGTGTTATCTTTCTTGTCAGCAACGGTCACTACCGCATCGCCTTCTGTGTTCTGGGCAAAGGCAAACACTTTATCGCTGGCATAGAGCGTACGGCTGATATTAGTTACAGCAAGGTTCGTCTCCGACATCTTCCATTCGAGCGTGTCGGTGTTTTCCTTGTGCTGATAGATATCCACCGTATAGGTGCGGCGTGCAGAACCGTCGGTTGACACACAAAGGAGTTCCAGTGGCTTTGAGAAGTCGAGAGAATCAACGCCTGAGCGAACGGAATAATAAAGGCCACCCGCCTCTTCCGACTTCCAATAGACAGTGCCATTGCTCACAATAGAAGGCACCACCCTTTTGAGGTTCGTCCACACGGGAAGAAAGTCCACCGAATAGATGTGCCCTTCCAACTGGTTGATGTTGAAGTAGATTTCCTTACCGGCAATCGTTTTTTCCACCACAGTGTCTTTTGCGACCCCTGCGGCATCGTATTTCTTAACGGTTACATTGCTGGTGATGCTACCAATGGAGAACGACAGGATAGCACAATTAGGCGATGTCTCCTCGTTCGCGTCGTCCAGACACGAAGTCAAAGAGAATAACATCACCAGCACCATGCTCCACAGCCCGTATCTTATTTTAGCCTTTTTCATTGTTCGTAATGCGCCAATATACAAATGTTCGGCAAAAGTACGAACATTTTTTGCATTAACGAAGTGTTAAAGACGATTTTAACGGATTTTATGCTATATTAATGTATAATTAGGGGAAAAGTGAAGAGTGGAAAGTAAAAAAACAGGAAACCCTTTCTTCTCAAAAGGTCAATATCCAGCTTTTTCACATCCTGTTCTTCAGTTTTCCTCCTGCAGAATTTGGCACAGTTCCTTCATTCCCTCGCTGGCCCCTTTCATGATGTGGTGGATGCCCATATTCGGGTTGTAAGACACATCCTTAGGGTCGATGAGGTAAATCTTGCAATGCGCATTGGCGAAGTTCAGCAAACCTGCGGCAGGATAGACATTGAGTGAGGTGCCGATAATCACTAAAATATCGGCCTTTGCCACCTTTTCAATGGCTGGTTCTATCATGGGCACACTCTCGCCAAACCAGACGATGAATGGGCGCAGCTGGCTACCATCTTTCGCCTTGTCTCCCATGCGGATGATGGGATGGTCTTCGGGCAAGGTGACGATGCAGTTGGGGTCATTCGGATTGCGCGACGAAGTAGCCTTCATCAGTTCCCCATGAAGGTGTATAATATTCTGTGAGCCAGCACGTTCATGCAGGTCGTCAACATTCTGTGTGATGACGGTTACATGGAACTTGTCCTCAAGACTTGCCACCAGTTTGTGTCCCTCGTTAGGCACTACACTGCCCAACTGCAGGCGACGCTCGTTGTAGAACTTCTGGACCAGTTCTGGATCACGTTCATATCCTTCAATACTTGCAACTGCCTCCACGGGATACTGCTCCCATAGACCACCGCTGTCGCGGAAGGTGCTGATACCGCTTTCTGCCGACATGCCGGCACCTGTCAAGAATACTAAGTTCTTCATGTTGGTAATGGTTTTTATAGGTTTTACGATGGGATTATCTGTTGGTGTTTCGTTATTCATAAGTTATGAACGACTTCCTTATGCCGTGAAGCATCGATGCGTTACCGGGCAACACAGGAATGCGGTTGCGGGCTCTTCAGGAATGTCTTTAGCGGGCTAATAAGCAACCTTGCACTGGATGCCTAATTGTTCCACTCGCGCGCCAATGGCATCCAGCACTTCGGGCGATGCCTTCTGAAGGCCTTGCGCAGGCGTCTCGCGGTCAATCGTGTATATCATTACCTCGCGTGGACGTATCTCGGCTACAGTCTTCAGCCAAGGAGCCACATAGGCCTCACTCGTGTTGTCTACCGACTTGCCTTCATATTCTCCACACATGAACATCGTCTGAATGATACAACGCTCGCCAAACTCTTTCAGTTTGCCGATGATTTTCTCTACATCATAGGCACCGTTAGGGCGGTCGATGCGCTGTATGTATTCGGGCGAGATGGTATCAAGTTTGCAGATGTTGTTATCCACTTTGCACAAGGCATCAAACACCGGCTGGCGCAAGATTTGCGTAGCGTTGGTGAGCACACTCACTTTTGCGTTGGGGAAATATTGGTCTCGCAAGGAAAGGGTGTCCTCCATGATTTCGGGGAAATGAGGATGGAGCGTCGGTTCGCCATTGCCCGCAAACGTAAACACGTCGGGCGTAGGTCCCTCGGCCTTCATCTTCCGGAGCTGAGCCTCAAGGGCTTGACGCACTTCCTCGCGGGTCGGCATCTTCTGCTTGGGCACAAAATCGTGGTTGAACCCACACTCGCAATAGATGCAATCAAATGAACAGCACTTGCCATCGGCAGGCAAGAGGTTGATGCCCAGCGAAACGCCCAAACGACGACTATGCACGGGGCCAAAAATGGGAGAAGGATAAATGACTGTCATCTTTCCGGTGTACAATTTGACAATTTACAATTTACAGTATGCCCCACGGGCTGAAGAGAACTTATTGTAAAGCTTGCTGGTCACGACAAAGAACAGAATCGCCGTAAAGAATCCACAGATGGAATCAATAAGATAGTGCGCCTGAATATAGACCGTTCCGCAACACAGCAGCAGATAGAGCGGCATCATGACCCAAAAGAGCCACTTGTTTCGCGCCTGCCACGCCAGCAGCATCGTCACGGTGCTCATGCCTACATGACTGCTGGGGAAGGCTGCCGTAGGACGCTCTCCGATTTCCTGTGCGCCCAACACAAGCTGGCTGAAGACACCTTTGATTTCAGGCATCAGCATCTCTGTGTGGGTCTGGAAATGATAGCCCACTGCAGGGAACACGCCCGTCTCGGCGGCTTCTGTGCCCACCGCCTTGAAGTAGAACTGAGGTCCTGCCACGGGCAGAAACTCATATATCAGATAAAAGAGGAAGAAGGAGGTCAAGAAGATGAAACCTGCCTTATCCGCCTCCGGATAACGACATAGCAGATAGAAAATGAGTGTAGCACCCATCATGTAGTAATAGGCATAATACCCCATATTGAAGGCCTCGCTCCAGAAGGTGCTGGAAAGCACCGTATTGAACACCAATGCAGGCTGGCAACCAAAGAGCGTCTGGTCTATTCCGGCGAATACATGGTCGAGGTAAGGCAACTGCGAACAGAAGTCGTAGGTCTCAGGGTACCAGAAGATGAGCCCCAAGAGAGGGGGCACGACCCTGATGATGCGCAAGGCGCGGCAAGGATACCAACGGTATATGCCATACATGGCACCCATCGCCACCAACATCCACAAACGTGTCATCAGCATGTCCACGGGAGCCGCCAAACCTTTCCAATAGATGCCTATCAGGATGGTGGTGAACGCCATGTAAATCAGCGTGAGACCCTCCATGCTCCAGAGTCCCTTTTCATAGTCTTTCTTGAAATATTCTTTCAATGCCATTTTCTTAAAGCCATTTATTTACTCGATACCATTCCATACACTCTTTCACACCCCTCTCCAAGGGCCACTCGGGCACGAATCCCAAGTCCTTCTTCAGCGGAGAGATGTCGCACTGCCAGTTGCGCTGGCTCATGATGCGGTATTTATCACCATTCAACGTGCTGGGCTGGCGGGTGAGTTTAGAGATGCCCTCAGCCACAGCGCTGATGACCCTCAACAACCACAACGGAGCCTTGATGTGAAGCACACACTTCACACCCAATTCCTTCTGAATCAAATCGCTGAATGCACGACTATCGTAGTTGTGCCCGTCGCTCACCAGATAGGTCTTTCCACTTGCCACGTCTGCCTTTCCGATGGCAGAGAAGATAGCACCCACCAAGTCGCGCACATACACAAATGTAATCACTTGTTTCTTATATCCTACGGCAAAGTCAACATGTTGCTTGATGCTCTTCGCCATCATGAAATAGTCTTTCTCGCGCGGGCCATACACCCCTGTGGGACGGAAGATAGTCACTCCCTCAATGCCTCTCAGATAGGCCTCGCTCTTCACCTTGCTCTCGCCATAGGCGGTGTTGGGAGCCGGTGTGTCCGAGGACAACATATCATTGTAAGAGCCATCCGCATTTTGCTGCTCGCGGATAGGTCCCAAGACACTAAGGCTGCTGACATAGAGGAACTGCGAAGGCATCATCTCTAATGCTTGCAACGCTTCAACAAAGTTCTTGGTGCAGATATAGTTGTGAAAGTCAAAATCCTCCCTCTTCAGGCACTTCGTCGCACCTCCAGCATGGATGATGACATCCCATCTTCCGACCTCCTGTTGATAAGCCGACAGCTGTTCTTTCAGCAGCTCCACATCAGTCATGTCGAGCGTGGCAAACTTCAGCCGCTCATCGGTCAACCAGCGTCTGCTCGAATGCGCTCGCATTCCAGCCCACGTTTCCATTCCGCGCTTCAGACTTTCCTCACAGAGGAAACTCCCAATGAAACCACTGGCGCCTGTGATTAGAATTTTCATGCTTTATGCCCATTTTGGCGGCAAAGGTACTAAAAAAACTTAACTCCTAACCCCTAACTCCTAACTTTTCCTTACCTTTGCCAACAAAACAGAAGAATCTCTCTATGGGAAAGAAAAACAAAGGACTCATGAAGTCCAGCATCAACAAACGCGAACTCACCCAGCAGGTGATAGAATTTTTCGAGAATCACAAAGGACGCGTGTTCTCGCTCAAAAGCCTCTTTAGCGAAATGGGACTCACTAAGCACCCACTGCGCATGCTCTGTGTGGACATTCTCAACGAACTGCTTGAGCAAGGCTACATCACTCAAAACCGCGAAGGTGGCATCTTGTTTGGTGGCATTTCCCACACGGCCGAAGGCACCTTTACCCGCACCAACAGTGGACGCTGCTTTGTAGATACAGATGAGGGCGTGGGTATCGCTATCCATGAAGAGGATTCCCGTCATGCATTGCCTGGCGACCGCGTGAAAGTGAGCATCCTCGCTAAACGCCGCGGTGACAGCAAACTGCATGGAGCTGTGACTGAGATATTGAAGCGCACCGAAAAGCCTTTCATCGGTACGATACAGCTACAAAACACGGTGGCCTTCCTCATCACGCCTTCAGAAATGCAACGCGACATCGTCATACCGATGGAGAAACTGAAGGGCGCCAAGAATGGCGACAAAGTTGTGGTACGTGTCAGCGACTGGCCTTTGAATGCCCGCAACCCCATCGGAGAGGTGATTGATGTGCTGGGCGCTGAAGGCGAAAACAATACTGAGATGCACGCCATTCTGGCTGAATACGGCTTGCCCTACAAATACCCTGAGGAAGTGGAAGCTGCAGCCAACCGCATGGACGCAGGCATCACACCCGAAGAAATCGCACAGCGAGAAGACTTGCGCGACACCTTCACAATCACCATCGACCCACGCGACGCCAAAGACTTTGACGACGCCATCTCCATCAAGTCTCTGAAAGAGGGACTTTGGGAAGTGGGTGTACACATCGCCGATGTGAGCCACTATGTGCAGGAAGGTTCTATCATCGACAAAGAGGCTCAGCAACGTGCCACATCTATTTATCTGGTGGACAGAACCATTCCGATGTTGCCTGAACACCTCTGCAACCAACTCTGTTCTCTCCGGCCCGATGAGGAGAAACTGACGTTCTCCGTCATCTTCGAGATGAACGACGAAGCCGAAGTGCTGCGCCACCGCATTCTCCACACGGTTATCAAGAGTAATCGCCGATACACTTATGAGGAAGTGCAGTATCTGCTGGAACAAAACGGCGAAGCCCGTGAATGCGAGCTGATTCGCCAAGGCCAAGCTACGCCTACACAACCTATTCCAGCACAGGAAGTACTGCCCGATACTGAGCTGAATGCTTTCCGCGACCAGCTTCCCCCTATCGACCCAGCCTCCTTGCCGGTCACACCAGTGCCTGCCGACCACCGAAAAGGAGAGAACGCAGACCTGCTCATCACGCTGAACCGCATGGCCCACATGCTGCGCGACAAACGCTTCAAAGAGGGTGCCATCAACTTTGACCGCGAGGAACCTCGATTCGAGATTGACGAGCACGGCAAACCTCTCCGCGTCTATTTCAAGCAAGCTAAGGATGCTAACAAGCTGGTGGAGGAGTTCATGCTGCTGGCCAACCGCACAGTGGCTGAAAGCGTGGGCATCACCAAGAAAGGCGAAAAGCCCAAGACGCTCCCCTACCGTATCCACGACATGCCCGACTCCAACAAACTGGACAATCTGGCGGCTATGGCTTCCCGCTTTGGCTTCCACCTCCAAACTCAAGGCAAGAAAACCGATGTGGCCAAGAGCCTCAACACATTGCTGAAGGACGTGCGAGGCAACCGCATTCAGAACCTCATTGAAATGGCATCGCTTCGCGCTATGCAGAAGGCGGTCTATTCCACCTACAATATCGGACACTACGGATTGGGCTTTGACTACTATACGCATTTCACATCCCCCATCCGACGCTACCCTGACCTGATGGTGCACCGCCTGCTGACCCGCTACGCACAAGGCAGCACTTCTGCTTCACAAAAGAAATACGAAGGGCTCTGCGAACACTCCTCACAGATGGAACAACTCGCTGCCAGTGCCGAACGAGCAAGCATCAAGTACAAGCAAGTGGAATTCATGTCGGACAAACTCGGCGAGGAGTTCGACGCCCACATCAGCGGTGTGACTGAATTTGGCATTTATGCGGAGATTGACGAGAACCACTGCGAAGGACTCATTGCTATCCGCTATCTGGGTGACGAAGCTTTCGACTTCGACGACAAGAACTATTGCCTCGTCGGGCGACAAACTCACCACCGCTTCTCATTGGGAGACCCCATCCGCATCCGCATGGCTCACGCAGACCTCTTCCGCAAACAGCTCGACTACGAATTGGTGGACCACGAATCGTCTATCGGTCCTTCTAAGCCCACCTTCTACGAGACCTTCATCCAGACGAAAAAGACTGATAAGCCCAAACATACAGGAAAGGCTCCTAAACGTAACAAAAAAGAGAAACATGGCGGGCACAAGAGCAAACGTCATTAACTGCTGAACGAAACACGTCATGGCTTTCATTATGAGACAAAAAACGATTCATGCAGCACTCCAGCGGCTCTTCATAGCCGCTGTTCTGCTGATTTCACCTCTCCTCGCGCAAGCACAGCAAATCAAGGCTGATGCTGCCACTGACCATGCCATGACCGGAGAACCTATCTTCAGCCACGCACTCTACTACACGGGCATGGTGGAATACGAAGGCGAGATGATACCCAGCTTTATGTACAGCGACTTCTACGTCTTTCGTCCACTCATCTTCAAGAATGCCGCACAAGCCCGCAAATACTATAAGATAGCCAACAACATCAAGAAGGTATATCCCATCGCTTGCGAGATACAGCAGACCGTCAACCGCACCATTGCCCACATGGACTCACTACCCACCAAGCGAGAAAAGGACGCCTATCTCAAACAGCAGGAAAAAGAGCTCAAGGCCCAATATTACCCACGCCTCAAGAAACTGACCTTCGCGCAAGGAAAACTCCTTATCAAACTCATTGACCGACAATGCGACATGACAGGATATGAACTCATCAAGAAATACATGGGCAGTTTCAAGGCTGGCTTCTACAACGCATTTGCATCCCTTTTTGGCGCAAGCCTCAAAAAGGAGTATGACGCAGAAGTGGACGACCGCCTCACCGAACGGGCAATCCTGCTCATTGAAAGTGGACAATTATGAGAAAGCTGAAAATCACTGAAATGGGACGCATGAACGTAGAAGAGTTCCGCGTTTCACAAAAGATGCCCCTCGTCGTTGTGCTTGACGACGTGCGCAGCATGTACAATGTCGGCAGCGTATTCCGTACAGCCGACGCGTTCCGTGTCGAAGCCATATACCTGTGTGGCATCACGGCACAACCACCACATCCTGAAATTCACAAGACAGCGCTCGGAGCTGAAGACACCGTAGCCTGGCAGCATTTCCCCACAGCCCTTGATGCAGTCGAAGCGCTAAAACAACAAGGCTACACCGTCTATTCCATCGAGCAGTGTGAAGGTTCAACCCTGCTTAATAAGCTCCAGATTCCTAACAGCCAACAACCCACTGTCAACTGTCAACTGTCAACTGTCAACTCCAAATATGCCATCATTCTCGGCAATGAAGTAAAAGGTGTTCACCAGGAAGTGGTTGACGCATCAGACGGTTGCATAGAGATTCCCCAATTTGGAACGAAACACTCTCTCAACGTAAGCACTACGGCTGGCATCGTTATTTGGGAATTTGCCCAGCGTCTGCTTATTCCTTAAAGGAAATGTTACGAATCTAATATAATCTGAAACATATACAGAAGGGGAAGCTCTTTCCTTTCACTAACTTTGCACAGTTCTTATTAACATGAGAGGTGTGCCCTCTCTTATTTTCTACTTTTACTACTATTTATCTAACCATTCACAAAATGAGAAAAACGGTACTGACTTCTATGCTGCTGATGGCTCTCCATGGAGCGGCACAGAATCCGGTCATCCGCAATCAGTTTACGGCTGACCCCACCGCTAGGGTTTTCAACAACAAAATTTATCTCTATCCGTCACACGACATCAACGAGCCGGATCCTGCTCCTGAAGGGATGCGCAAGGATTGGTTCTGCATGGCCGACTATCATGTTTTCTCTTCAGAGAACTTGACTGACTGGACAGATCATGGTATCATCATCACACAGAATAAAGTGCCTTGGGTACAACCCGACTCTTATTCGATGTGGGCACCAGACTGCGTGTACAAAGACGGAAAGTACTACTTCTACTTCCCTTCCACCCCTAAAGGTGGACGAGGCTTTGCTATCGGAGTGGCTACCGCCGACAACCCCGAAGGGCCTTTCACCTGCGAACCAGAGCCTATCAAGGGTGTGTCGGGCATTGACCCCTGTGTGCTTGTGGACGACGATGGCCAGGCATACATCTACTGGTCCGGCATGGGTATTCGTGGTGCCAAGCTGAAAAGCAACATGAAAGAAATTGATGGCGAGATGCAAGAGATTGCTTTTCCACAACGCCCAGGAAACAATGCGCCTGCCGGCAGCATGAAAGTAGCAGGGCACAACATGGAAGGTCTGCCTGACGGTTTCAAGGAAGGTCCATTCGCTTTCAAGCGTGGCGATTGGTACTACCTCACATTCCCATGGGTACGCGGTGATACCAGCAATGGGCAGAACCCTACTGAGACCCTTGCTTACTCTATGTCCAAGAGTCCTCTGGGTCCTTGGGAATTCAAGGGCATCATCATGGCTGAACATGCGAATAAGTGCTGGACCAACCATCACAGCCTTGTGGAGTATAAGGGTCAGTGGTACTTGTTCTATCACCACAACGACCTCTCGCTCCAGAACGACAAACGCCGTTCTGTCTGCATCGACAAAGTCAGCTTCAATGCCGATGGTACCATCAAGGAAGTGCTGCCCACCATGCGTGGCGTAGGCATCAACCAGGCAACGGAGAAAATCGAGATTGACCGCTTCAGCACCGCCAGCGTAGGCGTCAGCACCCAATATGTGGACACGACCAACTGTATGCTGGGCTCTTGTGTCACATTACCATCGAAGGGCAGTTGGATGAAATACAATGATGTGGACTTCAGCTGCATCACCGACGGTTATGTCATCATCAGCGCAAAGGCCAATGCCAACACCGAGTTCTGCATCCGCGAGAACAACGCTAAAGGCAAGGTACTGGCAAGAGTGAAGATGACTGTGCTGAACGAGCAAGGCCGCTTCCGCCGTGATATGAGTGGACAGTGGATGACCCTGACAACTCCATTGGAATATACGCCAAAGGGAGTGGCAAACGTGGTCATCACCTGCGAAGATAAAGAAGTGACTGTAGATTGGCTGCTGTTCAAGAACCGTCCCAAGTACTTCAAGCCTTCATTTGATGCTTCCACACCAGCAACACCCGATGAACAAGGCTTCATACGCCGCTGGCTGTTGCTGGAACCCATCAAACAGGACATCCGTTCTAATGTCGTCTTCACCAACACTTGGTTGCGCGAGGCTTTTGCCAAGACCTACTTCAAGAATCAGATGGACATCCTGCCTAAGAACGGGCAGAAGGTGAAGTCTGGCCAGCAAACACTGGCTTGGCATGCACTCGAAAGCGAGAACTACAACATCAAGCTCTTCCGCTTTGCTGAGCGTTGGGGCCAACAGACTTATGGTTCACTCTTCTGGGCAGTGACCATCATCGACTGTGACGAGGACATTCCTAATGTACGCCTGGCAGTGGGTTCCAATGGTGCGTCCATGTGGTGGCTCAATGGCGAGGAGGCACTCCTGCTGGAAGGCGACCGACGCATGGTGGAAGACGATGGCGTGTCACCACGACTCACGCTGAAGAAAGGACGCAACATCCTGCGTGGCGCCGTCATCAACGGCCCTGGACTGAGCGACATGTGTATCCGCTTCATCGACGAGAAAGGCAACCCTGTAAAGAACTATTCAATCAAAGCACAATAATATGAAAACGACATATCTGATAGGTTTATCCATCATCTTCTCTCATTTATCATTCAGCCCTGTGAGGGCACAAAGTGGCGCACCCTACATCCACGACCCTTCCACGCTGGCAGAGTGTGACGGCAAGTACTACACCTTCGGAACAGGAGGTGGAGGCATCATCACCGACGATGGCTGGTCATGGCACGGTGGTGCAGAGCGTCCCGGTGGAGGTGCAGCTCCCGACGTGCTCAAGATTGGCGACCGTTACCTCGTCATCTACGGAGCCACAGGCGGTGGCTTAGGCGGTGGACACAACGGTCGAATCCTGACCATGTGGAACAAGACACTCGACCCCAAGAGCCCCGACTTCAAATACACCGAAGCCATTGAGGTAGCAGCATCCGACGGCATGGAAGACCAAGACGCCATTGACCCAGGACTCTTGCTCGATCCCACGACAGGACGCCTTTGGGCAAGTTACGGCACCTACTTCGGCACCATTCGCCTGATTGAGCTCGACCCCAAGACTGGCGCACGTGTCAAAGGCAACAAGGAGAAAGACATCGCAATCGACTGCGAAGCCACCGACCTTATCTATCGAGACGGATGGTACTACCTGTTAGGAACTCACGGCACTTGCTGTGATGGCGTCAACTCCACCTACAACATTGTGGTGGGACGTTCCAAGAAAGTTACGGGTCCATATATAGATAATGTGGGACGCGACATGTTCCATGGCGGTGGCAAGATGGTCATTGCAGCAGGCGACCGTGTGTGCGGTCCTGGCCACTTCGGTCGCACCATCATCGACGAAGGCGTAGAGATTATGTCCTGCCACTACGAGGCCGACTTCAACCAAGGCGGCCGCAGCGTGCTCGGCATTCGTCCTCTGCTGTGGAAAAACGGCTGGCCCTATGCAGGCGAACGCTTCAAGGAAGGCACATACGAAATCGAGTCACAGCGTCGCGGCTATGCCCTCGAACTCACCGTAGACTTCGTTCGTATGCAGCAGGAACGTGCAGCATGGTTCCGTGCCGAAGACCAGCAGAAGCCCGTTGTGCCTGTGGCGAATCAGAAACTGGAAGACGTCATCAGTACATGGCCTACGGGCGAGATACCTGTCCGCACGAGCGACTACATGTTCCGTCCTCACCAGAGATGGACCATCACGGCTGTGCCAGAGGCAGGTGGCTATCTGAGCAACCCCTACTTCAAGATTACCATTGCAGGCACCAACCGCGCACTGGCCGCTACGGCCAGCAAGGACGTGACCACCGTGCCAGAGTTTACTGGAGCTGACGAGCAGCTGTGGCGCATTGAGCAGCTCACCGATGGTACCTTCCGCATCATGCCAAAGGTCATCCCTGGCATGGAAGGCATCAACAAGAAGTTCTGCCTTTACTCCATCGCCGACAGCACACCAACACTTGCAGAATATGACTTCCAAAGCGACAACTCAAAATGGGCTTTCCGCAATCATTAATATATTGACATAGCTACATAAAGAGTCCCGCCCTATTTGTTCTCCAAACAGGGCGGGACTCTTTATGTTAGCATTGCTTCATTCTGCTACTTCACCGTAAGTGCCAGCTTCTTCAAATCTTTGTCCAGCGAGCTCGTGCCGTAAAGCACTTCGAAGTTTCCATGCTTGGTATGCACCGTGTTTGTCTCAGGGTCAAAGAATTCAAACGAGCGGGGAGTCAGTTCCAGCTTCACATCAGCTGTCTGTCCAGCCTTCACCTCCACACGCTGGAAGGCACGGAGCGACTTCAATGGACCGTCAGGGTCTGATAAGTCACGGATATACACCTGCACGACCTCCGTACCGTCCATCTTGCCGACATTCGTCACTGGCACCGTCAACGTGTAGTTCTTGCCGTGCTTTGCCAATTTACCCTCACCCACTTCAAACTGGGTGTAGCTCAAGCCAAAGCCAAAGGCAAACAGCGGGTCATCAAAATAGCGATAAGTGCGGCCCTTCATGGAGTAGTCCTCGTAGTCAGGCAATTGTTCCGAAGTCTTGTAGAACGTGACAGGCAACTTGCCACAAGGGTTATAGTCACCAAAGAGCACATCTGCTACAGCTTGACCACCCTCTTGTCCAGGATACCATACTTGCACAATGGCGTCACACGTTTCCGTCTCAGGCAACAAGGCAATAGCCGAGCCAGAGCAGCAGACAAAGATGACCTTCTTGCCAGCCTCCTTCAGCGCCTTGAGGAAGTCTCGCTGCACCTTAGGCAACTCTATATGTGTGCGGTCGCCACCCTTGAAACCATCAATATTGACAGGCATCTCCTCGCCTTCCAGCGCAGCGGCAATTCCACCTACAAACACCACCTTGTCAATGCCCTTCAGCTGGTCAATCACCGCAGCATAGTCGATAGGCAGTTCCTTAGACACATCAATCTTCATGTTGGCACCCCACGTCTTCACGGTCTGGAAACGCACTTCGATCTTGTACGACTTTCCAGCCTCCGCCTGTATGACCGTGCGAGTAGGCGTGGTGCGCCATGTGTGGTACTTCACCTTGCTCACGCCGTCAATGAGCAGTTCAAAGTCGCCACAGCTCTCCATGTTCACCACATATTCACCTGCCGTCTTCGGTGTGAACACCGTCTCATACTTAGCAGAGAAGTCTTCCAAATTCACTCCAGGAGCGAAGTTATGCATGCCTGCTGTAGTCACAGCCAATGGTGTGGTATAGAACTGTGTGGTCACAGGCTTGCCTTCCATCTTCGTGTTGTTCCAGAACGTGCCCTTCAGTCCCTTCTTTCCGTCGATAGCACAATTCGATGCCATCAGGCAGTCCATCACCTTGTCGTATGTGCGGTCACAGCCAGGGAGGTAAAGCAACGACTTCTGCTTACTCTTAATACCATCCAGAATCGTGATGGTGCGGTTAGGCGTACCATTATAGTTTCCCCACATCAGCGGCTCGTCATCCGCATTAGGACCAATCACCGCAATCCGCTCCTTATTCTTCCGCAAAGGCAGCACATTGCCCTTGTTCTGCAAGAGCACCATGGTCTCACGCGCCATCTTAAGCGACAATTGCCGATGTTCTTTCGAGTCCATTGCAGAATAAGGAATCTTAGACCACTCCACCAACGACGGGTCATCCATCTCACCAAGGTCGAAACGTCCTTCCAGCAGACGAATCACATGCTTATCCACCTCAGCCTCGGTAATGAAACCACGTTTCACGGCTTCCGGGATGCTTCTGTAGGCATAACCATAGCCACACTCCACATCCGTGCCAGCCAGCGTCGCCTTTGCTGATGCATGGGTCGCATCAGAAGAAGACTTGTGCGACTCGTAAAAGTCGCTCACCGCGCCACAGTCGCTCACCACCAGATACTGGAAGCCCCACTCATCGCGGAGAATCTGCTGCAACAGACGGGCGCTGCCACAACATGGATCGTCATCCAAGCGCTGATAGGCACACATCACCTCTCTCACCTTCGCATCCTGCACCAAGGCCTTGAAGGCAGGCATGTATGTCTCCCACATGTCACGAGGTGTCACATCAACAAGGTTCGCAGTATGACGTGTATATTCAGGACCACTGTGCACTGCATAGTGCTTCGCGCAAGCCCACAATTTACGATACTTGGCTGTCTCTGGGCCCTGCAATCCCTTCACCACCTGCGTACCCATCACAGAAGTCAGATAAGGGTCCTCGCCATAAGTTTCCTGTCCGCGTCCCCAACGAGGATCGCGGAATATATTTACGTTCGGCGTCCACACACTCAGGCTGTGGAACTTCTCATCCTCACCGCCATTCAGCATACGATGGTTGTACTGGGCACGAAACTCCGTGCTCGCTGCATCAAACACATGATAGAGCAAGTCTGGGTCAAACGATGCGGCCATGCCCACAGGCTCAGGAAACACCGTCACGTTGCCCATGTTGGCAGCGCCATGCAGCGCCTCACTCCACCAAAAGAACTTCTTGATGCCCAAGCGTGGGATAGCAGGACTCTCGTCCAGCATCAGCTTCGCCTTTTCCTCCAGCGTCAATCTGCTACAGAGGTCCTTCGCACGCTCCTTTGCGGACAAGTTAGGGTTTTGATACGGCAACGTCTGTGCCGTCACACACATTGTGCCAGCCATCCATGCCAGCACCATCAAAGATAACAGTCTTTTCAACATAAGAAAAACAGGTTTTAAGCGATTATGCCACAAAGGTAACGCATTCTCCCCAAACCTCCCTTCCGATTATGTTGCAAGAACTTCCGATTATGCTACATACGGAGAAAAAGCACGGACACCGAACTGAAAAAAGATTGATAATCCTTTTCGGTTCGGTGGGGGATGGTAGTGCTTTTCTGCGAGTCAAGGAACGAAGACGAAGCAGAAAAGCATACGGACATCGGGGGATTGGGGCAAGTTATTGCAGGGTGTCCATGTTGGATTGGCTTGGAGGTTTTATCTCTTTGAAGTGAACCCCGAAAGTTAAACAAAAACTTTCGGGGTCACTTCATTTTGGCACACTCTCATCATGTGTTACTGCAAGTCATTTCATATACATCTTTTTAGTAGCGCCGTTTGAGTAGCGAAGGAGGTTCACACCCTTCTGTCCGTCATCAAACTTTATTCGCAACGATGCAACGCATCATTGCGAATAAAGCTGAACAAACAAGTTTGGGTTAGTCCCAACCAACGATTTCCCCTCCCACTTTAATCTTAATTTCATCAGGGTTTTGTGAGAGAGCCAGTTGTACATTATGTTGTACTCCCTGTTTGAAGATGAATCTGCTTTCATACAAATAGGAGACACCGTACGAAATCACTTCTACCAGTGGCACACGATTATCTAATCGTTGTGGGAGCACAATAGCAGTATAGCAGTGGTTTCCCAATGAGCGTGCATGAATGGTTTTTGCTGTAGCGTATTTGCCGCGTGTCACCACTCCTGCATTCAAATCAACAGTTCCTTCTGTTACAAGGTTGTGAATGTAAACCTCTGCATCTTCTGGTAATTCTCCTTCATAACCATCGCCTTTTACAAGCTGTATGACTATTCGGCTCATACGATGTCCGAACTGCAAGCTTACAGGCTCGTTGCTGGCACTGACATTCGCCTTTTTCACCCAAAGGAAGTCACTGTCTGCATATCCCGTTCCTGTGTTCTGTTCTGTTGCGACACCGACTGGATAATCTGTGACGGACTGGATGGAAGGATTATATGGAAAATAGCCAAAGACATCATATGTGCCATTGTTCCAATAGATGGGAATCGCAGGAGTCCATGTCGTTCCATTGAAGTCCACAGCCACATTGCTCACATAGTTTCCTGCTATTTCCACAGCCTGCTTGTTGCCTGTGACAAACACACCCACCCTGTCGTTGGGCTCAAAGCTGGTATTTGTTGCACGGGTGGCTGCACCAGGGAAAGAGATGTCAAAAGTCATCACATCCTCAACTTGTGAGGAATTCTCTTCTTCGTCGCTTTGGCAGCCAAACAAGCATAGAGCAATGGCTGGCAGCACAAAGATATTTAAAAGATACTTCATTGATTTCATAATCTTCTTTCATTTTTAAGTTCATTATCTTCTTTTACCTTTCAGAGGACTACCCTTATGGATGACTGGCTCATGCTGATAGCCATGCGCAGAAGTTCTCATCCATGGTGTATACAAAGCACGAGTGGTCTTTCCTGCTTCTCGTTTATCGTTCGCCACAAAGTCCTCGAACGAGAATTCCTCTCCAGCATACCGCTTGATGCGCTTTACTATGCTCTCGCGACTGATAGTGCTGTAATAAGGAATATCATTGTTCATACAACTGTTCTGCTCAGAACGGAAGACACCACGAGTGTGCATATATCCACCCTCAAATATATCAACAAGATCACTATATCTATCATCAAATATCAAATGGCTCCAACCCACTTGGTGCATCTTCCCCGTCAGTTCTAGGTTGTCATACCAACCAAGGCTCTTAGCACCCATGACTTCCATAACATGCCCACAACAGGTGCAAGTGCAAAAATCAATGAAGGCATTGTGATAGATATATTCATCACCCAACTTTCCAAATCCGTGCCCTCCTGCCTCATGCTGGATTACACCACGCGAATCAAGCGGATAGCCGTAAGTGCTCTTGGGACAGAATGCAATAGCCGCTCCAGATTCCCACATCTGGCAAATGCCACCATAGTCTGTTGAGTTTGGCACCACAATGATAAGGGTCTGATCAATATTTCCATCTGAGACAGTTGGCATACGTTTGGCATAGTCGAACAAAGCGTTATAATCCGCTTTAAGTCCCACTCCACCCGTATAGGTGGTCTCGAACTTGACATAGCGAATAGTATTGATGGTGCCTATTCCCGATTCTGGTGATAGAGCTATAGCTGTATAGACGTTGAAGTAGTCTCTATAAGTTTTGTACGGCTCAATGCCAAAGAAATACTCGATTTCATCTTGCATATCTTTCATGTACTGCCCACCGCTGATATCCTTTGCATCGTAGCCATCGCCTACAATCACAATGTTGATACCTCCCTTGTTGCCACGTGTGGCTTTTTGCATGGTAATGATTTCATCTTCTCCATATTGATAATCATATTGACGAACCGTACAACTGTGGGTATAATCTTTGTCTTTCAAACGGAAGACAATTTCACCTTCACGCATTTCTGACCCCGATGCCATTTGCTTAATTGTCAGTGTTAACTCTGTCTTTTTCGAACCACTCATTTGTGAAAGTTCACACCAATCGGGTTTGCTCTCCACCTCCCAATCTCCTTCAGCATTCAATACTAATCTACGTTTCGATTGTGTATTGATGGCACAAGCTACAGATGGACGACACACCAGCTCGCGGTGAGCAGCAATACGCTTGAACTCTTTCCATCCAGGACTTGTTTGATACAATTGTACAGCTGATTCGGGGACTTCAAGCGTAAAATTGTCCTTCGCGACACCATTGAACGCACCTTCTTGAATGTAAGCAGGGATTGTTCCTTTACAAACAATGCTCCCAATGCCAAAACAATCCTGGAAAGCACCGTTATCATCACCATAATGCGGTTCGTAAGTGATACTCTCGAGTGCTTCGTTAAAAATCACACCTTCTAACATACGACATTGAGCAAATGCTCCACTACCAATGCTAATGACTTTTTCTGGAATCTCAAGTACACCCATCAGTCGCCAATTGTATGCAAATGCACGCTTTCCAATCATCCTAAGCCCTTTAGGAAGAACCAGTTCACCTGAGAAATCACAACCGTAGAATGTTTCATCACCTATAACTTCTACTTTCTTTGGAATATAGAGTTCGCCTTTTAGTCCTGTATTACGGAAAGCACCATTTCCTAAGACCGTGATTCCGTCATGTAACGTAAGTGTTCCATTAAAACCAGAATATGCAAAGCACTGTTCAAGGATTGCATGTACTCCCTGTGGAATTGTAATAGAACCGGTCATATTAGGGAGTCCTTGAAATGCTCCATTTCCTATTGTTTCAAGGCCTGATGGCAGATGGAGTTCTCCATGAATTCCACCACAATCTACAAAGGCTTGCCAGCCGATGTCTTTTACTTTTTCAGGAATATTCAGTTCACAGACGAATCCGCACATTCCAAAAGCCCGGCCTCCAATCTTTTCAAGAGTGGACGGCAGAGAGAGTGTGCCCGTCAGATTCCCGCATTGCCAAAATGCGCCATCTCCAACTTCCACAACTCCTTCTGGAACGATAACAGAGCCTGCCAGATTGCTACAACCACCAAATGCCTCCCCTCCGATAACCTTTAATTTGTCAGGAAGAACAACGCTGACCAAACTGCTTTTATAGAAAAAAGCCCTACCTGGAATTACATCGTCTTCAGAATCATACTCCACATCAGAATGAACTTGCCCCCATTCATTTACTGCTCTTTTAATTTTTACCTCCTTCATATTCAGTGATGACAAGTCAGGCATTTCATCGCGCATAAAAAGAAAATCATAAGCATTGATTTCTCCCGTTATTTTCAGATTGCGCAATTTTGTATAATCTTTATTCGCTGCAATGATTGCATCCTTCAAGTGACCTGGTGTAGAGTTAATCACCACATATTCCTTCATGGTGGCATCATGACTCACGGCATCGTTTTCCCATGCTGTAATACTCTCACCTATAAGGGTTAGTACATAGTCACCAGTATCTGCCTTTTTATCTATCTTAATGCTGAAATTATGCATCTTTCCCTGCATAAACTCAAAAGCCTCCGTTTTCTTGAAGGTGTAGGGCTTCCCTCCAAGACTGAAAGCAAAGAGAATTTCACCTGCCGCCACAGTTTGAGGCACAATGATGGCTCTGAACTGATCTCCATATTTATAAGGGACAATACCTGTACTTTGGATGTCACCCGTTGCGGTTACGCTACCTGTTGCCAAATCGACTGTAGCATTACGACGTGTGTTCTTGATGACGGCAGATTTTTCCAACTTGGCGAATTCACCGTTCTCAAAGCCTTCACCTTCAATAAGGTCAATGCGGGCTGTACTCATGCGATGACGCAGAGGCAGACGAATCGCTTGGTCTGTGGGAGCCACGTTTTCGACCTTACCCCAAAGGAGATCACTCTGCTCATAGCCACCTAATTCTCCATTGGCTGCTTCAGTGCTTTGGTCAGCCTTCACCTCAAAAGCCCACGCATTCACATTGTCAAGGCTCGACTGCACTTGAGTGCCAGTCTTTCCATCGCTGGTACTTACATTATCCATAAAAGGATAGTATCCATAGATGTCGATATGGGTCTTTCTATCCTTCCAATATACATCATAGGCGGAAGTCCAAGTATAGTTCTTCTCGTCGAAGGTGTGGCGCACATTGTCACCTTGATTACCACGACTAAGCAATGTACCAGGGGTGTCCCCGTCATAATTGACGAAATAGACACCCATTTGGTCACCATCAGCAAAGCCTGTTCCACTTTCACTGACACGTGTCTGATAGACTTGGTCTATTTCACCACTAAGCACTATTCTTCTTCTCTCTAAACCAGACGTTCCAAAGTCGTCGTGGTCAGAACAAGCTGTAGCAAAAAGTGCCACTGCTACTAGATATAGAAGTATTCGTTTCATACATTATAATATTTATAGGTGATTATTCTGCTACACCGCCATTGTCCACATCGTCCGTATCCCAGGCAGTGATTCCCACGTTGATACCTGCTGATGTCTTATTGACCGTAACGGTAAATTGATGACGTTTCCCACTCTCTAACGTAAAGTCTTTGCTCATGCGGTAGTTACGTCCATCAATCTTGACAGTGATGAATCCGCTGTCAGACACCGTTTGTGGTACGAGGTGCGCATACCATACACCTTGTTTGTGGTAAGGCGTAACGCTAGTGGCTTGCCCTGTCACTGTAAACTCTCCTTTTGTCAAATCGAAAGACATTTCTGTCTTCACGCCATTAATAGTGACTTGAGGATTGGCTTGTGACAAGGAGGTAGCTGTAAATCCATCACCTGCCACCAATTTGATAACCGCAGAACTCATCAAGTGGCGTGTGTTAATATAGATGGGATCAGAAGTTGGAGCCTGATTTGCAACCTTCCCCCACAATAAGTCACTTGCGGTATAGTTTGTGTATGAACTTTGGTCGGTAGAGGTGCTGAACGGCATAGAAGAAACATTGTTTATTTCTGCACGATAAGGATAATAAGCATAGAAATCTGCATGCGTCGTTTCATCCTTCCAATAAACTGTCTCATCCGAAACCCACCTCCCCGTGTAGCTTAATTTATGGTTGTCCACGTGGTTCCCTTTGTTTTGGAAAGTGCCAGGTTGAGTCCCATCGTAATTGACGATATAGACTCCGACACAATCTCCCTGTTCAAAACTACTATCAGTTGCACGGGTAGAGAGTCCCAATGAGATGTTAATGGGAATCTGTTCTGCTGGAGTTGGAGTGGGGGTTGGGAATGGTTCAATCCCCTCTTCCGATTCAGATTTACTACAAGCAATCAAGGAAATCATTGTACATGCGCTTAGCAGCACTGCTGCCAACAAAAAGAAAAATTTAGTCTTCATAGTTGTTGAGGATTAGTGTTATTATTTAGATTAGTATATTGGTTTCGTCTCATCACAACACAAAAGAGTGTGAGCCTGCTGGCATTCCCTGTCAGTAGGTTCTGGTATACCTGTAAGTTGGAGAATGGAAAACGGCTCACACCTATGAGGGGGTAGATATACGGATGACAGGCTTCCCAAAGGGAAGGGGGAGTCATGGGTATATGACCATCATAGGAGGAATGCGCTTTCGCTCGGTGTCCAACTTACAGTTAAATTTACCAGATTTACTGACGGACGGAGCTTGAAGCTTCCTCTATTGTAACACTACACACGGTGGTGTTGTGGTAGCAAAGATAAGGAAAGTTTCTGAAAGTTGTTCCATTGTGAGCCGTATTTTTTTCATATTTTTATTTCACGCGGGTTTCACGCGTACAAAGTTAGGGACTTTCTTTCATTTCATCTCCCTCATTTTTAGTCCATTTATGGTTTAAGGGAAGAAAAGGGACAAAAAGTGGGTCACTTGTCCAATATATACGCACCCTGCGCCACTTAATCGGTGTGAGTCACACCGATTTACCGCCTTAGAGCCAGGTCTTTTTGTACGATTTCAGCGTCCTCTAGCTCCCCCTGAAAGTCAAAGGACAAAGGACAAAGGTCAAAGGCCAGAGCCACTTCCGAGGCTTTAGAAAAAATTCGTATAAGTCGTGTAATTCGTGGTCAAAAAACTGTGATGAAGAAAAACGAACACGAATAGCACGATTGACACGAATAAGAGCCGTCGACTGCGGGTGGAGACTCCGACCCCTCCCCAAAAAGGAAGAGGATGGTCAAGGTGACGGTGTTCCTTCGTAGATGAGGTGGAAATTGTCAACTGCTACCCAGTTGGCTGTGGTGTTGGTCCACTGCACGCCGATGGTCACATCTTGGGTGGTGGTGTTTATGAAGCGTACGGAGAAGTGCTGGGGCTTCTCGTCTGCGGTGGCAATGGCTCGGGTGCTGTTGCCCATGAAGAGGGAAACACCTTTCATTTTCACCGTTTCGTCTGGTTTCCAAGTGGCGATGACATCTGCCTCCAAGCGATAGGTGCCGGCAGGAAGAGATGTTGTAATAACCTTTCTCGAGATAGTTTCGAGCAGAACCTTCAGGGATGGTGAAGAGAACGGAATGGTTCAGGTCGCTGCCTGCAAACAGTTCAGCTTCATGAACTTAACGCATGCCCCGCTCATCAATTGGGGGCTAAAACTAGTCGATGTCCAAAACGGATGGACGATACTGGATATCGGTTGTGGCGGAGGTTTCACTATACGCCAAATGCTGAAGCGAAGCAAAGACACAACCGCCTATGGCATCGACATCTCGGCGGAGAGTGTGGCTAAAGCTCAAAAAGTGAATACAGATGTGCTCAACAAGCGGGCCTTCATCATTCAGGGCTCTGCCGAGAAGCTGCCTTACGAAGACGAGAAGTTCGACTTGGTGACAGCTGTCGAGACCGTCTATTTCTGGCCCAATCTGCCTGGCTGCCTGAGAGAAGTGATCCGTGTGCTGAAGCCTGGTGGTCGCTTCGCCATCATGGTGGAAGTGGTAGATAGCGATTCCAAGTGGACCAGCGTAGTAGATGGCATGACGGCTTACACACCAGAGCAACTGAAACAGATGCTTGATACTGCAGGCTTCACGCACACAGAAATATACCGCAAGAAACCAACGTATGCCACGATAATAGGGGAAAAATAGGCTGAGACCATCTTCCCCAATACTTGAACGGATTGAAGCAGTACAAGGGAGATGACACAACAAAGACAGCGGAGGACCTACTAGGAGTCCTCCGCTGTTGTATATATCATGTGCGTCTATTACATCCGCTCGGGCATCTCGATGCCAAGAAGACCCATGCCGAGGCTGATAACCTTAGCCACTGCCTTGGCCAGCGAGAGGCGGAAGAGTTTCAGTTCTTCATTCTCTTCACCCAGGATGGTGAAGTCGTGGTAGAACTGGTTAAACGCCTTGGTCAGTTCGTAGCAGTAGTTACAGATGCCAGATGGGCTGTAGTCGGTGCCTGCCTGACGAATGGCTGCACCGAACTGATTCAGCTTCTGAATGAGTTCTGTCTCCTTCGTGCTGATGCTGATGCTCGTAGGCAGCTGTGCTGGAATGTCTATGTTCTGCTCTTTTGCCTTACGGAGAATAGAGGCGATACGGGCATAGGTGTACTGGATGAAAGGACCCGTATTGCCGTTGAAGTCGATAGACTCTTCAGGGTTGAAGAGCATATTCTTGCGGGCATCCACCTTCAGGATGAAGTACTTGAGAGCGCCAAGACCCACCTTGCGAGCCACCTCACGCGCTTCTTCTTCAGGCATAGATGTCTGCTTCACGCGCTCCTTGCTGGCCTCGTAGGCATCGGCTATCATAGCCGCCATCAGGTCGTCAGCGTCCACCACTGTTCCCTCACGGCTCTTCATCTTGCCGTTGGGCAGTTCCACCATGCCGTAAGAGAAGTGCACAAGGTCCTTGCCCCACTTGAAGCCCAGCTTGTCGAGCAAGATGGAGAGCACCTGGAAGTGATAGTTCTGCTCGTTGCCCACCACATATATCATCTTATCGATAGGGAAGTCCTGGAAACGGAGCTTGGCTGTGCCTATGTCTTGAGTCATATACACAGAAGTGCCGTCGGAACGGAGCAGGAGTTTCTCGTCCAGTCCTTCTGCAGTCAGGTCAGCCCACACAGAGCCGTCCTCGCGGCGATAGAAGAAGCCTTTCTCCAAGCCTTCCATCACCTTCTCCTTACCCTCCAGATAGGTATCTGATTCGTAATATATCTTATCAAAGCCTACACCCATCATCTTGTAGGTCTCATCAAATCCAGCATAAACCCATTCATTCATCTTCTTCCAGAGCGCACGCACTTCGGGGTCGTTCTGCTCCCACTTCACCAGCATCTCATGAGCCTCCTTGATAAGGGGCGCTTCCTGCTTGGCTTTCTCCTCGTCCATGCCCTGAGCCACCAACTGCTTCACCTCCTCGCGGTAGTGCTTGTCGAAAGCCACATAATAGTCGCCAATGAGGTGGTCGCCCTTCTTGCCCGAAGATTCAGGAGTCTCGCCATTGCCCCACTTCAGCCATGCCAGCATGGACTTGCAGATGTGGATGCCGCGGTCGTTGACGATATTCGTCTTGACCACCTTGTTGCCGTTGGCCTCCACGATGCGTGCCAAGGCAGAACCCAGCAGATTATTTCTGACGTGTCCGAGGTGGAGAGGCTTGTTGGTGTTGGGCGAAGAGTACTCAATCATCACCAATGGGCTCTGCTCAGTCACAGGAGTAAAGCCATACTTCTCCTCCGCATTGATCTGGTTGAGCAAGGCAATCCAAGGAGCATCACTGATGACAAGGTTCAGGAAGCCCTTCACCACGTTGTACTTAGCCACCACGTCAGCGACATTCTGAGTCAGGTATTGACCAATCTCGTCGCCCACCATCTCGGGCGACTTGCGGGCAGCCTTGACAAACGGGAACACCACCACGGTGAGTTGACCTTCAAATTCGTCTCTTGTCTTCTGCAACTGCACCTGCTGAGGGGTTGCCTCCAAATCGTACAGAGCCTTCACGGCCTGCTGCACACCTGCTATGAGTTTTTCTTCAATTGTCATAATGTTCTGATTTTGGGTGCAAAGGTAGTGATTATAATTGAAAAGAGAAAATTGAGGCTTGAAAATTAGGAAGAAAGGCCTTGCCGCTGGTTTCTGTTGCCCTTCTACAAGTAGTCCGCCGAGGCATCACTCACGATGCCTCGGCGGACTACTTGGTGGAAGATGTGCCTCTTTATGGAACCTGCACTTTTACCAAGCATCGTTCCAAATGCTCTTCTCCTTCGTTTCGCCATCACCATAGTCAAGGCTCTCGCTAAGACCTGTGGTGTGCACGCTCTTGCCTGAGGCACACCTTTTGCAACACTTGCGGTGCACCCGATGTAACACTTGTAACACAGCTTGTGTAACACTTGCAACACACCGCATGTTACATTTGTAACACGCCGTGTGTTACGCTTGTAACATACAGAATAAAAAAACGTGTTACAAACAAGCCTGTCAAAGCCCACAAACGCTTCGCCACGCCGCTGCCACACCCGCCCTATTACATACGAAGAAAGCCCATCGCCATGTGTCGCGATGGGCTTTCTGGATGTGTATAGCGTAGTGCCCGAGGGGGCATGTGACTTTTGTCTAGCGGCGGCTGCCACGAGATGCCGGTGCAGCATTGCCACGAGGTGCTGTTGTTGCATTGCCGCGAGAGATGGCGCCACGATAGGCTCCCATATCGGGTTTTGCGGCAGGTGCGGCATGGTGGGGTGCCATGTGATTCTGTGGCGCTGCGGGGCGATTCTCATGGGCACGAGGGGTCTCGCGAGGCGCTGCGTGCCTGCCAGGCTCTGCTGGACGGCGCTCTACCCGAGGAGCCACTGCACGAGGGGCAGGACGAGGAGGGGCAGGACGGCGCACAGCTGTGCGGGGCGGCATGGGGCGAACGATGCGTCCACCTACATAGGTGCCGTAAGGTCTTGGGGCGCCATAGTGATAGTGGCGCACGCCATAACGGTCGTAGTCATAGACGGTGAAGCGCCAGCGATTGTTCACAAACACGATGGGACGGTGGAAGTAGCTGTAGCCCGTGAGACGGTGCCACAAGCGGTAGCCCAGCAAGCTGCGGAGGGCGGCATCGCGCGCTGCCACAACGGTCATGTAGTCGTCGTAGTAGTAGCCCATGGCCACATCGTCCAGATAGTCGTTCACGCCCCAGATGTAGTCGTAGTTGATGCGGTATATCTCGTCGATGATGTAAGGGTCGCGAATGCCGAGGGTGAAAGCCATGCGATCGGTCAAAAAACGTGCGTTGTCGCGCATGACGGTAATGCTCATGCTCTGAGCGTTGGCGGTCAGTGCTCCAATGAAGAGAACGACTGCGGTGAGTGTAGTTCTTAAAGTCTTCATAGTTGTGTCGTTTTTAGCGTTATACATTTGCCCAAAGGTGTGGGCTTGTTTCTTGATGTCGATGCAAAGATAGGGCATCAAGAAACCCCTTGCAAATGGCTTTTTCCTATTTGCAAGGGGCTTTTCCCTATGGCGGGAGGGGATGTGCGTCAAGGTTACTCGAAGGGGAGTTCCAGCTGTGTGGCTCCCAACAGATTGAAGGTCATGCGATGGTAGGGCGTAGTGCCATGCTCCTCGATGCCCCGGCGATGCTCTTTGGTGGGATAGCCTGCATTGTGGTCCCATCCATAATAGGGGTATTGCTGGTGCAGCTCCTTCATGTAGTCGTCGCGATAGGTCTTGGCCAGGATGGAGGCTGCGGCAATGGAGAGGTACTTCCCATCGCCTTTCACCACCGTGGTGTGAGGCACCACAACCCCATCCTGCCGGTAGGGCATGAACCGATTGCCATCGATGATGAGATGCTGGGGGCGCACTTTCAGTCCGTCTATTGCACGGTGCATGGCGGTGATGCTGGCACGCAGGATGTTCATCTCGTCAATCTCCTGCGCCGTGACAATACCCACGGCCCAAGCCACGGCGTCACGCTCAATCTCCTCGCGCAAACGATAGCGCTGCTTGGCGGTGAGCTGCTTCGAGTCGTTCAGCAGGTCGTTGTGGTAGTCGGGCGGCAGAATGACCGCTGCCGCATACACGCTGCCTGCCAGACAGCCTCGGCCTGCCTCGTCACATCCAGCCTCAACAAGGCCTTGTTTATAGTAAGGTAATAACATGCTCTATTTCATCTGAAACCCACTTGCAAAGGTACTCCATTTCCTCTAAAATCCCAAACGAAAACAAAAAACTTCCCTGAAATGTTGCATGTTCGATATCAGTTCTTTATCTTTGCCATCGTTTTGGAGGGTAAGAACCATGACAGAGGCTCCAAAACGTTTTTGTTTAACCTTTTATTTACAACAACATGAAAAAGATTTTATTATTGGGATTGTTCTCCCTATTCACCGTAGCCATGAATGCTCAAATCATGTGGGCAGGAGAACTGGAAAGCTATGCAAAAGAAAAGTTTAGTGACAAATGGGTGGAGACGGCTGAGAAACTCGCGCCACAGCTGCCATTGGACAAAAACAACACATTGAACTACACAAAGGTGATACAGGCACCCGGAAAGACAAAAGCACAGCTCTTTCTACTGGTCAACTATTGGTATGCCTGCAACTTTAATGCAGGGAATGCGTCTATCTTGTTGACAGATAAGGATGCAGGGCTCATCATCGGCAAGGGAGATGTCAGCGACATCGCAATGTACACCGCTGCCACCAACTCCTACACAGTCAATCTTGCCCCTATCATCAGGACCGACATCAAAGAAGGAAAGATCCGCGTCACCTACACCGTTCCCTTCTTTGAAGTGGAGAAGTCTGTAGGCGGAGGCCTCATCAGCGCAATGGGTGTTGGCAAGAGCGTGAATGTAGGTGAGAAATGGACCTTGGACAACTGTTTCCCTTATTCCGAAAAAGATCTTCGCAAGAAGACTTCTGCCAAAGCGATAGTGATGGCACACGCCTTTTCTGGCGTCGTCATGGACAAGATAGAGGAGGCCATCAAGAATGACATACTCAAAACGGAAAACTGGTGAGAATGAAACAAGCCTAAAGACAACATAAAAGCGAGAGGCTCTGGAGTGTCACTTCAGAGCCTCTCACTTTTTATGGAATCCTACGGATTATTTAGGCTGCTTGCCGATGTAAGCCAAGATGCCACCGTCCACATAGAGCACGTGGCCGTTTACAGCGTCTGATGCATGAGAAGCAAGGAACACGGCAGGACCGCCCAATTCGGATGGGTCGAGCCAACGGCCTGCTGGAGTCTTGGCGCAGATGAATGAGTCAAATGGATGACGAGAGCCGTCAGGCTGACGCTCGCGCAAAGGAGCGGTCTGAGGAGTGGCAATGTAGCCAGGGCCAATGCCGTTGCACTGGATGTTGTATTCTCCATACTCCGAACAGATGTTGCGAGTGAGCATCTTCAAGCCACCCTTAGCTGCAGCATAGGCAGACACAGTCTCACGACCCAGCTCGCTCATCATGGAGCAGATGTTGATAATCTTGCCTTCCTTGCGCTCCATCATCTCTGGCAGCACAGCGCTGGCGCAGATGAATGGCGCTACAAGGTCAATGTCGATGACCTGCTGGAACTCTGCACGAGCCATCTCATGCATAGGAATGCGCTTGATGATGCCTGCATTGTTCACAAGAATGTCAATCTGACCCACTTCCTTGTGAATCGTATCCACGAGAGCCTTCACCCCTTTCTCGTCAGTCACATCACATACATAGCCCTTCACGTTGGTGATACCAGCCTCTTTGTAGTTGTCCAAACCGCGCTGCAGAGCCGCCTCGTTGATATCGTTGAAAACGATGTTCTTCACACCTGCCTTCACAAAAGCCTTCGCGATGTTGAAACCAATACCGTAAGATGCGCCAGTAATCCAAGCGTTCTTACCTTCCAATGAAAAATTAGAAAGATCTGCCATAGTAGTTGTTTAGTTATTAGTTATTTAGTAGTTATTTGGATTAGTTTTGCAAAGATAGAACAAATCAGACATAACTCAAAAGAAAAATAGACTTTTTATATGGTTCTATATTTGATTTTCATTACCTTTGCCACAAAATCTTAATTACTTATGAACAACATGAAACGACTGGTATGGATTGGAGTTTTGCTGGCGACAGTCTGCGGAACTACTTTTGCGCAGACAAAGAAAGAACGTCTCATTGAGAAGAAAAAAGAAGTAAAGGCGAAAGTGGACAGCGCATTGACCGCCCGCTATTTCAGCGTGAAATATGACACGGTGTATATTGGCCGCCCCACACAGCCACTCACCCTGAAAGTGCGCACAAGCGTGTCGGGCAACGAATTCAAGGTGAAGAGCCATGGAGAGGAAAGCGGCAGCGGAACCTTGAAATCGGACCATAAAGCAACTCTGGTTCTGGGAGCAAGCTGGCGCGGATTAACAGCGGGAGTGGCTGTGAACCCAGCCCATTTAAGCGGAAAGAACAAGGACTTCGAAATCAACCTGAACGCATACACCAACCGATATGGCCTTGATGTCGTGTACCAAGACACAAGAACGCTGTCGGGCAATGTAAGGTTCGGCGATTGGGGTGGACATCTGGACAAGGATGTCTTACGCATGAAAATGATAAATATAAATGGCTATTATGCTTTCAACGGACGAAAGTTCTCCTATCCCGCTGCTTTCACACAATCATATATCCAGAAACGCAGTGCTGGCTCATGGCTGGCCGGATTCTCATACATGGGCGGAAGCCTAAAGACGACGGGGCACAAAACGATGGAAGGGCTGTCGAAGTACAGGGTTTATGTGGGCTACTTTGGCCTCGGCGGCGGCTATGGCTACAACTGGGTCGCTTTGCGCGGGAGATTGCTCATGCACATCTCTGCCTTGCCCACCGTGGTGATTGGCAACTACAACAACGTCAAACTCAATGACGAACGCCGTGACATGGATACCAAATTCCCCAACTTCATCTTGGCAGAACGAGGAGCAGTGGTGTACAACTTCTCGGAAAAATGGTTTGTTGCAGGCACGTTTGTGGCAACAAACTCTTTGCTGGATGACGATGAGACAGAAATCAACTTCACAAAATGGAGAGGACAGCTGAGCGTGGGCATGAGGCTGTGACAAAAAGGGCACAAAAAAGCCCCTAAACTTCCAACTTGGGCACCGACTTCGGAATCAACCTGCAGTGCGCTTGGGGAAGGTTGGGGCTATTTTGTTTGTACTAAATGAGGTAATGGGCTGGTGTACGATATACATGCCACAAAACTACCACAAATTATAAATAGTACATTCTTATTGTCAAATGTGGCCACAAAGATAGTGGTTTTGGTTTATTAAGTTGTTTATTTGGAGAAAAAACTTTACTTTTGTAGCGAATTTTAACATATTAAATAAATATTCTATGCTTTTCACAGAACGTGCCTTCCCAATTTTTGAGCAGGCAATCAAGGACTATCACGTGCATGACAATATAGACCAACCCATGGTTAACCCCTATGAAACAGGCACCATTGAGCACGATCTCTATACGAAGAACTGGATTGACACGGTGCAGTGGCATTTCGAAGATGTGATTCGCGATCCGCAAATTGACCCTGCTGAAGCGCTGGTGCTGAAACGCCGCATCGACAAAAGCAATCAAGACCGTACGGACCTGGTGGAGACGATTGACTCTTGGTTCTGGACTAAGTATAAGGACGTGAAGGTGAAGGACGACGCTACTATCAATACTGAAAGCCCTGCATGGGCTGTGGACCGCTTGTCTATCCTCGCCTTGAAGATTTACCACATGAAGGAACAGGTGGAGCGCAATGATGCCACCGACGCCCATAAGGCCACTTGCCAGAAGAAGCTGGATGTGCTTCTGGAACAGCGCAAGGACCTCTCTACCGCCATCGACCAGCTGATTGAAGATATCGAGGCGGGCAAGAAGTACATGAAGGTGTACAAGCAGATGAAGATGTACAACGACCCCGACACGAATCCTGTGTTGTATAAGAAATAACAAACACAGCAAGGGCTGAGCAGAGTGCAGCACTCTGCTTTGTGAGCTACAATAAGAGAACGAAGGCAAAGCCAAATGAGAATCGGGTTCGACGCAAAGCGTCTGTACAACAACTTCACAGGGTTGGGAAACCACAGCAGGACAACGATTGACATCCTGACCAGTGCGTATCCTAGCCATGAGTATTGGCTTTACACACCCAAGGTGAAACTGAACGAGCTGACATTGCCTTATCTGACCAAGAAGGGATGCTACACAGTGAAACCAACCGGATTGATGAGAGGAAGTGCGTGGAGAACGTACGGACTCGTGGAGAAGATGAAGCAGGATGGCATTGAGGTGTTTCACGGACTGAGCAACGAGATGCCGGTGGGACTGTTCCACTCTGGGATTGCATCGGTGGTGACCATCCACGACGTTGCGTTCAAGACTTTTCCTGACATGTACCATTGGCACGACAGGAAAATCTACAATATGAAATGGCAATATGCCTGCAACCATGCCGACCGCATCGTGTGCATCAGCGAATGTACCAAGAAGGATGTACTGGAATTCTATAATGTGCCCGAACGCAAGGTGGAAGTGGTGTATCAACCGGTGAACCCCATCTATTACGAGTCTGCTGAAAGAGAGGCTGGAATTTCACCTTACATGCTATACGTCGGGAGCATCAACCCACGCAAGAACCTCATGGGCGTTGTTAAGGCCTGGGAGCTGATGCACCAAGACATCAGGGTGCCACTCGTAGTGGTGGGATGTGGCGGAAGCTATAAACGGAAGGTACAGCAATATCTGGTCGAGCAGGGGCTGGAACGATGGGTGGAATGGAAGGAGCTGGTGAGCAACGAGGAACTGAAGCGCCTCTACACGAATGCACAGATGCTGGTGTGCCCCTCATTTTACAGTGGTGGCTACGAACCTATGGTGGAGGCCTTGCTGTGTGGATGTCCGGTGGTGACGAGCCATGCGAACCGTTTACCGGGAAAAGGCAATGCCTATGTGATGCAGGCTGACCCCAATAGCACAGAGGACATGCGCGACAATATGACAAAGCTCATGACAGACTCTGCCCTCCGACAGCAGATTGTGGAGCAAGGAAGGGCGTATATGATGGATACATTTGCGCCCCAAAAGCTTGCACAGCAACTGATGGCGGTGTATGAGGCAGTGAAGAGATGAGGTTGATAGTTAGTTAACATTTGAAATTTATTACACGAACTGCATAATGGCAAAAACAGTTTATTTGGGCATGATTGGCGACATCATGCATCCAGGCTTGATTAACATCATCACGGAAGGCGCCAAGTATGGTGACCTGATGATAGGCTTATTCACAGACAAGGCTATTGCTACCCACAAGCGTTTACCGTATCTCACTTACGAGCAGCGCAAGGCGGTGATTGAGAAGATTGTGGGCGTGAAGACCATTGTTCCTCAGGAGGAATGGAGCTATGTGGAGAACCTGAAGCGCTATAAGCCTGATTACATCATTCATGGTGACGACTGGCAATACGGGCCTGACAAATATATCCGCGATGAAGTCTTTAAGGTGATGAAGGCTCAAGGTGGCGAGGTGATTGAGATTCCTTACACCAAGGGCATTTCAGCAACAGGACTGAAGGAGGCCATCGATTCTCTCGGTGTGACTCCTCAGGCACGCCTTTCTTCTCTGCGCCGTTTAATCTCAGCCAAGCCTGTGGTTCGTATTCTCGAATCGCATAATGGCTTGACAGGACTGATTGCCGAGCATACTGCTGTGGACATCAACGGTCAGCACCGTGAGTTTGATGGCATGTGGGCTTCGTCGCTGACGGACTCTACCTCGAAAGGTAAACCGGATATTGAAGCGGTGGACTTGACCACTCGTCTGCACGATTTGAACGACACGCTGGAGGTGACGACTAAGCCTGTCATCTATGATGGTGACACCGGCGGAAAGGTGGAGCACTTTGTGTTTACCGTACGCACGTTGGAGCGCTTGGGCATTTCGGCTGTCATCATAGAGGATAAGGTCGGATTGAAGCAGAACTCGTTGTTTGGTACGGATGCCATACAGACTCAAGACACCATTGAAGGCTTCTGCAACAAGATTAAAGCCGGCAAAGACGCACAAATCACCCGCGACTTCATGATTATCTCACGCTGCGAGAGCTTGATTGCCGGAAAACCAGTGGATGACGCACTGGAACGCTGCCATGCTTATGTGGCAGCTGGTGCGGACGGCGTGATGATTCACTCCAAGAATAAAGACGGACAAGATATCAAGGAGTTTTGCCAGCGCTTCCGCGAGAAGGATGACCATACTCCGATTGTGGCTGTGCCCACAACCTACAACCAGTTCACAGAAGAGGAACTGGCTGAATGGGGCATCAATGTGGTCATCTATGCAAACCACATGCTGCGCAGCGCTTATCCTGCCATGGTGAAGTGCGCTGAACGCATTCTCGAGACGTCTCGCAGCCTAGAGGCATCTGATGAATACTGCATGCCTATCAAACAAATTCTGAACCTGATTCCAGGAACAAAGAAGAGCTAACTGATATGATAAGACCCGATTTCTTTTACCATACATTGGCCAGCTATGGCATCGACTTTTATGCTGGCGTACCTGATTCTTTGTTGAAGAATCTCTGTGCATACATCACAGACCACGCTGATGCTGCGCACAACATCATTGCTGCCAATGAAGGAGGCGCAATGGGTTTGGCTGCAGGACACTACTTGGCTACGGGACAGATTCCTGTAGTCTATATGCAGAACTCTGGCCAAGGCAACATCATTAATCCACTTGCCTCGCTCACAGACCCTGATGTGTACAACATTCCGGTTCTTCTGGTGATTGGATGGCGCGGAAAGCCTGGTGTGCACGACGAACCTCAACATGTGAAACAAGGCAAAGTGACTACTGGCTTGCTCAACGTGATGGGTATCGACTATACCGTTCTTTCCAAAGAAGAAGACAAGGCAGAGGCGCAGATTCAGAAGGCGGTTGCATACATGCAAGCCACAAAGCAGTGTTACGCTTTGGTGATTGAGAAAGACACGTTCGACGCCTACACGCTTCAGAATGTAGAGAAGAATGACTTCACCATGAGCCGTGAAGAAGCAATCCAGACGGTTGCTGCTGCTCTGGGGGAGAAGGATGCTATCGTCAGCACCACAGGCATGATTAGCCGCGAGCTTTTCGAATACCGTACAGCGATGAACCAAGGCCATGAGCGAGATTTCCTCACCGTTGGCTCGATGGGACACGCTTCGCAGATTGCCTTAGGTATTGCTCTTGAGAAGCAGGACAGAAGGGTCTGGTGTTTTGATGGTGACGGAGCCAGCATCATGCACATGGGCAGCATGGCCATTGTGGCCAGCAAGGCGCCTCAGAACTATGTGCACGTGGTGTTCAACAACGGAGCGCACGACTCTGTCGGCGGGCAACCGACTGTGGGTTTGAAGATTGACCTTCCTGCCATTGCAAAGGCTGTGGGCTACAAGTCTGTGTATAGTGTCTCTACTCCAGAGGAACTTCAGCAGCAACTGACTCATCTGGGCGAGGCTCCTGTATTCATCGAAGTGAAGGTGAAGAAAGGAAACCGAAAGGATTTGGGCAGACCAACAACTACTCCTGTTCAGAACAAGGAGGCATTGATGAATTTCTTGAAAAAGTAAATAGACGAGATGGTAAAGACAGCTGTAATCATGGCGGCAGGTCTTGGCACGCGATTCGGCAAGATGACTGAAACCGTACCTAAAGGCTTTGTAGAGTGTGGCGACAGGTCGATGGTGGAACGCAGTATTCAAACTCTTATTGCTTGTGGCATCGAGCGCATCATCATTGGCACTGGATATTTGAAGGAGAAGTATGAAGCGTTGAAGGCTGTGTATCCGCAGATTGAATGTGTCTTCTCTCCCCGATATGCAGAAACAAACAGCATGTACACCTTATGGAACTGCCGAGAGGCGATAGGTGACAATGATTTTCTCTTGCTGGAAAGTGACCTCATATTTGAGAAGAAAGCCATCACCTCGCTGCTGGAATGTCCAGAGCCTGACATCATGCTCATTACTCCCGTGACGAAGTTCCAAGACCAATATTACGTAGAATATGGCGATGGGAACCGTTTGACAAGATGTTCTACCGTGAAGACAGAGCTGGATGCTAAAGGCGAGCTGGTGGGTATCCACAAGCTGTCTAACAAGTTCTACAAAGCGATGTGTGAGGATTATGCCCATAAGGTTGCTGATAAGCCTAAGCTGGGTTATGAATACGAGCTGCTCACCATGTCTCAAGAAGTCATGAAGGTATATGTGCTCAGAGTGGAAGGTCTGAAGTGGTACGAGATTGATGATATAGATGACCTGAACTACGCCGAGGAGCATATCCTTCCCTATTTATAATATATAATAATGTATATGGAACAGATTAAGAGAAACGTGTTGCTGAACCCGGGTCCTGCAACGACGACTGATACCGTGAAATATGCTCAGGTGGTGCCGGATATCTGCCCACGTGAGAAAGAGTTTGCAGGACTGATGAAGGGGCTGCGTTCAGACCTCCTCAAAGTGGTACATGCTCCTGAGGACGAATACACCTCAGTCTTGTTCTGCGGCTCAGGAACTATCAACATCGATGTTTGTATCAACTCACTTGTACCAGAAGGCAAGAAGATTTTGGTGGTGAACAACGGAGCTTATAACTCCCGTGCTGTTGAAGTGTGTCAAATGTATCACATACCATACATCGACCTGAAGTCAAGCGTATTTGAGCAACCCAATTTGGCTGACGTGGAACTTACCTTGCAAGAAAATCCTGATGTAGCGGTAGTCTATTGCTGTCATCATGAGACAGGTACTGGAGTGCTGAACCCCATCCGCGAAATCGGTGCCTTGGCACATCAATACGGCGCTATCTTCATCAGCGACACAACTTCTACCTTGGGCATGATACCTCTGGATGTGGTGAAGGACAATGTGGATTTCTGTATGGCTTCGGCGCAAAAAGGACTGATGGCAATGTCTGGCCTGAGTTTCATCATTGGCAAGACTGATATCATCAAGGCTTCAAAGAATTACCCCACTCGTTCTTACTATTGCAACCTGTATCTGCAATATGAGTACTTCGAAAAGACTGGTGAGATGCACTTCACTCCACCTGTACAAACCATCTATGCCACCATTCAAGCATTAAAAGAATACTTCGAAGTGGGAGAAGAAGCAAAGTTTGCCCGACACCATGCTGTATATGAAGCCATCCGCAAAGGTGTTGCCGACATGGGCTTGAAGACCGTCATTGACCCCAAGATTGAATCCGGCCTTGTAGTGTCCGTCAAGTATCCCGAGGATCCCAACTGGAACTTCGAGAAAGTTCATGACTACTGCTACGAACGTGGTTTCACCATCTATCCTGGCAAGATTTCCACTACCAATACGTTCCGCCTATGCGCTTTGGGCACCATCACTCCCAAAGACATTGAAGACTTCTTTGTGGTGCTCAAAGAGGCATTCAATCACTATGGAATCAAGGCATAGTTGAGAATTCATTTACCGATGTTTCTGAACGAAAGGAACGTTGATACATGAGAAAGGTTGTCAGTCTTACATATCAACATCTAAAGGAATGGGTGGCACAGATACCTCAACTATTTGCCACTCAACAGGGTGCATTGCTTTATGATGGTCGAAACAAGATTCGATTGTTTGAAGTGGAAGGGGAAAAGCTGGTGGTCAAACGCTACAAGAGGCACAATCTGGCCAAGATGCTCATCTACACGTTCTTCCGTCCCAGCAAAGCACGCCGTGCCTACGAGAATGCGACAGCACTCCGCAAGCATAACGTCGGCACTCCTCATGAGGTGGCTTATCTTGAATGCACTTGTCTGGGACTTGTGCAGCAAGTCTATTACGTATGCGCCTACACCGATTGGGAGCCTATTAAGCCACGCTTGATAGAACAAACACCCTTCGACGAGAGACTGGCTACGGCCTATGCCCATTTTGTGGCATCATTGCATGAAGCGGGGATTCTCCATCGTGACTTGAACCCCACTAACGTGCTGTATCATGAAGAAGAGGGGAAGTTTGAATTTCAGCTGATTGATATCAATCGCATGCAATTCTTTGACGGGGCTGTTCCAAAGGCTGAGTGTATGGAGAATTTGACACTCTTTTGGTGGTTAACCCCTGTTTATCGTTTCATCTTGCAAGTGTATGCTGCAGACAGAGGGTGGACTGAAGAGGATATAGAAGAGGCATGTGAAGTGAAAAGGAAACATGATAGACGATGGGTTAGACGGAAAAGAATCACCCACATGTTCAGAAAAAAGCAATAAGACCATACGCCATGTATAAGATAAGATTCATGCCCTACCGAGAGGGATTGGCCACCATCATGCACAGACAAACACCTGGGCACAGGCTGGTGTCACAAGACGGCCGCTACGAGTTCTGCCTGGACGACAGCATGGAGGAGGCTGACTTTTGGGTAGTACAAGGCAAAGGGGTACGAGAAGACCAGACATGCAGGGTCGCTCCAGAGAACACAATATTGTTGACGACAGAGCCACGTTCTGTTTTGGTCTATCCACAACGTTACATTGACCAGTTCGGACTTGTTGTGACTTGCCAAGAACAAATGCGCCACCGCAATCTACGGTACGGGCCTGCTATCCTGCCTTGGTTTGTCGGTTATAAACCAGATGGCAAGGGAGGGTACATCTATAATCAAGACTATGACTCATTAAAGCAGCCGTCCAATCCACAAGAGAAGACAAAGCTCATCTCTGTCATCACCAGCAACAAGGCCTTCACACGAGGCCATGTGGACCGCATCAAATTTGTAGAACGCCTACAAGAACATTTTGGCGACCAACTGGATGTATTTGGACGAGGATTCCGCCCCTTTGAAGACAAATGGGATGTGCTGCGCCCTTACAAATACCATATTGCCATTGAGAACTCTTCACAACGGTATTACTGGACCGAGAAGATTTCAGACTGCTACTTAACAGAGACCTTCCCTTTCTATCATGGTTGCACGAACCTTTCGGACTACTTTCCCCAAGAGGCTTATATGCCTATAGATATTCGGAAGCCAGACGAAGCCATTGGAATCATTGAAAACGCTATACAGAACCAGCTATACGAGCAATCCGTAAACGTTTTAAATGACTGTAAACAACGTGTATTAGGGGAATATAACATGTTTGAATATGTTGCACGGTTATGCGATCAGCTGAATCCGAATGCACCCAAGCAACAAGTAACCATCCACCCTTGCAAATCAGGGACCTCATGGGAGAACTTCCTCAACTACACATTCTGTCACAATTACTATAAGTTCATCACACAACTACACTTTCTAAGACATGGAAACAAGTTACAGTCCACATGAACAAGCAATGGCATTGCACGGTGACCGCATCAACGACGAGACCAAGCAAGTACAAGCCCGCTTGTTAGAAATCTTGAAAGTGATTGATACGGTATGCCGTGAGCATCACCTCACTTATTATTTGCTGGCAGGCACCATGCTGGGCGCTGTACGCCATGGAGGCTTCATTCCTTGGGACGACGACGCCGATATTGGCATGCCACGCAAAGACTACGACACCTTGGTGGCACATGCTGATGAATGGTTACCCCAAGGATATGAGATGGTGAGCGGAGGAAAGACAAAAGGATATCCTTATCACTTTGCCCGCATTCAAGATGCAAATTCCACATACATGATGCACCGCGCCTACAACTTTGTAGGCGGTCTGCCTGTTGATGTCTTTCCCTTGGACGGTATGGTGGGGCCATCACTCAAACGCAGCTGGCACTATTTCCGCTATCGTAAATGGTGGAAGATGCTTTACTTCCTCCATACAGACCCCTACAAACATGGAAAGGGACTACGAAGCAGCGTCGCACTTCTACTACGGCGACTTTTCAAGCCATGCGAGGTGCATAAGAAAATGGATGACATACGCAGACAATGGGACTGTGAAACGAGTCCACTTTGGGCAGACCACGATTACAAGCCAAACAAAGGAATACAGCCCAAAGAAAACTACGGGACACCTGTTCCTGTCCAGTTTGAAGGCTGCACATTCATGGGCGTAGCGCGCCCTGACGCTTATCTTCGTCACCTCTATGGGAATTATATGGAGATTCCAACGGAGATTCCAGAACAGAACTACCGGTATCTCGATTTAGAGAAGCCGTGGCAAAAATATGTAGATGAGCAGGCCCAAAAGAACAAAGGTGAGTCAAAATAACATCAGCTAAACACCGCCAAAAGCCGATGCACCCACATCAGTTAGTTGAAGTGTCCCACATCGGTTAGTTGAAGTGCCCCACATCGGTTAGTTGAAGTGCCCCACATCGGTCAACCGATGTGGGGCACTTCGTTTTTGATGTTGTAGAGGCATCTCTTTCGACACACCCTCGTTCTTATAGAAGAAGATGCTTCTCAAGAACGCCGTATTTTCCCAAATGTCTTCACGCTTACATATTTCCGCCAGAGATTCAACTTACGCTTCTGAGGCACGCCATGACGACGGATATACTCTTCCGCCCCTTCCAGCATACGCTGAGCGCACTTGCCGTCGTTGTAGGGGTCATAGTTTTGAATAATCCATTGGCGGCGTTGTGTCAATCTCTCGTCAGAAAGAACCGCATCGTAAGCCTCCAGCAGCAGCGCCGCGTCGTTAATATCTTTCCAATAAGGGTCTTTCGATACCGTATCAAGTGTTATGACAGGCTTGTCAAGCAACAACATCTCATAAATAGTAGAAGAAGTGTCGCTTATCATCACATCTGCCATCAACATATACTTAGTCACAGCAAAATCTTCTTCAAAAATAATGTGCTGATACTGGCGAGCCAGTTCCTTATATTCATCCACCCACTCCTGACAAGTCAGAGGATGCAGCTTAATGAGCAACAACACCTTTTTCTGCTCCACCAACTCTATGAGTGCTCGCTTGATTTTAGGCAAGGAAGTCAAGCGTGGTGAAAATGTCGGGGCATAGAGCACAATACGTTCACATCCGTGCTCGCGCAGCAACTGCGCCTTCTCCTCACGAAAGTCATCACGATGCCGGGCAATCCAGTCCTGACGTGTCCATCCCGTCTCCAATACTTCAAAGTCGCCGTATTTCCGCTGCAGCTTCTCAAACTCCTTCGTGAAATAAGGACCTTGAGTCATGTAGATATCAAAATAATTACGGATGTGGAACTGGTCACGCTTCTCCGCAGCATATCCATGGAAAATGCTACATTTCACACCGCTTAAATAATAAGGAACGATATTGCCTGGAGCATACACCGCATCAGGATGGAAATCGTAAGCTTCCTGCATGGAAAACGTGTAACGAACCTTGTCCTTCAACGGGAATTGAGGAATCTTCTTCTGATGCACATACCACAGCACTTCATGTCCTCCCTGTCGATCGGCTTCCTCCTGCAAAGGGTTCAAGATATCAACAGCATATTTATTCTCACAGAAAAGTAAAACCTTCATCGCTAATCACTTTTTGAACAATTTTCCCCATATACGCTTCAGCGCAGAATCACGGTAGGCCTTCTGCACCTCTGGCAACACCTCACGATAATCCCTATATGCATCAATAATCAAATTTCCATGCAGTGTAGGATTCTTCAGTGGAGTCATATAGTTGTCACCGTACTGTACTCGCAAATACTCGTCCCAGCCTGCGGGAGCCGGCACTTTGATATCTTCAAAATCCAGCCATACCGTATCATCATAAACACACTTACGGCAAGCCAAATCCCTGCCCGTCGTAGAGAGTTCACCCACAATCTCCGCGTCTGCCACGGGGAACTGACGATACAGATCCTCGGCTTCCCTGAAGATGTTTGCCCAACCGCGACGGGCAACCTCACGGCGAGCTTTCCACTTGCGGAACACTAAGCCCCAACGCCCAGAAAGGAGGATATTGGTATTCTTAGCCTTCAAAAAACGAAGAATACGGCGTCCCTTCCGCATCGCATCATCTACACGTGAATCATTGTCAGGGATACCGTCAAGCGGGAACACATCAATAAATATACCTTGATGATACGGCTGAAAACAATCCGAAGGGCGTATAGCAGACGTTCCATCCATACGCAACTGTCCATGACTCCTGTAGTAGTCCTTGTCGGTATATGCCGTCTGGTAGAAGAAAGGAGGTTGAAATGCTTCTGCTGCCACTTCTTGCAAACGGTCATAGTCCTCGCGCATCATGTTCACATCCACATCGTCATCCCAAGGAATAAACCCCTTATGCCTAACGGCGCCCAGCAAGGTTCCGCTATCCACCCAGCATCGCAAATGATAACGCTGGCACACTTCAATGAATTTCTGTAACAAATCCAGCTGGACCTGCCAAAGGGGCAACAATTGCTCATCGAGCTGGTACCCTTCCTTTTCACTTATCTTATGCATCTTTCGCATTGTTTCATGGGTCATTGTTTCTTCAACCACTTACCCCACCGATTCTTCATTTTCTTCTTCCGGTAATACTGTTGTGCCTCCTGCAATCGCTCACGATAGTCATGACAAGTATCAATCATCATTCCTCCATGCAATGTAGGAACCTTCATCGGTGTCATATAATCCTCGCCATAATGCACACGCAAGAATTCATCCCATCCAGCAGGAGCAGGCACTTTAAGATCTTCAAAATCCAGCCACACAGTATCTTCAAACACACTCTTCCGATAGATCAGATCCTTGCCACAGAAAGACAGCATACCTACTTGACTGGAAGTTGCAGCAGGGAATTGCCGATATCTATCATCTATCTCACGAAATAGGTTTTTCCAGCCCTTACACGAAGCCATCCAGCACGCTCTCCATTTACGAGACATCGCTTTCAAGCTACCTTCTACCCAAAGGTTTGCGTTCTTATACCGCAAGACACGCAACAAATGCTTATTCTTCCGCAAAACCGCATCCACACGGGCATCATTGGCAGGAATTCCATCCATCGGGAAGATGTCAATGAAGATGCCTTGGTGATAAGGCTCAAAACTATCCTCTGGACGAATGGCAGCCGTACCATCCATACGGAGCTGTGCATGACAACGATAATAATCCTTATCCGTATAGGCCGTTTGATAGAAGAAAGGAGGTTGAAATGCCTCTGCTGCCACTTCTTGCAAACGGTCATAGTCCTCACGCATCATAGCCACGTCCACATCGTCATCCCAAGGGATATACCCCTTATGGCGTACTGCACCTAACAGAGTCCCTCCGTCCACCCAACAACGCAAATTGTATTGTTGGCACACCTCAATGAACTTTTGCAACAAGTCCAGTTGAACTTGCCAGAGAGGCAGCAATTGCTCATTGAGCTGATACCCTTCTTTCTCTCTTATCTTGTGCATAATCCCTTGTTTTTGTGCAAAGTTACGAAAAAATCCAAACTCCTAACCCTTAACTCCTAACTTTTCCGTACCTTTGTCCACAAAACAACAAACAAGCAAATGAAAGACATGCTTAACTTCACGGTGGGTCCTGTCATGTCTTCTAGCTCAGTCAGAGCTATAGGACAAGAACAAGTGCCTTATTTCAGGACGCCGGAGTTCTCTGAGATTATGTTTGAGAACGAGCGTCTGGTCAAGCGATTTGCCCATGCACCAGAAGGTTCACGTGTCGTGTTCCTGACAGGTTCCGGAACCGCATCAATGGAAGCATCCATCATCAATGTTTTATCTCCGAAAGACAAAGCCATCGTCGTCAACGGCGGTTCGTTTGGAGAGCGATTTGTTGAGTTGGTTCAACTGCATGGAATTGAACACCAAGAAATCAAGCTCCCGTTTGGCCATTCCCTCACCGCCGAGCATCTGGAGCCTTTAGCAGGGCAAGGATTCACAGCGTTGGTCATCAACATGCACGAAACCTCTACAGGTGTTTTGTACGACATGGACATGGTCAGCCGCTTCTGCAAGGCGAACAACCTGCTCCTCATCGTCGATGCCATCAGCGCCTTCCTCGCCGATCCTTTCAACATGGAAGCCTTGGGAGCCGACATCATGATTACAGGTTCACAGAAGGCACTTGCCTGTCCTCCTGGCATTTCACTCATTGTCCTGTCCCCACGGGCCTTAGAGCGGGTAGCACAATCCGAAACCCGCTGCCTATATCTGGATCTTAAAAGCGCGCTGAAGAATGGCGAACGCGGACAGACTCCTTTCACTCCAGCCGTAGGAACACTGCTGCAAATCAACCAGAGACTGCGTGACATTGATGCAGCAGGAGGCGCAGAGCAAGAGATAGAACGGGTGAAGGCATTAGCAGCCGACTTCCGTCAGAAAGTGGCAAACCTTCCATTCGAGCTGTTCAGCCAGTCACCTTCCAATGCTGTTACCTCATTGCATCCCACCAAAGTATCAGCCTACGACATCTTCACCATCATGAAAGACGAATACAATATCTGGATTTGTCCCAATGGTGGCGCTCTGCGCGATGAAGTATTCCGTGTAGGACACATCGGTGCGCTGACCCCTGCCGACAACACGACACTAATAGAAGCCATGCAAGACATGGAAAAACGAGGACTGTTAGGATGAAGAAAGTTATTACATACGGCACTTACGACCTGCTGCACTATGGCCACATCCGCCTCTTAGAGCGCGCCAAGGCATTGGGTGACTACCTCATTGTAGGAGTGACTGCCGACAGCTTTGATCAAGCCAGAGGCAAGCTGAACGTGCAGCAGTCACTCATGGAGCGCATTGAAGGAGTCCGTGCCACAGGCATTGCCGACGAAATCATCGTCGAAGAGTATGAAGGACAGAAAATCGACGACATCCGCCGTTTAGGAGTTGACATCTTCACGGTGGGCAGCGACTGGGAAGGCAAGTTCGACTACCTGAAAGAGTTCTGCGAAGTAGTCTATCTCGACCGCACCCAAGGCATCTCCAGCACCGAGCTGCGCAGCGAGAGCCATTCACTCCGATTAGGCTTAGTGGGCGAATCCCCCATCCTCAACAAAGTGGAGCACGAGAGCCATTATGTGAACGGACTGCAGATCAGTGGCGTGTGCACAGCCAACAGTTCCCGACTCTCCAAGACCCTGCAAGGCAAAGCGTTGCCCATAGAGCAACTCGACACCTTGATAGCGCAGAGCGACGCTCTCTACATCATCTCCAACCCACGGCTGCACTACCAGCACGTCAAACAAGCCTTGACGTACGGCAAGCACGTCCTGTGCGAATCTCCCATCACCATCCATCCCGACCACCTCAAGGAACTAAGAGAGCTGGCCCAGAAGAACCACTGCATCTTAGCCGACTCGCTCAAGACCGCATTCTCCACGGCATATTCGCGCCTTGTGCTCTTAGCCAAGAGCGGCATCATCGGGCAAATCGTTTCCGTCGATTCCACTTGCACCAGCATGGCCGACCTTGCCACAGCCACAGAAGGCGACCTCAGCCTCATCTGGAACAGTATCAGCGCATGGGGTCCCACAGGACTTCTGCCCATTTTCCAGCTGCTCGGCACCGACTACAACAGTAAGACCATAGCCACCCACCTGATGGAAGGCTCCACCGACTTCGACACCTTCACCAAGATATCCTTTCTCTATCCCCACGCTGTCGCCTCCATGAAAGTGGGACAAGGAGTGAAGTCTGAAGGAGAATTGCTGGTGTCAGGCACAAAAGGCTACATCTACGTGCCAGCCCCTTGGTGGAAGACCGACTATTTCGAAGTGCGTTACGAGAACCCAGCCAACAACCGCCGTTACTTCTACCAGCTCGACGGCGAAGGCATCCGCTACGAGCTCGTCTCCTTCATGAAGGCCGTCCAGACAGGCACACCACTCAGCAGCTACATAGACGACACCCTCTCCAGCGCCATCGTCTCCGTCATCAGCGATTTCTACCAACAAAAAGACACCGTACTCATCTAACCTTCAAACCTCAAACAGATGAATTGTTACATCAGCATAGATTCGCCCAATACGGCGAAACGTCACATCGACGAACTTATGAAGCAGATGCACTTCTGCGACCTCGCCATCCCCACTTGGAAAGGCAAGGTCGGCACCTACTTCCGCAAGCTCTTCAGCACCTTCAATCTGCTGTTCAAGCTCCATCAAGGCGACGTGCTGCTCATTCAGTACCCCTTCAAAAAGTTCTATGTCATCCAGTGCCGCATCGCACGGTGGAAGGGAGCCAAAACCATCACTCTCATCCACGACCTGGGCACATTCCGCCGGCGCAAGCTCACGGCAGAGCAGGAAATCAAGCGCCTTTCCCATACCGATGTCATCATTGTCCACAACGCCAGCATGAACCAATGGCTCAAAGAGCATGGCTGCAAGGCACCCTTAGTCAACCTCGACATCTTCGACTATCTCTCGCCCGTACAGCCAACCCCTCATCAGCCCAACCCTAAGCCCACCGTCACCTTCGCAGGAGGCATCAGCCGCCGCAAGTGCGCCTTCCTCTACCAGATAGACGAAGCGCTGGACAATGGAACCCATAGCTGCCACTTCGACCTCTACGGCTCAGGGCTCATTCCTGAAACCGAAAACGGCTGGCACAACTCCACCTACCACGGACGCATCCCATCCGACGACTTCATCCGCACCACTACAGCAGACTGGGGCTTGGTGTGGGACGGCGACACCATCGAAGGCTGTTCAGGCATTTGGGGCTCCTACCTCCGCATCAACAACCCCCACAAAGCCTCCTTCTACCTGCGCGCAGGCCTTCCCGTCATCGTTTGGGAAGAATCGGCTATGGCCCCATTCATCCTCAGCAACCACCTCGGCATCGCGGTACATTCCCTACGCGAACTTCCCGAAAAGCTGAACAGCATCACCCCCGAAGCCTACGCGCAGTACCAGCAAGCAGCCTTGTCCATGAAAGACAAGCTCAACAGCGGGTACTACTTCAAACGAAGCTTTGAGGAAGCCGTTAAATGCCTATAAACATCAAAATACTCAAATAGAGGGATTTCCCTATCCGCACATTGCAGAACTTCCTCTACCTTTGCAGCGTCCTTCCCAACAAGAAGGACGCTTTGCTTAGGGTAAAGTTCCCAAGAGCAAACGCCAATCATAAGGGAGAACACTCCCAAGAACCATTACAATCATAACCATTACATCATGAACACATCTTTCGACATTCAGCCACAGACGGTTCCGTCGAGAATCCTTGTCAAGCTCCGGCATTGACCCTGTCTCGCTGTACCCTTGAATGTTAGGTTCACACCCTGCTGCGCCTCCTCGGTGCAGTGCGGGAAGCCTGCGATGTGTTCTTTGACATACTGTTACATCCCCTTCACTCTTTCTATTATGAACTTCAGTTTCGGAAGTGAAATAGAACTTTGAATGATTAACCCTTAAAAAACAGATGTAATGATTATGATTTACAAAATTAAACTCGAAAACCTCAAGACTGGTGAAGAGACCTTCATCACCGCACGCGCCAACGAGAAGGCCGAAGTGCTTTGTCCCAAAATCAAGATAGCCCTCAGCCTTCCCTTCTTCGACAACGGCTACCACCGGTTCATCTCTCACGGCATCACCTACGTCATCAACGAGCACGTGATGTGGGAACCTGAAATCCTCTGGGAGTACGAGCTCCGTCCCGGTCCCTACCGGAGTAGCGAGCGCATCACCGTAAGGAACATCTTCACCACCCTCGGCTCCTCCATCCTCTACACGCAAGACGGCTGTTGGGCCAATGAACAAAAAGTCCGCTGCACCCTCGTGCAGCGGATTTCTAATTACGAGTGGGGTCACTCAGCTCAATGACCTCCAAGTCCCTGATTTCCTTTCCGTCGATGACGAAACGCACTAACGTCCGCACCTCATGAAACCCGTACCGTCCTGCCGCACCCGGATTGATGTGCAGGCAATCAATCGTCGGGTCGTGCACCACCTTCAGCAAGTGGGAATGTCCCGATATGAACAGTTGAGGAGGTTTGGCATAGATGGTCCTCCGGATGCTTGCATCATACTTGCCCGGATAGCCACCAATGTGCTTCATCAGCACATCCACCTCCTCACACTTCCACCGATACGTTTCAGGGAAGCGGATGCGCACATCGCCGCTATCGATATTGCCATACACCGCCCTCAGCGGCGCTATCTCTGCCAGGCGGTCCGCCACCTCCATAGTGCCGATATCGCCAGCATGCCAGATTTCGTCACAATCCTTGAAATACTTCGCATAGCGCTCGTCCCAGCATCCATGCGTGTCAGACAACAGTCCGATTCGTCGCATCGCCTCAATCCTGTGACACCTCGTTCGATACTGCCGGAACCTCTTGCCGCACTTGAGCAACTGGTTCATCTTCTTTTGCTCCCTGACGTTTCATCTGCGTGGCAATATAGTTGCGCACCTGATGAGGAGACTGTACAAAGTCCACCCGATGCGCCGTTCCGCCACTGCCCACCAGCTCAATCGAGCCAGTGTTAAGGATACGTTCCATGAACGTCTGGTAGAAGTTCACCGTCTCAATCTTGAACAGCGGAATCTCTGTCATCTTGATGCTGAAGATGCCATCCTTCTGCACAAACCGGTGGTTCGTAATGGCAAACTCCGTGCGACTCCGGATGAAATAGCCAAAGCCTATCAGACCCAGGCCTAACAAACAGCCAAACGCGCACAGCCAGACAAGCCATCCATTGTCACTGCTACTGCTTACATTCTCTGTCCCGTCATACTGGGCGTAGGCATACATCATGATGCCTACCACAGACAACAGAATAACCAACAGTCCCCATACCGTATAACGGAAATGGTACGACCAATGCAACCGGCCCTTAAAGACGACTTGCTCGCCAGGCTCCAATGTTCTTTCAATAAAGTTTGCCATAGTTACTCTCAGTTTTAGCGTTGTATAATAGATTTAGTCTTTCCAGTTCAGCCAGACTGGACTGGAAAGACCAGCCAGACTAGCGCTTCTCAAACACAAGTGGCACCACCATCTTCATCACAACGTTCCGCCCCATGTTGTACACACCCATCCGTCCTGTTGCCGCATTCACATCCGTGTACTTCAGTCGGCTCAGGTGGTCCTGATAGGAACGGTTCAACAGATTGTCAGCCATCACATACAGCTCCGCCACCTTCCGGCCGCACACCAGCAGGTCCGTGCCCACCGACAGGTTGAACAACGTGTAGCTCGGTGTGGCCGTCTCTGTCTCATCAGCCTTGTAATAGTGGTTCTGTCGCAGATGGCACTCCATCCCCACTGCCACATAAGCATTATTCAGCCATTTGCCGCGATGCGTCAGCTCATACTTCACTTCCGCAGTCCATCGTGGAGCAGGCGTAAAAGGCAGATAGCGCGTCTCCTCCGGCTCGTTCAGCTGACGGGCATCCACATACGAGAACGTGCTGCCCAAGTGCAGACGGTGCATGGGATGCACATCCACTCCTGCCTCAAAGCCCAGCAACCGGGCATCGCCCTGGGTGTACTCATACGTTCTGTACCCCTCCTCCATCACTCTGTCAATGCGTTTTGCAAAGATGTAGTTGCTGATTCTATTGGCAAAGAAGGCCACTTGCGCTTCCACGTATTTTGACGAGAAGTCCACGCCGAGGTCGGCCTGCCAACTATACTCAGGCTTCAGGCTGGCACTGCCCAGCTCATACCGCACCGTGCCTTCATGCACGCCGTCGCTGCCCAGTTCGCTCATGTTGGGCGCACGGAAGCCTCGAGCCACATTCATCCTCACGTTCAGCGATTTGCAAGCGTTCCACACAGCGCCCACACTTCCTGTCACTCCATCAAAATTCTTGGTGTGGTCATACTTCAGATGACGGCGGTCATAACGCACGCCGCCATTCAGCGTCCATCGCTCCCAGTCCTTGCTCACCGTTGCGTAGCCGCCCACATCAAACAGGCGATACTCTGGAATCAGCGCCTCTTCGCCCAGGTTCTGCGACTTCTGCCACATGCCGTTCACGCCTGCAGCCGCTTTCCAGCCGCCAAACTCCTGCGTCAGATACCTCACATCATACGTCAACGTGTGCAGCTTGAAGAACACCTCATAGTCATCGGCACTCTCCTCAAACTCCTGACGGCGGTTTTGCTGATAGCCCACAATGGCTTTCAATGAACCCTTTGGCAGATAGAACAAGTTGTCCCACACCGCCTTATAGTGCTTCACCTGCTGGAATGGCAAAGTTTTCGAATACGTCTTGTGATGGTCTGTTGCCCACTCCAGCTCGCCTGTTTCTTCATCACGTTCGCCCTCCACGATGCTCGGCGTCAAATGGAAGGCCGTCCACGTCAGCTGCGAGTGGCCCCAGCGCTTGTTCAGTCCCAGCATCAGCCGGCCAGCCCGTTCTCTGAACTGCGACCCTGGCACATAGCCATCATACTTATTCTTATAGGCATGCGCCATCTTGTCCGAAAAACGCGCGTCCCACACAAAGCCGCCGTGATTGCCGGCGCCATTCAGCGAGTAGGCAAACAAGCCATTGTTGGTCTGGTACTCGGTGCTCGCATTCGCCCTCACTTCGCCTTCCAGCGGAGCGGGTGCGCTACGCAGAATCAGCACACCAGCCATTGCGTCCGAACCGTACATCAGCGAGGCAGGCCCCTTCAGAATCTCCACAGAGCCGACGCCATTGCCATCCACTTCCACACCATGCTCATCGCCCCACTGCTGGCCTTCCTGCCGCACGCCCTCATTCATCACCACGATGCGATTATAGCCCAAGCCACGGATAATAGGCTTCGAGATGCCGCCGCCCGTTGTCACTTGCGCCATGCCCGGCTGCTTCGCCACCGCATCAATCACGTTCGTCGAGGCCGTTCCCCGCAGTTCCTTGCCGGTCACCACCGAGATGGGGGCTGTAGAGTGCTTCAGCTTCGTGTCGCCTGTCACACCTGTCACCATCACTTCGTTCAACTGCAGATGTCTGTAAAACACATCCGTGCTATCCTCCATCTGCTTGCCACCGTTGTCCAAACGATGGCTTTGTGCTATCATTGCTGTGCCATAGCACAACAACGACAACACCACACATATTGTCTTCATTGATTTAAATTCTTATTTGATATAAAAAAATAGCGTTACTTTTCTCCTGTTCATGCACAGAGCACAGGAGGCGCACGCCCGAAGACAAGACCCCTCACACCCGAAGCAACACTTTGCTCCAAGCGGCACAGAGAGGTTGTGTGGATAAAATGCTTGGCTTTGAAGGCAACCATTGGCGCCATCAGGAACGGCAACGAAAGGAACTGGCACAGCACACAGTCAAAGCTGCATGACGTCCCGCTGGTGAAGTGCCCTGCATGAGGCACATGGTGCACACATTCCTTGCAGTCGCCATCCTCCAGATGAGCCTCTGGATGCACATGGAGAGACGACAGCAACAGCATTGGCAGGAATACTGCCAACAACACCACAGAAGCAATATGCCGTCTCTTCGTTGAGTTCATTGTATTCTGGTTTCAGCAACCGTTTCCATCCGGTTTCTGATTCAATTCAGAAAGTTGAATTACTAATTCTTTTCTATATCGGCCAGCACCAGTCCGCCCAGCATGAAGCCGAAGATGGCGGTGATGTGTGCCATTGTGCCGTTAATCTGCGCCTTCGACGAGCACCACTCATGGTTCAGCAGCGAAGGGTCGCCGGGGCCGTCCTGAGCCTTAGGGCACATGCAGTGCTCAGTGCCGCAGGTGGCGTTGTGCCCGCGATTGGTGAGCAGCTCGTCGCTGTACACACACTGGAACTTGCGCTTAGGGAACTGCTTGTCGCGCTTGAAGCGGTTGCGCAGCGCACGCGCCAGCGGGTCGCCCTGCACCTTCCAGAACTCCGTCACCTTGATGCGGGTAGGGTCCATCTTCAGGGCCGCGCCCATAGACGAGAAGAGCTTTGCTTCGGTCCGGCTGGCCATCAGGATGAGCAGCGCCTTGTCCTTCAGCGAGTCGATGGCATCGATGATGTAGTCATAGCTGTCCAGGGCAAACTCCTCCGCTGTCTCCTGCGTGAAAATCTTCTGCAGAGCGGTTATCTCCGCCTGGGGATTGATGGTGAGCAGACGCTCCTTCAGCGCCTCCACCTTCACCTGCCCCACCGTCTTGGTGGTGGCCATCAGCTGGCGGTTGATGTTGGTGATGCACACACGGTCGCTGTCCACGATGGTCAGCTGCCTGATGCCGCTCCGCACCAGCGTCTCGGCACACCACGAGCCTACACCTCCCACACCAAAGATAATCACTCGTTTCTGAGCAATGCGCTCCATCACATCTTCGCCCACCAACAGTTCCGAGCGTCTGAATATAGCCTGACTGAATGCCATCCTACGTACTTTCTCAATATCTGTTATTTCAATTCGCTGCAAAGGTAGCACAAAATGGGTGAAAAGACAAACATCCTCACCCGTTTCTGTTCTTTCTGCGGTGTTCCGGCAAGCAAGCGCCTCGTTTTTAAGCATTTCAATGGTTCCAGCAGCCCTTCTGGCAAAGCCGGCAGGTGCACACACTCACTTTTTCCATACTAAGGAATAAAATTTCTAAACTTGGAAAAAATAATTCTAAACTTAGAAAAAATAATTTCCAACTTTAGAAAAATATTTCTAAACTTAAGAAAAGTTGTTCGTAAGTCATGAAAAATATTCCAAACTTACGAACAACTTTCCTTCCACCTGTCAATTGTCAATCATCGGCGGTCAATGGCCACTCCCTTTCGCCCTCTCCCTATACTCCTGCGGATAGATGCCGACGACATGCTTGAAGTAGCGGCAGAAACTGGCCGTTGCGGGGAATCCCAGCTGGTAGGCCGTCTCCTTGACCGTCTGCTCAGGATGTGTGTCTATGATGCGCTTAGCCTGCATTGCCACATACTGCTGAATCCATTCCAAGGGCGAGAACCCGTTGCTGTACTGACGGAACACCTTCGAGAAGTAGCGCGCGTCATAGCCCAGCAGCTCGGCATAGTAATTGACATTGCGGTTCTCCCTGTAGCGCTCCACCACCAGGTCGCAGAACTGAGTGTAAATCTTTGCCAAACGGTCTTTCGACCACGCCTTATCCTGCTCGCGACGGTAGTAGTTGATGAACTCCAATCCCACCACCAGCTGCGACAGCAACATCTGCCGCCTCAGCAGCAAATCTTGGTGGTCGTGCGAAGCAATCGCATCCAGCAGATTGGCCAGCTCAATCATACGCTCGACCTGCACATCGGTCAGGCAGCATTTCGGCGAAGAGTTGAACTTGGCATAGTTATGGCTGAAGGCAAGAGCCTTCATCTCCTCAAACATCTCTGCCGAGATGAGAACGCATGCATAAATGAAATCCTCCGAGCACGACATGCGGCGCAACACATGGCCAGGCAGCAGAATCGCGAAGTCGTTCTTCTGAAACGTCATCTCCATCATGTCAAGCTTAACGCGCGCTGTGCCTCGCAGGCACAACAAAATCATGACGTGCGGAATCACAATATCTATGTCGGTTGCATCGAAACCGTGCAACCGTTTTCCCACATACACGCCTTTCTGCTCTGCAAGCTTGAGGAGTCGGTCTATTGGTGCATCTGTCTGCATCATTTCTTGTTTTAAGCCACGACAAAAATACAACTTTTCTTTCAACCAATAGACGTAAATCACACATATTGGTAACATAAATTTGATAATTGGCAGTATTTTTGGTCAAAAACAACTTGCAGCGCCACAAAAAAGCAGTAACTTTGTCACCGTATCGTGAAGATACAACCATCCAATCATCAACCATCTAATATTAACACCTCAAATACCCCAACAACTATGAAACCCACACATTTTCCCATCCTATTCATCCATTAGCCCCACATTCGTCCAGCACGAATTGTGGCACATCCCTTTATATACCCCCCTTATACATACCTTTGCTACTTTGTTGCCAACTCCAGAAAGTTGAGTAAACTATATATAATCATTCACTTAAATCAAAACAATTATGAAGAAAACAAGACTATTACTTCTGCTCGTGCTGCTGATGACGGCGGCGACGGGCGCGTGGGCGCAGACGGAAGAACTGCTGGCCACAATTACGGGAGCAGGATCCAATACCAACCCTGCTACGTCTGCGAATGTAAGCTACAGCACTGAAGGCGTAGCTACCCTTACGTTCAGTGAGCCTACATTAGATGGACAAGTAGCGTACTATGTTTCTCCTGCCTGGGGATGGTGGGGATACGCTATAACGTTAACTGTCACCCCTGCCGAAGGATACACCATCACCAAATGCGTATTCTACGACAATGACAATCATACTGCCACAGACAGCGAAGCTCCATTTGTAGTGGAAACCGTGTTTGATGATAAGACACCGAAAGTAAATGGCACAATTCTGGCATACAACTCTAAAGGTATAACTAAGATTGAGGTGTATGGATATGCCAAACCCGCCGCCACGAAGTACAACCTGACACTGGCTGAGGGCACCGAGGATGCCGACAAGTGGACCATCAGCCCCAACCCCGCTGAAGAGGGCGCAACCGTCACCGTCACGTACAGCGGCGAGCGCAAGGTGAAGAGCGTGAAGGCGGTGAAGAAGGCGGCACCGGCTGAGGCCAGCGTTCCCGACGGGGCCATCAACGGCAAGTTCAGCGTAAGCGATGGCAAGCAGGTTTATTTCTCGAAGGGCAACCTGCAGGCAACTTACAACGGCAGTAACTGGAGTTGGGCCTTTGCCGAGCATCAGTGGGACTACATCGGCAACGCTGCTGGCAATACCAGCATCAATGGCGGTGGCACTATCAGCGAGAATGCCACTGTTGACCTCTTCGGTTGGGTGGGTGCAGCATGCGCCTGGACGGGCGCTGCCCAATATGGCATCAGCAATGTGAAGCAAGCCGCTCAGTATGGTTATGTTGAAGGCGAAGCGCTGAAGTCTGACTGGGGTACGCTGGCTATCACTAATGGTGGCAACACGGCCAACTTTGGCTGGCGCACGCTGACTGGTGGTGATGATAGTGGCGAGTGGGAATACCTGTTTCAAACCCGCACTACGCCCTCTGGTGTACGCTATGCCCATGCGACCGTGAACAGTGTGCCTGGCCTTGTGCTGCTGCCTGACGACTGGAGCACCGACTACTACAGCCTGAATAATGTGAACGATGCAAATGGCACTGCCTATACTGACAATGTCATCTCTTCCTCAGACTGGACGTCTAAGCTGGAGGCTCATGGCGCTGTATTCCTTCCGGCCGGCGGCAACAGAAACGCTGCAGAGGTCAGCGATGCAGGTGTTGGGGGAATCTACTGGTCAAGTACATCCAGCACAACAGTCTCCGCCATCGGCTTTCGCTTTTCATCTGCCAAATTTGGGGGGACCACTCAGGGCTTCACGCGCAACAGAGGTTGCTCCGTGCGCCTCGTTCGCGAGGTGGCTACGACCGACGCTCCGGCGAAGCCGGCTGCTACGGTGACGACGGCGCCGACGGGTGCGGCGATTGTTGGCGTTGGCAAGAGCACGGAGCTGGTGAGCGGTGGCGTGGCCGACGGCGGCACGCTGAGGTATGCAGTGACCACGACGAACACGAAGCCTACCTCGACGGCTGGCTTCAGCGACGCGGTGCCCACGGCTCAGACCATCACCGCCAGTGGCACGGTATATGTTTGGTATTACGTGAAGGCCGACGACACGCACTCCGACAGCGAGATTGCGGCTACGGCCATTGAGGTTCCCGTGGCCGACATCGTATGGGATCTAATGGCGAAAATGTATTTGCCTGGTGGGATGATTTCGGAGATCCGACGAGGGATGGCATCGAATTCGAAGCAGAACAATCCGGCGGCTATACCTTCACGGCACCGACCGGCAAGGCGTTCACAAAGATCGAGATGACGCTCACTGAACCTTGGGGATGGGACAGTGCAAATCTCGGCACGGGATGGGCATATAATAATTCGACCGTCACGTGGAAGGGCACTGCCGCCGCCTCGACGGTTGAGCTGCTGACGGATGATATTTTCGCCGGCGCAACTGTGAAAAGCATCGTGTTCTACCTGTCGGAGTGAATCAGGGGACGGTTCTCTGATCCGTGGACTGAATACACGGAAGCTGGCACACCTGAAACAAAATACGTAAGAGCAGGCTACTAAAGGACCACTCGGTGCGCCGAGTGGTCGAAAAAAGAGAAATAAATAACAAACTAAAAAATAATATTATGAGAACATTTAAAAAACTAACAATGACGCTCGCACTGCTCATCATGGCAGTCAGCGGAGCGTGGGCAGCGGACAAGTACACCATTACGTTCGCGGCCAATGGCAACACGAAGACCGTTGAGAACGTCACGCTGCCAAAAACCTTTCAGTGCAGCTGGGAGAATGCCGATGGCGAGCTGGACCTTATCCTAAAGGAGCTGTATGGCTGGAGCTGGTCGGGAAATTCAAATCAGACCTTTTGTGATCCAAATAATATTCCAGAATCTTCTGATAAAAACAAGGTGGTAGCAGGTAATGATAATGGCAACCATTACATTACCATCAACAATGTATTCGAAGGTACAGCCACAATAACAGGCACTTTCGTCGTTAACAACAATGCAGATAAACCCTACTCCCTCGACATCTCTATTGTTGCAGTTCCTCCCACCGAGTGGGACCTGACATCGCAGGACGGCAAGACGTGGACGCTCGACAAGATGCCCGCCAGCAACATCGAGCTGCAGGTGGAGTACTTCGCCGAGAGCAACCTCTTCCTCAGCAAGAACGCACTGGCCGACAAGGCTAACATCGCCGTGACTGCTGGCGAATTAGGCGTACAGTTCGGCAACGACGGCAAGTCTGCCAACCCCGTCACCGAAGGCACCGAGATGACCGTCAAGTACAACGGCACGAAGAAAGTCATCGGCTTCAAGGTGGAGAAGAAGGCGAAGGCTCCCGACCCCATCACCGTAACGTGGAACAACGATGATATAACCGGCAGTGGAAATTCTTTCACCAAGGACGGTGTCACTATAACTGCCGGAGATATAGACTTCGATGATAAGAATTTCCAGGATGGCGGAACATTTACCACCACCCTCGGCAACTTCACCAAGATTGAAGTGACTAAAGGTTCTTGTAACGCATCAGGCAAAGGCTGGTCTGGCAGAACCTGGACCGGCAATGACACCAGCGTACCGTTCAGCGGCAATATTTTAGGCATGGGCGACGACAATTTCAAGTTTGTGTTCACCATTGAGCCGACGAACTGAACGCCCCCTCTCGCGCGTATATAATATAAAAGGAATAAACAACATAAAGAAATACAATATATGAAAACAATATCAAGATATATAATGACGCTCGCGCTGCTACTCACAGCGGCCACGGGCGCATGGGCAACCACGGAATTTACATCTCTGAAAGTGGGAGATGTACTTCATGTGGGCGATGCCATAAATACGGGTACCAATTATAAGGTTTATGGCTTATATCTCGACGTCGACGCAGGCTATCAGCCGGCTACATTGGTAAGAGCTAATATCGGTACAAATGATATTACTGAATCAGAAACTGGTGCTTACTACCTCATAAAAGGCAAAAATGATTTTTATTTTGGTATCATTTGGGGTGCTGAGGGTTTGGAAGGAGGCTATTGGCCAGTAACTGACACTTCCGACGGCATATCTGTGACGGCAATAACCCCAGGTGATTATACAGAATTGACGTTTGCCGTTCATGAAGGCACCGCCGCCCCCCCCCTCACCGTCGAGTGGAACGCCTCGACCAAGACCGGCACCTTCTCGATGCCCGGCATCGACGTGGTGCTGACACCCATCTACGCCAAGGCAGCCGCATTCGCCACCACGGGCACCGAGCCCGAAGTGAAGACGCTGCTGCCCGCAGCCGCTGAAGGCGTCATCGCCGGCACCGACGCATCGCTCATCGCCGAGGGCACCGGCATCGTGGCCTTCGCCGGAACGAGCACCGAGGATACGCAGGGCACGCTGATGTACGCCATCGGCACCTCAGCCACCGAGGCCCCCGCACTCACCGCCTTCAGCGCCACAGTGCCCACAGCCAAGGACATCGCTGA
>CADAEK010000014.1:0-66260 GCA_902786925.1 uncultured Bacteroidales bacterium
AAAAATTTTGTTAACTATGGAACAAGATTTTCATAGGCAAAGCGCAAAACAGAGGAAGAAAGGAATAGGTTTTAAGGACCACTACGAACCTGCTATCTTGACACTACGAACACAAGGAGCACTAAAGGAAGGGTAAAGGAACACTAAAGGAGGACTAAAGGAACACTAAAGGAGGACTCTTACGAGTACTCTACTGCCAACGCAACTAAGTTCTATATTTGGGACCTGTCACCTTGGATTACTCTTATAGTTCAAATTCCGCATAGATACCATAACTTTTACCCGTCCATGGACTAATCTTTGTGGCATAGCAAGCAGCCATTGTGGAAGTCACGCCTATGACTCCTCCCACAGCCATGCTTACCCCTATTCCATCTCATGTTGATGAGCTTGAACTCGTTCAGCATCTCATGCCCGCAATATCCACGATGCAGTTTGATACTGTTGGCTGTCACATCATGCTGACAGCCCCATGCATCATAATGGGCATTGGTTGCCCTAGATGATCTGCCTCCGGCCCATGCTGGCAGGCCATTCTCTACTTGCAAAGTTACAGCGAAGCAAGAACAAAAACAAGAAAAAAAGAGTGTTTTTTGTCAAATATGAGCAAGGCTGCCCGAGATAGCTGATAGAGAGGCAGGAGCACAGCTTCGTAGCGGTGAACGTGTCTGATTTGGCGCCCATCTTTTCAATGCTTTTCATGCAGCAGGGGAAGTTGTTCATAAGTTACGAACAATTATTCATAAGTTTGGAACAATTGTTCATAAGTTGCGAATAATTATTCATAAGTTATGAATAAGTGAAGTCTTGCCGTATTTTTACGGCAAGACGGACGAAAAGAGAGGATAGACAGAGCGTGAAGGACGTTTTTTCTCATAAAGTTATGCGTGTTTTTTCATTCTACTCGTTTTTTCCTTATATTTGCATCATAAAAAAGAGTTTCACACATGAACATAGGTGACCAAGTAAGATTCTTGAACGATGTGGGCGGAGGCAAAATTACGGCGTTCCGTCCGGGAGGCATTGTGCTGGTGGAGGATGAGGATGGATTTGACGTGCCTGTATCGCAGGATGAGGTGGTGGTCATTGAGAGCCAAGCCAAGCAGCCTGCCCCCAAGCCTGCTCCGAAGGTGGAATATGGCCAGGCTCCCCTCAAGCCCAAGGATGCACAGCCCAAGAACGAGAAAGAGGTGGCACAGGAGCAGAGCCTGAACGGGAAGGAGTATCTGCAGTCGAAGACTGCGGCTCCGGCAGATGCGGAAGAAGAGGTTGTGGACGAGCAGCTGGAGGCACGCATTGTGCGTCTGGAACTGACCATCCAAAAGCTGGAGGCACGCATCGCGCGACTGGAGGCGGAGAACAATCTGCGGAAGAACGAGAAGCTGATGGCGCGCAAGACTCCATCGGCGAAGAAGCCTCATCGCCCCACAGACTTGGGAGACCTCAAGATTCTCTAAGATGGGCCACTCGGCATTCTATCATCAATCTCAGAAACTTCATCCAACAATAACTAATACGATTAACCTGATGAAAAGAGAAGCATTCAAGATGTTCCTGAAGCCAGGATGCAAGGAAGAGTACAAACGCCGTCACGCAAACCTGTTCCCAGAGCTGAAAGCCCTGCTGACAGAGAGCGGTGTGCGCAACTACAGCATCTATCTGGACGAGGATACTAACACACTCTTCGCCTACCAGGAGCTGGAGGGCGAAGGTGGCAGCCAAGACTTGGGCGGCACGGAGATTTGCCAGAAGTGGTGGGCCTACATGGCCGACATCATGGAGACAAACCCTGACAACAGCCCCGTGTCCATTCCGCTGCCTGAGATGTTCCACATGGACTAATTAAACCAACATAAAGAAGCAGAGTTTTGGCTAAAGCAATAACAAGAATACTCAATTCCAACGACCCTTCCATCATCAGCATGATGGAGAGCACACTGAAGAGGAACTGGAATCGCTCCTGTGTCACCAACTATGGCACAGAGGTGAGCTATACCTATGGCGATGTGGCCAAGATGATAGCTCGCCTGCACCAGCTGTTTCGCGAGTTGGGCATCGAGCCCGGCAACAAGATTGCCATTTGCGACAAGAACAATGCCCACTGGGCCATTTCCTTCTTTGCCGCTTTCAGCTACGGCGCTGTCGCCGTGCCCATTCTTCCGGAGTTCAGCCCCGAACAGATTCAGAACATCTACGACCACTCTGAGTCTACACTCTTCATCTGTGGCGAGAAATACGCGAAAGGGCTCAAGGCACGCATTCTCCACATCGCCGACTTCACCATGCCCGACCATTCGCATGGCATCGACATGAATGCCTTCAACGACCTTCAGCCCGACGATGTGCACTACTTCCGCGAGCAGCCCGACGACCTCGCCCTGCTCAGCTACACCAGCGGTTCGACGGGACGCAGCAAGGGCGTGATGCTGCCCTACCGCTCCATCTGGTCCAACTGCATTTTTGCTGACGAGGTGGTGGACTTCAGGCCCGGAGACAACACGCTCTCCATCTTGCCACTGGCACACATGTTCGGCTTTGCCTACGACTTCTTTTTTGCCTTCAATATCGGTTGTCATATTCACTTCCTCACCAAGACGCCTTCGCCCCATGTGGTCATCAAGGCCTTCCAGGCTATCAAGCCTGTGGTGGTGATTGTGGTTCCCCTCATTCTGGAGAAGATTGTGCAGAAACAGATATTCCCCATCCTGCGCACACGCCACATCCGCGCCTTAACTGCCATCCCCATCCTCAAGCAGGTGGTGTATAGGCAGATTCGCAACAAACTCTACTCCTCGCTCGGAGGCAACTTCTATGAGTGCATCATCGGAGGAGCCGCTTTCAACAAGGAAGTGGAGGACTTCCTGCATCAGATACGCTTCCCCTACACGGTAGGCTACGGCATGACGGAGTGTGGCCCCATCATCGGCTACGAGGACAAGCACCTCTTCGTGCAAGGCTCCTGCGGAAAGGCCGCACCACGCATGAAAGTGAAGATTGACTCTGCCGACCCACAGAACAAGCCGGGTGAAATCCTCACACGAGGCACCAACGTGATGCTGGGCTACTACAAGAACGAGGAAGAGACTCTTGCCGCCATCGATGAGGAGGGCTGGCTGCACACTGGAGACCTCGGCACAGTGGACGCTGAGGGCAACATCTTCATCCGCGGCAGAAAGAAGACCATGTTGCTGGGAGCCAACGGGCAGAACGTCTATCCCGAGGAGATTGAGGACGCGATTGCCACCCACACCATCTTTGAGGAGAGCGTCGTCGTACAGCGAGGCGAGAAGCTCGTTGCCCTTGTCTATATCAGCGATCCCGCGCTGGAACACCACGGGCTCACCCGCGAGACCCTTCAGCAGCATCTCGACACGTACAAGCGGCACATCAACTCCTACCTTCCCGCCTTCGCGAACATTTCAGGCATTGAGGTGCAGGAACAGGAGTTCGAGAAGACGCCTAAGCGCAGCATACGCCGGTATCTGTACTCATAACCGCACCTACAGCTACTACAGCCACACACAGGGCCCATCATTGCCCCATGCATAAAAAGACTCCGCTCCTTAGCCTCGAAGACAAAGGAGCGGAGTTTCCTATTCCCCATATCATTGGCTGTAACCGTCTTCGCTTGAAAGAGGAAAACGAAGACCATCTGTACAAACAAAAGGGGTTGCAACCGCAACCCCTTGATATCATTAATTGTTCATGTAAACTTTCCTTGAGAAGCCGTCGGCAGTTCTTTCAACGCAGACACCCTTAGGCTTGCTCAGCTTTCGCCCTTGCAGGTCGTAATAAGTAGCCGGAGCGTTATCTTCCACAGCAGGCTGGTCTGTGATAGCCGTAGTCTCCTGGTCTATCATGAAGACGTAGGTGTTTACGCTACGGGCAGGCATACTAACTGCAGGATTCATGATAGACGCCGTGATGTCAAGTTCCTGAGTCTGGCACAGGTTCTCGGCTTCATTGCCTGTTGATTTGAGATGCGTTCCGCTCTTCACGTAGTAAGGCAACGTCAGCTTCAGGGTGTGATCTTCAGCCGAGCTGTTAATCGCCATGATGATGAGGGAATCGCCCTTGATGTAGGCTGAAGCCTGAAGTTCGGAACCAGTCGTAGTAGTGAAAGAGCCTCTGGCCTCCAAGCGAGTTGAGCCTGTGACATTCTTTGCGAAATGTGACATGACATAAGCACGGGGCAACAACTTGTTCTTGCCGTTAGCTGCGCCATACTTTTCTTCACCAGTCCCTACGAAAGCCCAGTGGGCGCGCATATACCAATAGATGTAGCCCGTGCATCCGGCCAACATACATTCATTCAGCTCGCGGGCGAACTCCAGCTGCTCGTCCCAGTTGGGAAGACGGTCTTTGAGGTAATCAGAGACAGAGTGCTCTGTCATCCACACTTCCTTGCCGTACTTGGCGGCCTTGACAGCAGCGGCCTTCATGTTACCCAATGGTGGGTGTCCATAGAGGTGACCCGCGATGATGTCAATTTGGTCACGTGCCACTTCATCATCCATCAGCGCATCGGAGTAACGGGGGTCGAAACCGAGAGGCTCGGCACCAATCAAGCGCACCCCTTTGTAGGTCTCCCTGTCGAGCAAGTGGGCATAATTCTTCACAAGAGTGAGCTGCTGTGCAGGTGTGTAAAGACAGCCTGAGTAGTTAACCCACCAATCTGGCTCGTTCTGAACGGACACAGCATCGACATCCACTTTTCTTGACTTCATGTAAGCAAGGAAAGTGTTTATCCACGGGAAAAATTTCTCGTAGCAGTCGGTGCGCAACTCGCCGCGCTGATTGGCAGGGTCGTTATCATCCTTGTCATTCACATGTCCTCCATTAGCACCTCCGTTGGTCTTGTAGTCGCCTGGTGGAGACCAAGGTGTTCCAAAAACAATGCCACCACGCGACTTAACTTGCTTTGCCGATGGGACACTTCCTTCCCAGTCGTACGGCGTGTCCCAGCCGATATCAGAAGCATTGATATCGCCCTTGAAGTTGGGTGATATTTCCATGCGCATGATATTCAAGCCGATTTTGGATTGTGAACCATAAAGCAGGCGCACAGGTTGCACATCAGTGCCATAAGGGCACATGGCCCCGTCACAACAGGCAGCGCCAAAGCCTGTCACGGTCTGGTAGCTGTAATTCTTTACCACCAGCAGCTTGCTTCCTGCATACGCAGTCCCTATCGCCAATAGGGCAACAATAAAGGTGAAAACTTTTTTCATTAGTGTAAAAAATTGTTTGCGAGGCAAAGTTACAACAATCTCAAGGAAAGCGCAAATAATTTAGTCTATTTATCCCTATCTGACAAAAGAATACTCCATTCATCTGTGCACGACATCGGGCATTACACATATTATAATAGCGCACATGCGCACACGAAAGTTGCAACTGAATGAATTCAAAAGACCGGTTAGCAACACGCACACAAGCTATCGGGCTAACCACACGCGAGACACTAGGCAAGTCACACGTGAGACATCGGGCAAGCCGCATTTCAATGACTGCGCTTTTGCTTAAAGAAGTCCTTCATCAGCTGGGCACACTCGGATTCAAGCACTCCGCTGACCACTTCGGTCTTGGGGTGCAACGCCTCCGGCGCAAAGCGCTGGAAACCACGCTTCTCATCGCTGGCCCCATAGACAAGCCGCCCTAACTGGCTCCACCCTATCGCCCCCGCACACATCACGCAAGGCTCCACCGTCACATACAATGTACATCCCGTCAGGTACTTACCCCCTAATGTCTCAGCCGCAGCAGTAATGGCCTGTATCTCTGCATGTGCCGTCACATCGTGCAAGGTCTCAGTCAGGTTGTGCCCACGGCCTATCACCTGTCCATTCGCCACAACAACCGCACCTACGGGAATCTCGTCTTGAGCCAGCGCCATGCGTGCTTCTTCGAGCGCCATGCGCATATATCGTTCGTCTGCTGTCATCTATTCCATTATTGAATGCACAAAGATAGCACTTTTCCACTTTGAGTGCCGCTTTTGAGCAAGATAAAGAGAAAAAAAACTTAAAATGCACTCTTTTTTAAGCGCGCATGGCAAGAATATTCCTTTTTTTATATTAACTTTGCCACAGTTCTCCGATTGAGAATATCGAAACGAGATTAGCTACAATTGTCACTGACCTAAACGAAGACCAACTAACCAAATGGGCAATACCGACCATGCCATTGGGGAGCTGCTAAACAGCATGGCTCCTATTACACTGGAAGAAATGTCGGACATCCGACTCATGAACAGGCTCGACACAAAATACGTGGCGAGCAAGGAGCAGTTGGTACAATTGCTAAAGTTGGTGCAAGACAAATACTACGTGCAAGAAACACTTGAACGGCGTATCATTCCCTACCTCACCACTTACTACGACACCGAGGGGCATCTGCTGTACATGATGCACCACAACAAGCGTGCGCGAAGGATGAAGGTAAGAGTGAGAACATATGTGGCTAGCCATCTGACGTTCTTGGAAGTGAAGAACAAGAACAACCACGCACGGACCAAGAAGAAGCGGATTGAAGTGCCCTCACAAGACAATTTCAGGAACACAGACGGCGCACACGAGCTGGTGCAGCGAAAGACAGGGCTAGACTTAGACCGTCTGAACGCGGTGGTGAGAAACCAGTTTGACCGAGTGACACTTGTGAACAAGGGCAAGACGGAGCGTCTGACCATCGACTTCAACATCGGGTTCCACAACTTCGAGACCAACCACGACCACGGGACAGACCAACTGGTCATCATCGAACTGAAACGAGACGGAAACGTCTTTTCGCCTGTATGCAACTTGCTGCGAGACATCCACGTGCACCCCACAGGCTTCTCCAAATGCTGCATCGGAATGGCGCTGACCGACCCAAAACTGAAGCAAAACAATTTCAAACCTAAACTGAAAGCCCTGGAGAAGATTAACGGAAGGAAGTTTATTGACCACGAGCTCTAACCCACAAGCCTATCAGGCTTATATGACTCAAAGAAAAACTAATAACTAAATATAACATGGATGCCATCAACGATTTCTTAGCAGTACTGTCAAGCGACACATGTCGAATCCTTGACTTATTCCTGCGACTTATCATCAACACATTCTTCACGATTCTCATTGCACGCGCCTTCTACTTTCCGAAGGCTCGCCGCCGCGATTTCTTCTTCACCTACATCCTGGTGGGATTCTGCATCTTCATGCTTATCCACCTGATGGGCGACGCCAAGATTAAGACCGGCATTGCGATGGGCCTGTTTGCCATCTTCTGCATCATGCGCTACAGAACCGAGTCGGTGCCTATCCGCGAGATGACCTATCTGTTCCTCATCATCTCCCTGGCAGCTATCAATGGTTTGGCTTGGGCCGCAGACATCAGCCCGAAGCATCCAGAGTTTGCAGGCCCCCTGATGACGAGCATGGGTGAGCTGATTCTGACCGACCTCGTGTTTGTGCTGGGTGTATGGATTGCTGAGGCCAACAAACTGGTGAAGAGTCTGTCATCAAAGTACATCAAGTATGACAAGATAGACCTCATCAAGCCTTCCATGCGCAAGGAACTCATCGAAGACCTGAGAGCACGCACCGGCTTGGACATCACAAGCGTGTCTATCGGCTCTATCGACTTCCTGAAGGACATGGCACTCATCAAGGTTTACTACAACACCGACGAGGAAGACGAGTCCGCACAAAAGATGCCTAAAGAATATGCATAATGCATGATACTCGAAACGCTTTCAATATATCATCTATGAAAAAGGTATTAGCATTTCTCTTCATCGCCTGCTGCCCAATGGCAACAGTCGTTTCCTATGCCCAGGACGATGACTTCGGACTGGACTTCTCGCTCAACGCAGAGAAGAAGATCCGGAAAGGAGTGGACTTCTCGCTCGAAGGAGGAGTACGCACACAGGACAACACACGCAAGATAGACCGCTGGACTGTGGGTGCAGCCCTGGACGTGAAACTCTACAACTCCACCACCTTCGACTTGAAGGCTGGCGCAAAATGGGAGTATCTGTGGGTGAACAACTTGAGCACCACGAAAGACAAATACACCACCATCTACACCGAAGAGGGATATGCGGACGTGCTTGATGGCTACAACAAGAAGGCCTCTTATTGGCGCAATCGCCATCGCAGCAGTTTGAGCCTAACCGCCAGCTATAGCCCCAACAAGCGCTGGGACTTCTCGCTTAAGGAGATTCTGCAATACACTCACTTCTGCAAGGCCTCAACTACCATCGACAAATACCGCCTGGACGATGATGACGCCATGAGTCTGGAGAAGACCTCTGCAAAGGACTACTCCCCTAAAGACCGGTTCATCCTGCGTTCACGATTCACTACGAAGTATAACATCAAAAGCTGTCCTCTCGACCCGTACGCATCAGTTGAATATGGCTGCGGGCTGCACTACACAGCCAACAAATGGAAATACACCGCAGGAACAGACATTAAGCTCAACAAACAGCACAAGTTCACCCTTTTCTACCGCTATCAAACAGAAGACGATGATGATGAACCCAACGGACACCTGCTGGGCATGGGATATCAATTGAAGTTCTAATCATCCCAGTACACTACCATACTAAAACAGATATGACTAATTAACTAACAGAAAGGAATGAACATGAAAAAGAAGATTGTTTTTGTTGCAACGCTGATGGTCAGCACTATTGCATGGGCGGAAGACTTCAATCTATATTACACCGCGACATCAGACGGTACTAACGTAAAAGTCGAGTCTGTGAGCAACCTACAGAAAGTGGTCTTTAAGGACGGCAACATGGTGGTCACCCTCAAAGACGGGACCTCAAAGACGGTGGCCCTGTCACTGGTGCAGCGCCTTCGCTTTTTTACAGGCTCCGGCGTCGTCGGTGTGGAAGAAGTAAAGAAGGCCAAGACCAACACAAAACATCAAGTTCATGATTTGATGGGGCGGAAGCTGGGCGACGACATGGATATCAGTCAACTGCCCAAAGGCACATACATCATTGACGGACAAAAGACACTCATCAGATAAGGTACAGAGTTATGCGTAGAATTTTATTTATAGTAATGCTCACCTTGCTGGCTTGTGGACTGACACAAGCACAGACAATTTACTTATGCAAGGACGGACACTACACCACTCGTTCCATTACAGAAGGACTGGCCGTAGACCTTACACAAGGTTATGACTCCATCACTTTCTCAAGGCCCCAGATGAGCTTTGACGTGACCATCGCGTATGCAGGCAACACAGCCACCGTTTCCATCCCCGAAGAACTGGCCGAAGAGGTGGTGTGCACCAGCGGGACCAGTTCCAATGTGGTCATCACCAACTCCAACACCTTCAACGAGGTGGTTTACAAGGTGAGCGGAAGCAGCACAGCTGGCTCACTGACTATCACCCAAGGCTATAAGATGAAGGTCCAATTGAATGGTGTCAACCTTACATCCACTACAGGAGCTGCCGTCAACATCCAATGCGGAAAGCGCATTGACGTGATTATGCAGAGCGGAAGCACTAACTCCTTTGCGGACTATGCCGGAGGCACTCAGAAAGCCTGCTTCTATACCAAAGGACACGTGGAGCTTTCCGGTGCAGGCACCCTCAACGTGACCGGCAACCGCAACCACGCCATTGCCAGCAAGGAGTACTTCCAAGTGAAGAAGACCGTCAAGGCCATCAACATCCTCAAGGCCGCTAACGACGCGATCCACTGCGGACAGTACTTCCAGATGAATGGAGGCACACTCACCATCGACGAGAACACAGCCAACGATGGCATCCAAGTGGAGTACAAGACAGACGACAATGACGAAATCATTGAAGACGTAGAGAACACAGGCTTAGCCATCATCAAAGGCGGAACCTTCAACATCACTTTGAACAACAATCAAGACGCCAAAGGCATCAAGACTGTTGGCGGCATCAACATCAGTGGCGGCACCTTCCTCATCAATGCTGTGAGCAACGGCTCACGCGGCATACAGACCGATGGCAATATGAACATCAGCCAGGACAATGCCACTACAGAAATCAAGATTTATGCCAAAGGCAAACCTTGCACCTTGGAAGAGGACCAAGATGACCCACACAAGTGCATGGGTATCAAAGTGGATGGCAATCTCACCATCAAAGCCGGAACCGTTACCGTCATTCAAACAGGAAGAGAATCCAAAGGCATCAGAGTGAAAGGCGCATACACCAAAACAGGCGGCACGGTGAATGGTGTTGTTGACAACGAGTAACACTACATATTAATACAAAAAACAGGGGTACAGCATTTTGTACCCCTGTTTTTTTGTCTGTTTAAATGAAAAAAGTTACCTTTGCAGCGCAAATGGTTCTCCCCCACACGCGATGAACGCATGTGGCGACGGAGCTAAGAGGGAATGCAGTGAGAATCTGCGACATTACCCGATGCTGTGAGTCCTTTTTCAAAAAGGTGCCAAAAGCGTCACTGAAGTCAAAGTGGAATCCTACGGACAACGCTTTGAAATCTTCGGGAAGACCGTGCACCTCGCAAGGATGAAGTCAGAAGACCTGCCTTTGCCATTAGACACGCATGTCTGCGGGACTACGGACATCTGCGTTACACATACATATTATTAATATATAATGGCAAAACTGCCATACATGCGTCATGTAGTGCAGGAGACGTCCTATCGAGATGCCTCCCTATGTGGTGTTTGTATGCCAATAGCACAGAAAGAAATCTTCATAAAATATCATTAAAGTGTTGTAAATGCCGAGTGCCCCAGCAGTGATGCCCGGGCACTCTATTTGATTATTCTAATTTAACCGCATATGTCACTGTTCAATAACAAACTTTTCAACCTCCATCTGCTCAGCAAACTGGAGAAACTAAGAGGCTCTAAAGTCGGCAACAATTTGTCGAGCAAGTTCAACAACAAGCAATTCATTGCATCCGTCCTATCTGTCGTTGCGACAATAGTGGTGGCATGCCTGCCGACTGACAGTTTCGGCATTGAAGGGCTAACCGTTGTGCAGCAGCGCATCATCGCCATCTTCGTGTTTGCCACTTTAATGTGGCTGACAGAGGCCATTCCCGCTTGGGCCACATCTGTGTGTCTCATCTGTATGCTGCTGTTTGCCACTTCAGACAGCGCTTTGAGCATCTATTCCTCCGGTCTTGAGAAATCCGAGTTACTCAGCTATAAAGTGCTGATGGCTACGTTTGCCGACCCCATTATCATCCTGTTCTTGGGTGGCTTTGTGCTTGCTATGGCCACCACAAAAAGCGGACTGGATGTTGTGATGGCGCGCTATTTGCTCAAACCTTTCGGCAAGAGAAGCGAGGTGGTGCTCCTTGGCTTCATCCTCATCACAGGCCTGTTCTCCATGTTCATCAGCAACACGGCCACGGCTGCCATGATGCTCACCTTCCTGGCTCCTGTGTTCAAGGCTCTTCCTGCTGACGGAAAGGGACGTGTGGCATTGACACTTGCTATTCCTCTGGGTGCCAACATTGGTGGTATTGGCACACCTATTGGTACACCACCTAATATGATTGCGCTGAAGTACCTGAATGATCCTGAAGGCATGAACCTCAACATCGGCTTCGGCGAATGGATGATGTATATGGTACCTATGACTGTCATCTTGCTGATTATCGGCTGGTGGCTGCTTCTGCGTTTCTTCCCATTCAAGCAGAAGACCATTGAGCTGAACATCGAAGGCAATATTCAGCACAACTGGCGCACCACGGTGGTCATCATCACATTCATTGTCACCATTCTCTTCTGGTTGCTCGACAAAGTGACTGGCGTAAACGCCAATACCGTAGCCATGATTCCTATTGCCGTGTTTGCCGCCACGGGAGTCATCACTGCCAAAGACCTTCAGGGCGTGAACTGGAGTGTGCTGTGGATGGTTGCGGGAGGATTCGCATTAGGCGTAGCGCTCAACGAGTCGGGCTTGGCAGAGAATGCCATTGAGAGCATTCCGTTCAACCAGTGGTCACCACTCGTCATTTTGATTATTGCCATGCTGGTATGCTACGCCATGTCGAACTTCATCAGCAACACGGCCACAACCGCCCTTCTGGTTCCGGTGCTGGCGGTGGTCTGCAAAGGCATGGGCGACAGGCTCGAAAGCATTGGCGGCGTGACCACGATGCTGATTGCCATTGCCATTACTGCATCTGTATCGATGTGTCTCCCTATCAGTACACCTCCTAATGCTATCGCTCACTCAACGGGTCTTGTGAAGCAGAATGAGATGCTGAAAGTAGGTATTGTCATTGGCATCATCGGTATGGTGCTGGGATACTTCACACTTCGTTTGATGTAATATAAACTAAGAAACAGTATGGATATTTATCATTCAACATATACACAATACATTGACTTGATGACTCAGCTGAAAGGCGATGTAGCCATGCTTGCCAATCAATCTCACTCCGAAACCCAGGAAGCCACTGGGGCGAATACCGTACTCTCCCAAATCGACGACACCATAGACACGGCATCGAGAGAGACGTTTCTTCCCTCTGGCGAACTGCTGAACATCACCAAGGGGTTGATTAGCTATAAAAGTCGCATACGTGAGAAGAACCCAGCGACGGAGGCCACATTCAAACAATGCTTTCGCACACTTAACAAGGCCGCCATTTCGCTCCGACAAATCACGGACGACTGTGCACTCGCTGAAGCGAATGAATTGTCAATACAGGAGATGTATTAAAGATACTACACATTATATAATATATATATGATTAGAAAGATATTAGTTGCAAATCGTGGAGAGATAGCTATCCGTGTGATGCGCAGCTGCTATGAGATGGGTATCCGCTCGGTGGCTGTGTATAGTACCGCCGACCGCCTCTCTCGCCACGTGCTCTTTGCCAACGAGGCCGAGTGCATAGGCGGGGCTGCCAGCAGCGACAGCTATCTGAACATTGATCACATCTTGGAAGCAGCACGGAAGCATAAAGTGGATGCCATTCATCCCGGCTATGGATTCCTCTCTGAGAATGCAGAGTTTGCCCGCAGATGTGAGCAAGAGGGTTTTATCTTTATTGGTCCTCGTCCTGAGACGATGGAGGAAATGGGCGACAAGATTAGCGCCCGCCGCAAAATGATAGAGGCAGGTGTGCCTGTCGTTCCCGGCACAGAAGAGCCGCTGAAATCTGCCGAAGAGGCCGTGAAGGTGGCAAAGAAAATTGGATTCCCCGTCATGCTGAAAGCCTCTATGGGCGGCGGTGGCAAGGGCATGCGCCTCATTGAGCGGGAAGAAGATGTCGTAGAGATGTATAATGCTGCCCGCAGCGAAGCCATGTCTGGCTTTGGCGATGACACGGTTTATATCGAGAAGTTCGTAGAAGAGCCTCATCATATTGAGTTCCAAATCTTGGGTGACAAGCATGGCAACGTGGTGCATCTCTTTGACCGCGAATGCTCCGTGCAGCGCCGCCACCAGAAGATTGTGGAAGAGAGCCCATCTCCCTTCATCGACTACAACCTGCGCATGGAGATGGGAGCCAAGGCTGTGGCCGCAGCACGCGCCGTGGGCTATGAAGGCGCCGGCACCATCGAGTTCTTGGTGGACAAATACCACAAGTTCTACTTCCTGGAAATGAACACGCGCCTGCAAGTTGAGCACCCCATCACGGAAGAAGTGGTGGGCATCGACCTCGTGAAAGAGCAGATTCTCATTGCCGACGGACAGCCTCTGAACTACCGTCAGGAGGACATACGCCAACGCGGGCATGCCATCGAGTGCCGTATTTGTGCAGAAGACACAGAGCACAACTTCATGCCTTCTCCTGGCGTGATTCAGCAACTGACGGAGCCTCACGGCATTGGCACACGTATAGACTCGTATGTGTATGAAGGCTATGAGATTCCCGTGCACTACGACCCGATGATAGGCAAGCTCATCGTGTGGGCTACCAACCGCGAATATGCCATCGAGCGTATGCGCCGCGTGCTCTACGAGTACAAGATTACGGGCTTGACCACCAATATCCGCTACCTGCGCCGCATCATCGACGTGCCTTCTTTTAAGCAGGGCAACTACAACACCTACTTCATTGAGCGCAACCAAGAGCGCCTGCGTCCACGCCCAGGCTTCAAGAACGACTCTGAGCCAATGGCTGTCATTGCGGCATACATTGACTATCTGATGAATCTTGAAGAGAATAAACCAAGCATGCCTACAGCGGAGAACACTGCCATCAGCCGCTGGAGAGCATTCGGATTGCAGAAAGGAGTGCTGCGCGTGTAACAGCACCGAGGCGGCGCTTGCCATACGCCCGGTGTAGCAAATGTAACACACCCTGTGTAACATTTGTCACATACCGTGTGTTACAATTGTAACACGCCGTATGTAACACTTGTAACACAAGGCGAATCAATTTGTGTTACAAAACGCAGAGAGCATGGGCAAGAAGGCGCTGCCTTCAGCACCAACGTGAATATAACAAACAGCAAATATGGAAATACAAGTAGGAAATAAGACCTTGGAAGTCACCATGCTGAGCAAGGAGGGCAACCAAGTGAAAATAGACATTGACGGGAAGGTGTATGACGTGGATGTGGCGATGCTGCAAAACGGCACCTGCTCCCTCATCTACGACGGCAATTCCTATAATGCCGAACTCATCCGCGAAAGTGGCGAGAAGCACTATCGCGTGAACCTCAACTACTCTACCTACCAAATCGACATGCTTGACTCGCAGGCGAAGTACATGAAGATGCGCCGTGGAGGCTCTTCCGGCTCTGTTCAGGCAGACGTCATCACGGCACCAATGCCTTGCAAGATTGTCAACATCTATGTGAAGCCTGGCGACCAACTGAAAGCCGGCGACACCGTGCTGACAATGGAAGCCATGAAGATGCAGTCAAACTACAAGGTGAATGCCGACTGCACCGTCAAGGATGTGTTAGTGAATGTGGGCGACAGCGTCCGTGTGGAACAGCCGCTCATCAAGTTGGACATTAAAAAAGAAGAAAAATGACAAAGCTTACAGCAAGAGAAAGAATAGAGACGCTGCTGGACCGCGGCACCTTCGTCGAACTGGATAAACACGTCGTGCATCGCTGCAACGACTTCGGCATGGAGAACAAGCGTATCGAAGGCGACGGCGTCATATCGGGCTACGGCAAGATAGATGGACGCATCGTCTTCGTCTATGCCTTTGATTTCGCTGTGCTGGGCGGCTCTTTGTCTGCCGCAAATGCACAGAAAATCGCAAAGGTGCAAGACCTCGCCCTCAAGAATGGTGCCCCCATCATCGGACTCAATGACTCAGGCGGTGCACGCATCCAGGAAGGTGTGGAATCACTCACTGGCTTCGCACACATCTTCAAGAGAAACGTGATGTCAAGCGGTGTCATCCCTCAGATTAGTGCCATCCTTGGTCCTTGTGCCGGTGGTTCGTGCTACAGCCCTGCACTCACCGACTTCATCCTCATGGTGAAGGAACAGAGCCAGATGTTCGTGACTGGCCCTAACGTGGTGAAGGCTGTAACCAACGAGGATGTGGACAAAGAAACGCTGGGCGGCGCCATGACACACAACAGCGTGAGCGGTGTCAGCCACTTCATCTGCAACAACGACGAGGAGACATTGATGACCATCCGCGAGCTCATCGGCTTCATCCCTTCCAACAACATGGAGGACGCGCCTATCCACCCCGTCACAGACGAGGTGACACGCATCTGCCACGAGCTTGACACGGTGGTGCCAACCGACCCTAACATTCCCTATGATATCCGTAACATTATTGAACCAATATGCGACCAGCAGTATTTCTTTGAGATACAGCCCGAGTTTGCCAAGAACATCGTCATTGGCTTCGGACGTATGGCAGGCCGCACAGTTGGTTTCGTTGCCAACCAGCCAAACTTCCTGGCCGGAGCGCTTGACATTGATGCGTCAGACAAAGCCGCACGCTTCATCCGCTTCTGCGACTGTTTCAACATTCCTTTGATAGCAGTTGAAGATGTTCCAGGCTTCTTGCCCGGCGTGCAGCAAGAGCACAACGGCATCATTCGTCACGGCGCAAAAATCGTCTATGCCTTTGCAGAGGCTACCGTTCCCAAAATTACTCTCATCACTCGCAAAGCGTATGGCGGAGCATACATCGTGATGAATTCGAAGTGTATCGGAGCAGATATCAACCTCGCTTATCCAACGGCAGAGATTGCTGTGATGGGCGCAGAAGGTGCCTGCAACATCCTCTACCGCAAGGCTACACCCGAAGAGCGTGCAGAGAAAATCGAGGAATACCGCACGAAGTTCGCCAACCCAATGCCTGCGGCACAGCTCGGCTACATTGACGAAATCATCTCGCCTTGCGATACCCGCACCCGCCTTATCCAAGCGTTGGAGATGTCACGCAACAAGAACCAAAGCAACCCTCCCAAGAAGCACGGAAACATGCCTCTCTAAGACAGACGTGCTATTCGTCGCTTTTACAATTTACCCACGCTTACAGGGCATTATCCTGCAAGCGTGGGCTTCTTTTATTGCCTAACAACCAAAAAGTGAGCATCATGGCTTGTTCTATGAATTTTTCTCACTAACTTTGCACTCCAAGATGATGTACGACGTAAATAAAGTGCGCGAAGATTTCCCCATTCTTGCACGGGAAGTGTATGGACGGCCATTGGTCTATCTGGACAATGGAGCCACTACACAAAAGCCCCGTCAAGTGGTGGAAGCCATGATGGATGAGTATTACAATGTGAATGCCAATGTCCATCGTGGTGTTCATTTTTTGTCGCAACAAGCCACAGACCTACACGAAGCCAGCAGAGAAACCGTGCGCAAGTTCATCAACGCGAAAAGCACGAACGAGATTGTCTTCACAAGGGGCACTACTGAGAGCATTAACCTGCTGGCATTCTCGCTGGGAGAGGCCATGGTGAAGGAAGGAGATGAAATTGTGGTGAGCGCCATGGAGCACCACTCCAACATCGTCCCATGGCAGATGTTGTGCGAGAGGAAAGGTGCAACGCTGCGTGTGATTCCGATGACAGATGAGGGCGAGCTGGAGCTGGAAGCGCTGGAGGAATTGCTCAATCAGCGCACAAGAATCGTATGCTGCACCCATGTCAGCAACGTGCTCGGCACTATCAATCCCGTGAAGCGGATCGTTGAAATCGTCCATGCTCACGGCATACCGGTGTTGATAGACGGCGCACAGTCAGTGCCACACATGCCCGTGGATGTGCAGGACATCGACTGCGACTTCTTTGCCTTCTCTGGACACAAGGTTTACGGACCAACGGGAGTTGGCGTCCTGTATGGGAAAGAAGAGTGGCTGGAGAAACTGCCTCCTTATCAAGGCGGAGGAGAAATGATTAAGAACGTTTCGTGGGAACGGACGACATACAATGTACTTCCATACAAGTTTGAGGCCGGCACGCCCGACTATGTGGCAACACACGCCTTGGCCAAGGCTATAGAATATGTGACAGCGCTGGGCATGGACAACATTTATGCCCATGAGCAGGAACTCACACAATATGCTATAGAGCGCATGCAGCAGATTGAAGGAATGCGCATCATGGGAACAGCAACCCATCGCGACGCCGTCATCAGCTTTTTGGTAGGCGATATTCACCATCTAGACATGGGAACCCTGCTCGACAGACTCGGCATCGCCGTGAGAACAGGCCATCATTGCGCCGAACCACTCATGACACGACTGGGCATCAGCGGAACCGTGCGCGCCTCTTTCGGACTCTACAACACAATGGAAGAAGTCAACACCCTCGTGGAAGGCATTGAGCGGGTCAGCAGAATGTTTTGACCTCATTATCTGACTTTATTAATACATCATAATTACAATATCTAAGGTGGCACAGAAACCAAGTATCCCTAAGGGAACACGCGACTTTTCGCCCGTAGAGATGGCGAAGCGCAACTACATATTCAACACCATCAAGGACGTATATGCCTTGTATGGTTTCCAACAGATCGAAACGCCTGCTATGGAGAATCTCTCCACCCTGATGGGCAAGTATGGCGAAGAAGGCGATAAACTCTTATTCAAGATTCTGAATTCAGGCGACTTTCTGCATGGCATGACTCCAGACGAAGTGGCAAACACCAGCACGCTGAAACTGGCCGCCAAGTTCTGCGAGAAGGGACTGCGCTATGACCTCACAGTGCCATTCGCACGCTATGTAGTGCAGCACAGAGAGGAACTGGCATTGCCTTTCAAACGTTACCAGATTCAGCCCGTGTGGCGTGCAGACCGCCCACAAAAGGGACGCTACAGAGAGTTTTATCAGTGCGATGCCGATGTAGTGGGCAGCGACTCATTGCTGAACGAGGTGGAACTGATGCAGATTGTCGATACCGTGTTCACGAAATTCGGTGTACGTGTATGCATCAAAGTGAATAACCGCAAGATTCTGACTGGCATAGCAGAGATGATTGGACAAGCCGATAAGATTGTGGACATCACAGTGGCTATCGACAAGCTGGACAAGATTGGACTGGAAGCCGTGAACGCTGAACTGGCAGACAACGGCATTCCTGCAGAGGCAATAGAGAAACTGCAGCCCATCATTCAGCTGAGCGGCACCAATACAGAGAAGCTGGCCACCATGAAAGAGGTACTGAAGGATTCTGAGATTGGACTGAAAGGCATTGAGGAAACAGCTTTCATCCTTTCCAAGCTTGAAGGCTTGAAGAATGAAGTTGAATTAGACTTGACGTTGGCACGTGGCTTGAACTATTACACAGGAGCCATCTTCGAAGTAAAAGCTCTGGATGTACAAATCGGTTCTATCACAGGAGGTGGACGCTACGACAATCTCACCGGCATCTTCGGCATGCCCGGATTGAGCGGCGTGGGCATCTCGTTTGGCGCAGACCGCATCTTCGACGTGCTGAACCAGTTGGATTTATACCCCAAAGAAGCCGTGAACGGCACCAAGATTCTGTTCGTAAACTTCGGTGAAGCTGAAGCGAACTTCTGCCTGCCTGTATTGGCACAACTGCGCTCGGAAGGCATCAGCGCAGAGATTTATCCAGACTCAGCCAAGATGAAGAAGCAGATGAGCTATGCTAACGCCAAGCAAATCCCATTTGTGGCACTTGTGGGCGAGAGTGAAATGGCCGAAGGGAAAATAAACTTGAAAGACATGACCTCTGGCGAGCAGCAGCTCGTTACACCAAGCGAACTCATAAAAATCCTGAAGTAGCAGGAACACATATTATTAACAAGAGAAAGCCATGCTGGTATGCTTTAATGCATCAACCAGCATGGCTTTCTCTTGTTGACAAGTTTTATAAACGTCAATCAACTGCTATTAGTTGTTCAGCTGACGCTTTGCTGCTTGCAGGTTAATCTGCGTAGTAACACTGCTCAACAGCTTCTCCATAATGATGGGCTTGTTGATAAAGTCGTTGGCTCCCAATTGGAAACCTTTCGAGATATCCTGCTCTGAATTGAGGGCTGAAAGAATAATGATAGGAAGATCCTTTGTTGCTTCATCGGCACGAAGACGCTTAATCACCTCAAAGCCGTCAATACCTGGCATCATAAGGTCAAGCAACAACAAATCCGGCTTTTTCTGTGCAATAGCATCGAGAGCAGCCTGTCCACCATTAGCAGTACGGATTTCAAAGGTGTACTGCGACAACATTTTCTTAATAAGAAGGATGTTCAATGGAACATCATCTACAACGAGAACAGATAAACTCTCTACGTTGATTCCTGGAGTGATGTGGTCGTTCATTTTTTATGTTATTTATTTTATTTCTCTAATGAAACAGCAAGTTTGCGGAAAGCCATGCTGCAATTGTATCAATTCTGAAGTTCATCCGTTGATGCATACACCGCAGTATCATCTGGGGTAACGGAGATATAGTCCATTTCTTTTATAAAGTCCCCAATGGTGGATTGATTGCCCTGCAACTTCATATAAGTGTAACAGATCTTTTCACCGGGTTTCAATATAGGAACTGCGGCACGCAATGTTTCCGACATCATGACTTGGAAGTTGATGATTTCTTCTTCCGTATCACCAGCATTGTCACGGATAACAGAACCCACATAGGTAATGTTGTTGGCTGCAGATACCTTGTTGTTGGGGAAATAAAGACACACAAGCTCTATCTCTTCAGGCCGTATTGGCATCGTCTCTTCCTTTTCGTTCAGTATCCAAATTTTGCCCACAAGCAAGTCTCCCGCAATATTACCCGAAAACTTTTGCTCTGCCAAAAGCCTAATACGACTAACGAACCGGTTATATTCAATGTAATTATCATAGAACTCCGTGTAAATCGTGAAGCCTATATTCGGAGAAATAATAGACTGCTTACCTTCAGATGTTATTTCGTAGATATTGAAATCTTGAGGAATAAGCTCTTCGGCGTCGTGAGTCTTGTGGCAACTTGTACAAAGCGTCTTGGTCTTTGGCTCTATGAAATTATTGCCACATGTATTGCATGTATGGATGATGGCTGGACGATCGTAATCCATGCCTATATGGCGCAGAATCTTATTGCACTTGGGACAACGAAGCTGCCCTCCAAAGTTGTAGGTGTGCTCGGGTGACACATTAGCACAGCGGAAATGGTGAATGACCTCTTCTGTCTGGATAGACGATTGTCCACATTGGGGGCAGGTCTTAATGTACAGCAAATGCGAATGGAGGCATGAGGGACAGAGATACACTTTATTGACAAACCTTGTCGCCCTAAACAGCCCCTTCTCAGTCATTGACTGGACAAACACAAAAAAGTCACTCAGTTCGTATTGCCCCAATCGATAAAACAGGTCAAAAACGGGGATGACATATCCCGTTGATGCTGATACATCGAGCCGTGGTTCCAATACGGTCTTTTTTCTAGATATCAAATAGCGCGTTAGACGGATAAAGAACTGGTTTGAAGACACGATGGGATCCTCTTGAGCGCTAAGTCCTATTTTAGCATTATAATCGATGATGTTCTCCACTTTGGCCAACACATCCATGCTATTCCAATCGTCGGCATACCCATCTATTATCTCGTCATAATTTCCCATTTTGCCCTTCAGTGCGCTCGCCACAAACAGAGGTTTGTAACAGCATTTAGAAGACGTGATGGGATTGATGCTATTAAGGATTGTCTTCGTCTCCTCAACCGCACCGTTCACAATGAAGATTACGTCAAAGAGATATTCGGGAAAGTCCGGGCTCTCATCAAGAGGGAACGGACCATCCAACAAAAGAACTCTTCTGTCTCCATCGTTGTTCTGAATTGTAATCATAGAAATGTTTTTAAGGCCCCTCTTTCGCCAACCATCACAAATGAGATGGGGCAGAGGCTCCACAAAAGACAATCAAGACGCTTGCAAATGTAGAACAATTTTTCTTAAAAAGAACGCTTCTAGACTATTTTTTTGAAAAAAAAGCTAATTTCAGCCTCTTTCCTGTTCGTTTTTCCCGATTTAGTCCAAATAGCCAGCCTTCTTTAACTCTTTGGCAGCAAGATCGCATTCGTCCCACCAAGCCTGACCAAACCGGCGTATAAGAGGTTCTTTCAAGAACTGGTACACAGGAAGTTGCAATCGACTTCCCAATTCACGGGCTGGTTGACACACATCCCATTTATGCACATTTACCGCAACCATGTCCCCTACCTTAGACAGGCGAACTGGATACAATGCACAAGAGATGGGTTTCTGCCAATAGAATTTGCCACATCGATAAGCAGAATCGATAGCGCAGAAAGCACAACCTCCGTCATGTTTCACAAACACACAATCCTTCCCGTCCACAATCTGCGTGACAAGCTCTCCATCGCGGTCTGGATAAACCACTCCATCACGATCCACCCTTTCTTGCGCTTTTGGGGTCAGTTCATCATGCACAGCTTCATATGCCTCCTCCAGCAATCCGACCTCTTCCATCGAAACTGGCGCTCCCGCATCACCTTCCACACAACAAATGCCATGACAACGTTCCAAGTCACAGCAAAAAAAGACCTTAAAAAGATCAAGTGAAACCAATGTTCCCAAGATTTCAATCATACGCCTTTACTTTCCATTTGTGCCATCAATTGCCGGCATTGTTTTTCATCTTCCTCTAATTGCCCCCGCAAGGACAATAACGAATCGAATTCTTTCTCTCCTCTTAACCAACATAAGAGTTCCATGCGCACAGGCTTCCCATACAAACTGTCATCAAAGTCAAAAACGTGCACCTCTATACTGCGCTGTCGTCCATTATGCAAGGTGGGGCGAGTGCCTACATTAAGCATGCCAAATCCATACTCTGTATTCACGAAATAAACTCCGTTTTTAGGTATCAACTTATTGGGATCGACTTGCAAATTCGCTGTTGGATAGCCCAGTTTACGTCCATTTTGGAAACCCTCGATAACAGTTCCCCTGATAAAAAAAGGATACCCCAACAACCTATTTGCCTCATCCACATTCCCTGCTAATAAAGCCTGTCGAATCTCCGTTGATGAAACAGCCTCCTCCGCCTTCAATTCATCGCACCCTTTCACCACAATGCCCATAGACTCTCCATCGTGACGGCAATCGTCAAATCCCCTGCGATCATGACCTATATGGTTGTCATAACCCACTATCAGCTCCTTTACATTCAATCTATCTTTCAAGACCGTACGCATAAAATCAGAAGCATTCATCCGTGCTAAGTCCTCTGTAAAATCCAACAGCACCACAGTATCCACACCTACCGCCTGCAATAGTTCCACTTTCTCCTCTTCGAGGGTCAACATCTGTGGGTGTACTCCAGGACGGAGCACACGCAAGGGATGGTTGGCAAATGTTACAACCACAGAATCAAGCCCTTTCTCTCGAGCAGAATCAAGCACCTGTCTCAGCACATATCGATGACCTCGATGGACCCCATCAAATGTCCCAATTGTCGCCACACAGGCTCTCGCATCTTTGTTCTTACTGATAACTTGCATAAATAAATCGGCTACAAAGGTACGGATTCCCCCTCAATCGTCCAAAAGTCACCTAAGAAAAACGTTTTTCACCAAATCTTTTTGCTTTTATTCAATTTCTTCCCGATATTTTTGGCAGAGTCACAGAAACACCGTAATTTTGCAGCGGAATAATGAGAGGGGACTGAAATAAGTTCCCTTTTTTGTTTGAATAGGCACTAAGTTTTCTTAGAACGTTTTTATATGATTGACAAACAGAAAGTGAAGGAACTGGCCATGGAATGGCTGGAAGGGAAAGAATATTTCCTGGTAGATGCAACAGTCGATGCAGAGAACAAAATCACAGTGGAGATTGACCACAAGGATGGTGTTTGGATTGAGGACTGCTGTGAACTAAGCCGTTTCATAGAAGAACATTTCGACCGAGACGTAGAGGACTTTGAGTTAGAGGTTGGCTCTGCGGGCATCGGGCAGCCTTTCAAAGTATTGCAACAATACATCAATTCCATCGGATATGATGTTGAGCTTCTCACAGCCAGCGGCAAGAAGATGGAGGGATGTATGAAGAGTGCTGATGAGCAATCCTTTGTCATTACTGTCATGGAAAAACAGAAAGTGGAAGGCAAGAAGCGCCCACAGATGGTTGAAGTAGACAAGACCTTCAAATATGACGAAGTGAAGTGGGTGAAGAACATCATCGATTTCAAATGAGTAAAGATAGCCGCACCTATTCCTTTGCCCAACAGATTGAATTAGAACAATAAAACATATTATGGCAACAAAAAAAATGACAGAACGTGTCAACTTGATTGATACCTTTAAGGATTTCAAGGAGACAAAGAACATTGACAGAACCACATTGGTTAGCGTGATTGAAGACAGCTTCCGTAGCGTTTTACAGAAGACATACGGTTCCGATGAGAACTTTGACGTCATTGTCAACCCAGACAAAGGCGACTTTGAGATCTATCGTAACCGTGTCGTGGTCGCTGACGGCAATGTGGAAAATGAAAATGCAGAAATAAGCCTTTCTGACGCCCAGAAGATTGACCCTGATTTTGAAGAAGGAGAGGAGGTGAGTGAGAAGATTGAGTTTGCCAAGTTTGGCCGCCGTGCCATTCTAACACTCCGTCAGACAATGGCCAGCAAGATTCTGGATCTTGAGCATGATAATCTCTATAACAAATATGCAGACAAAGTCGGCCAGATTGTAACTGGCGAAGTATACCAGATCTGGAAACGCGAGATGCTCTTGTTGGATGATGAAGGCAATGAACTCCTGTTGCCCAAGAGCGAACAGATTCCTGGTGACTTCTTCCGTAAAGGTGAGACAGCCCGTGCGATTGTGCTTCGTGTGGATAACCTGAACAACAATCCCAAAATCATCCTTTCCCGTACCTCTCCAGACTTCTTGCGCCGCCTTTTGGAACAGGAAGTACCAGAAATCAACGACGGCCTCATCACCGTACAGCGCATTGCCCGCATTCCAGGAGAAAGGGCAAAGATTGCCGTGGAGAGCTACAACGAGCGAATTGACCCTGTAGGCGCCTGCGTTGGTGTAAAGGGCAGCCGTATTCATGGCATCGTTCGCGAATTGCATAACGAAAACATTGACGTGATCAACTACACCAGCAATATCAAGCTGTTCATTCAGCGTTCTCTGAACCCCGCTGCTGTATCATCCATCACTCTCGACGAAGAGAAGAAGAAAGCAGAGGTATATCTGCAACCCGATCAAGTAAGCTTGGCTATCGGTAAGAATGGTGACAACATCAAATTGGCATCCATGCTGACAGGATATACGATTGACGTATTCCGCGAGTTGAATGGCGAAGAACCCGATGAGGAAGACATCTATCTGGACGAGTTCTCTGACGAGATTGAGCCTTGGATTATCGAACAGATTAAGGGTATTGGTCTTGACACCGCAAAGAGTGTGCTGAGTGCCCCTCGTGCCATGTTGGTGGAGAAAGCCGACCTCGAAGAAGACACCGTCGATGAAGTGCTTCGTGTACTGAAAGCAGAATTTGAAGATTAAAAAAGAACTGACAGAGAAGCCGGTTCAAAGAAAAATAGAATAAATTAGTCTATATGGCAGTAAGACTGAACAAAGCATTAAAAGAACTGAATGTAGGAATCAACACCGTGGCTGAATTCCTGCAGAAGAAGGGAATGGCATTACAAGATGCCACTCCTAACGCTAAAATCACGGACGAACAGTATGCGCTGCTGCAAAAAGAGTTTGGTGAGGACATGAAACAAAATGCCGTCACTAAACAAAAGATCCAAAACCAAAAGGAAAAGGAACTGCAGGAGAAGAAGGAGCGCCAGCAAGCTGCTCGAGAGGAAAAAGAACGCCTTGAGAGAGAAAAAGCCGCTAAAAAGCCCCAACTCAAAATCGTTGGCAATATCAACGATTTGAAGAAAGAGGCCCCCAAAGCAAAAGAAAAGCCTGCTGAACCCCAAGAAGAAACAAAACCTGCTGAGCCAGCACCTGTGGCAGCAAAAGAAGTTGAGGTAAGCGTCCCCGAGAAGAAACAAGAGAAACTTACCCCAGCAGACCGATTGGAGCAAGACGAGAACGGTGTTTACCGTTTAGCGGCACCAACAGAAGCAGGCGTGCAGTTCAAACAGGTTGGATTTATTGACCTCTCTACGCTCAACAGCAAAACGCGTCCTGACCGCAAGAGCAAAGCTGAGCGCCGCAAAGAGCGTCAAGGCGCTCAAACTGGTGATGCGCAAGCTGCTGGCCAAAAGAAAAAGCGCAACCGCATCAACAACAGCAAGGTGGACATTGATGCTGCTGCTAAGCAGAACAATGGCCAGCAAGGTCAAGGGAAGAAGCAGGGAGGCAAAGGCCAAGCTGCCGGTGGCGCACAACCCAACCAAGCCAAGAACAAGCCAAATGCAAATGCATCACAGCAGGGCCAAGGCAAAAAGAATAAGAAGAAGCAGCCTGTAAAGCCACAGGAACTCACAGAAGAGGAAGTAGCAAAGCAGGTAAAGGAGACACTCGCACGTCTCACAGCCAAACAAGAGAAGAAGGGCGTGAAGTACCGCAAGGACAAGCGCCAAGCCATTCATGAGCGTATGGCTGAAGAAGAGATGGCCGAGAACGCAGAAAGCAAAGTGCTGAAGCTGACAGAGTTCGTAACTGCCAACGAACTTGCCACAATGATGGACGTACCTGTTACGAAAGTCATCGGCACATGTATGTCTATCGGCATGATGGTGAGCATCAACCAACGCCTTGACGCAGAAACCATCAACATTGTGGCTGAAGAATTTGGTTACACCACCAGCTATGTGTCAGAAGAAGTGTCGAATGCCATTGAAGAGGTAGAGGACAAGGAGGAAGACCTTGAACGTCGCGCCCCAATCATTACGGTGATGGGTCACGTCGACCACGGTAAGACTTCACTTCTCGACTATATCCGTAAGACAAACGTGATTGCCGGTGAGGCAGGTGGTATTACCCAGCACATCGGTGCATATAATGTGAAAATGAAAGATGGTCGCAAGATTACGTTCCTCGATACTCCAGGCCACGAAGCCTTCACAGCTATGCGTGCCCGCGGTGCCAAGGTAACCGACATTGCCATCATCATCGTGGCAGCCGACGACGATGTGATGCCTCAGACTAAAGAGGCCATCGCTCACGCGCAGGCAGCTGGAGTTCCAATGGTCTTTGCCATCAACAAGATTGATAAGCCAGGAGCCAACCCAGACAAGATTAAGGAGCAACTCTCTACCATGAACCTTCTTGTGGAGGAATGGGGTGGCAAGTACCAGAGCCAAGACATCAGTGCCAAGAAAGGTATCGGTGTAGAAGAACTGATGGACAAGGTGCTGCTTGAAGCCGAATTGCTTGACCTCAAAGCAAATCCTAACCGAAAGGCAACAGGTTCCATCATCGAGTCCACACTTGACAAGGGACGTGGTTATGTGGCTACGGTGCTCGTATCTAACGGTACTCTCCATCAAGGCGACATCGTATTAGCAGGAACTCATTACGGCCGCATCAAGGCAATGTTCAACGAACGTGGTCAGCGCATCGAAAAGGCACTTCCTGCCGAACCAGCAGTAATTCTCGGTTTGAACGGCGCTCCAACGGCAGGTGACACCTTCCATGTGATGGATACTGAGCAGGAAGCTCGCGAAATTTGCAACAAGCGCGAACAGTTGAAACGCGAACAGGGCCTCCGTACTCAGACCCGCCTGACACTCGACGAGTTAGGCCGACGCATTGCATTAGGCGACTTCAAAGAGCTCAACCTCATTGTCAAAGGCGACGTGGACGGTTCTATCGAAGCTTTGTCTGACTCGCTCATCAAGCTCTCTACCGAGAAGATTCAGGTCAACGTCATTCACAAAGCCGTTGGTCAAATCAGCGAGAACGATGTAGAATTGGCTCATGCATCAGAGAATGTCATCATCATTGGCTTCCAGGTACGTCCTTCTGCTGCTGCGCGCCGTTTGGCAGAGCAATATGGTGTAGACATCCGCCTCTACTCTATCATCTATGATGCCATCGAAGAGGTAAAAGATGCCATGGAAGGCATGTTGGCTCCGACCCTCAAGGAGGAAATCACAGCCCAAGTGGACGTACGCCAAGTTTATCACATCACCAAGGTGGGTACAGTGGCAGGCTGCTGGGTAACCGAAGGCAAGGTTCACCGTTCCGACAAGGTACGTGTGGTGCGCGACGGCATTGTGGTTCACACTGGCGAGATTTTGGCGCTCAAGCGTTTCAAGGACGACGTCAAAGAAGTTGGTCGCGACTTCGAGTGCGGTATCTCCATTGTCAACTTCAACGATATCCGTGAGGGAGACGTGCTGGAGACATACACAGAAGTCGAAGTGAAGACAAAACTGTAAATGGAAATACTGATATATATTGTACTCATCTTTGGTGCCGTTATAGGCTTCAAGCAGGGTGCATTTAAACAGGTAGCGAATTTCTTAGGTGTGGCGGTCGGTTTACTGATCGCCGCCACACTTTATCACCAGTTTGGTGATTTTCTTGCCGATAAGACAGGCGCCAATATTGGCTTTGGCCGTTTTATCGCATTCATCCTTATTGTCATCGTGGTACCCATTGCCTTAGGCTGGGTGGCAGCATTCTTTACTGAATTCTTCAAGAAGTTGAAACTCAACTTTCTCAACCGCTTGCTGGGCGCAGCGGTTGGTGTCATCTGCTATGCCATCATTCTCAGCATCGGGCTCAACCTCTACGACTTTGTTGTCAGCAATGCAGGCTTCAAGCCCGAGAAACTGGACGAACGTCCTACTCTCTACTATCGAGTGAAGCATGCCACTCAGATAATCATCCCTGACCTTCTGATTGTGACTGACGCTACCGAGGAAGCCCAAGGCTGCACGCCCAAGCATGGTTTACAGCACATGGTTGATAAGGCTGTTGACAAAATTCACCCTACAAAAGAAACGGAATGAACGAGAAGAACAAGAACGGGAAGCAGAACGAGAACGAGGAGAAGAAGCCCGGACAGGATTCAAATGAGCTCGTTCGCCGCATAGCGGAAAAGAAGTATGAGTTTGGGTTTACCACCGATGTTCATACTGAAATTATCGACAAAGGACTGAACGAGGATGTCATCCGTCTCATCTCCGAGAAGAAAGGAGAACCGGATTGGCTCTTACAGTTCCGTCTGGAGGCATACCGCTATTGGCTCACACAGACACAACCCACATGGGGGCACGTGCATCTGCCAGAGATTGACTATCAAGCCATCTCTTATTATGCAGACCCTACAGCTAAGAAAGGCCAAGGGAACAAAGAGCAAGAGATTGATCCTGAATTGATGAAGACCTTCGATAAGCTTGGCATTCCTCTTGAGGAACGTCTTGCGCTTTCAGGCACAGCTGTGGATGCCGTGATGGATTCGGTTTCTGTCAAAACCACCTTCAAGGAGAAACTCTCCGAAAAAGGCATCATCTTCTGTTCCATCAGCGAGGCTGTAAAGAACCATCCTGATTTGGTACAGAAATACCTTGGTAGCGTAGTGCCGCCCAAAGACAACTACTTTGCGGCACTCAACAGCGCCGTGTTCTCCGACGGCTCATTCGTCTATATTCCCAAGAACACACGTTGTCCGATGGAGCTCTCCACCTACTTCCGCATCAATGCCCGCAATACAGGACAGTTTGAACGAACCCTTATCGTCTGCGACGAAGGCTCTTACGTGTCATACCTCGAAGGTTGCACAGCACCGATGCGCGATGAGAATCAGCTCCATGCCGCCATCGTCGAAATCGTAGTAATGGACAATGCCGAAGTGAAATATTCAACCGTGCAGAACTGGTATCCCGGCGACAGCGAAGGACGTGGAGGTGTGCTCAACCTCGTGACCAAGAGAGGTGACCTACGTGGCGTGAACAGCAAACTCTCGTGGACACAAGTCGAGACTGGTTCTGCCATCACATGGAAATATCCCTCCTGTGTACTCCGAGGCGACAATAGCCAGGCAGAGTTCTACTCTGTAGCTGTCACCAACAACCATCAAGAAGCTGACACTGGCACCAAGATGATACATTTGGGCAAAAACACACGCTCCACCATCATCTCCAAAGGAATCTCAGCAGGAAAGTCGCAAAACTCCTATCGAGGTCTGGTGCGTGTCGGCAAGCATGCAGACGGCGCCCGCAACTACTCCTCTTGCGACTCCCTCCTCTTGGGCAGCCAGTGTGGTGCCCACACCTTCCCTTACATGGACATCCATAACAATACGGCTACCGTTGAGCACGAAGCCACCACTTCCAAAATCAATGAAGACCAGCTCTTCTATTGCAACCAGCGCGGTATCTCCACAGAAGAAGCGGTCGGTCTCATTGTCAACGGCTATGCCAAAGACGTCATCAACAAGCTCCCCATGGAGTTCGCAGTTGAGGCACAAAAACTATTATCTGTATCACTTGAAGGAACTGTAGGATAAATATGTTAATCATCAAGAATCTCCACGCCAAAGTAGGCGATAAAGAAATACTCAAAGGCATCGACCTCACCATCAACGATGGCGAGATTCACGCCTTGATGGGCACCAACGGTGCAGGCAAATCGACGCTTTCCAATGTCATTGTCGGCAATCCCGCCTATGAAGTGACAGAAGGAAGCATCACCTTCAACGGGCAGGACCTCCTGGCCATGAGCACAGAAGAACGTGCCCATGCCGGCATCTTCATGTCCTTCCAAGCCCCCATTGAAATTCCTGGTGTCAGCATGACCAACTTCATGCGTGCAGCAGTCAATGCACGACGCGAGGCTTTAGGCAAGGAACCGCTCAAATCCACTGACTTTCTCAAGGTGATGCGCGAAAAGCGCAAACTGGTTGAGATTGACCAGAAACTCATGAACCGCTCCGTCAACGAGGGCTTCTCTGGTGGCGAGCGCAAACGCAATGAGATATTCCAGATGGCCATGCTTGAGCCATCCTTCTGCATTCTCGACGAGACGGACTCTGGTCTTGATGTAGATGCGCTCCGCATTGTAGCAGAAGGGTTCAACAAGTTGCGCACCGCTGAGACATCAGCCATCGTCATCACCCACTACCAAAGACTGCTTGACTATATCCGCCCCGACTTTGTGCATGTGCTCATCAACGGGCAGATAGTGAAGTCTGGCACAGCAGAGCTTGCCCAACAGATAGAAGAACAAGGATTCGATTGGATTAAAGAAGAACTGGCATGACGAGTGAGTTGCAGTACATAGAACTTTACAACGAAGCATCCGACCTGATTAAGAGCAAGAGCTGCCCAGTGATGAACACGGTGCGTGACGAAGCATTCGCCACGTTCCAGCGTTTGGGTTTCCCTTCCAAGAAAGTGGAGCGCTACCGCTACACCGATGTAGACGCAGCCTTTGCCCCCAACTACGGCATCTCCCTGTCTCCCCTCACGGTCAAGCCTTCCGCATACATATACAATATACAGGAGGCACCCATTGATGTGACCCCCTACTATCACCGCATAGCCGACCACACCGATGCCATCACAGCGCTCAACACCGCGCTGGTGCACGATGCCCTGCTCGTCTATGTGCCCAAGAATACAAGAGTGGAAGACCCCATTGTGGTTGACAACTGGCTTCGTGGCACAGCCGCCACGATGATGAACCGTCGTGTTCTTATCGTGATGGAACAAGGTGCTGATGCCACCCTCATCATCAATGACCATGCAGCTGACAAGCAACGCTTCCTCACCACTCAGGTCATCGAAGTCTTCTGCCACGACAACGCACGCTTGGACCTCTACGAGATAGAGGAGACCACACCGCTCTGTTCGCGATTCTCCAATGTCTACATCCAAGAAGGGCGCGACTGCAACGTCAAGCACAACAGCATCACCCTCTTCAATGGGCAGACACGCAATCTGTGCGACGTCTATCTGCAGGGTGAGAACTCAGAAGTGACCCTCAACGGCTGCGCCATCGCAACCGGTTCGCAACGCATCGACAACAATACGCTCATTCGCCATGAAGTGCCCAACTGCACCTCCGACGAACTCTACAAGTACGTGGTGGACGACAAAGCGGTTGGCGCCTTTGCCGGCAAGATACTCGTTGAGAAAGACGCACAGAAGACATCCTCACATGAGACCAATGCCAACCTCTGCGCCTCCTCCGATGCACGCATGTACACTCAGCCCATGCTGGAAATCTATGCCGACGATGTCAAGTGTGCACATGGCTCCACCGTGGGTGTGATGGACGAGGCGGCCCTGTTCTACATGCGTCAGCGCGGTATTCCCGAAGCCGAGGCGCGCACTCTGCTCAAAAACGCCTTCATGGGACAAGTCATCGACCAAATCAAGTACGAGCCACTTCGCCAGCGCCTTGCAGTCAAGGTAGAGAAGCGTTTCCGTGGCGAACTTGAGAAATGCGACGACTGCCGCTTATGCAAGTAATCCACTCATTATCGACGACAAACAACAAGCCACAATAGCGGCTGCGGCGAATAAAGCACTTCAAGAAATCCGATAACACGAAAGCGAAATGTTTCTATCACCCAGAACGAATACCATCAAACGCCTGCTTGTTATGCGTTTCAGCGCCATGGGCGATGCAGCCATGACGGTGCCTGTGCTCCATGCGCTTGCCACCCAGCATCCAGAGCTGCGCATCACCATGCTCACCCGTTCCCGTTTCGTTCCCATGTTTGAGTGGCTGCCGGCCAATGTGCAGGTGAAAGGCATCGATCTCAACAACTACAGCGGCATTGGTGGACTCACTCGTCTCTATCGCCAGCTCAAGTCTTCACAGTTCGATGCCGTGGCCGACCTCCACGACGTGCTACGCACCAAATACCTGCGCACCTGCTTTTCTTTGGCAGGAACTCCCGTGGCCGTCATCGACAAAGGCCGCAAAGACAAGAAAGCGCTCATTGGCCATTCTCTCGACCACAAAGCCTTGTGCTCCATGCCCGAACGCTATGCCAATGTGTTCCGTTCTATAGGCATTGAGCTCACGTTGCCAGGACGCATGAGACTCAACCTCAAGCAGGAGAACTTTGCGCCAGTACGCCAAGTGGCAGGCACCAAGCAACCCGGTCAGCACTGGGTAGGTATTGCCCCTTTCGCTGCCCACCCACAGAAGATATACCCTTTGGAGCGCATGCAGCAAGTCGCCTATGCACTTGCCGACCGTGGCCTCCGTGTGTTCCTCTTCGGAGCAGGAAAGACAGAATCCTCCATCCTGTCCCAATGGGAGAAAGACTACGCTGCACACCACCAGCTGTCCAGTTCCAAACAATCGGGCGCCATCCAGCCCGCAGTGCTGAATGTCAGCGGCGCGCTTGGCGGCCTCAAGAACGAGATGCTGCTCATGTCGCAACTCGACGTGATGCTCTCCATGGACTCGGCCAACATGCACATTGCCTCCATTCTTGGCACTCCCGTGATATCCATCTGGGGAGCCACCCATCCCAAGGCGGGATTCTCAGGCTATGGGCAAGACGGCCGCAACGAGCTGCAACTCAGCTTGCCCTGCCGTCCATGCTCCATCTACGGAAAGAAGCCATGCCTGTTTGGCGATCTTCGCTGCATGAACATGGCCCCTGAGACCATCGTCAAAGCAACCCTCAACCTTCTACAAGACACATCTTCTCATGCGTAAATACAAGTTCATCAAGAGAACCCTTTGGCTCATCAGCCTCCTGCCCTTCCCGGTGCTGTACGCCTTTGCTGACTTTGCTAGCCTGTTCGTCCGCCGTTACTATAGGCGGCAGATTGTGCGCGACAACCTCCGAAGCGCTTTCCCCGAGAAGTCTGACAAGGAGCTTGCTGAGATAGAGCGCAAGTTCTACCACCAGTTCTGCGACAACTTTGTGGAAGACATCAAGATGCTCTCTATGAGCAAGAAGGAGATGATGCGCCGCATGACCTTCAGCGGAATAGAAGAAATCAAGAAGCGCCACGAGGCAGGACAGCGTTTCCACTTCCTCTATCTGAGCCACTTTGGCAACTGGGAATGGATTTCGTCCATCAACTACCGCTTGCAGCCTTGGTCGAACTCCGGACAAATCTACCACCATATCTACGACCGCGTGATGAACCAGCTTTTCATTGACCTGCGTGGTCAGTATGGCGGCCAGAACATTGAGATGAAGGAGACTTTCCGCCGCATCCTCCAGCTGCGCAAGGAGAACAAGAACTACACAATAGGCTTCATCAGCGACCAGCAGCCCAAGTGGAGCAGCATTCACCACTTTGTGCCGTTCCTCAACCACGACACAGCCGTCTTCATCGGCGCTGAGCACATTGCCCGCAAGGTGGACGCCTTCATGATGTATGGCCGCATGAGCCGTCCCAAGCGTGGTTATTACCACCTTGACATCATCCCGATGGAGGACCACCCTGCCAACGTGCCCGAAAACACCCTCACCGACTGGTACTTCCGGCTACTCGAGGAGGACATCCAGACGCACCCTGAGATGTGGCTGTGGACACACAAACGCTGGAGCCGCACCAAAGAAGAATGGCTCCGCCGACAAGCGAAGAAATCATGACCCAACAAAAAAGGCGGGCGAACACATGTGATGTTCGCCCGCCTTGCTTTTTTATCAATTACAGGCAAGAGCCTGCTTGGAGTTAATTACTGCTTCTGAAGAACGATAGCAGGCTGTCCCCCGACCTCGAATGTAGCTCTTCCGTTGCTGATGGTCAGAGTGCCCGGTATGTCTCCATCTTTATCCAACTCGATATTCAGCGTACCACCTGAATCATTTCCTGAATAGGTGTAATGATTCACGTGCGCATCACCCTCGGTGTACATTTCACCTTCGCTATTGAACACTATCACCTCACCAACTGATGGACCGTCGTTCATATAGACTGTTGTAATCTTCCAACGTCCCTTGACACCACCCGAAGGATAGGTGTAATTCGGTTTCTTCATCACAAGAGCCATGTTGCGATCCTGCTTCTGGCCAGGCGTCCAGTATTCACCATTAAGCACTCCACCACCGCACACAAGGACAAGGCGACCTTCATTGACAGCTTCGCCATCCAAGTACAATGTAAACTTGATGCGGTCTTCGCCTTTGTTTGTATCAGTCTGGGTGCTGTAAGTATAGCTATGACCGCCTATCGTACAGGTACCATTTGCATTGAATGTAGCCGTTTGCCCCTTAGCCGAAGGAACATCCTCGTCAACGGTAATCGTCCATGTACCAATCATTCTGGTGTCAAGAATGCCTTCGCTCCAGTCGGTATCACCACCGTCACCACCTTCATCACCACCTGACGCAGCCTTCTCAAATTCTACCGTATAAGTAACAGTAACGCCATCGGATGTCACATCAATTGTGCCCACCATTGACTCACCATTCTCAGACACCCGCACTGTGCCCTTTGAGCTCATGTGCTTTGAGGTGATTGAGAAAGCGCCAGTTTCATTATTGTACTTGAATGTGCCACTTTCGCCACCCTGCGTAAACGTTCCGTCAGATTTGAAAGAGATGATCTGACCCATTTCTGGACCAGGTCTGTAAGGGTCGAAGTCTGGATCATCAGAAGATACACTGGAGATTTCCCATGTGCCCAGAATCTTAGCATTTTTCGATGCAGTCCAGTTACCGTCACTGCTGTTGTTGTCGTCATCGTCGCTACAAGCCACGAACGCGCATGTGCACATTACCATCAGTGCCAATGCACTAAGCCATTGAAATACTTTTTTCATTGTGTTGTTGTGTTTAGAAGGTTAATAAAATCGTTTTTCGAACTTCTCTAGGGATTTTTCAAGTCAAACGGCTTGATTAGTATTGCTAAGGTTGACAAGGAATATCTCCTCAAAAGTCCCACTGGCAAATATAGAGCATCTCATAGCAGAAAGGCCACTGTTAATAGCACATTCGTACATTTTACTTTTTTTTATTCAAAAAAGGCGTCTCACCCCCCCCCGTTTTGTAAACTCTGCTTTGCAATTCAATAGTTTTAAGCGCGTCGAAGCCCGATTGTGCCACGTTTGTAACACACTTTGGCGCAAGAAGTGTTACAAGTGTAACACACGGTGTGTTACACTTGTAACATAGTGTGTGTGACAAATGTTACACAGAGTGTGTTACATCTGTTACACACCGTTGTGCCTCAAGCAGGCACACAAAGTGTGAAAAAACAGAAAGCCTCGGTGTCCCTGTGGGGATACCGAGGCTTGTTGACATGTCTCGCCGAAAGGATTACTTACGGAGACCAAGCTTCTTGACAATAGAACGATAACGCTCGATGTCCTTACGCTTGAGGTAAGAGAGGAAGCGACGACGCTGACCTACGAGCTGCACGAGGGCACGGTTAGTCACATAATCCTTGTGATTAGCCTTCACGTGCTCTGTGAGGTGCTGGATACGGTAGGTGAGGAGTGCAATCTGGCTCTCGCAAGAACCCGTGTCAGTGGCAGAAGCACCATACTGTGCGAAAATCTCTGCCTTCTTTGCTGAATCTAAATACATAATGTTTTTTGTATATAATAAATGAATAAAATGTTGTCCTACGCGTCAGTATTCTTTCAGCCGAATGACCAACTCGCTGGAAACTGGGCACAAAGGTAGGAAAAAATAATTGACAATCAGCAACTAAAACACGACATTTTTTATTTTGAGGTTGTTTTTAGGGGCAGAAAACTCTAATTGACACGCTAAAGGGCTAATTGTCATTTGCCGATTGTCATTTATCCATGAAAAAGTATTACCTTTGCACCCGATTTAGATAATTCAGGCAACGCAACGGCATCGCCTAAGCAAACTTAGCCTTGCACGCGGCCTGTATTGATTTTTTGACACATAAGGTATGCAGGACATCAGGAACATTGCGATTATTGCGCACGTTGACCACGGAAAGACGACGCTGGTTGACAAGATGCTGCTGGCAGGAAATCTTTTCCGCGAGAATCAGCAGACAGGCGATTTGATTTTGGATAACAACGAGCTCGAGCGTGAGCGTGGCATAACCATTCTTTCAAAGAATGTTTCCATCAACTATAAAGGAACGAAAATCAACGTCATCGACACTCCGGGACACTCGGACTTCGGCGGCGAGGTGGAGCGTGTGCTGAACATGGCCGACGGCTGCATCCTGCTGGTGGACGCCTTCGAAGGCCCGATGCCACAGACACGTTTCGTGCTGCAGAAGGCACTCGAAATCGGACTGAAGCCCGTGGTGGTAGTGAACAAGGTGGACAAGCCTAACTGCCGCCCCGAAGAAGTGTACGAGATGGTTTTCGACCTGATGTTCTCGCTGAACGCCACCGAAGAGCAGCTGGACTTCCCCGTGGTGTACGGCTCTGCCAAGCAGGGCTGGATGGGTCCTGACTACAACACGCCCACCAACGACATCACTTACCTCCTGGACACCATCCTGGAAAAGATTCCCGCTCCCGAGCGACTGGAGGGAACAGCACAGATGCTCATCACCTCACTCGACTACTCTACCTACACGGGACGTATCGCTGTGGGACGTGTGCATCGCGGCACGCTGAAGGCCGGACAGAACATCACCATCGTGCACCGCGATGGCAGCAGCGAGAAGACAAAAATCAAGGAGCTGCACACATTTGAGGGCATGGGACACAGAACCGCCGAGTCAGTAAACTCTGGCGACATCTGCGCCGTGATTGGCTTGTCTAACTTCGAGATTGGCGACACCATCTGCGACTTTGACGAGCCAGAGGCACTGCCAACCATCTCCATCGACGAGCCCACCATGTCAATGCTCTTCACCATCAACAACTCACCTTTCTTCGGCAAGGAAGGCAAGTTCTGCACCAGCCGCCACATTGGCGACCGCCTCTACAAGGAGCTGGAAAAGAACCTGGCGCTGCGCGTGCAGATGAAGGAAGGCACCACCGACCAGTGGATTGTGAGCGGACGCGGTGTGCTCCACCTCTCTGTGCTCATCGAGACCATGCGCCGCGAGGGCTACGAACTGCAGGTGGGCCAGCCACAGGTTATCTTCAAGGAAATCAACGGCGTGAAGTGCGAGCCTATCGAGGAACTGACCATCAACGTGCCCGAGGAGTTCTCCAGCAAAATGATTGACCTCGTGACACGCCGCAAGGGCGAAATGGTGAGCATGGAAGCTCAGGGCGAACGCGTGAACATCGAGTTCGAGATTCCATCACGCGGCATCATCGGACTCCGCACTAATGTGCTCACGGCCAGCCAAGGTGAAGCCATCATGGCACACCGCTTCAAGAGCTACCAACCCTTCAAGGGCGAACTGACGCGCCGCACCAACGGCTCACTCATCGCCCTGGAGTCAGGCACAGCATACGCATACGCTATCGACCACCTGCAGGATCGCGGCAAGTTCTTCATCTCTCCGCAAGACACGGTGTATGCCGGACAAGTAGTGGGCGAGCACGTGCACGAGATTGACTTGGTCATCAACGTGACGAAAGCTAAACAATTAACTAATGTACGCGCGAGCGGCACAGACGAGAAAGCACGCATCATTCCACCCGTACAGCTCTCGCTGGAAGAGGCCCTCGAATACATCAAGGCCGACGAATATGTGGAGGTGACGCCTAAGAGCATGCGCATCAGAAAAATCATTCTCGACCACCTGGAGCGCAAGCGCGCCAACCGCGAAGACTGATTTTGCAAAGTCGAAAGATAAAAACAAAGCAAATTCCAATGGTTTTGCACACATTTCAATGCATTTGTGCAACAAAAGTGCTTTTTATGGAAATATTCTTGGAGAAATAAAAGAAATATTCCTACCTTTGCAGCACAATGTGTGAATAACTGACAATAAAAAGAAAATAATCATTAACATTTTAAAACAACTAAGATTATGTCTGAAATTGAATCAAGAGTAAAATCTATCATCGTTGAGAAGCTCAACGTTGACGAAGCTGAAGTAAAGCCAGAAGCAAGTTTCACTAACGACCTCGGTGCTGACTCTCTCGACACTGTAGAGCTCATCATGGAATTCGAGAAGGCTTTCGGTATCAATATTCCTGACGATCAGGCTGAAAAGATCGGTACTGTTGGCGACGCTATCGCTTATATCGAAGCTAACGCAAAATAAATTAGAACAGTTGAAGAATTGAAAAATTGAAGTTCAAGTCATGCCTCGCATGGCTACTTCAATCTTTCAATTCTTCTTTTCTTATTATTACTAGTTATGGAATTAAAAAGAGTCGTAGTAACAGGCATCGGCGCACTCACTCCACTTGGCAACACAGCTGAGGAGTCTTGGGAGAACCTCAAGGCAGGCAAGAGCGGTGCAGGTCCTATTACTCACTTCGACGCTTCACAGTTCAAGACTCAGTTTGCATGCGAAGTAAAAGGTTTTGACTCAAACGCTTACATCGACCGCAAGGAAGCACGTAAGATGGACCTTTATACGCAGTATGCACTTGCAGCAGCCAAGATGGCCATTGAAGACTCTGGCATGGATCTTGAAGCTGTTGACAAAAACGAAATAGGAGTTGTGCTGGGTGTTGGCATCGGCGGTATCAAGACTTTCGAGGAGGAAGCTGGTAACTACGCCATCAACGGTCCACAACTTGGCCCTAAGTTCAATCCATTCTTCATCCCAAAGATGATTGCAGATATCGCCTCTGGTCATATCTCAATTCAGTATGGATTCCGTGGCCCTAACTATACCACAACTTCAGCATGCGCCTCTTCATCAAGCGCATTGGCCGATGCATTCAACCTCATCCGTCTGGGCAAGGCTAACGCAATCGTAGCTGGTGGCGCCGAGGCTGCTATCGCAGCATCAGGTGTGGGTGGCTTCAACGCTATGAAGGCACTTTCTACCCGCAACGACGAGCCCGAAAAGGCAAGCCGTCCATTCAGCGCAAGCCGCGACGGTTTCGTGATGGGCGAAGGTGCAGGCATCTTGATTCTTGAGGAACTTGAGCACGCTAAGGCTCGTGGCGCTAAGATTTACGCTGAGATGGTAGGTGCAGGCATGTCTGCCGACGCATACCACATCACAGCTACTCACCCAGAGGGTCTCGGCGCAAAGCTCGTGATGGAGCGCGCACTCAAGGATGCCGACTTGAAGCCTGAAGACATTGACTACATCAATGTACACGGCACTTCCACTCACGTGGGCGACATCTCTGAGGCTAAGGCCATCAAGGAAGTCTTTGGCGATGCTGCATACAAGCTCAACATCAGCTCTACGAAGTCTATGACCGGTCACCTCCTCGGTGCCGCTGGAGCCGTTGAAGCAATGATCAGCGTCCTCGCAGTGAAGAACGACATTGTGCCTCCAACTATCAACCATGCAGAAGGCGACGAAGATCCTGAGATTGACTACAGCCTCAACTTCACCTTCAACAAGGCTCAGCAGCGCACCGTACGTGCCGCTCTCAGCAACACCTTTGGTTTCGGTGGTCACAACGCCAGTGTAATCTTTAAGAAATACCAGTAATTCCGCGGGGTTCACCCCTCGGAAACATCACTAAAATACATGGTGATTTCAGATTTACTCGATATGATTAGGCTTCTTTTCGTCAGCGAAAAGAAGCCTTTTTTACGCCTCAAGTCTATCCTCGGATTCTATCCGCACAGCTTGGAGCCCTACCGCTTGGCACTCATACACAAGTCGGTGGCATACCACGAGTTTGATAGAGCCAAAAACGCAGCAGCCACAAAGCACAAGATGCGGAAGGACAAGCGGGAACAAGAGAACAAGAAGCTGAACGAAGAACTGCGCTCCATCACTTACATCAACAACGAACGTCTTGAGTTTCTGGGTGATGCCATGCTGGGGGCAATCGTGGCCGACATTCTCTATAAGCACTACGGACGTAAGCAGGAGGGATTCCTGACTAACCTGAGAAGCAAAATCGTCTGCCGTAAGTCGCTCAACAAACTGGCGGTGGACATGGGCCTTGACAAACTCATCAAGCATACGGGAGCCGTCACAACCGGACATAACAGTTTTATGAACGGCAACGCGTTTGAGGCTTTCATCGGAGCCATCTATCTGGACCGAGGTTTCAACTACTGTTACCGTTTCATCGAGGATGTTGTGTTCAAGCACTATATCAACATCGAGGAGGAAGCCAAGAAAGAGGAAAACTTCAAAAGCGTCCTGATTGAGTGGTGTCAGAAGCATCAATACAAGGTGGCCTTCAGTCAGAAGGAATCACGCGACGACAAGAGTCACAACGCACCGATGTTCCACTCCTCTGTCCTCATCGAGGGCATCCCCTGCGGCACAGGCGACGGCTACAGCAAGAAGGAGAGCGACCAGAACGCGGCCAAGCAAGCGCTCCAGCGCATCAAGCGTGATAAGGACTTGCAGAATGGCCTTAAGAACGTCCGAAAGAAACAGACCCTCGCTCCTGAGGACGAGAAACAACAAGACTAAGGCGGAAAAACGCATTTTCCTTTTGTTTTGTACGCACTTATCCGTACCTTTGCACTACCAAAAAGCATTGTAATGAACACTACCGGTCTCCTCAATAAAATATATTTCTCCAGAAGGCAGAAGCAATTGGAGAAATATGCCACTAAACCTAAGGAAATCCAGCAAAAGATTTTCCGCCACTTAATTCGCCAAGGCAGAAAGACAAAGTGGGGAAATGAGCACAACTACGACTTGATTGACTCTTACGAAGAGTTCCGCAAACAGGTGCCTGTGAACACCTACGAGGAACTGAAGAGTTACATTCACGAGATGCGCAAAGGCAAAGAGGATATCCTTTGGCCAGGCGTAGTGCGCTGGTATGCTAAATCATCAGGTACCACAAACGACAAGAGCAAGTTCATCCCCGTGAGCGGAGAGGGACTCAAGAACATCCACTACCGCGGAGGAACGGACTGCATCGTCAGCTACCTGCACATCAACCCAAACAGCAAATTCTTTTCGGGCAAGAGCCTCATCTTAGGAGGAAGCCATGCGCCCAACCTCAATACGCCCAACAGCTTGGTGGGCGACCTTAGCGCCATTCTCATCGAGAACATTCCTACGGCAGCTAAGGTTATCCGCGTGCCCAAGAAGCAAATCGCCTTGCTGAGCGACTTCGAAGAGAAGCGCGACAAGATTGCTCATGCCGCTATGGACATGAACATCACCAACATCAGCGGCGTTCCTTCATGGATGCTCAGCGTGCTGAAGCGAGTGATGGAGCTGAAGGGAGTGGACCGACTGGATGAAGTGTGGCCCAACCTGGAAGTATTCTTCCATGGTGGTGTGGCTTTCACGCCTTACAGAGACCAATACAAGAGCATCATCGGGCTGCCTAATATGCACTACATGGAGACCTACAATGCCAGCGAAGGCTTCTTCGGCTTGCAGAACGACCTCTCCGACCCTAACATGCTCTTGATGATTGACTACGGAATCTTCTATGAGTTCTGTCCGTTGGACAACCTAAACGATAACGGCTACCCCATTGACGAGCAGAAGATTGTACCGCTATGGGAAGTGCAGCCAGGCATCAACTACGCTATGATTATTAGCACGAGCTGCGGTTTGTGGCGTTACTTGATAGGCGACACGGTGAAGTTCTCACAGGCAAATCCATACAAGTTCTGCATCACAGGACGCACCAAGCACTTCATCAACGCATTTGGCGAGGAACTCATCGTGGACAACGCCGAAAAGGGACTGCTCCAGGCATGTGTTGCCACAGGCGCACAGGTGAAAGACTACACGGCAGCCCCCATCTTCATGGACAGCAACGCGAAATGCCGTCACCAATGGGTGATTGAGTTTGCCAAAGCACCAAGTTCCATCGAGGAGTTTGCCACCATTTTGGACCGCTCACTACAAGCCATCAACTCCGACTATGAAGCCAAACGCCATAAGGACATCACGCTTCAAAGACTGGAAATCATCGAGGCAAAGAGCGGGCTCTTCGACGAATGGCTCAAGAGCAAAGGCAAGCTGGGCGGCCAGCACAAGATTCCGCGCCTCAGCAATTCAAGGCAATACATCGAAGAGCTGATTGCCATGAACAATGAATAACTAACAACGAACAAACAGCAAGTAACAATGAAGTTCTCCAACCATACTGCTCACGAGACGGCCAAGCCGCATGGCTTCATTGCTTATTGGCCTTTGTTCATTGTCAGCAGTCTCTTTCTCCTTCTTTCGTGTGCACGCATCGGCACTCCAGACGGCGGTCCTTACGACGAGACTCCGCCCAGAGTGGTGCGCACATCACCCAAGTATGGCACAGCCAATGCCAAGGGCGTGAAGAAGGTGACCATCGAGTTTGATGAAATCATCAAGGTGGACAACGCGATGGAAAAAGTCGTCATCTCACCACCACAAATTGAGCAGCCGGAGATTGAAGCTATCGGCAAGAAGGTGACCATCACGCTGCTTGACTCGCTCAAGCCTAACATGACATACACCATCGACTTTGCTGACGCCATTGTCGATAACAACGAAGGCAACCCATACGGCGACTATGCCTTCACCTTCTCAACGGGAGAACAGGTTGATACATTCCAAGTATCGGGACATGTGCTCGAAGCCAGCGATCTTGAGCCTATCAAGGGCATGCTGGTAGGCCTCTACAAGCTGGAAAGCAGCAATAATGAGGTAGACACCCTTCCCGACTCCATCTTCCACACAAAGCCTTTTGAGCGTATCTCGCGCACAGATAGCCGCGGACACTTTGTCATCAAAGGCTTGTCTGCCGGTGATTACCGCGTGTTCGCCCTCAACGACCAGAATCAGAACTACATCTACGACCAGCGAGCAGAAAAGGTGGCATTTTCCAAGCGAATCCTATCCACCTCCAGCAAGCCGGACTTGCGCCCTGACACCATCTGGCACGACAGTATCCACTACGACTCTATCGTCATGACGCCCTATACGCACTACTATCCTGACGATATCGTGCTGATGGCATTCGAACCTAGCGCCAAAGACCGCTATCTGCTGAAGAATGAACGCCCCACGCTTCAGCAGTTCACCCTCTATTTCACGGCACCATCTGACACGCTGCCCAAGCTGACAGGCTTGAACTTTGATGCCAACGACGCCTTTGTCATTGATGCCAGCCAGCACAATGACACCATTGACTACTGGATACGCGATTCCCTCATCTACAATCTGGACACGCTGGAGATACAGCTTGACTATTTCGCGACAGACACCACTGGCAATCTCTCCATACGGACAGACACGCTCAGCATGGTGCCGAAGCTGACCAAAGCCAAGCTGGCCAAGCAGCAGAAAGAGAAATGGGAGGAGTGGGCAGATGAATACCGCGATAAGGTCAAGTCCGAACAGCGCGCAGCCCGCAAGGCACAAAAGGATGCCGGAGAAGTAGTGGCAGAGAAGAAGAGCAAGAAAAAGAAGAAGGAAGAGGAGGAAGACATCGAGATTCCTCCCATGCCTGAAGAGTTCATAGAATTCAAGACCAGCAATATGCAGGGAATGGATCCCGACAAGAACATCGACCTCATCTTCAACGAGCCCATCGCGTCGTTCGACCCTTCCAAGGTACATTTTTCCATCTTGGTCGACACCCTCTATGTGCCCACAAAATGCTTGATACGGCAAGTGCCTAACAAGCCTCGCCACTATCGCCTTTACGCAGAATGGGAGACCGATTCCACTTATCAGCTGAAGCTGGACACAGCAGCCTTCGTCAACATCTACGGCAAGCGTTCAGAGGAACAGACTCGCAACATTCGCATGAAGAACCTCAACAGCTACTCTACCCTTTTTGTCACGCTGCAAGGTTCATATCCCACAGCCTATATCCAGCTCTTAGATGGCAGCGACAAGGTAGTGAAGACCATAAAGACCACGAATGGAAGAGCAGACTTCTACTTCATCACACCAGGCACATACTATATGCGCATGTTTGAGGACGCCAATGACAATGGCATATGGGACACTGGCGACTATGACCAGCAACTGCAACCCGAGCAGGTGTACTATTATCCTGACCCAATGACCTTGAAGGCCCAGTGGGAAATCTCGCAGACTTGGAACCCTGCCAGCACACCTATCCCCCAGCAGAAGCCGGGCAAAATCACGAAACAGAAACCCGAAAAAGCCAAGAGCGTGCGCAACAGAAATGCCACACGCAAGAGCAAGAAAAAATAAGAAAAGACACACTAAAACAAGAATAGGCACGAAAGAGATTCGTGCCTATTCTTGTTTCCTAATATTACGAGGATGGTGCAGCAAGATTTCCTCACGCAGATGCGAGGTGTCAATATGCGTGTAGATTTGAGTGGTAGCGATTGACTCATGCCCCAACATGGCTTGGATGGCACGCAGATTGGCCCCACCCTCCAAGAGCGACGTAGCAAACGAATGGCGGAACGTGTGGGGCGAAACAGTCTTCTTGATGCCCGCCTTCGCCACCAAGTCTTTAATAATCATGAACACCATCACACGCGTCAAGGGCTTCTTTCTGCGGAAACTCAGAAACACATAATCTTGGTATTCAGGCGGGATGTCCAAAAGGTTTCTGTCCCGGAAATACAGCTGCAACTCATGGACAGCCTTCTCAGAGATAGGCACCAAACGCTGTTTAGAGCCCTTTCCCTCTACTCTGATGAACATTTCATCAAGAAACAAGCCACTGAGTTTCAAATCAATCAGCTCACTCACACGCAAGCCGCAACTGAACAGCGTCTCTATCATTGCCTTGTTGCGCTGTCCCACCTGCTGGCTCAAGTCTATCACAGATTCGATGGCATCAATCTCATCGACCGACAACACATCGGGCAGATGCTGAGGCCTTTTCGGGAACTCCATCAACTCCGTCGGATTGGTCTCCAGCACATCGCCCAGCACCAGAAAGTGGTAGAAACTGCGTACACCAGACAAGATGCGCGACAACGACGTGGATGAGATGCCCACATCCACCATCATGGAAGCGAAGTGATGCAAGTCCTCCAGTTCCACCTGCGTGAAGTCCTTCCCCTCTCCCTTGATAAAGGTGAGGAACTTGTCCAAGTCTCGCATATACGCATCAATCGTATTGGCAGAACTTGCTTTCTCCAACTTCAAATACTGATAATATCGCCGCACAAGGCGTTGCTGTTCTTGTTGTTCCATCGTCACAAAGGTAGGAAATAATGAGGAATGAGGAACGAGGAATGAGGAATTAAATGTTTAATTTGGTGAAAAAACTATATGAATGCTAAAAATCCCAATCGCTAATTCCCAATTCCTAATTAAATCACTTACCTTTGCATATCAATCAATAACGAAACATGAAGAAGACTTTATTCACATGGTTGGCCATCCTGGCCTTCCTGCCACTGAGTGCACAGACGGAGCACAATTTCGACGTCTCTAAATATCTTGACCTCTTCAATACCATCTACCGGCAACTCGACATCTTTTATGTCGATTCTCTGAAAGCAGACAAACTGGTACGTGTAGGTATTGACGCCATCACACGCGAGCTGGACCTCTACACCCAATTCTATCCCGAAGAGAATGTCAGCGAACTGAAAATGATGACAACAGGCAAATATGGCGGCATTGGCTCCATCATCCGCATGCGTAAAGACTCTACCGTCATCATCCACGAACCCTATCCCGATATGCCAGCTGCAGAAGTAGGCTTGCAGGTAGGAGACGTGATGCTGAAGATAGACAATAAAGACCTCAAGGGGCTCAGCACAGCGGAGGTGAGTGACTTGCTCCGCGGAGAACCTGGCACCACCTTCATGCTGCGCATCCAGCGCCCTGGCGAGAAGAAGCCACGCGACTTCAAAATCACTCGCCGCAGCATCAAGAAATCTGCTTTCCCTTATGTCGGAATGGTCAGCAATGAAGTCGGCTACATCTTCCTCTCCGAGTTTACTGAGGGCTGTGCAAAAGATATGCGCAAGGCCATCATCTCCCTCAAGGAGAAGGGAGCCAAGCGCCTTGTGCTCGACCTGCGTGGCAATGGCGGCGGTCTGCTCAGCGAGGCCGTTGACATCGTCAACCTTTTCGTGCCCAAAGGACTGAAGATTGTGGAGACCCGAGGCAAGCACCTCGCAGCCCACTTTGCTTACAATACTAACAGCGAACCACTCGACACAGACATTCCACTTGCCGTTCTCGTCAACGAAGAGACCGCCAGTGCAGCCGAAATTGTCTCTGGTTCTCTGCAAGACCTTGACCGCGCCGTGGTGGTGGGCTGTGACACCTATGGAAAAGGACTGGTGCAGAGCTCACGCGAGCTCCCTTACAACAGCAGCCTCAAACTCACTACAGCCAAGTACTACCTTCCTTCTGGACGCTGCATCCAGAAGGTGGACTACAAGCGTTTGCGCGAAGCAGCAGAGATTTATCGCTCAACAGGCAAGCGCATAGACACCACTACCGACAGTCTCAAGCAGCATTTCCGCACAGCTGGTGGACGTGACGTGACTGAAGGAAGCGGCATTCATCCTGATTTTGAAGTGAAGCATGACACGGTTTCCAACCTCATCTTCTACCTCTCCACTGATGACGTCCTCATCGATTGGGGCACACGCTACTTCCAAAGCCACCCATCCATCCCTGCCGTCAGCGAATTTGCCATTACCGACGAAGACTATGAGGACTTCAAGAAGATGGTCAAAGAGAGCAACTTCGAGTACGACCGTCAAAGTGGCAAACGCCTTGAAGACCTGAAGAAAGCAGCCCAGTTCGAAGGCTACTACGACGATGCCAAAGCAGAGTTCGATGCCCTTGAGAAGAAGCTCGCCCACAATCTTGACCGCGAGATGGAGCATCAGCAGAAAGACATTCGCCGTCTCATGGCCAACGAAGTCATCAAGCGCTACTACTACCAGGCAGGCATCGTGGAAGAGACGCTCAAGGATGACGACGACCTGAAACGTGCCCTTGAAGTGCTCAACAACGAAAGTGAATACAACAAAGCATTAGGAAAATGAGTTTACGCAACAACCGTGCAGCCAAGCTGAACCGCTACATGATGTTCGGCATGTTCTTCCTCGGCATCATCGTGCTGGGATGCGTCTTCGCCTTTCTCTATCTTTCCTACAACAGGACAGACAACCCCCTTGTGCAACAGCCACAGGAAGAAGGAGCCGCCACCGACAGCATTATTCTGCTTGTCAACGACACAACGCTCATCAAGTAGCATGAAAAAGACGCTCTTAGCAGGAGTCTTCCTTGGCCTCCTGTTCTCTTTACAGCTGCACGCCCAGTGCCCTACCGAGAACACTGCCTTCAAGGCCGGTGAACGCCTCACCTACGACCTTTATTTCAATTGGAAATTCATCTGGGTGAAATGTGGTGCGGCTCACTACAGCATGCGCTCAGCCAACTACAAAGAACAGAGTGTCTTGCGCAACGACCTGCTCTTCACCAGCAACAAGCGTTGTGACGCAGTCTTCACCATGCGCGACACCCTCATCTCTTACATCACTCCGCAACTGGTACCGCTCTATTTCCGCAAAGGCTCTCTCGAAGGCAAACACTACACCGTCGATGAAGTGTGGTACACCTACCCCAAAGGGAAGAACCACGTGAAGCAGCACTACCTGAATCGCCACGGCGAATGGTCGGAGCACCACCACGAAAGCGATGACTGCAACTACGATATGCTTTCCATCCTCGCTCTTGCTCGCACCTTCTCGCCTAAGGACTACAAGCCGGGGCACCGTATTCACTTCCCCATGGCTACAGGCAAGAAAGTAGAGGAGCAGACGCTGGTCTATCGTGGCAAGAAAGACTGGAAAGCCAATGACGGAAAGACTTACCATTGCCTCGTTTTCTCCCTACTCGACTATGAGGAGAAATCCAAGGACAAGGAGCTCCTGCGCTTCTATGTCACCGACGACAACCGCCACATGCCCGTCCGCATCGACTTCTATCTCAAGTTCGGCACAGCCAAGGCATATCTGGCAAAGAGCAACTAAACACACCACAAGACAATAGTCCCCATAACTGAAAGGCTGAAACATCTGCCCAAGGGAAAAACAAAGAGAGCCACTCGGAATCATCCAAGTGGCTCTCTTCTATTATTATGTCTTTTTCTTTTGCGACACCGATGTTCGTTCGCGTTCCGCTTCGCCTGCGTCCCTGGGCTCGCAGAATGCTACTGCCATCCCCCGCTTATTCGAAAAAGACACTCAGTCTTTTTCTTTTGCGACACCGATGTTCGTTCGCGTTCCGCTTCGCCTGCGTTCCTGGGCTCGCAGAACGCTACTGCCATCCCCCGCTTATTCGAAAAAGACACTCAGTCTTTTTCTTTAAGCGTCATATTCCTGCCATGACTTAATCTGCAGGTCCTCCATACCCAGCTGGCAGAAGGCCTCGATGAAGGCAGATGCCAGGCGAGCATTGGTGATGAGCGGAATGTTGTGGTCGATGGCACCACGACGGATGCGGTAACCATTAGTCAGCTCGCGCTTCGTGTGGTTCTTAGGAATGTTGACGATGAGGTCGAACTTGTGGTCCGCAATCATCTTCATCACATTTGGCTTGTCGCTGTTCTCCTCGTCTGGCCATGCAACGGCTGTAGCCTTCACATTGTTGTCGTTGAGGAACTTCGCAGTACCCTCGCTTGCGCAAATGGTGTAGCCCTTTGCCACGAGTGCACGTGCGGCGTCAAGCATAGCCACCTTCTCCTTCGTGCCACCAGAAGAAATCATGATAGCCTTGTCCTTAGAAGGAATCTTGTAGCCAGTAGCGATGAGAGAGTTGAGCAATGCCTCTTCGTAGGTATCACCCATACAGCCTACCTCACCAGTAGAGCTCATGTCCACACCCAGCACAGGGTCAGCATTCTGCAGACGAGCGAATGAGAACTGACTGGCCTTCACACCCATGCGGTCGATGTCGAACTCGCTCTTGTCTGGCTTCTCGTATGGAGCATCGAGCATGATGCGAGTAGCGGTGTCGATGAAGTTGCGCTTCAGCACCTTGCTGACGAATGGGAACGAACGTGAAGCACGGAGGTTACACTCGATAACCTTCACATCACGACCCTTAGCCAAGTACTGGATATTGAATGGACCAGAGATGTTCAGCTCCTTCGCAATAGCGCGGCTGATCTTCTTAATCTGACGGATAGTAGCGAAGCTGATTTGCTGAGCAGGGAACACCATGGTAGCGTCACCAGAGTGCACACCAGCAAACTCAACGTGCTCGGAGATAGCGTATTCAACCACCTCACCATTCTTAGCCACAGCGTCGAATTCCACCTCGTTGGTTTCCTGCATGAACTGAGAGATAACCACAGGATACTCCTTGCTGACCTCGCTGGCCATCTGCAGGAAGCGCTCCAGTTCCTCATAGTCGTAGCATACGTTCATGGCAGCACCAGAGAGCACGTACGAAGGACGCACGAGCACTGGGAAGCCTACACGCTCCACGAATGCCTTCACGTCGTCCATGCTGGTCAGGGCGCTCCACTGAGGCTGGTCAATACCCAGCTGGTCGAGCATAGCAGAGAACTTGTTGCGGTTCTCAGCGCGGTCAATGCTGACAGGGCTTGTACCCAAGATTGGCACACTCTGACGGTGCAGCTTCATAGCCAGGTTATTAGGAATCTGACCACCCACTGAGACAATCACGCCACGTGGATTCTCCAAGTCAATCACGTCAAGCACACGCTCGAAGGAGAGCTCGTCGAAGTAGAGGCGGTCACACATGTCATAGTCCGTTGACACAGTCTCAGGGTTATAGTTAATCATGATGCTCTTGTAGCCCAACTTTCTGGCAGTTGTGATAGCATTCACAGAGCACCAGTCAAACTCTACAGAAGAACCGATGCGGTAAGCACCAGAACCGAGCACAACGACAGACTTCTCGTGAGCGTAGTAGTTCACGTCATATCCCTCCACAGCATAAGTCATGTAGAGATAGTTCGTCAAGTCTGGGTGTTCGCTGGCCACAGTTGGGATGCGCTTCACAGCAGGCAGAATGCCCAGCTTCTTGCGGTGAGCACGCACAGCAAGATTCTCGCGCTCCATGTTCTCAGCAGCCTCCTTGCGCACGAAGCGTGCAATCTGGAAGTCAGAGAAGCCCCAAACCTTAGCCTGACGCATCACGTCAGCAGGGATATCCTCCACAGCGTTGTATGTTTCCAGCTTGTGCTTATAGTCAACGATATTCTTCAGACGCTCGATGAACCAAGGGTCAATCTTTGTCAGTTCCACGATGCGGTCAATGGTGTAACCCTCTTCCAGAGCCTGAGCAATTGCGAAGATACGCAAGTCAGTTGGGTTAGCCAACTCATCGTCCAGGTTGTCGAACTTTGTGTGGTCGTTGCCCACAAAGCCGTGCATACCCTGGCCAATCATACGGAGACCCTTCTGGATGAGTTCCTCGAAAGTGCGGCCAATAGACATGATTTCGCCCACAGACTTCATGCTTGAACCAATCTTGCGGCTCACACCCACAAACTTCGTCAAGTCCCAACGTGGAATCTTACAGATGAGGTAATCGAGAGAAGGAGCCACATACGCAGAGTTTGTAGTGCCCATCTCGCCAATCTGATCGAGCGTGTAGCCCAGCGCAATCTTAGCAGCCACGAAAGCGAGAGGATAACCAGTAGCCTTCGAAGCCAAAGCAGAAGAACGGCTCAGACGCGCGTTAATCTCAATGATGCGGTAGTCGTTAGTCACCGCGTTGAAAGCGAACTGGATGTTGCACTCACCCACGATGTTCAAGTGGCGAACACACTTAATAGTGATATCCTGCAGCATCTTCACCTGCTCCTCAGAGAGTGAGCAAGTTGGAGCCACCACGATACTCTCACCCGTGTGGATGCCCAGTGGGTCGAAGTTCTCCATCGAAGCCACAGTGAAGCAGTGGTCATTCGCGTCGCGGATGCACTCAAACTCAATTTCCTTCCAGCCCTTCAGGCTCTCCTCCACCAGCACCTGGGGAGCGAAAGTGAAGGCAGACTCAGCAACCTGCTTAAAGGTCTCCTCGTCAGGACAAACACCTGAACCCAGACCACCCAGCGCATAAGCTGAACGAATCATGATAGGATAGCCAATGCGACGAGCTGTAGCAATAGCGTCCTCCATTGTCTCGCAAGCCTGGCTTACGGGCACCTTCAGGTTCACCTTATTCAGCTCCTTCACGAAGAGGTCGCGGTCCTCCGTGTTCATGATAGCCTCTACGCTCGTACCCAGCACCTCTACGCCATACTCCTTCAGGATGCCCTTCTGGAACAGCTCCGTGCCGCAGTTCAGCGCCGTCTGTCCGCCGAATGCCAAGAGGATGCCATCAGGACGCTCCTTCTTGATGATTTCGGTAACAAAAAAGGTATTGACGGGCAAGAAATAAACCTTGTCTGCAATACCTTCACTCGTTTGAATGGTTGCCACATTCGGATTAACCAGCACCGACCGGATGCCTTCTTCCCGAAGCGCTTTGAGCGCCTGACTACCCGAGTAGTCGAACTCACCTGCTTGTCCAATCTTCAAGGCTCCAGAGCCCAAGACAAGCACCTTCTTCAGTTGCTTCTTCATGTTTATTTATTAAATAATGTGGAATATATCTATCTAAACCAATTTGCTGCTCCCCTCGTTCATCGCCTCCAAAACTTCAGCGCAACAACTCTTTTCACTCAACTCTCAACTGTCAACTCTTCATTCATTTCAAATCGGCTGCAAAGGTAAGCATTTTTCATCATCCATACACAAACATCCCATACTTTTTTCATCAATCGCCATCAAAAATGCACAAAACGATACTGAAACACGCATATCTGTTTTAGCTTTGTCACATATCAACAGAAACACATGGCCATATGTCAATACGGGCTTGTAAAAGACGACACAAAATCTTCCTATCCATAAAAAATAGTGAGAAATATTTTGTTATTCACAAACAAGTCCCTAACTTTGTCATAATCATATCTAAACCTAAACATCTTTTACAAACTTTTTTAACCACAAAGGACATGGAAAATACTCAGAAAAAGAGGCTGTTTATACAGCTACAATGCAGTGTCACTCTACTCGCATGCACATTGTTGCCCGACTTCGGCAATGTTCTTAGCTCTCTCATTGGATTGGGTGGACTCAGCTTTGTTGTCATCATCGCCCGCATCATTGGATTGGTAGGAGCCGGATTAAGCGGTCATCAGCTCTATCAATCCTTGAAAGATTCCATTCCTCCAACTTTTCTCTACATCACAGCCGGCACATTGGCACTCACCCTCCTGACACTATTCCCCGGCATCCCCATTTGGCTAGACTATATCGCTTTAGTGGGCGCGTTCATTGTCATGTGCATCAGCAAAAGCAGTTTGGGCATTTCTTGGAATTACGAGAGCACCCAAGGCGCTTACCTGATTCTATTAACCACCATTTTCATCTTCTACCACAACATTGATGACAAGATTTCCACCTCCATCGCGAGTTTCGTTGCCAACCTCATTTTCCTTTTCTATGCATTGGGAAAATTCGGAAAATCATTGGATGCAGATGGACAAGCAAGTGTATCTAAATTGAAAATCGCTGCATGGTTAGGTGTTGCTGCCTCCTTCTTGCTGACAGCGTTGGGATGGATTCCAATCGTAGGTATCGTCATCCTTGTGATTGCGACCATCATTTTCATTATTGCTTACATCATACAACTCATTGCCTACGGGGATCTGTCTCATTGTGCCATTCTCGGAGAAGAAGGAAAAGCTGGAGCAGGGAAATTACGCACAAGCCTGATCCTCATCATTATTGCCTGCATCTTATCCCCTATTCCATTAGTTGGTAAGGTAGGCGGTCTGCTCACCATCTTTGCCATGTGGTTCGCATTCAAGGGATGGCACATGATTGTGAATGGCTTGGAAGCCGACCAGCAAGTACAAGAACCTGCTACAGTCGAAGAGCCCGTCAGCAATAATATGATTCAGGAAGCTGAGCCGCAAGTACAAGAACCCGACACGGTAGCGCCTCCAGCACCTACAGAAGAATAAGGCCATCCAAAAGTTCCGAGCGTCGACATCGGACAGACCGCTATGAAACCCAAATACAAGAAAGCACTTATAGTGACAGCCAGCACCATCATTGCGATGGTGCTGCTGTTGGGTGCAGCCACATTGCTGCTTAACACCTCCTATGTGCAGCAGCGCCTGCTGCAGAAAGCCGTCAGCATGCTGGCTGAGAAGCTCAACACCCGCGTGGAAGTGGACAGCGTGAGTGTCAACCTCTTCGTGCCCTCCATGGCACTCTACGGACTTCGCATCGACGACCAGCAAGGAGATTCCCTTCTGCGCATGGAACAGCTGACAGCGCAAGTGAGTGTAGTGAACCTCTGGAAGCGCCAATTCCTCATCCAGCAAGTGAACACCGAAGGATTGGATGCCAAACTAGTACAAAACGCAGCAGACTCTGTTCCCAACTACCAGTTCCTCATCGATGCTTTCAAGAAGAAAGACACCCCCGAGAAAAGCGAAGGTCCTAAAGCCAAAAAGAAATGGGACGTGACACTTCACCCGCAGCAACTGCACATGCAGCGCACACACATTTGCAGCCACAAAGACGGGAAGAAAAACGAGTTCACCATACAGCAGCTTGACATCAAGCGCAAGGACAAGGAATACCGCTACAGTATCGAAGGGCTGCAGTTGGCAACCGACAACGGCACCCCCCGCAAGAACATGGCGAACCCTCGTAAAGGGAAGTTCGATGCAGGACACCTGAACCTCTCTGCCACCCTCAAGGGGACAGCCTGCCTCATTGGCAAGGACAGCATCAGCGCCATTCTCAGCCAAGGCTCCATCCAAGATTCAGAGACCGGCATCAACATCAGCGATCTGCACCTCAACGCAGGCATCATGCCTCGCCAAACCATCACCCTGACAGACATTGCCCTCAAGCAAGGCTCCACCACCCTCGCCATCGAACGCGTCCACATCACCCTGCCCGACACCACAGCAGCACGCTCTTTGGCCTACGAGGCGGAAAACATCACGGGCCAAGTCATCCTGCACGACATCGCACAGCCCTTTGTGCCCGCACTAAAAAACTTCCATCTACCCCTGCAACTTAGCACCCACATAAGTGGTACTGCCAACGAGATAAGAATCCCTTGGGTACAAGTCAGCACCAACGACAAGCGCCTCAACGTCACCGCCAATGGACGCATCAGCAATCTAGGCAAAGGACTGCGCCCCATCGTCAATTTCAACGTCACCCAACTGCGTTCCAAGCAAGGGATGGCTGAGAAAGTCATCAACCAGTTCATCGTAAAGAAACTCATGATGAACCAGCTGCGCCAGCTTGGCGACATCAGCTACAAAGGACACTTCAACGTGGCACAGCGATGCGAGACCTTCACAGGCCAACTCGGCACCAAGGCTGGAGCCCTCAACTTCCGCTTCACCATCGACGGCAACAACGGGCGCCTTCTTGGCTCCTTCAACTCACCCGCCATCAAGGTAGGCCAAGTCATGGAGATGCCCAATATTGGCGATGTGGATTGCCAAGCAGAGTTCAACATCGACATCTCAAAGATGCGTACAGCCAAGATACGTGGAAACAAAGACGGCAAACTTCCCATCGGCACCGTCACAGCCCTCATCAACGACTGCAGCTACAAGCGCACCCACGTCCGCAACATCAGCATCAATATCCAGAGCGACGGCACCAACGCCACAGGCGATATCCTGCAACAAGGCAATCGCCGGCAAATCTCCTGCGAGTTCATCTACAACGAGAATGACCCCAAGCACAAACTGCGCATCATGAATCCCGGCATTCACTTCGGAAAGCCCAAGAACTCAGAAGCCTCGCAAGACAGCATAAAAATCAAAAAGAAGAAAGAAAGGAAAGAGAAGAAAAAGAAATCAACAGCTGAAGCCTGACGAAAGTTCGTGTTCTTTCAATAAATGTTCGCAGTCCTTCATGGTCATCTTACCAAATTGCAGAGGGGGCACGCCAAACAAGGCACGGAAACACCGGCTAAAATAGCTGACAGACGAAAAACCTGTGGCATCGCTCACTTCAGTAACGGTCATGCGCCCTTCACGCAGCAGTTCTGCAGCCCGGCGGAGACGAATCGTTCGGATGAATTCAGTAGGTTTTTGGCCTGTGGCCGATTGGATTTTGCGGTAGAATGTCATGCGGCTCATACACAGGTCACCCGACAATTGCTCCACGCAGTATTCTTCATCGCTCATGTGAGCCTCCACTTGCGCAATAGCACGCTGAAGCCATTCGTCTATAATCGGGGTTTGAATGTCTTCTGGCAAACATTCTGCGGATTGTCCAGAAAGAGCCACCTCCTGCTTCAAGGCAACAAGGAAACGTCTGCGCTGGCGGTGCAATAGCCAGATGTGTATAATCAAAGCCATCAAAATCAGCATGAGCGCTGCCAATACCCACCATACCCACAGAGGCAGATGCTCCATGACTTCCTCCTGGGGTTGGCTCCAGCGGCAGTTCGGTTGTGTCTCCTGCAGCTCAACTCGATAGACACCCTCATCCTCCATATTCTGCTGGCGCAATGTTTGACGCTCCATGTCATAGATGCGGACATATCGGTCGCTGACAATGACAAGCCGCCCAGCGCTGTCAACTTGTAAGGCGACCACAGCATCGCCATGTTCATTGGAGGCATACTCATCCAAGGCAAGCACTCCATCCTTGTAAGTCATCAAAGAGCCAAAGATGGTGGCAAGCCAAAGCGTGCTGTCTTTCGTAAAAGTCATTGCAGAGACATCTTTCGTGTCAGGGAGAATCACCTCTTCCTTTCCCGCTTTCATACGGCGGATGTCCTTGCCAGTGCTGAACCACAGCTCATCCTCGCCCTTTTCCTTTCTCTCCGCCAGTGCAGGAAGAGTAGCCAGAGCCGTAGGACGGTCAGAAAGTCCGCGAGCCTCACGAACAGAGTCTGCCATAAAACGTGTCAAGACTCGCCCACTGAAAAAAGGAGCCTGCTCACGTTCTGCCATAGCATAGCAATTTCCAAAGATGTCAGCCACCAACAGGCGTCCTTGCTGATCCGTCATGATGCGGTTGAAATCAAAACCCCTTGGCCAAACCTTGGACACCAGCACCAGTTTTCCGTCTTTCAACATTCGTTGTCCGCCTTCCCACTCTGTGCCCCATAGCCTTCCTTGCCCGTCTTCGTGCAGGCGGAAGATATATTTGTCACCTCCGGGATACACATTCAGCAGCACACCGTCAGCAGAATATTCAAACACCTTCTTATTGGCAGTCAGCCACCAGTGCCCGTTTCTGCCAACGAGGATATCATCCACCCGTTTGTCATCCACCTCCTCCAGGCGCCGGATGCTGTAATCGTGCTTGTCCAGCACATTCGCGCCATGGAACGTACCTATTATTATATATCGCCCTGCAGCCTCAGCCACACAAGCCACATCATTGCTGCACAGCAGGTCCTGATGCTCCGCGTCACTACGAAACACTTTCATCTGACGCCCATCATCGCGGCATAAGCCTCCCCCCTCCGTGGCATACCAGAGATAGCCTTCCGAATCTTGTATCACCTGTGTAACATGCTGCGACGGCAACTGCTCCAGCCGTGGCAACAAAAGCCTTTGCGGCCCCTGTGCCCTTGCAGAGAAAGGTAGCAGCATGATGACAATCAGTAAAAAGATACAATGCTTCACGGGTATCAAAATTGGAAAAACGTTACAAAGATACATAATTTCATCGGGAAGATACATCTCTACAACAATCTTTTAAGTATTATTCATACTTTTGCACCCACATAACCGTGATTCGCGGCAGAACAGCAGAGGCGGTTCCTGTGCCAGCGATATATATATCTAAAAGATAGGAAACTAACAATAGACACATGACACTAAAACATCTATTATTATTTATTGTGGCACTTCCCTTATTCGGGAATGCACAAACCACAAACACCGATTTCGTAAAAGGCGCCGATGTCGGATTCCTGCAAGGACAAGAACGTCGAGGCGTTGTATTTCACGACCGCAATGGCCAGGAACGCGAGTGTTTGGAACTGCTCAAGAATGACTACCAGATAGGAGCCATCCGGATGCGCGTGTGGGTAAACCCTCGAGGTGGCGATTGCGACAAGTTCGCCCTGCTTTCCATGGCCAAACGTGTCAAGGCGCTGGGTATGGACTTGATGGTCGATTTCCATTACAGCGATTCGTGGGCCGACCCCGGCAAACAGCCCATTCCGCAAGCATGGCTCGGGCACTCCTTCGAGGAGATGAAACAAGACGTGCGCAATCATACCATCGAAGTGTTAACCCTCTTGAAGGAAAACGGCATCACGCCCCGTTGGGTGCAGGTAGGCAACGAGACCACCAATGGCATGTTGTGGAGTGTCAAGACCAATGAGCGCGGATGGGAAGTAAAGGATTCCTTGGGGCACACCATCATCACCCACAGCATGGGGCACATCAAGACCCAGCCACAGCAATATGCCGGATTCATCCGCGCTGGCTACGACGCCGTCAAAGAAGTCTTCCCCCAAGCCATCGTCATCGTGCATCTGGACCGTGGCCATCGCCAAAGCATCTATGACCACAACCTCGACACCATCCTCAAATACGGGGGCAAGTTCGACATGGTCGGCATGTCGCTCTATCCCTACTGGGCCATGGAGGGGCACCCAGAACTCAACGCTGACGACATCATTACCGACTGCATCAAGAACATACGCCACGTCAGCGAAAAATACCATTGCGACGTCATGATTGTCGAGACGGGTTATGAGGTAGACGAGCGCCATCCTGAGAAGATGGAAGAAGGCCGCCGCCAGTTGTCCCGCGTCATCCGTGAGGCGCGCAACGAGACAGGAGGCCACTGCCGTGGAGTATTCTACTGGGAACCCCAATGCCTTCCTGGAGGCTACAAGCTGGGGGCCTTCGACAGCAAGGCAACACCGACTGCCATCATGGACGGATTCATCGAGTAAATAAAAGACCCTCTCACTCCTAACTCCTCACTCCTCACTCCTCACTCCTAACTCCTCACTCCTAACTCCTAACTCCTAACTCAAAAAAATAAACAATGAGACAATTACTAACTACAGCTTTACTATTCCTGTTGACGCTCTCCGTGACAGCACAGACACAAGAGAAAAAAATCACTGTGACAGAGAACATCGCCTATCGCACAGATGTGGGACCCAGCACCGTGCTTGACCTCGCACAGCCTCAGTTCGGTCCTCAAACCAATCGCCCAGCCATCCTCATCATTCACGGTGGAGGATGGAGCGCAGGCTCAAAAAACGATATGGTCTATCGCACCCTCATGATTGACTATGCCCTGAAAGGCTATGTGGTCTGCAACATGAACTACCGGCTCACACAAGAGGCACCGCTTCCAGCCTGCATCGAAGACGTGCGGTGCGCCATCCGCTGGATGAAAGCACACGCACAGCAGTTGGGCATTGACCCTCAGCGCATTGGCACCTATGGCCACTCCGCTGGTGGACACCTCTCCCTCATGGCAGGTGTGGCGGCAGAGAGCAAAGCCTTTGCTGACGATAAAGACCCCTGGAAGCAATACGACTGCACCGTAGCCTGTGCCGCTGGTGGTGCGCCTCCCACAGAGATAGGCCGTGCTGGAGCATGGGCAGAACACACCGAGTGGTGGCCCATTGGCTACATTGGCAAGAGCAAGACACCCTTCCTCGTGTTGCAGGGTGGAGAAGACCCTGTTGTAAGGCCCAATCTCACCGAAGACTGGGTTCTGAAGATGCAGCGTGCAGGCTCCGCAGTCGATTATGTCAAAGTGCATGGACAGCACGGCGTGGCCTTCGACCAGCAGTTAGAGTTCACTCGTCCTGCCATGGATGCCTTCTATGCCCGCCACCTGAAGCACGAAGACCCCACCGTCTCCTTCGAGCAGATGAAGGTCGTTGAGTTCGGTGGCAGCGGTCCGCACAAGGCTGTAGCCGTGCGCGAGAAGTCACTCTCCGATTTTGTGGTCTATCGCCCCATGATGATGAGGGAGAAAATGCCCGTGCTCATCTTCTGCAACGGAGGCTGCATGGACACCAGCATTGGCTACGAGAACATGCTCTCCGACATTGCCTCCTACGGCTACATCGTTGTGGCGATAGGCGAACTGCAGATGCTGGCCCAACACGAGAAAGACCAGCACACCCCCTCGTCGATGGTTCAGAAGGCACTCAACTGGATATGCCATCCCGAATCCCCTTATTATAACTATATAGACACTGATAAAATTGCAGCTGCCGGACATTCTTGCGGCGGTGCCCAGGTGCTGGCCAATGCATCCGACCCACGACTGAAAACCTACTTCATCCTCAATGCAGGCATGGGACAGATCACCATGGCAGACGCCAGCGCAAAATCGCTTAAGAACCTCCATGGCCCCATCCTCTACCTTGTGGGCGGCACCACCGATGTAGCTTGGCAAAACGCCCAAGCCGATTACAAAGCCATCAAGCGCGTGCCCGTCGTGCTGGCCGACAACACCCAGAGCGGCCACGGCGGCACCTACGAGCAGCCCAATGGCGGCGCCAATGCACGCATGGTCCGTGCCTGGCTCGACTGGCAGTTCAAAGACAGGAAAGAAAACGAGACCCTCTTCATAGGTGGCAACCTCACCGGCTATGAAGGCTTCACCATCAAGCACAAAAACTATAAGAAGTAAGAAGGATGAGGGAAGAGGGAAGAGGGAAGAGGGATGAGGGAAGAAGGAAGAGGGATGAAGGAAGAGCTAAGAGCTCAAACTTCCAACCTCAGACATCAGACCTCAGACATCAGACCTCAGACATCAGACATTTGACTTTTGACTTTTGACTTTTGACTTTTGACATTAGACATTTGACCTTCGCCCTCCGACATTAGACTTTTGACATTAGACATTAGTCATCAGACATCAAACATCATACATCATACATCAAATGACTAACCATACAGAAATGAAACAACTATTCATCTCAGCCCTGCTGCTCACAAGCACACTTGCAGCAGTCGCACAAGCCCCTCGTCGTGCTCCCCAGCGCGACCCCTTCACCACCGAGACTCCCATGGTCCACGATCCTGTCATGGCTCGCGATGGTGACACCTACTACCTCTACGCCACCGGCATGGGCATCCAGCAGATGACCTCCAAAGACCGCAAGACCTGGACCGTGCTCCAGCAGCCCGTCATGACCGTCATCCCCGGCTGGACCACCGACTCCGTGCCAGGCTTTGGCAACCATGTCTGGGCGCCCGACGTCATCCAGTGGCATGGACGCTGGTGGATGGCTTACAGCTGCTCCACCTTCGGTAAGAACGGCTCAGCCATCGGACTGCTCAGCACGCACTCCCTCCGCTCTGGCATGTGGAAAGACGAAGGCTGCATCGTCACCTCCCATGAGCGCCGTCGTGGTGCCAACGGAGAGATGACAGGCGACAACTGGAATGCCATCGACCCCAACTTTGTCATCGACGACAAAGACCAGCCCTGGCTCGTCTGGGGTTCCTTCTGGGACGGCATCCAGCTGGCACGGCTCGACTCCACCATGCACCTTGCCAAAGGCGAGCAACCCCGCACCGTCGCCCGTCGCTACGACCCCCACTATACTCCGACAGAGCCCAATCCCACCTCACGCTATGCAGGAACCAACGCCATCGAGGCCCCCTTCATCTTCAAGCATGGCGGCTACTACTACCTCTTCGTATCATGGGACTACTGCTGCCGAGGCTCCAAGAGCAACTACCGTGTAGCCGTAGGTCGCAGCAAGACAGTCAACGGCCCCTATATGGACCGCACAGGCAAAGACATGACTCAGGGAGGAGGCACCCTCTTCCTCGAAGGCGACAAGAAAGAGTGGGAGGCAGCAGGCCATTGTGCCGCCTACACCTTCGACGGCGAGGACATCTTCATCTGTCACGGCTACAGCGTCACCCGCAACGGCGCCGCCATGCTCATCCAGCGCCCCATCAGCTGGACCTCCGACGGATGGCCTAATTTAATTGATAATTGATAATTAGCTTCGCTGAGGTTTGGGCGCGACTCGGCATAGTTCAAGTGCACTTGACTCTGCTCTCGCTGCTACAAACGTTGACAATTGATAATTAGCCATGCGGGGTGTTTTTAATCTCACACAGATTACGTGGATGACACAGATTTTTGAGCCAAGAATGGCTCCCCTATTTCAGGGCCTTGCCCCAAGATTTTAAGGCTATCTGAATGATTTCTTGCGAAGCAATAAAACACCCACAGAGCCGCCCAAACCTCTGCGAAGCTAACTATTATCTATTAACTATTAACTATTAACTAAACAAATCCCCTACGGTGATGATAACAGATTGGTTGTCCTTCAAGACTTTGCCCAAAGGTATGAAAAGGTTTGATAGATTTCTTACAAAGCATTATTATAAACAAGAGCCGAGCGAGGCTCCCATCCAATCTGCATCATCCCCAAGGGGGCATTATTAAAAGGTCAATTGTCAACTGTCAACTGTCAATTTATAATTAGGAATTAGGAATGAGGAATGAGGAATTAGGAGTGAGGAATTAGGAATTAGGAGTTGTAGTTCAACTGTCAACTATCAACTGTCAACTATCAACTATCTAAGATTATCAATTGTCAATTAAATTCGTTCCCTTTTTCGTTATAAATAGTCTTTTATTTTGTTCTTCGCTGATTTTCTCGTAATTTTGTGGCCCAAAGGGGGAGAAGTTCCTATTTAACTTTACTTTTTACTCCAACACACTCTCCCTCTATCAATAGTTCAGAATTCTAAATTTAAGATATAGGTTTTATGGCAAAATTCAAGCGTATCTTGCTGAAACTCTCGGGTGAGAGTCTGGCTGGCGAACAGAAACAGGGTATTAACGTAGAAAGACTGAATGAGTATGCCCAGCAAATCAAAGAGATTGCAGAGATGGGGGTGCAGATTGGCATCGTCATCGGTGGTGGCAACATCTTCCGAGGACTGAGCGGAGCCGGCAAGGGCTTTGACCGTGTGAAGGGTGACCAGATGGGCATGTGCGCCACGGTGATTAACTCGCTGGCGCTGTCGAGCGCGCTGGGGGCTATCGGGCAGAAGAACCGTGTGCTGACAGCCATCCGCATGGAACCTATCGGTGAGTTCTACAGCAAGTGGAAGGCTATTGAGGCGATGGAGAATGGTGAGGTAGTCATCATGAGCGCTGGCACGGGCTCTCCTTACTTCACGACAGACACAGGCTCTTCGCTGCGCGGCATCGAGATTGAGGCAGACGTGATGCTGAAGGGCACGCGTGTGGATGGCGTCTATACGGCTGACCCCGAGAAGGACCCCACCGCGACAAAGTATCATGACATCACTTACGCAGACGTGATTGCTCAGGGCTTGAAGGTGATGGATATCACAGCAACAGCGATGTGCATGCAGAACAACTTGCCTATCTATGTGTTCAACATGGATGTGCTCGGCAACCTGAAGAAGGTGATGGAAGGCGAGGAGATTGGCACGCTGGTGCATAATTGAAGTATGAAGGATGAGGGATGAAGGATGAAGTAAACTCCTCACTCCTAATTCCTAATTCCTAACTCCTCACTCCTAATTCCTCACTCCTCACTCCTCACTCCTAACTCAAATAGATATGCGACAGATTATTTTTGTATTGATGCTCTTGGCGTGCATCGTGACAAGGGCTCAGAGTGCAGATGCGCTCTACGAACAAGGTAAGAAACTCTATGACGACAAGAAGTATGAGTTGGCTTACAAGAAACTTTTGCCTGCAGCCCAAAAGGGGCACAAGAAGGCACAGTACCGCGTGGGCCGCTGCTATGACAAGGGGCATGGCGTGGAGGAGGATAACCTGAAGGCATTCCAATGGTATTCAAAGTCGGCAGCCCAAGGTTTCCATAAGGCGCAGTACCAGCTAGGCCGCTGCTACAAGAAAGGCAAGGGCGTGAAGAAAGACAAGGTGAAAGCCTTCCAGTATTTCTCCAAGGCGGCCAAGCAGGGCAACGCGAAGGCGCAGTTTGCTCTTGGCGAATGCTACTTCGAGGGCAAGGGCGTGGCGCAGGATAAGGCAAAAGCCAAGGCGCTGTTCCTGAAAGCGATTAGCGATGAGGATGATGGAGCAGAAATCCTGCAAGACCTCCGCGCTGATGCAGCTGATGGCGACGAAGATGCAATCGCCATCAAGAAGTTTATCGGAAAATGAGAACGAGCCTCGTACATTGACCTAACGCGATACACAAGACCCCCTCAATCCCCCTGTTTAGGGGGAAGGGAAGACGGAAACGAAAACGAAAAAAGGGACGAACACGAATAGCACAAACCTTTAGCTCGACGGAGTCAATCTCACAAATGGGAGCCTTGCGAGGCTCCTTTTTTTATATCTTGCGAAGCAATTCCCACCCGAAAGGCCGCGCAAGCCAACTGTCAACTGTCAACTGTCAACTGTCAACTATCACCTTCGTCCCCACCGCCTGGCTCGAACCACTGGAATATAATTAATGAAAAATTAATGTTCCAATTAACGGCAAATTAATGTTGAATAAACATATAATTACCATCTAATCACTCCATATAATTAATCATTAAAATTCATGTCGAACCTTTCACTATTGAGCTGCTGACCGAGTATGACAAGAAAGACTTCAGACTTCAGACCTCCTCCCTCAGACATTAGACATTAGACCTCAGACCTCTCAATTATCAATTGTCAATTATCAACTATCAACTGTCAACTATCTAAGATTATGAATTGTCAATTATGAATTAAATTTGTACCTTTGCATCAACAAATAACAAACAGACCTTCCATATCTATGAAAAAGATTCTCCTACTCGTCCTGCTCCTTGCAGGCACCAGCGCACAAGCGCAGCTTCAGCGAACCGAAGCGTTCCGCACCAAATACAAGTTACAGGAAGTCGTGGTGATGAGTCGCCACAACATCCGTTCTCCCCTCACCTCAGGCGGAGCCGCCTATATGCGCGTCACCCCCCACCAGTGGTTCCAGTGGACCTCCCCCTCCAGCCAGCTCTCCCTGCGTGGCGGCGTGCTCGAGACCGAGATGGGACAGTACTTCCGCAAGTGGGTAGTAGGCGAAGGCCTCCTGCCCGACAACTGCCGTCCCACAGGCGAAGAAGTCCTCTTCTACGCCAACTCACGCCAGCGCACCTTCGCCACCGCCAAATACTTCTCCGCAGGCTTCCTCCCCTTCGCCAACGTGGACATCACCCACAAACTCGCAGAAGACAAGATGGACCCCACCTTCCTGCCCCAGTTCACCAAGATGAACGACACCTACCGCCAGCAAGTGCTCAGCGAGATGCAAGCCCTCCACGGCGGTCCGCAGGCATGGATGCAGAGCGTGCAGCCCACCCTCACCCACATGGAGCAAATCCTCGATATGGCCCACTCCCCAGCCGCCCTGCAAGGCGACACCCTCCATTTCCGCTTCGACAACACCCAGTTCAAGATTGAGAAAGGCGACGAGCCCCGCATGACAGGCGGCTACACCCTGGCCAACAGCGTAGCCGATGCCCTCGTCCTGCAATGCTATGAGAGCGAGAGCATGGAAGCCTTCGGGCACCCCCTCACCACCCAGCAGTGGCGTGACATCTGCGCTGTGAAAGCCGTCTATGACGGACTCCTCTTCACCACCCACGCCGCTGCCATCAACCTCGCCCATCCCCTTGTGAGCCGCATCTACGAAGAGCTCCAGCGCACCGATCGCAAGTTCATGTTCCTCTGTGGCCACGACTCCAACCTCGCCAGCATCTCCGCTGCCCTCCGCTTCAATCTCCCAGAGACCGACAATGCCCTTGAGCTGCGCACCCCCATCGGTTCCAAACTCGTCTTCGAGAAGTGGAGCGACGGCACCACCGACTACGTAGCCATCAACCTTGTCTATGCCACCCTTGCCCAGATGCAAGGCCGCGCCCTCCTCACCCCCGAGCAGCCCCCTATGGTGATGCCCGTCACCGTCCAGGGCCTCACCCCCAATGCCGATGGCCTCTACCCCCTCAGCGACCTCAACACCCGCTTCCTCGAGACCCTTGCCGAGTACGACGCCATCGAGGACCAGCCCACCGCCCTGCAGGCCCCTCCTCGCTCCATTCCAGCCACAGCCATCATTCCCAACACCCCCACCTACACGCTCAGCGGCATCCAAGCCACCGACACCACACGCGGCATCCTCCAACCGCAAGAAGATAAAAAAGTGAAAGAGGGGCACTGCGCCAGCCCCCTCTTTCATTTTTCACATTTCCCTCCACCCTCCGACATTAGACATCAGACTTTTGACTTTTGACTTTAGTCATCAGCCCTCAGCCTTCAGCCCTCATCCCTCAGTTTACCCTTCGTCACCTCCGCCAGGAGTTATCGAACCGGTGTTGCCACCCCCGTTGCCGCCAGTGTTCTGGTTTTGGTTTTGGTTTCCGTTTTCGTTTTCGTTCTGGCTTCCGTTTCCGTTTTCGTCATCCTCCACGCTGCCGTCGTCGCTTGAGGTGACGCGCTTCACCTCCTTGCCGTTGCGGTCGATGCAGGTAATCTGCACGGGCGTGTTGGCCAGCTCGTCCTTCAGGTCGACGTTAGGTGTGAAGATGATGCGGCGGCTGGTGATGAGACTTGACTTCACGTCGTTCACGCTGTCCACGCTCTTGGCGCGCAGTCCGAAACGCATGGTGCCCAGTCCTGGCAGAGCCACGCTGTGACCCTCGGTTGCCCACGCCTTGATGACCTCGCCAGCCGCGTCCCAGCAAGCCTGCATCACGCCTCGGCTCACACCACTGCGGAGGGCTGCCTCCTTAATCACCTTGTCCTGAGACAGAGCCGCATAGAGCACTGGCATCATCACGTAACGATACTTGCCGGCAAACTTGCCGATGTTCTGATACTGTTCCTTTGCTTTTACTTTCAGTGCCATGATTTTAGTTGATAGTTGATAGTTGATAATTGACAGTTTGCTTGACTCAGCGCTCGCTGCTACAAACGTTGATAATTAGCTCTCTCTTGTGTCGCATTTCGATTGAAATTTTTGCTCCCGTGTGGGCCCGTAATTTTTTTCTTGTAGGAGCGCAAATTTTCGTCTCTCAGATTGACGTT
>CADAEK010000014.1:66267-67599 GCA_902786925.1 uncultured Bacteroidales bacterium
GTTACAGTGTTACAGTTCTCGAACAGGTTTGTCAACCCCCTAAAAATACTTCTATATTTATATATATATAAATATAGAGTTTATTTTTGACTCTCCACAATTGATTTTGGAACTGTAACACTGTAACACTGTAACGCAATGTTGTTGGTAATTGTCTTTTCCTGTATTGTGTTGACTCCCTTTGAGCCTTGATTTGTTACTGTTTTGTTAATTACTGTTTCTTGTACTGATTTAGTTGACTTATCTCTCTGATCCAGTTGACTGCTTTCCTGATTTTGTTATGCACAATTGCAACCACATATGGATATTTGCGCATCCAAGTGCCAATCGGTTTTAAAAACTTTTTATTTCTGCATGTAATAAGGTGATTTTACGAAAACCGCGAGTTCTTCTCCCATATTTTTTATACCTTTGTCGCACCTGAATTTTCGGTCGTCGTAAGCAACCAAAGGTGGTACGTACCTCCACTTAAATGGGGTATAAATAGCATTAACGAACAACTGGGTAGCACCAGCTGACTAAATTAAAGAAAGATGGCAAAAGCAAAACCTTTATCAAGTGGGCTGGGGGTAAGGGGCAACTCTTAGATCAGCTTGACGCATACCTGCCAGAGGAATTTGGCGAAAGAAGAAATATTACTTATATTGAACCCTTTATAGGAGAAACCTTCGAATAATTATGGCAAAGAAAGTTACAAATATACAAGTTAAGGACACGCTAATCCGCACCATGCAGCAGAATGGTATAGATTACGTTTGCATCACAGACATTGCTCGTCAGAAAAACGCAGAGGAGCCAAAGGATGTAGTGAAGAACTGGATGCGTCTGAAAAATACTATCGAGTATATTGGACTTTGGGAGAAACTCAACAACCCTCAATTTAAAGGGGTCGGATTCGACCCCCTTTTACAAGAGGCAGGAAGTAATGCTTTCACCCTTAGCCCTACAAAATGGATAGAACAGACAAATGCCATCGGTATAGTATGCACAACTGGTCGCAACGGAGGCACTTATGCTCAACGTGATATTGCATTCAAGTTCGCCAATTGGGTTTCGGTTGAGTTCGAGTTGTATCTCGTCAAGGAATTCCAGCGCCTCAAGGAAGAAGAACAGAAACAAATTGGATGGTCGGTCAAACGTGAACTCTCAAAACTCAACTACCGTATCCATACTGATGCTATCAAGCAGAATATCGTGCCTGAAGAGATTGATGCGTATCACAAGTCACTCATTTATGCAGAAGAGGCTGATGTGCTGAATGTTGCAATGTTTGGCATGACTGCAAAGGAGTGGCGCGATGCAAATCCCGACAAGAAGGGTAACATACGCGAC
>CADAEK010000015.1 GCA_902786925.1 uncultured Bacteroidales bacterium
CGCCTCATCCAGATTCTCTTCGAGTCCCTTTGAAGGCACACACCGCAACGGGTGAGAACCACGTGACGGCGGAGCATCAAAAGCGGGAACGACACTTGCCGTCAACAGTCCCTTCCTGTGCCTCAAAATCGGTGTGACTCAGACCGTTTTCATAGCGCAGGAAGGAGCATCTTAGTCATCGCCCCTCAGACAGGGGCATCGAACCGTCTCACACTCACTCAGAGAGCACAAATCCTCACAAATTAGGATTGCGAGGTATAGGCAAAGTCCGTAACTTTGCAGCGTTTTTCAAACTCACCTCGTAAAAAGAAAGCTTTTAGGTATGAATTTCTTAGGTCTCATCATCGCTGTAGCCACCTTTTTGGTGATAGGCGTGTTCCACCCCATCGTCATCAAGTCGGAGTACCATCTGGGCACCCGCTGCTGGTGGGCCTTCCTTGTGGCAGGCATCGCTTTCATCGTGGCGTCGCTCTTTGTGCAGGACGATGTGCTCAGCCCCATTCTCGGTGTGGTGGGCTGCTCATGCCTGTGGAGCATCCTCGAACTGTTTGAGCAGAAGAAACGCGTGGAACGTGGTTGGTTCCCGATGAACCCCAAGCGCAAAGATGAATATCAATTAAAAACACATAAATAACTATTTCCTAAAACGTATGAAAGCTATTAAATTCTTAGCACTGATGCTTGTTGCGCTGGTCGGCATGACAGCCTGCAACGACGATGACAACGACGGCGACGGTAACAACGGTTCCAAGCCTGTTAACCTCAATCAAAAAGGTTACATCTTCGTGTCTTCCAACTATTTCCAGAACATGTACTATGGCAATAATGCCACGCTGAAAATCTATCCAGCGGAAGAAAACCAGTACAACGTGGAGTTCCACGATCCACAGTGGGGCGACGTAACTTTCGAGAACGTGACACTCCGTCCACAGCTGGCTGGTACAGGAACCTTGAGCATGAACTATCGCGGAGAGGACGGCAGCTATGAAGCTATACTCAGCGGAACCATGATGATGCCTATCATCAGCATGCCCTCAGTAATGGGTGGCACCACCATCACATTCTATGCAGGCGATGCACCCGAGGCGTGCCAGCTGGAAGGCAAGCACAACGGCACCAATTCCGTGATGGTAGGCGACAACTACGGTCCTTATGATGTAAACGCAACTTACTCCATCAGCGCAAACCCTGACGGAACTCTCAACCTGACAATTCCGGAGTATTCTATTGAGGGTACACCTATCGGTGATATTACTGTTGGAAAATCTGTTATCAAGAACATTGCTTACGACTCAAAGAAAAAGGCATTCTATCGCGTCTATGGCGAAGACGGACTTAACATCCACGTCAAAGTGGTCGGAAGCAGATCATTTGAAGATGATTATGCTTTCGCCCAAGACAGCTATGTCTTGATTGAGCAGACAGAAGCTGGCATCAAGGTGAACAACTCGTTCCAGCCAGGTCGTATGCCATTCCCAATCAAAGCAACATTCACAGAAGTAATTGCTGGTGGAAAGGAGTAATCCGACATATTATCTTATATTGACACTAACTGCCCTGTTTTCCCTCTCGGCTTGTCATGGAGTGCTTGACGAACTCTATGACAAGCCCAAAGAGGGCATAGACGTCAAAGAAGGGCAACTGTATATCGATGCATCCAGCTGGACCGACTGGTTCTTCATCGACTTCAATGCAGCCAACAGAAACTTTGCCGAAGGAGGCACTGGAAGTGCCTTTGTGAAGATGGGAATCCCCTTGGGAGACGCTGAGGCGAAGAGCACGAGAGAACACCCCGTGCAGCAAACAGGCATCTACACCTATTGGTACGACGTGTTCGGCAAGGGCGTTTCCAACAACGAGTTTGACAGTTTCAAACCCGCTGAAGCCCAGCCCGAACCAGAGACATGGCACATTGCCGTGCATCGCAACAATGTGCGCACCAATGGCGGAGCCGTGTATGAGACCACCTACACATCAATGAAAAGCCTGCCCGAGAGCAGCGAGGCTTTTGCCGACGCCACATTCACCGAAGACGAATGGAACGAACTGGATGTGTGGACTATACAGAAGCAGATGCTCAACGGACTCATCGGCAATCAAGGCATTGCCATCAACCCCGTACTGTCAAGGTGGCTCAGCGTGGAGTTTCCTCCACCACCCAACTTCAAACTCAACAATCATGTGTTCATCGTCCGCTTCAACGATGGCACCTATGCAGCCGTGCAGCTGGAGAACTACCAGAACCCTGCCGGTGTGAAATGCTGCTTGACTATTAACTACAAATATCCGTATTAATCTCGCTCGGACGTAAAACTATCGACGTTTTGAGACACACGCTACTATACATATTGCTCTTTGGAATCACGCTGCTGAGCCATGCAGCGGAGATGGACTCTGTCTTCTACCTAAACGACGTGGTGGTAACTGGCACACGCACCTATAAGCTGTGGAAGGATGCACCCATACAAACACGCATCATCTCCGCAGACGACATCATGAAGGTGGATGCCACCAACGTGGAGGACCTACTGCAGCAGGAGATGCCCGGAGTGGAGTTCTCGCTGGCCATGAACCAGAAGAAACACATGAACTTCTGCGGCTTTGGCGGACAGAGCATTCTCTTCCTTGTGGACGGCGAACGATTGGCTGGCGAGACAATGGACGACGTGGACTTTACTCGTCTGGATATGGCCAACGTGGAGCGAATCGAGATTGTGAAGGGAGCTGCGAGCGCACTCTATGGCAGCAATGCAGGAGGAGGTGTCATCAACATCATCACGAAAGAGAGCACCGAGCCTTGGACACTGAACTTGAACGCGCGGATGTCACGCCACAATGGACGACGCTTTGGCGGTTCATTCGGACTGAACGGAACTCGATGGAAGAATATGCTGAACGTGAACGGCAACAGTGTGGACAACTTCAACGTGCACAATGCCGACAACCCAGCTGCACAAGTGGTCAGCACCGTGTATGGCGACAAGACGTGGAACGTCAAGGACAGGCTCGTCTATACCCCTACTGACAAACTGAAACTCATTGGACGAGCTGGCTACTTTTATCGGGAACTGGTTCGAACTGCTGATACACCAGAACGATACAGAGACCTCAACGCAGGCTTGAAAGGACTGTGGGACATCAACGAGAATAACCTGCTCGAACTCTCCTACTCATTCGACCAATACGACAAATCGGACTATCTCAAGATTCCTCACTTGGATGTACGCGACTACAGCAACGTGCAGAACACCGTGAGGGGTATATACAACTATAATTGGAAGAACGGCAGCATTCTTACTGTAGGCGCTGACTTCATGCACGACTATCTGATGAACAAGAACCTGGGGCAGGAAGAGGTGAAGCAGAACGCTTTTGATGCTTACGTTCAGTACGACTGGCTCATCAACTCACAATGGGAAGTGGTGAGCGCTGTGCGCTACGACTACTTCTCAGATAAGAAGGACTCTCATTTCACTCCTAAACTGACTGCACGCTATCAGCCTATCGACAACCTGAATCTGCGTTTAGGCTATGGCATGGGCTTCCGTGCACCAGCCTTGAAAGAGAAGTATTACAACTTCGACATGGTGGGCATCTGGATTATCAGAGGCAACAAGGACCTGAAGGCAGAACTCAGCCACAACTTCAACGCCTCGGCCGACTACACTACGGGAAACTATAACTTCACCGTATCGGCCTACTACAACAACGTGCGAAACAAACTCGCGACAGGCGTTCCGCACTACATGCCCGAAGACATACAACAAAAACAATTGTATCTCGACTACGACAACCTCGACAATTATTCCGTCTTTGGCGGAGAAGCCACAACACAAGCTCGCTGGGACAACGGACTGAGCGCCAAGCTGTCCTATGCCTACACAAATGAACGGATGCCCAAAGACAAAGCGGGCAACACCATCAATAACCAATACATCCCTGCCAGAAAGCACGCCATCACAGCACGTATAGACTGGGATAAGCAGTTCTCCAAGAACTACGGACTGCTCGTCTCCCTGAGCGGACGCTATCTTTCAGGGGTGAAGAACGTAGAGTTTGTCGATTACTACGACATCGCCAAAGGCACGAACACCATCCACTACCCTGCCTACACGCTTTGGAAGCTCTCTGCCGTCCAACGCTTTGGCAAGGCTGTCAAGCTGACGGCAGCCGTTGACAACCTGTTTAACTACAAACCCAAATACTATTATTTCAACAGTCCGCTGACTGATGGCGCTAATCTGATGCTGGGTTTGTCTATCGACATCAACAAATTGTTCTAAAATCCGTCCCTACCGCTTGACAAAAGCAAGAAAAGCAACTCGTTTTCTTGCTCTTCTGCACCATTCTTCCTATCTTTGCATGTTTTTTGGCCCCAGTGCCAACACTGGGCATTGTTCTATACTATAACCAAACAAGGATATGAAACAACTACTTCTTGGTGACGAAGCCATTGCTTTGGGGGCCATCAACGCGGGTCTCTCCGGCGTGTACGCTTACCCTGGAACTCCGTCAACCGAAATTACAGAGTTCATCCAGACCAACAAGGTGGCACGCGAGCGTGGCATCCACAGCCGTTGGTGCACGAACGAGAAGACTGCGATGGAGGCCGCTCTTGGCATGTCGTATGCAGGCAAGCGCGCCTTGGTATGCATGAAGCATGTGGGCATGAACGTATGTGCTGACGCCTTTGTCAACAGCGCCATCACCGGTGTGAACGGTGGTCTTATTGTCTTGGCCGCTGACGACCCATCTATGCACTCTTCGCAGAACGAGCAAGACTCTCGATTCTATGGCAAATTCGCATTGATTCCTGTGTTTGAACCATCAAACCAACAGGAAGCTTATGATATGGTCAGCAGCGCTTTCGAACTCTCCGAAAGCATGAAGGTGCCTGTACTGTTGCGCATTGTAACTCGTCTGGCTCACAGCCGTGCAGCCGTGGATGTGGGCGAACTGAACAATGAGAATGCCCTCAACCCAAGCACAGACCAGTGGGTGCTGCTGCCTGGTATCGCACGTAAGAAGTATGTTGACTTGCTGGGCAAGCAAGCCGAGTTCGAGAAAGCCAGCGAAACTTCTGCCTACAACAAGAAGGAAACTGCAGGTCAGAAAGTCGGCATCATCGCCTGCGGCATTGGTTACAATTACGTAAAGGAGAATGTGGGCGACAATGCTGACATTCTAAAGATTTCTCAATATCCTCTCTCGCCCAAAGCCATCAAGGCTTTTGCCGCGGAGCATGAGTCCATCCTCGTTGTAGAGGACGGACAGCCCGTTGTGGAAGAGGCCATCGCTGGCATGGTGGGCGCAGACTACCCCATCAAGGGCCGCCTTACTGGAGACCTGCCACGCACAGGCGAGTTGACTCCCGACTGTGTGGCAAAGGCACTGGGCAAACCTGCTGGTCCTGCTTTCGACAATGCGAAGAACCTTGCAGGCCGTCCTCCTCAGCTCTGTCAGGGCTGCGGACACCGCGATGTGTACACTGCACTGAATGAAGTATTGGCCACCTATCCCGACTACCGTGTATTCGGTGACATCGGCTGCTATACGCTTGGTGCGTTGCCACCTTTCAAGGCACTTTCAAGCTGTGTTGATATGGGCGCCAGCATCACGATGGCAAAGGGAGCTGCTGACGCAGGACTCTTCCCCGCAGTTGCCATCATCGGTGACTCAACCTTCACCCACAGCGGCATGACAGGTCTGTTAGACGCTGTGAACGACAAGTCAAACATCACAGTCGTTATCAGCGACAACCTCACTACGGGCATGACGGGTGGACAGGACTCTGCCGGCACCAACAAGTTCGAGGCCATCTGCCTCGGTCTTGGCGTAGAACCAGAGCATGTGCGCGTGGTTGTTCCTCTTCCTAAGAACATGCCTGAGATTACCCGCATCCTGAAGGAAGAAATCGAATACAACGGAGTTTCAGTGATTATTCCACGTCGTGAGTGCATCCAGACTGCTGCTCGTCACGCAAGGGAACGTCAAAAAGCAAAGGAGGCAAACAAATGAAGAAAGACATCATACTCTGCGGTGTAGGTGGACAAGGAATCCTCTCCATCGCAACCGTGATTGGCGAAGCTGCCACAGAAGCAGGCCTGAACCTGAAACAGGCAGAAGTGCACGGAATGAGCCAGCGAGGCGGTGACGTACAGTCAAACCTTCGTCTCTCAACGGAGAACATCTACAGCGACCTCATTCCACAAGGCGGCACAGATGTAGTCATCTCTATGGAACCAATGGAGGCTCTGCGTTACCTGCCCTATCTCTCTAAGACAGGCACCATTGTAACCAGTTCAAAGCCTTTCATCAACATACCTAACTACCCTGAAGAGGCAGCCCTCATGGCTGAGCTCGACAGCATGCCCTCCGTGGTAAAGCTCGATATTGAGTCTGTGGCCAAGGACGCAGGCAATGCCCGTGGCGCCAACATGGTGCTTCTCGGCATGGCGGCTCCTTTCATTGAGATTCTTACGGTTGAACAACTTCGCAAGGCTATCGCCGTCATCTTTGCCCGTAAAGGCGAAGCTGTTGTAGAAGCCAACCTCAAGGCTTTCGACGCAGGCGTTGCTGCATCTAATCAACAATAACCCCAAACACAAACCTTTATGATTCACAATCCCAAAATGGAGTGCATGGACAGAGAGTCTATGCGCAAACTACAATCTGAGCGCCTGATTCAGACAGTCAAAAAATGCTACGAGAATGTTCCATTCTACAAAAAGAAGATGGACCGCATGGGTGTTAAGCCCGAAGACATCCGCAGCATTGACGACATATACAAGTTGCCATTCACTACTAAGCACGACCTGCGTGACGAATACCCATTCGGCCTTCAGGCTGTTCCTCAGAGCGAAATCAGACGCATTCATGCCTCATCAGGCACAACAGGAAAGCCCGTTGTAGGCACCTATACAGAGAACGACCTGAAGATGTGGGCTGAGTGTGTTGCACGTGTTTTGGCTGTTGGCGATGTAGGTCCCGGCGACGTTGTACAGGTGGCTTACGGATATGGATTGTTCACTGGAGGACTGGGCGCTCACGACGGAGCAGCTACACGTGGAGCTATCCAGCTGCCTATCTCTGCAGGCAACTCTGCTAAGCAGATCATGCTGATGAAAGACTTTGGCACTACCGCTTTGTGCTGTACTCCTTCATATGCCTTGCATCTGGCTGAGGTGATAGAGCAGAACCCAGACATCAATATAGAGGACCTGAAGCTAAGAGTTGGCTTCTTCGGAGCAGAACCTTGGACATGGGGCATCCGTCGCGAACTGGAGAAGAAGTTGCATATCAAGGCCATTGACATCTATGGACTGACAGAGATGTGCGGTCCCGGTGTGGGTGGTGAGTGCCAGTATCAGAATGGTACACACGTGGCCGAAGACATGTTCTATCCTGAAATCATCAACCCCGAAACGCTGGAGCCTGTTGCACCAGGCGAAGAGGGCGAGTTGGTGTTCACGTCTCTTTGCAAAGAGGCCATGCCAATTCTCCGCTACCGTACGCGCGACCTCACGCACCTCATCTATGAGCCTTGCGAATGTGGACGTACGACTGTCCGCCTCGGAAAGATTCTGGGCCGAAGCGACGATATGCTCATCATCCGCGGCGTGAACGTCTTCCCTTCACAAATCGAGACCATCTTGACAGAGTTCCCTGTATATACACCACAGTACTTCATCACGGTGGACCGCAAGAACAACGAAGACACCTTCGACCTCGATGTGGAGTTGCGTGCAGAATACTTCTCACCCAACCCTGCCAAGCAGATGCCATACATCAAGCCACTCTACGACCGCATCGTCAGCATGGTGGGCATCAAGCCAAACATCCACATCAAGGAACCAGGCAACATCGAGCGTTCTATCGGCAAGGCAAAGCACGTGCTCGACAAGAGAACGCTTTTGTCTGACTGGAAATAAACACGAACGAATCTATAGAATCGATGTGCCCCACATCGGTTGGTCAAAGTGCCCCACATCAATGAACCGATGTGGGGCACTTCGTTTATGGGGAAAATTGAGACATCCTCCTTGGGACAGACCATTTCCGTTTATCGTTTCTTATCGGCGTTCTCGCATCAAGCGCCATTCACGAAGAGTAAAGTCCGCTGTAGATGGTCGATACGAAGGGTCGGGCATATACCACCAGAACTGGCTGAAAAGTTTTCTCAAAGACGCTTTCTTGAACACATAACCTCTATTAGCATAAGGAAGGTTACGCGCCAAGGACTCCGGTATCTTCTTTCCCTCCTCCGACCAAAGAACGTATGTATCACTTCGATCATAATAAGTTCCTGGAGCCAACCCGCTAAAGCTCGTATATGTATCAGCAGATTGGATATAGAAGTCCGCGCTGGGTAGAAAGTCCGTTGTATGCCACTCCACAGTGCCGTTACGCAAGGCAATCTCTACAAAATCTTCATTTCCCCACCCAATCTGTGTGTGCCGTATCTTCCCAGCACCTTCAATGACGCGGAAGTCTGAGCCAGAGAACAAAGAGTCTGCCAACAAGAAATGTTTGGCTGTATTAGTCGCACAAATGCGCAAAGTGAAATCGCCAATACGACCACCCTTCCAACGTGCCGCAGGCGTTAACCAATAAGGCACTTCAAACGTGCGTCCAACACCATACGACATACGGTAGCGATACGTGTGATGCACACGGTTGAGTCCGGCATGGAAAGGAGCCTTGAAGCAGTAAACATAAGAATAGCGGGCAAACTCTCTTTCATCCTCATCTTCTGGCATTCGGAAAGGCTTATCAAACTGCCCTGGCTCCACAACAGCGTTCGTGTAGTTAAGGTACTCTCCATTCATCTCCACACTAAACTGACAGATGTAGGGATGTCCGCCCAACGGATTGATGCTATCGCCCGTATTATATGGGTTCGATGCTTCAAAACCCATATCTACGACCTTATCAGTCCCATGATTGAAGAGTTCATACAGCACATCTACCTGGGCATATCCATCATCACACAAACCGATGGTCAGCACTTCTTTCTCTATTGAGATGTCCGTCTCATGAAGGGGGATCAACTGATTACCTTGAACATAATACACGCCATCGTTAGCCCATGCGAATGATGCCACACATACGGCCAGCAAAGCAATAAGGAGTCTTTGTTTCATTGTCTCTATAAAATGTATTATCATTTAAGTTCGAAGTGCTGGTAGTCTTTGCACGTGCGCCAATCGCCTCCCCACTCAAAGCCCTGCTCCTTGAAAAGGCGAACACACAGATCGTCACCAGTGATTTTGTAGCGGAACTGTTTCGTCCGGTCACAATAGGGTCTGCCCGTCGAAGGCTGAACGAAACGAGAACCATCCTTTCTGTCTTTATAGTAAGGGTTGTAAAGCGTGTTGATGTCCACAGCCAGACCGCGAGCATGCTTAGAGAGCGTTCCTCCACTCTTCGCTACAGCACGGTAGCAGAAGCAGGAAGAGTTATTGGCACGCATCTGTGTCTCGTCATCCGCATTATACACATCAGGCAACAGCATCCGTTGGATAGGATAGCGGTTTTCATAAAGCGCACGCAAGATGTGCACCAATCGAGCGGCAATCCTTTGGTTGCACACCATCTCTCCTAAGTGAATCTTGCCGTCGTAGTCCCAATGCAAGGCACGGATATAACGAAGATCACTTCGGCCAATATAAGGATTCTTTTTATAGGTTTTGCCTTGCATACGGGCCCACACCGCATCAGGAATCGGTTCGTCCACAAAGCAAGCGTCCAATCCTCCGAAAGCGTCCACCTCCTCCGCTGTCACAATGGCACCCGCACGCCAGTGAGTCAAGTCATCACTATTAGGAGACGCCGAAACAGCGAAGCATGGAAGAGGGCTACACAGCAAGAGTGCGGCACAGACCACACAGAAAGATAATACAACAGCCCTTCGAATATCATTCATGCCAAACACTTATTTTAGTTGTTTAACGGGAATGTTGAAGTACGTGTCAGGATACGGTTCGTTCTTCAGCGTAAAGTGCCACCATTCCGTGTCGAGCGGCTTAAAGCCATGACGCAACATCGCACGGCGCAGAATCATACGGTTCTCAAACTGTTCAGGCGTGATGGAACGTCCCTGAGGCGATTTGCTGTTATCCCCTGTGTATTCACCAGTCTCAGGATTGCCGCAGAAATCAGGATGGCTCTCTGGACCGAACCAGTCGAACGTGCCCCCCATATCCAGTTCCTTCTCCGTCGCCATATCGAAGAGCGTCAAGTCAACAGTACTACCACGAGTGTGACCACTCTTCTCCATAATATACTCCTGTTCAAACAATACCGACTTGTCCAAGTCTGGGTAGAAGAATTCCTTCATCTTTGCATCAGGGACATCTTCAGCCCATCGCACAAAGTGGTCAACAGCTACTTGAGGGCGATATGCATCATAAATCTTCAACCGATACCCCAGGCTCACCACATCATCACTCACAGCCTTCAATGCGGCTGCAGCCTCCTTTGTCAGCAGGGCTGTAGGTTGTTCGTAACCATCAATGCGCGCTCCCACAAAGTTGTATGTCCCATAGTAACGGATCTCCAAAATGGCATCAGGCACCGCTTCTGAGAGCATGACAAACTTAGAGGAATCGTCCTGAAGATTGGTGTCATACGACGAGCAAGCTGCCAACAAAGTGCACACGACACCGACACAGAGACATAACAAATGTTTCATAGATTTCATAGGCTAATACATTATTAGTAAACAGAAATATTCCTTTTTCATACGTCTTTTGCAAAAGTACATCAATTCACACACATACACAAAAGATTTTTTGCCTTTTAAGAAAAAGACCGACAATCAGACACGCTTATCGTGCATTTTTTGTAACTTTGCAATCGAAAGAATCTGTATATCATTAAGTAAAAATGACAACTCCATTAGATTATAACTTGGTGACGGAAGCCATCGACGGGATGGGCTTGGGCGACTTCTCAGAAGCCACCATCCGCGATATCCAGTCACTTTCGCGTGTGTTAGAAGAGAAGACCAGACAGCCATTCATTCATTTGGAGATGGGTGTGCCAGGACTGAAACCATCAGACATCGCATTGCAGGCAGAACAAGAAGCACTAGCCAATGGCTGTGCCACCATCTATCCGCCCAACGGAGGCATTCCACGCATCAAGAATGCGGCTTCACGATTTGTCAAGGCCTTCATCGGCGTTGACATCGACCCACTTTGCTGCATCCCCACAACAGGCAGCATGCAAGGGACCTTCGCCACCTTCACCGCCTGGCACCACGCAATGCCAGAGAAGGACACCGTGTTGTTCATCCACCCTGGATTCCCCGTGCAAACCACACAGTGTGACGTGATTGGTCTGAAGCACATCGGCTTGGACATCCACGACTTCCGCGGCGAGGCACTCATCAACAAGCTTGAAGAGATACTGTCAACAGGCCACATCTGCGGCATCGTCTATTCCAACCCCAACAACCCATCTTGGGTTTGCTTCAACGAGGAAGAGTTGAAAGGCATTGCCGGATTAGCTGACAAATACGATTGCATCATCTTGGAAGACCTTGCTTACTTCGCCATGGACTTCCGCCGCGACCTCTCACACCCATTTGAGGCGCCCTATCAAGCAACCGTTGCACGCTACACCGACAAATATATCCTGGCCGTTTCAGGTTCAAAAGCATTCTCCTACGCTGGCCAACGCATAGGTGTAGCTTGCATCAGCAATACGCTCTACCATCGTGTCTATCCTGCATTGGAGCAGAACTTCGGCGTAGGCGAGTTCGGCAACTTCTTCTGCAACCGCTTGATGTACACCCTCAGCAGCGGCACGACACACAGTGTGCAGCATGCCATGGCAGCCCTTATGGAAGCTGCCTGCGACGGTTCATACAACTTCTTGGCCGACGTACGCGAGTATGGACGCCGAGCCAAGTTCATGAAAGATGTGCTGCTGGCCAACGGCTTCTACCTTGTATACGACAACGACCTTGGCGCACCCCTTGCTGACGGATTCTACTTCACCGTGCAATACCCTGGCATGAACGACCTGCAACTGACTCGCGAACTCATGTACTACGGTATCGCCGTATTCCCTCTCGACACGATGGGCTCAAACGAACAAGGCGTACGCATCTGCACGTCCTTCTTCTCAAGAGAGCAAGAGCCACTCTTCAAGGAAAGAATCGAAACATTCAATAAAAACCACCAATAAGACCTATAGGGCTTGCAGGTAACGTATGCCCTGCAAGCCCCATTAAAAACCAAAACCTCATGGACGATAAATCACCTTACCTTCACCCGCAGTATGAAACACTGTCGCATGAAGAATTGAAAAAGCTGCAACTGGAACGGTTGCAAGCAACGGTGAAGCACTGCATGAACTCACCGTTCTACAAGAAACGGTTTGAAGAGAACGGCTTAAAGCCAGAGGACATCCAGACGTTAGACGATATCCGCAAGATTCCCTTCACCACAAAGCAAGACTTAAGAGACACCTACCCGTTTGGCATCGCCAGTGCGCCACTCCGCCAGTGTGTACGCCTGCACTCATCCTCAGGCACCACAGGCAACCCGACTGTCATCCTGCATACACAGAAGGATCTTGACGAATGGGCAAACCAAGTGGCACGTAACCTCTGGATGGTTGGACTCCGTCCCGACGACGTGTTCCAGAACTCATCTGGTTACGGCATGTTCACCGGCGGCCTTGGCTTCCAATACGGCGCCGAGAAACTGGGCATGCTCACCGTACCAGCAGCTGCAGGCAACTCGCTGCGCCAAATCAAGTTTATCAAGGACTTTGGCACTACCGCCATCCATGCCGTCCCCAGCTATGTGACCCGCCTCTACGAGGTGATGCAGCAAGAGGGAGTCGATCCACGCAGAGACACCAAACTGAAGGTGCTGGCCATCGGTGCCGAGCCCCATTCAGAAGAGCAGCGCCAGCGCATTGAGCAGATGATGGGTGTGAAAGCCTACAACTCATTTGGCATGAGCGAGATGTGCGGACCTGGCGTCGGCTTTGAGTGCCAGGAGCAGAACGGCCTCCATTTCTGGGAGGACTACTACATCGTTGAGATTGTTAATCCCGAGACCCTGGAGCCGGTGCCAGAAGGCGAGATTGGAGAGCTGGTGCTCACCACCCTCTGTCGCGAGGCCATGCCGTTGCTTCGCTATCGCACTCGCGACTTGACCCGTGTATTGGGCCACACCTGCCCATGTGGACGCAACCACGTCCGCCTCGACCGCATGCGCGGACGCAGTGACGACATGATGGTGCTCCGAGGGGTAAACATCTTCCCCATCCAGATTGAGAAGATTCTCATGCAGTTCAAGGAGCTTGCCAACAATTACCTTATCACCTTGACCACAGATGAGGACAACGACAACATGACCGTCGAGGTGGAACTCGAAGAACTCTTCACCGACGATTACCCACGACTTATTGCTTTGCAGAAAGAAATCAAACGCCGTCTGAAAGACGAGATTCTGCTCACTCCTCATGTGAAGCTCGTGCCTAAGGGCAGCTTACCTGTCAGCGAGGGCAAAGCCGTAAGAGTTGTAGACAAACGTAAAGTATATCAATAGCCATGACAATCAAACAACTTTCCATCTTTATTGAGAACAAAGGCGGCACCCTCATCAAGGTGCTTGACCTTTTGAGCAAGGCAGGCATACAAATTATAGCCTCGACTGTAGCCGACACAAAGGATTACGGTATCTATCGTGTACTCACCGACAATCCAGGACAGGCATATCTTATCCTGAAAGAATCAGGCATTAACGTACAACTCTCTGACGTGTTCGCTCTCAGCATCGACGATCAGCCAGGCCGTGCCGCTAAAGCAATCAAGGAGATATCAGATGCAGGTGTGAGCATCCTCTACCTCTACTCCTTCTTATGGAAAGGGAAAGGAGTTCTCGTCTTCCGTGCAGACCAAAGTGAAAAAGCAAAGGAGACCATCATTCTCAACAAGCTAACCTTCCTGACAGAAGCTGAGTTTAAATGATACCGCCTCCACCATACGAGAACACAACGACAACAAAAAGGCTGAAATGCGTGTGCGCATTTCAGCCCTTTTATTCGCTATTCCCATTCACTATTGCCCTTGCGTATAAAATCATCAAAGCAGATGCGCACAAAGATAGATAGAATTATTCACGACGATCTACCACACCAGCACCTTTTGATGCTTTCCATCAGACTCCTTGACGATATTGACACCCGGCAGGGGAAAGGAACGGCGCGCCCCAGACAAGGAGTAATATGCACGAGATGCGTTTTTTGCAGATGGTTGACGGATGGCATCAGGTTCCTCTTCCATCAACGCTAACCTGAAATTATCGAAAGCACAAATGCGTTCACCCTCAGAGTCAAGATGCAACGTCTGGCACCCCACGCGAAAAGACTCCTCTGCATCAGCATTAAAGTCAATGGAAACGGTCTCCCATGCATGAGCGGTTGACACCATTTTCTGTACTTTATTCACATACACATAAGTCCCGTCACTTATGTCAGATGCATAAATATCAGCCGACAAAGTGTAACGTCCTGCAGCCAACTTTACATCTTGGTAGAAACCTATGCTCGATTGCCCCCAACGTTGACGTACCCAAAGAGTCTGCTTATCACCTTCTGCATTCTGTGGCTTAGCAGCAAAAAATTGGTCATATAATAAATCACCTCCCTTGAAAGCATTAAAGTCATTCTCGTTACGGACAGAATAATCAACCGTCCACCCTTCTGGCACATAGATAGCCCGATTACTGCTTACACCACTGCCAGGCAATACAGTGTATGTTCCCTCGAAGTCACCGTTCTGCAAGTCTCCTGGCAACTCCGCAACCTCAAAAGGGATACCTTGCAACTCACATATTTCCTTACGGGTAAGACACACGTTGTACATTCTGAACTGGTCAATCTTCCCCACAAAATCCACATTGTCGGCAGCATAGTTGCTATCCCACCACTGTGTACGGCCAATGTAGTTACGGGCATCTCCTGAAAGCTGTTCCAACTGATACGCTTCCACTAGATTCGCCATTCCACTCGTACTCACCTCTCCATCCACATAAATTGTCGTCAACTTGGTTGCCGCATCGTAACTGACCGCCAACTTATATTTCTGCCCCGTATTCATCGTAGTACTACTGTTCACCATCGTCGTCGTACCACCGTTGTACTTCACACCTGCCGACAAGGGGGCTGCACGCAAGAAAAGGCTATTACCACTGCCCGAACCAAAGTCGTAGATGCGCGGCGCTTTAGCGAGATTCTTAGCATTGATAGTAACAAGGAATGTAAACGAACGCAGGTCTTTCAACAGCCCCTCGGGAGCGACCTCGTACCGATTTGAGTTCCATCCACCAGCAGTATTGCCCGTCAGGTCAAGTTCTTCTTTCGAGTAGAGAAGGTTCTTCTCTATATCACGAGCCAAAGCCTTTACCTTAAAGGTACGACTTTTCTCGCCAATACTAGCGGTAAGCTCCACGTCGGCATCTTTCTTCAAAGGCATGAGCACGCCATCTGAAGTGATGATATCTTCGTCAGACGATTTCCATACCACATTCACTTGATTATTCAGCATCGTCTTAGGCAGCACAAGGTCTGCACGAGTTTCTTGGGGCAACTGGATATGTTGAAGAGCCTGTTGATATTCCTGTTTCTTATATTCTGCCTGCAGATTCTTGACACGCTCCTGCACTGTAAGAGGTGATGCACAGGCATAGAACTCCTCTGTCACCCATAGCCCTTGGCCGTAATTCTCTCCATTGCCATTAAAAACAATATCGTTCAACCCTTCAACCTCGATTACTTGGTCAACAAGCCCATTGCGGTAGGTGGTCATCACTTTACCATCATAAGTCATCGTGAGAACCCACATGGGAAGTTCCGTTGGATGATTATCGCCATTAGTTCCATTACTTTGAGTAGCCCAATTATCCGAAGTAAGCAAACGGTTCTGGCTCTTATAGCTCTTACCGCCGATGGTGAAGACCGGATAATAGTCCTCGCCAATAGCATATGAACAATCGCTTCCATTTGAAAGAAGTGTTCCTGTATAGTTTTTCCATGCTCCACTCGTATGGAACACAAAACTTAACGTGTTATCCTTACAAAGACAGAAGCGGTCTTTCTGTGGCGCATTTTCCATTTGAGGAGTCAATTGTTCCTCCCACGCATAGTCACACCTGATGCTTGTCGGATACCCTTTCGGATAGCCCTGCTTCACCATCCAATAATAGTAATCGCCATTCATCCAAACAAGACGCATCTTAGAATTTTTAGAACCAGGAAGGATGAAAGGGCGCATGTTGTTCTTCTCACTATTCTTCGTGACTTGCTCCGAACCTGCCACTTGTCCGTCTTCTCCAATCGTGTACTTCCAAATCTCATACACTCCATCTTTATTGTACCCCCCATCTTGGGTAGGAATAGAGAGATATAGGTCATTGACATTGTCTGGATCTATGGCCATGCCACCGCTATAGCACCGCTCGGTCGAATTCCAGTTCTGATGAAAAGCATGACCACCATTCTGCACCCTTGTATTCTGCCATGCCGAACCAGTCCATCGTGCACACCAATAGACATGAGAGGTTTTGACATTATCAATGTGAGGATATGCAATGACAGGGTTCTCATCCTTATCAAGCGCTATTTGCCACACCCAGTTACGAACATTCGCTGTTCTGTCAACGATGGTAGCAGGATAACTGCTTGCGTAAGAATCCGTCTTATTCACATTGAAGACCCCGTTGTTGATGACACTCAACAGCTTGCCGTTCATGTCCCGCAAAACAGGACCATCGCCATGATTGATGTCAATCACATTAAAATAGAGCCAGTCGGGCATCTCGTTATCAGGATGTCCCGTCGTGTAGCTCACGTAAATTCTATCCTTTCCGTTGCTCTGGTACTTTGCATACGGACGTGCGCCTGTACTCTGTACTATTTGCTTAGGGCCAAAGTCAAACTGGCAGTTGTCGTTACCATCAGGCATGGTAATCCTTGCTATGGTCGGATGCCAGTTGATGCCACGCCAACATAGATAGATATGATTCGGGTCATCACTCAAAATGAAAGGAGACGGGTAGGTTGTGTTGTTTGCTGTAGTCAAATACTTCTCATCCCCCAAAGCGGTGATGTCGCCAGGTTTCTGCGAGATGCGGTACCAAATCTTCGGCTCATCCGTATGGCGCGTATAGAAAATCATTACCCGTTCATCTGGCAGCACCACAAAAGTAGGGTTGTTATGATCGTCTGGTTGAAAATAGGAACGAACCAGCACATCCGTCTTCCGCTTTGTGAGCCAGTCATACTGCGTAGCCTTCACATTGCCATGCACATCAATGTAGCCAATATAAGACGCGTTGATAGTCCCCGCCTCGTTTTCATAGTGTAAAGCACGAGGGTCAGCAAACCAGCACCAGGCGCCCTCTTCCGCCATCACCGTGCCACTGTAGGCCTCTGCGTCCTGTGCCATAACGGGCAACAATGAAGCCACCAGCAAAAATGCTGGAAATAATAGTTTTGCCATTACCATAGGTATTAATTAGTTAGTTGTCGTGCAAAGATAGGCAAACTATTCAAAATAGAAATAGGAATCGCCCCAAAAAAGGAATAAAATTCCTACATTTGCAGCCAGAAAAAAAGAATAGACACCATGACACTACTTGAAACCCTCAACGCAAACGACCACTTTGCCCACAGCATCGGGGCACAACTCACCGAAGTGCGGGAAGGCTATGCGAAAGCTGAGCTGACCGTAGAGGAGCAGCACTTGAATGCGGCAGGCGTGTGCCAAGGGGGAGTCATGTACACCTTGTCCGACCTGGCCTTTGCTGGAGTAGCCAACTGCCACGGCACGCTCACGCTGGGCATCAACAATACCATCACCTTCTTGAAGTCAGGACAACTGGGCGACCGCATCATTGCAGAATGCACTGAGCTGCACGATCACCACAAGCTGCCCTATTGCGAAATACGGGTAACCAACCAAAAGGGAGAACTGCTGGCCGTGATGACAGGACTTGCCTACCGCCTGAAGCAAGACTACCCCTTCGAGGCACTGATGTAACCCACTAAGCCTCCAAGAGGCAGGATTCTCTATGCAAACATTACTTGACGTTCATACCCACACCATCGTGTCAGGCCATGCGTTCTGCACCCTCAACGAAATGATAGCTGAGGCACAAAAGCACGACCTGGCACTCTTTGGTGTGACCGAGCACGGGCCTGCCATTCCTGGCACGTGCACCGAAATCTATTTCCGCAACATCCACGTAGTGCCACGCCAGTATGGCAACATGCGCCTGCTGTTAGGTGCGGAACTGAACATTATTGACTATGAGGGTAACGTGGACATCACAAACCCTCACACACTCGACTGCATGGACCACATCATTGCAGGCCTTCACCAGCTCTGCTACACCGATGGCACCCGCGAGCAGAACACCTCTGCCTTGATTGGCGCCATCGAGAATCCACGCATCCACATCATCTCTCATCCTTGTGATGGCACAGCCTCCGACTTCGACCTTGAAGCCGTAGTGCTGGCAGCCAAGCGCACAGGCACGCTTCTCGAGCTCAACAGCAGTTCGCTCAATCCTGTGCGCCATAAGGAACTTGCCCACCCGCTGTTTGTCGAGATGCTTCGCCTCTGCAAGCAGCATGAAGTGCCCATCATTCTCGGAAGTGATGCCCACCACACTTCTGCCATCTGCGACTATCGTTTCGCCTTGCCGCTGCTCGAGGAGACAGCCTTTCCCGAAGCGCTCATCATCAACAACAAGCCAAAGGATTTCCTTCAAATCATCGGAAAATAAGGGACAAATCGCCCTTTTCCCACCTTTTTTATGTTGTAGAGCAAAAAAACATGTAAAAAGTTTTGCCAGTAAAGAAATAAGCCCTACCTTTGCACTCGCAAAACAAAAACAACCACGTTGGTGCCATAGCTCAGTTGGTAGAGCATCGGACTGAAAATCCGTGTGTCCCCGGTTCGAATCCTGGTGGTACCACAAGTAACTCCTGATAGACAAATTGCCTATCAGGAGTTTTCTTTTATAGGAAAAACAACACACCACATATAAAAAATCTGGCAAAAAGCAGCTTACGTAAAGAATTATCCCTACATTTGTATCGTGAACCTTTCTAGGAGCCTATTAACCTAATAATGAAAATTGCCAGATACTGACATGGATAAACAATTGAGCATTACAGAATCGCTGAGTCAAAGCGGACTTGAAGCAATAGACTATCTGATACTACTTATCTACATCGCCATGCTCATCTGTCTCGGTTTCTTCCTTAACTACAGCCGAGAGAACAAGAGCAAAAAAAAAACAGCAGCCAACTATTTCCTTGCCGGCAACACGCTGACATGGTGGGCCGTGGGAGCCTCGCTCATCGCGGCGAACATCTCAACAGAGCAATTCATCGGTATGGCCGGAACAGGCTATGCTGACGGCATCGCCATAGCCACTTACGAAATTATGGCTGCCATCGCACTAGTCCTCATTGGCAAATTCTTCTTGCCTATCATGATGGAACGCCAAATACTCACCGTTCCCCAGTTCCTGCAGGAACGCTATTCAAGGGGTGTAGGGTTGGCCTTCTCCATCTTCTGGATACTCCTGTACATCTTCATCAACATCACCACTGTAGCATGGCTCGGCTCATTAGGCATTGAGCAGATTATGGGGCTGAAAGGGACATACGTCTCCATCATGGGGATAAGCGTCTCCATACGCACCCTGCTCACCATGTCCCTCTTCCTGATTGCCGGCATTGCCTCTATCCAAGGCGGCATGACATCGGTAGCATGGTCAGACGTCATGCAGTTTGTCTTCATCATCGGTGGCGGCATTGCCGTCTCTTACTATGCACTACGCGCGGTTGGTGACTACGACGACTCCTTCCTGGATGGATGCACGAAGCTGTACAATTTCTATGCCAACGAAGACATCGGACCCGATGTCCATCTCCATCTGGTCACGCAGAAGAGCCAAGCGCCAGAGGCCTTCGCCAATGTGCCGGGCATCGCAGCCATCGTTGGCGGCATCTGGCTCAGCAATATTGCGTATTGGGCATTCAACCAATACATCATACAGAAGGGACTCGCTGCCCAGAGCATCAAAGAGGCTCAGAAGGGACTCTTGTTTGCCGCCTTCATGAAAATCATCATCCCCGCCATCGTCATCATTCCTGGCCTTTGTGCTTTCTACATTATCAAGAACAATGACGGGTTGTACCTACAGAACCCTATCCTCAACTCAGACGAGGCATACCCGTGGCTGATTCGCAACTACATCCCCACAGGCATCAAGGGACTTGCGCTGGTAGCCATCTATGCAGCCATCATCTCCTCGCTAGCCTCCATGCTGAACAGTGCTGCCACCATATTCACCATGGACATCTACCGGAAGAGCATCAACCCCAAAGCCAGCGGCGAGAAGCTGGTGAGCATCGGTCGCACCTTCACCATCTTTGCGCTCCTCGTTGCTGCCATTGCGGTCAACCCCATGCTGTCAGGGCGCGACCAGGCCTTCCTGTACATCCAAGAATACTCAGGCCTCATCTTCCCCGGCATCGTTATCGTCTGCGGCTTCGGTCTCCTCTGGAAACGGGCATCAACCCTGGCTGCCATCTGGAGCGCCATCCTGACTGTGCCGCTCGGTCTGCTGCTCAAACTGGGCTTCCCCGAAACTCCATTCATTCTCCGCATAGGTTATGTGTTCATCATCCTGTCGGCCATCTTCATCATGCTGTCATTCATCAACGAACATGTTGAGCCCAGCCAGAAGATACCGGACATGGTTCTCAACTCCATGAAGAAGTGGAGCTACATATTAGGTGGCATCGCCGCCTTCCTCATTGGGGCAGCCATCTTCGTCAGCATCGGTTCTCTCCTGCTTCCCCCCGACGCAACGCCATACAACAATGCCATTGCCTACCTGAACGACATCGGGTTCGAGGCATTCTATTTCTTTGGAGCGTTTATCGGCTCATGCGCCATGCTGCTCTACTCCAACGTGTTCAGCCATATGCAAGACCGCAAGGCGCTCATCATCAACCCGAGCATCTTCAAGACCACCAGAAGCTATACCATAGGTGCCATTGGCATTTGCCTTATTACACTCATCCTGTACATCATCTTCTGGTAAAAACCAGTTATAGCATAAAGCAATGAGGAGGGACGTTCGTCTGAACGTCCCTCCTCATTATTTTATGTCATTGGAGAAAGAAGACCGAGAGCCTCTCCTCTGCTACATGCTAATTAAAGTAGTACAAGAAGGTAGCAATACCCTCAAGCGCCTGCTTCTTCTGGTTCTCAATCTCCAGCTTGAACTTGATTTGCGCCTTGCAGATACCACGAATATTGCTGATATCATGCAGACTTGCTGTCAAGCGCACACGCTGACCTGCCAACACGGGCTGACCGAACTTCATCTGATCCATGCCGTAGTTGACCAGCATCTTCACATTGTTCACCTGAATCAGTTCCTGCCATAGATGAGGAAGGAGCGAAAGAGTGAGATAGCCATGAGCAATAGTGGATTTATAGGGGCTTTCCACCTTGGCGCGCTCTGGATCCACATGAATCCACTGGTGGTCGAGGGTGGCATCAGCAAAGAGGTTGATGCGCTCCTGCGATACTTCAAGCCACTCGCTTGTACCAATCACTTCGCCCAGATGCGAAGCAAACTCGTCGTATGAATTGACTACTAGCTGTCCCATATCAGTCTTTTAGAAGGTTTGGTTGATTGAAATGCAAAGGTACTGAAAATATTATGAACAGCGAATTTCTTATGAACTATTTGCACGTATCCGAACAAAAATAAAAAGTTTATCTTACATTTAGAACAAAAAGAGAAAGAGGAAACTGTTCCCAGTCTCCTCTTTGACTTTTCATTGTCTTAAGTTGCTTCGTGTGAAGCCACCCAAGTTTAAGCCTCTTTTTTCTTACCAGAAAGCTTTTCCTTGATACGAGCCTTCTTACCGGTGAGGTTGCGGAGATAGTAGAGCTTAGCGCGACGAACCTTACCAATCTTGTTCACCTCGATAGAATCGATGTTAGGTGAGTTGAGTGGGAAGATACGCTCCACACCTACTGTTCCAGACATCTTGCGCACTGTGAAGCGCTTCTTGTCCTGGTGACCAGCAATCTTGATGACTACACCGCGGTAGAGCTGGATACGCTCCTTAGAACCCTCGATAATCTTGTAAGCTACTGTTACAGTGTCACCTGCCTTGAACTCAGGGAACTGCTTTGGCTCAGAGGTCTGCATAGCCTCTTCAGCCACTTTAATCAAATCTACTGCCATTTGTTTTGAGTGATTTTAATAATTAAAGAGTTACAGCGAAGCATGCTCCTTTTCAGAACGTTGAAGCCATGTGCCTCAAATCCTTGGGCTCTCTCCCTATCGGACAGCGGCTTCGCCAAAAACAGCTGCAAAGGTACGAAGAAATCCAAATACCGGCAAGTGATTTTACACTTTTTTGCATTTCAGGCTCTTTCCGACGCCCTTTTAAGGGCATCTCCTCCGGGGGTGCACCCACAACATCAAAATCGGTGTGACTCAGACCGACCATACCGGTGTGACTCAGACCGGCACCCACGGTGTGACTCACACCGCCTGAGCGGTGCAAGAAGCACTGTCGTGAGGAAGTATTACCACGATACGCTACAACGCATCATTACCCAATAAGGCATTACTATGCCATCAAACAGAAAGCGGGGCTTGAGTCAGATGTGACTCAAGCCCCACTCATTTCCTTGTCTGCAAGACGTACGCCTGCAGGCTCTATGTTGTAGCCTCACTCTTACTTGTTCACAATCACCAATCCGCCATTGGTTGGGATGGTGACAGCGATTTGTTTCTTGCCCTTGACGGTGGCAACGCTGCCGTTGAGTTGGGCATCATCGCTATAGACAAGGAGTTCTGTGCCTTTGCTAAAGAGGCTGAGGTCAATCTTCGTCTTCAGAGGCTGCTTGTCGGCATTGACACCAACGATGAACCAGTGGTCGCCAGTACGACGGGCGATGATGGCGTACTTGCCAGGATAGCCGTCGATGAACTTCACCTCATCCCAAGTAGTGGGCACGTTCTTCATGAAGTCAATGGCCCATGCAGGTGCATCGGTGAGGTTGTTGGGCGCAAGAGCGAAGTGCTGAACAGCGCTCTGGAAGAGCACAGCAGTAGCGAGAGCATAAACGTCGGAAGTAACGCGATGTGTACCACGCTTGTTGCTGGCATCATAGTACTTGTTGAGGGTAGAACCGCCGAAGTCCATAGAACCGACGGTGTTGCGGATGAAGGTATGCAGCGTAGCGTTCATAGCCTCAGCGTCGCAAGAGCCCTGTCCGAAGTGGAGGTTCTCCGAAGCGAGCACAGCCTCGCTGGCAGCATAGTTAGGATACATCTTCTCCCAACCGCGTGGCAGCGTGCAGCCGTGGAAAATCACTAGGATGCCGAAGTCGTTAGCATCGGAAAGGATATCTTCGTAGAGCTGCATCATGTTCTGCTTGTCGCCACCGAAGAAGTCCACCTTGATGCCGCGGATGCCCACTTTCTTCATCCATGCCATCTCTGCACGGCGCTCACGGCTCTTGTCCATCTTGCCAAGAGGTGACTGAGGAGCGTCGTTCCATGTGCCGTTGGAGTTATACCAAAGGAAGAGGCCTACACCTTTCGTCTTGCCATAAGCAGCCAGCTCAGCGATTTTGTCATAGCCAATCTGCTTATCCCAAAGGGCATCGATGAGCACGGTCTGATAGCCCATGGCTGCGGAGAAGTCAATGTAACGCTTCTGCTCGTCGTAGTTGCAGCTTGGATCCATGCCGATAATCCAACTCCAAGAGCCCTTGCCGTAGATGTATTCCTGTGAAGCCTTATACTTCTGCTCGGTCAAGTCGAAAGGAACGGTGGTCTCGACGATGTTAGCCAAAGTCGTGCCCACGGTAATGGTGCGCCAAGGTGTCTCACAGGGCAGTGCCACAGAAGCAGAGGTACTGCCCCAGCCGTTGCACTCACCCTGCTGAGGGAAGCCTATCTTGTAGAGGCCATTTGTCACATTGAGCAGTCGGCTGGCCACATAACTACCATCGACGCCAGTCTCGCTGATGAGCGCCCATCCTTTGTCGCCCAAGTGGAAAAGGCAAGGGAATGAATAGCCTTCGCCCCATCCGTTTTTGCCCATTTGGTCATCGAGCGTGTAGCTAGTCTCGTAGCTGGGCGATGTGCGTGCAAAACCACCCATTGGGCGAGACTGAGGACACAAGAAAGTGGTTGTGCCTTCAGGCAGCTTGAAACCACTTGCTTCTGAGTTTACCACACACACCTTCGTATCACGCTGTGGAAAAATACGATAGCGGAAAGCTACATCACGGTTGCTGACACGGAAGATGACATCCATCACCTTCTTGCCCTGCTTCTCGAAACTGCACACTGCCTCGGTTGCCTCGTAATCAACGTGGCTCTGTTTGATGTTGCGCAAGTCATAGGATTCCTTCACAGTCTTCACTTCGCAACCAGCCAAGGTCAAATCCGTCGTGTAATTGCCCATGTTCGTTTCCAAGCCCAACGGTGAATTCTCAATAAATACGGTGGCGCCCAGATTGACACGATAGGTGGCAATTCCATTCTGATCATCCACCACCACGGTCAGTTTCCCATCAGGACTTGTAAAAGACTTCTCTGTCGCCCAAGCAGACGACCATACGCTTGCCAACGCAAGCACTGCTAAGATTGTTTTCTTCATATTCATATTTTGGAAATAGTTTTATGTTAGAACAAATGCGTGTGCAAAGATACACTTTTTCACCCACTCCATCCAAAAATCATGTAACACTCCTTTTCACTTATGTTACGAATCGTTCTATTGAGCCCTCCGAATGCTCCGCAAATAGACGCCATCGGTCAGCGCCTTGAAGGTCAACGTGTGCTGCACGCCAGACACAAGCGGGAAACGAGCATGCCGCTGTGCATAGTTTCGCAACACATTCTGTTTCCACTCTTCACTACGGTCGTAGGTCTGATAGTCGAACTGTTGCGGTACGCCTCCATCCACCGATACGGAAAACGAAAGACGGTTGCCACTGACAGGGTGTGTGGGTAGCAAACGGATGTCGAAACAAACAGAATCTTCTGATGTCTCAAACACAAATGCCCGCTCTTCGCCCAATCGTACCAATTGCCATGTGTCAGCATCATACAAGTCGATGGCTGGCTGCGCTTCGGGATAGGAAAGAGGAACTGCCACCTTACCAAACACAGGCAGTTTCCGGGGTGCCATGTCCATGATGCCCCGCCACCGCGGATTACTATTATATATATGTGTCAGCGACACGATACTGTCATATGCCTCACCACTCCTTTCGGGGCAGAGAAACTTGAAGTTCATCTGCGCAGCAGCTTGCACAGGGTACTTCACCAACTGGAAATAAGCCTGCCGGCGATGGGCTGGCACCTGCGTCGCCAATGCCTCGACAGCATCAGACAACTGCTGATATGCTCCCGTGCGGCGCATGACATCTGCCTGTGTCCAACCAGAGATGGGACGGAATGTGCCCCAATACTGCTTATCGGCCTCTTCCACCCGAGTGCCTCCCATATGTTCAGGCTTACGGTCGAAGGCTAAACGATAGTGGTCAACCATGATGGAAGTGAGCGTATCGGCCAGCGCCTCACCAAATTCACGAGCATAAAAATGATGCATGGCCATCTGTTCAAGCTCCGCCGCAGAGGCTTCTTCCTCATCACGGACGGGGGTTTCGCCCCATGCCATATTGAGGAACGCTTCCATCTGATATTCTGCCGGCTTGATGTCACCCACGTTCAAGACCCACATCTGCCGGATGCCACGCTCGTAAGCCTCCGTAAGCTGCTGGCGCATCAGAAAAGGAGAGAAGGTTGCCAACCACAGATAGTCATGCGGTCTTCCCCAATAGGACACATGATAATATAATCCATTTCCGCCTCTCCGCAAACGCTCTTGTGCGTCAGGGAAATGGCGAATGTAGCCGTAATTATCGTCTGTCCACATCAAAGTCACATCATCAGGCACATCCAGACCCGAATGATAGATGTCCAGCACCTCTTTATAGGGCACAAACACCTGGGGTATATTGGCTGCATCTGTCTTCATCGCAGAGGCCAACAGTACACGCTGGTCATTGATTACCTGCTGCAGATACTTCAGCTTCTCCTCTTTCGTCTTCACGCCCTGCATGGCTCCATCGTGCACGCCACGCATGCCGATGGTATAGACCATATCCTGACCCTTCACCTCATCCACACGTTCTTGCCAGAAGTTCAACACATTCTCCCTGTTGGTCACATAGTTATAGTCGCCTACGCCCCTCATCTTCCATTCCGTAGCGGGCGACGTGCCCATCGGTTCGCAATGGCTTCCACCAACGTAGATGCCATACCGATGAGCCATTTCCCGGTTTCCTTCAATCGTAAAGAAAGGCTTGCTCACTTCGTGCATTGAGGGCCAATAGTAGTTCGCCCTTAGTCTCAACAGCAGTTGAAATATCCGTTCGTTGATTTCAGGTCCTATCACTCCTCCGCTCCAAGGCAAGATGCCCCAGTCCTCATCGTTGATGAAGATACCGCGATATGCCACGGCAGGACTTTGAGCCGTCGTATATCCCTCTTTCAGCACAAACTGTTCTTGAGAGCAGGGCACACAATCAGCCCACCACACCCATGGAGATACGCCCAAGAGCCTGGACACCTCCAACAGGCCATACGCTAACCCGTGGGCATCAGCGCCCGCCACCCATAAGCGGCCCTTCTTCACATCCAAACGGAAACCTTCGCGCGGAAGCGTTCCATCAAGAGTTGCAACTATCTCAGAGCTTTTCGGGGTCTTCACTACCACCACCTGTGCATCCAGCACCGTTTTCACATCTCCACGCAACATTTCCAGCGCTGTGCTCGACACAGGTTCGCTTGTTTCTTCCACATACACACGCACCTCCTTGCCCTTTTCGAGCAAAAAGTCTTGTGCCTCAGCACCAAGTACTACAGCAAACAGTAACCAGCAGACAAAGCCTCTTTTCATGGAATTATGTTCTATTTTATGGGCAAAGATACGACTTCTTGATACACTTTCGAATGTTTTTGTTACAGAAAAACAACTTTCTTCCTCCTTTTTCACTTATCTTTGCACCAAGAACCTAAAATTATTTATAGTCATATGGAAAGAACATGGCGCTGGTTTGGCAAGAAAGACAAGATTACGCTTGCCATGCTAAGACAGATTGGTGTGGAGGGCATCGTCACAGCCTTGCACGACGTACCTCTTGGCGAGGTATGGACCCGTGAGAAGATTCACGACCTGAAAACGTACATTGAGAGTTATGGAATGCGCTGGAGCGTGGTTGAGAGTTTGCCCGTTGTGGAAACCATCAAATACGGTGGCCCTGACCGAGACCATCAGATTGAGGTCTATAAAGAAAGCCTGCGCAATCTTGCAGCAGAAGGCATTCACTGCATCTGCTACAACTTCATGCCCGTACTTGACTGGGCACGCACAGACTTGCTGCATGAGAACCCTAACGGTTCAACGAACCTCTACTTCAACTATGCAGAATTTGCCTACTTCGACATCTACATTCTGAAACGTGAAGGTGCCCGTGAGGAATGGGCCAAGTTTGAGTTCCCTGCAGGCGTAGGCGCAGGCCGCAACGTGCTTGCAGAGTGCGATGAGCTTGCCAAGACGATGACACCAGAAAAAGACCACAAGTTGGTAGAGACCATCATTATCAAGACACAAGGCTTTGTCTCTGGCAACTTCAGCGAGAATGACGAAGCACCAATACAGAAGTTCCGCGACTTCCTCAACCTCTACAAGGGCATTGACAAAGCACAACTGCGTGCCAACATGAAATACTTCCTCGAGGCCATCATGCCAACGTGCGAAGAGTACGGCATGAACATGTGCGTACACCCGGATGATCCCCCTATCGAGGTTCTCGGTTTGCCACGCATCGTGCGCACAGAAGAGGACATCGAGTGGTTCCTCAACGCTGTGCCCAACAAGCACAACGGACTCACATTCTGTGCCGGCTCCCTCTCTGCAGGCGCTTACAACAACGTGGTGGAGATGGCCAAGAAGTTTGCCTCACGCACTCACTTTGTGCACCTCCGTTCCTGCCACATCTTCCCCAATGGAGACTTCACCGAAGCTTCACACTTGGGTGGGCGTGCAGACCTTATCGAGCTGTGCCGTATCTTCGAGAAGGAGAACCCACAGCTGCCTATGCGCGTCGATCATGGCATGACCTTCACGGATGAGCCCGGCGGCATCATGGACGAGAGCAACCACGGCCACAATGCCGGCTACACGCTCCTCGGGCGTATGTTCGCCATGGGACAAGTGCAGGGCATCCTCGCCACGGTGGACAGAGAATTAGGCATAGAATACAAACAACCCGGATTCTTCGATTAAAATGAAACTCAACGATATCTTTTCCAGCAACTTCAACGCTGCTGAATGGGAAGCCAAAGGCTATGAGCTTCCTAAGTTCGACTTCAAAGCAGTACGCGAGAAGACCGCCAAAGAACCCACATGGGTACACTTCGGTGGCGGCAACATCTTCCGCGCCTTTCCTGCAGCCATCCTCAACGATGCACTCAACACGGGTAAGTATGACCGCGGTGTGATTGTAGCAGAGACCTTCGACTTCGAGGTGGTGGACAAAGCTTACACACCTTACAACAACCTGTCTCTGTTGGTTTCTCTCCAATCCACAGGCACCATCGAGAAGAAAGTCATAGCATCTGTGACAGAAGCCCTCAAGGCCGACTACCAGTTCAGCGACTGGCAACGACTTGTTGAAATCTTCAAGAACCCATCGTTGCAAATGATTTCCTTCACCATCACAGAGAAGGGCTACACGTTCAACGACGCGGACTTGGCACGTGGTCTGAATCCAGTCTTTGCCATGGGCAAGGTGTGTGCGCTGCTGCTGGAGCGCTACAATGCCGGACAACTGCCACTCACCGTACAGAGCATGGACAACTGCTCTCACAACGGCGACAAGGTAAAGGCTGGCGTGTTCGCCTACGCAGAACGTTGGGTAGCAGACGGACTTGCACCCGCTGCTTTCCTTGATTACCTGAAGGATGAGACTATAATCACGTTCCCTTGGTCTATGATAGACAAGATCACACCACGTCCCCACGAGAAGGTGAAGGAGATGCTTGCAGCAGATGGCTTTGAGGACAACAACTATATCGAGACAGAGAAGCACACCTTCACAGCTCCGTTCGTGAACGCTGAAGAAGTGCAATACTTGGTCATCGAGGACAACTATACCAACGGACGTCCACCACTCAACTTGGGCGGTGCCCTCTACACCACTCGAGAGACGGTCGACAAGGTAGAGACCATGAAGGTAACCACCTGCCTGAACCCACTCCACACCGCCATGTCTATTTATGGTTGCTTGCTGGGCTATACGCTGATTTCAGCAGAGATGGCAGACGAAGACCTTCGTGCCTTCATCCAGAAGATTGGCTACATGGAAGCAATGCCCGTTGTGACCGACCCTGGCGTGCTCAATCCCTACGAGTTCATCGGAGCTGTCATCAACCGCAGACTTCCAAACCCATTCATGCCCGATGCTCCACAGCGCATCGCTACCGACACCAGCCAGAAGCTCCCTATTCGCTTCGGCGAAACCATCAAGAAGTATCTGGCGCGTGGACTTGACAAGTCTAACCTTGTCCTTATCCCTCTTACGCTGGCAGGTTATGCCCGCTACCTCAAGGGCATCAAAGATGACGGAACGCCTTTCGAACCTTCATCTGACCCGCTGTTGGCAGAGCTGCAAGCCATCGTAGCACCTCTCGAAGTAGGTAAACCCGACCAAGACTACAGTTGCTTGAAGTCGCTCTACAGCCGTGCCGATGTCTTCGGCGTCAACCTCTACGAAGCCGGCCTTGGCGAGCAGATTGAAGGCATGGTGAAGGAACTCTATGCAGGCAACGGTGCCGTAAGAAAGACCTTGCACAAGTACGTGGCAGCAAGATAGCCCCACGATTAGACATCACTTATATACAGAAGAGCCTCTGAAGTCCGCTACGACTTCAGAGGCTCTTTCTTTTTCCATTAGTCCACCTGTTCAATCCTTCAAACCCTTCATGCTCAACTGCATTCGTCCACGCTGCAAGTCCACACCAATGACACGCACCGTCACGTGCTGATGCAGTTGCACCTCTTCTGATGGGTCTTTCACGAAGTGGTCGGCCAATTCGCTGATATGCACCAATCCTTTTGTGTGGACACCTACATCCACAAAGCAGCCGAACTGCGTAATATTTGTGATGATGCCCGGCAGGACCATGCCCACTTGCACGTCCTCCAGTTCCTTCACGTCCTTTGAGAACTCAAACACCGTAAGTTGCTCACGTGGGTCTCGACCGGGCTTATCCAGTTCCTGCATAATATCCTGCAAGGTAGGCAGTCCAACCTTATCCGTCACATAGCGGTTGATATCTATTCTTGCACGCAGTTCCTTGTCAGCCATCAGTTCCGACACTGTGCAATGCAAGTCCTTCGCCATTTTCTCCACGATGGAATAGCTCTCCGGATGCACTGCGCTGTTGTCCAATGGCTGCTTACCGCCACTCACACGCAGGAAGCCCGCCGCCTGTTCATACGCTTTCGGACCTAACTTTGGCACCTTCAGCAAGTCCTTGCGCGATGCGAATGCCCCATGTTCTGCACGATACGTCACTATGTTCTGCGCAATGGCGGGACCAAGACCCGATATGTAGGTCAGCAAGTGCTTACTTGCCGTATTCACATTCACACCCACTTTATTCACACACCTCTCCACCGTCTGGTCAAGCGAGTGCTTCAGTTCCTTCTGATCCACATCCTTCTGATACTGTCCCACACCGATGGAGTTCGGGTCAATCTTCACCAGCTCGGCCAAAGGGTCCATCAGTCGGCGTCCAATGCTCACCGCTCCTCGCACCGTCACATCATAATCGGGGAACTCCTCTCTTGCTACCTTCGATGCAGAATAGATGCTCGCACCGTCTTCACTCACTACATAAATTTGGATGTCCTTCGGCAAGCCCAACCCTCTCACGAACTCTTCCGTTTCGCGACTTGCAGTTCCGTTGCCAATCGAGATGGCCTGAATCTTATACTGTTCTGTCAGCGTCCACAGCTTCTTTGCGGCAGCCTGCCGTTCATTCTTAGGCGGATGCGGATAGATTGCCTCATTGTGCAGCAAGTTTCCCTCTGCATCCAGACACACCAGCTTACAGCCAGTTCGGAAACCCGGGTCAAGCGCCAACACACGCTTCTGCCCTAAAGGAGGCGACATCAGCAACTGCTCCAGATTCTTCACAAACATACGGATAGCCTCCTCGTCAGCCCGTTCCTTCGACCAGTTCGCAAACTCCGTCTCGATGCTCGGTTTCAGCAATCGCTTGAAACCGTCCTCCACGGCCTCCCACACCAGTTCAGCACATCCTCCAGAGTTCTTCAGGAACAAGCGGTCCAAGCGGTCCAGACAACGTTCATCATCGCCACTGATGCTCACTCGCAGCACTCCTTCCGCCTCACCACGACGCATGGCCAGCAGGCGGTGAGAGGCGCAACGGGACAACTTCTCCGAGAAATCAAAATAGTCACGGTATTTCTGTGCCTTTTCATCCCAACCTTCCGCTTCCTTTCCCTTGGTTGGTGCAGGCTTTTTCTTCGACACAATCACAGCATCTTTCTTGAAGTTGAAACGCACGGCATTTCTTGCTTCCTCATTCTCGCTCACCTGCTCTGCAATAATATCCTGTGCCCCTTGAATGGCCTCCTCTATGCTTGCCACGCCCTTTTCGGCGCTCACAAACGTCTGCGCTTTGCGCTTCACATCGGCCTGTGGCTGCTGCAGCATCAGGTAGGTAGCCAATGGCTCCAGTCCCTTTTGCTTAGCCACTTCTGCCCTTGTCTTCCGCTTCGGTTTATAAGGTAAATAGATGTCCTCCAGTTCTGTCGAGTCCCACGAAGCCTCAATTCGCCCTTTCAGCTCAGCAGTCAACTTACCCTGTTCTTCAATGGTGCTCAAGATGGTCTCCTTCCGTTTCTCCAACTCACGCAACTTTTCCAGTTGGTCACTAATTCCTGCCACCTGCACTTCGTCAAGGGCTCCCGTGACTTCCTTCCTATAGCGGCTGATGAACGGAATGGTGCATCCCTCTTCTAGCAGCCCTACGGTTCCTGCCACCTGCTTCTCGCTGATGCCAATCTGCTTGGCAATTAACTTTGCAAATATTGTATTCATCTCAGTACGTTCTATTATGATTGTAACTACTGCCACACAGCACACGGATGGCTGTTGACGCAACAAAGTTACGCCAATCCTTCCACATACACAAGGATTTCGGCAACACAACAGCCACCGTTGTCCTTTCAGCCGACTATTCTTTCTGCATATCCGCCCAGGCTTTCATCAAAGCCTCGCGTTCCGCATCGTCAGCGCTGTATTGCTGAATGAGTTTCTTTGCCCGCTTATGATTGCGGATTTTCTTATGGTTAAAGAGAGAAGACAGCACACCTTTCAGGTTCACATCATGCGCCCAAGCCTTCTCCACCACCTCCTGAGGATTATACTCGCTCTTTCCGAACACTCGGTAGAACTGGTCAAGGTTCGTGCTACCGATGACTTGCACTTCGGGCAGATGAATGCTGCCGTCATCCACAGAAGAAGAGGGCTTCTCCACATGCCGCCGCGCTAAAGCCATGTTCATGAAAAGGGACGGGTGGTCTTGCCGAGTGATGCCCAGGTCTTTGGCCACATAAGCCGAATCCATACGGGCAATGTCAGCAGGAGTGTCGGCGGCATAGAGGTACTGGTCATAGTTCATGACTTGGGTGTGCTCATAACTTTGGATGAAGGCAGGAAAGAAGCGTGATGCCAAATAGGTGCTGTCATCTGGCTGCATGTCCTCCACAAAGCCATAATTGGCCAAGTCAAGAATAGCAGCCGTTTCCTGCTCCTGCTCGGGAGTGGTTTGCCACCCCGTTTCATGATGACTGGCATAGGCCAGCAGTTCGGAAGCCCTCATCGGGGCATATTCAAAAATCCACAGTCCAAACTGCAACTGCACATTGCGACGTGCCAGGTTTCGTTCTTCATCAGAGAATCCGTAGCGGTCTCCCACATGGCTCACACTGTCGAGAGCCACCTGCATCTTCTGCTGCACACGATTCACAAACTCGGGGAAACGGCTATGCTGCTTATCCGCTGCAAAATCTTCCTGCGTGTAGAACATCCGGTTGGAAATATCGTGGCGCAACAGATTTTCATATTTCACAGGCTGTCCGCCCTGCCGCTCGTATCGCTCCACCCTACCGTTTCCTCTCACTTGAATGATGAGCGTGTCGCCAGGCTCCACATAGAAGGGGATGCGCCGATTGCCACCAGGGATAATCTCGTCGTAAAGCGGATGGTAAAGAGTGAAATCGAACGTGACGACGCCATCACGCAGAAACTCCGACTTCACCTTGCGTTCCTCCTTCGTATAAAGGTCGGTCAGCCAGAAATACATCAACCGGTCATACCCCCACTCATGCCGCACCTCTATGTGTACAGGCTTCGATGGTGGAAGGGATGCCGCATTCAGGACACAAGACGGCAAACAGCTTGTGAGCCAAAGTATTAAATAAAAGCGGAGCGACCTCATCATCTCAATAAATAGACGTCGCAAAGATACATCCTCTCACCTTGCCCCACAACTTTTTTATTCTTCTTTAGCACATACCTCTGCTCTTTTAAGGTCTTTTAAACCATCACGCTTTACCGCAGAAAAGACGCAGAACAAAGCACCCATGCTCGTTATTCATAATTTATGAATAATTATTCGCAAGTTATGAATAATTGTTCGTAAGTTATGAATAATTGTTCACAACTTATGAACGACTTCCCCACCGCCTGCATCGGAAGAGCGACACACGGCAAGACAGGACTCTGCTACAGGAAGCATCAGGAGTATAATTCATGAAGAACCTCCAACGACTTCAGCTCGGGGAAGTCGGGAATGTGAAGGCGATAATACTCATTGAGAACAAGAAGGATGCGACGGCGCTCTGACTGTGAGAAGCGGAAAATGTGCATGGTGGAATAGTCCATGCGGAAAAGGCGAGGAAGAGCCTGCGCCTCGGTGTCCTTCAGATAGTGGGAATGGGAGGGCTGACGGTCACAGTACGTGCCGGCCATGAGGTCAAAATAGAGATGGGAACCGAATAGCGCAGAGTGCGGAGACACTTCATCAACATCAAGATTAGGATAGATGCCAAGGAAACGGCTGAGGTGCATGAGGAATGCCAAATGGAAATTGGCACACGACGCAGAGGAATCAGCCAGGTCGAGCCATTGGAGAGAGGACTCTATATAATAATAAAGTGGAAGATTCTCCTTCTCTTCACGCAAGGCTGCACTGAGAAACTCGGCCAGGAAGAGGGCCAGCGTGGATTTGACAGGAGAAAAAGGCAGGTCACTATAATTATAATACGTACGCACGTCGGTGGGACGAGGCAACCGACCAGCATTCGGACGCAGCTCGGCACTGAACTCCACCATCGCAAGCGGCTGCCAGAACGACACGCTGTGAACGGAGCGTTTAGTGCGAGTGGTCGTGGTCATGAACGACTGACGTCCATGACTATCGGTGAAGAGGTCCACGATGAGTGAACTGTCGCCATACTTCACCGTCCGGAGCACGATGCCTCGAAGCGTTTCTTGCATAATTTGAGCGCAAAAATAGGGAAAAGTCGGGAGTTGGAGGGCAGAAGCCAAGAGTTTTTTGCAGGGATAAGTGAAAAAAGCAACGAAAAGTTTTGCAGGTATGAGAAAAGTTCGTACCTTTGCACTCGCAATTTGAAAAGGTTGCCTTTAGGTTGGCCCGTTCGTCTATCGGCTAGGACGAGAGATTTTCATTCTCTAAAGAGGAGTTCGACTCTCCTACGGGCTACCAGCCCATACGCTGGGCATTTTTTGTTTTAGAGACAAAAAGCAACATGGAGATGGGTGCGAGGTCATAGCGCCATACCACATCGGACTCCACAACTCCGCAAGGGGTAAACAAAAAAAATCATTAACAACTAAAAAAAACAGAACAAATGGCACACCACAAGTCATGTCTGAAGCGCATCCGCCAGAACGAGAAGCGCAGACTTCACAACCGCTACTACGCAAAGACCATGCGTAACTTCCTTCGCGACATCCGCAATGAGAAGGACAAGGCAGCAGCACAGGAAATGTTCCCAAAACTCCAGAAGATGCTGGACAAGTTGGCTAAGCAGAACATCATCCACTGGAAGAAGGCCGCAAACCTCAAGTCAAACACAGCTAAGCTGATTGCCAAGTTGGGATAATCCCCAAAAGAAAGAATCTTTTAGACGCAACTAAAATATTCATTAGAGGCAAAAGGTCGGGACTCGAAAGAGCTTCCCGACCTTTTTGTTTGCCTTCCAACGAGCAGCCTCTTTCTTTTTTCCCCTCGGGGAAATTTTCTTCTTGTTTTATTTCGGCATATCAGGATTATTTCGTAACTTTGTAACGTTTATAATGAGAATATAAAGCGAAGAACAACAATGGATGAAACTCAAATGAACGGGGCGGAATACTCCGCCAGCAACATCCAAGTCCTGGAAGGCTTGGAGGCTGTGAGAAAACGCCCCGCCATGTACATCGGTGACATCAGCGAGAAGGGTCTGCACCATCTCGTGTATGAGACCGTAGACAACTCCATCGATGAGGCATTGGCAGGCTACTGCACGCACATCGAAGTAACCATCAACGAAGACAACTCCATCACCGTACAGGATAACGGACGCGGTATCCCTGTTGACATGCACGAGAAAGAGCACCGCAGCGCCCTTGAAGTGGTGATGACCGTACTGCACGCCGGCGGTAAGTTCGACAAAGGCTCTTACAAGGTGTCTGGCGGTCTGCACGGTGTGGGTGTGAGCTGTGTGAACGCCCTGTCCACACACATGACTTCACAGGTGTTCCGCGATGGCAAGATTTACCAGCAGGAATACGAGAAGGGAAAGCCCCTCTACGACGTGAAGGTGGTGGGCGAGACTGAGCTGCGAGGCACTCGTCAGCAGTTCTGGCCAGACGGAAGCATCTTCATCACTACCACCTACAAATACGACATCCTTGCAAATCGTATGCGTGAGTTGGCCTACCTGAACGCAGGCATCAAAATCACGCTGACCGATATGCGTCTGGACAAGAATGCCGAGATGGGCATCGAAGGCGTGCGCCAGGAGGTGTTCTACAGCGAAGGCGGCTTGAAGGACTTCGTCCGCTACATCGACTCCACTCGTACCTGTCTGTTCGACGATGTGATCTATCTGAACACCGAGAAGCAGAACACACCTATCGAGGTGGCCATCATGTACAACACCTCATACAGCGAGAACATCCACTCATACGTCAACAATATCAACACCATCGAAGGTGGTACGCACTTGCAGGGCTTCCGCACAGCATTGACACGCGTGCTGAAGAAGTATGCTGACGACAACAAAATCACGGAAAAACTGGAGAAGCAGAAAATTGAAATCAGTGGTGAGGATTTCCGTGAAGGTCTTACAGCTGTCATCAGCGTGAAGGTGGCCGAACCACAGTTCGAAGGTCAGACGAAGACAAAGCTGGGTAACAGCGAAGTTGCCGGTGCCGTACAGCAGGCTGTAGGCGAAGCTTTGGCATACTACCTGGAAGAACACCCAAAAGAGGCCAAAATGGTCATAGACAAGGTCGTATTGGCCGCAGAAGCACGTGTGGCAGCTCGTGCAGCACGCGAGAAGGTGCAGCGCAAGAACCCAATGACCGGTGGCGGTCTGCCAGGCAAATTGGCCGACTGCTCGGACAAGGATGCAGCCAACTGTGAAATGTTTATTGTCGAGGGTGACTCCGCAGGCGGTTCAGCCAAGCAAGGCCGCGACCGCCACTTCCAAGCTATTCTCCCGATCCGCGGTAAGATCTTCAACGTGGAGCGCGTGAAATGGCACCAAGCTTTCGAACACGAAGAGGTGAACAATATCTTCCAGGCTCTCGGCGTGAAGTTCGGACTGAACCCCGAGGACCAGAAAGAGGCTAACTACGAGAAGCTGCGCTACTACAAGACCATCATCATGACCGATGCCGATGTCGATGGTTCTCACATCGACACCCTTCTGATGACTCTGTTCTTCCGCTTCCTGCCTCAGCTGATACGCGACGGACGTCTCTACATTGCCACTCCTCCACTCTACAAGTGCACAAAGGGCAAGGTGAGCGAGTACTGCTACGACGAGGCTGCTCTCCAGCGCTTTATCGATACCTACGGCGAAGGCTCTGAAGACAAGATTAAGGTGCAGCGATACAAAGGTCTTGGTGAGATGAACCCAGAACAACTTTGGGAGACAACCATGAACCCAGAAACGCGCCTCTTGAAGCAGGTGACTATCGACGATGCAGCCGAGGCTGACTACACTTTCTCCATGCTGATGGGTGAAGACGTAGGTCCACGCCGCGAGTTCATCGAGAAGAACGCTACCTACGCAAACATCGATGCGTAAAGCCCACAAGGCTTACACGCCACAAAGAGAACATTTCATTCAATTCTTACATATATTCTCGTGCCGACCAACCAGAAGTGATTCTAACCGAGTCGGCACATTTCTTTTTCTTCTGTCAGAGACGGAAAAACAAAAAGGGCTGCACTTCATCGTGCAGCCCTTTATCTTTGAATGTAGCCCATCTCAGGGGCTCTTTATAGGCTATTAGAATACAATTGTCGTACCAGGTTCTGGCGAATTACGGCTGGGGCCTATCTCGTTGAGTTGACGGAGGGCCTCTTTCGAACGCTTATAGGTAGGAGAGGTCTCCACCATGCTGATGACATCTTCGTTGTCCAGGTCCTCTTCCTTGAAGATATAGCTATAGACAGGACGGCGAATGGAACCGTTGTTCTTATCGGCACCATAAATAGCGGCACGACGGAGTGCTTTAACAGCCTCTTCCTCGGCCTTCTCTGCGTCACGCTGTTGCTGTTCCTTATCACGAGCCATCAGGCGATTGCCCAGCTCGTCAGAATCGATATCTTCAACGCCAAATCCAGTGGCAAGGATGGTAATCTTCACCTGGTCGCTAAGCGATGGATCGATGGAGAGTCCCCACTTCGTCTCAACGTCGCTACGCATAATCTTGGCCATGAACTCGTGCACCTCATTCATCTCATCCATCATGAGAGCGCTATTGCCTTCGCCAGACTCATCAGGCACAGAGATGCGCAGAAGAATCTTATTGGCACGATAGATGTCGTTGTTGTTGAGCAGAGGAGAGTTCAGCGCATCTTCAATACCCTTGGTCACACGGTTCTCTCCTGAGCCATAACCTGTACTCATGATGGCCACACCACCATCCTTGAGAACGGTGCTGACGTCGTTAAAGTCAAGGTTGATGATGCCGTGCATCGTGATGATTTCAGCAATGGAACGAGCGGCATTACACAGAGTGTCGTCAGCTTTGGCAAAAGCCTTGATGACGGTGAAGTCCTGATATATCTCGCGCAGACGCTCATTGTTGATGACCAACAAGGCATCCACATTCTTGCTCATCTCTTCTACACCATCCAATGCTTGGTCAATCTTCTTATTGCCCTCCCAACGGAATGGAATCGTCACAATACCAACAGTAAGGATGCCCATGTCTTTGGCCGTCTTGGCAATTAATGGAGCCGCACCCGTACCGGTACCACCACCCATACCTGCGGTGATGAATGCCATCTTGGTACCATCAGAGAGCATTGCCTTGATTTCCTCAATGGACTCTTCGGTTGCCTTACGAGCACGATCAGGACGGTTGCCTGCACCCAGACCTTCGCTACCCAGCTGAATCTTCTCTGGGACAGGAGAGTCCTGAAGCGCCTTATTGTCAGTATTACAAACAACGAATGTAACATCGTGAATACCTTCGTTATACATGTGGTTCACGGCATTGCTACCGCCACCGCCAACACCAATCACCTTGATGATGCTTGTGGTGCCTTTTTCAAAGTTGAAAACACCAAGATCTTCGATTTCTGCCATATTCTATCGGATGTTACTTAGTTATTATCTTCGTCGTTAACTATCTCTGTGATGAAGCCCGCCAAACGGCCCCATGCGCTGTTTTCCTTATTGGCCTTACCGACCTTCTGAGACAACTCTTTCACAGACTTCTGAAGAATTTCAGCCAAGTCAGCACCTTCTTTAAGACTCTGCTTGAACTTGTCCTTTCCTTCCAAAGCCTTTACAGCCTGTTCGTACTTAGCACCAACAGTCTCATCCAAGATGGACAGGGAAAGCGCTTGTGCTCTACGACGGACCTTCTTGTCCCGGCCATATTCTTCCAGTTCCTTGATTTGTGCCTGAACCTTTTCATAGGCTGCACGAATCTCTCCTTTTACTTTGTCGAAAGCAACAGCTGCTTGCTCCTCTGCAGCAGCAGCTGCCTCAGCCTCTCTCTGGCGCAACAGACGCTCTTCTTCCTTCTGCTGCTGATCAAACATATCAGGCTCGCGATTGAAGGTCTCTCCACCACATGGGATGGAACCAGCCAACAGCAAGGAGAGGATGGTAGTTGAGCGAGCGCTGTCAAGGTTCATGTTGCCAGCATTTGAGGTCTTAATCACCTGCGAATTCACCTTATTGGCAATACGAATCTTGTCAATCTTTGTGCTCTTACCAAAGGCTTTCACGATATTCTTCATATTACTGCCACCACCTGTAATAATCAGGCCGGCAAGCAGTTTATCACTATAGTCAGAGTTAACTATCTGCCTGCTGACATTGGCAATAATCTCACCCATACGAGCCTCTATCACGTTCTTGATGGTTGTCACTTCAATCTGACGTCCATCTGAGGTCGTGTAGGTCTGAGGTTCACTGTCGTCCACAGCTTCCAAGTCTTGACAAGCATCACCATACTTCAACTTCACATCCTCGGTTTCTGTCTCATCAATAGGCAGTGTTGACAAATCCTTATTGATGTTATTGCTACCCAGAGGAATTGTCACCAAATAACGAACGATGTTGTTCTTGTACACAACAAGAGTTGTTGTATCTGCGCCTAAATCCACAAGAGCACATCCTGAACGCTTCTCTGCATCTGTCAACACGCAGTTTGCCAACTGAAGCGGTGATACCAGCTCTTCCGCAATGGCAATGCCAACATTGTCAAACACGGTCTCAACATTCGCACGGAGATTGGACTTCGCGATAACATCCAGAAACTCGCCTTCGATATTCGTGCCCATCACACCTACGGGATCTGCTATCACATTCGAGTCAACAACAAACTCTTGAGGATAATTCTCCAAAACAGTATAGTCATTGAACGGAATCTCATAGCTCTCTTGACGGATAGCATCAATCGCATCATTGGTAATATAGCTCTGCGTGAGCATGTTGCGACGAACGAAACTCTTATATGAGCGTACCGACTGACCGCCTACACCCACATAAGCACGAGTGATTTTCGTCTTCAGCACTGCCTCCAACTTGGAAATGACGCTGTTGACGCTCTGAAAGGTCTTCTCAATGTTGTAGACTACACCACGCTTCACACACCCAGCAGTCTTCTCTTCTGCATAGGCCAAAATCTGCATCGTGCCATCTTTCTTCTTACCGGCAATACCTGAGATCTTCGAGGAGCCCAGTTCTATCGCCACAATGAAATCTTTATCAGATACATTCATATATGTTGTATATTCTTAATTGTTTAACTTCGTTTTCACTCTCTTTAGCGCCTTAACGCTTAGTGCAGATGATTTGATTATCATACTCTAGATTAACCCTTGCGTATTTCTCCCATCCCACAGCATCAATTGCCTTGGAATAAAATAGGCGCAATCGGCGGAGCTTACTCTCAAAATCATCCAACGGACCAAGATACACAATCTGTTCACCCACTCGAGGGATTAATTCTACTACTCGTTCGCCCTTCTTGTTCTTCGTCACATAGATTTGCTCTATCTGGCGGTTCCAGAACTCGTTCTTCTGCAAGTAGCATCCGAATTCAGCTAACTTTGTGCTCGCATATTTATTGTCAATGTTGCCCGATGCCACAACGAGGTCCATTGCGCAATTGCGATTAGGAATTATCTTCCCCTTCGCATCCACGAAATAACCATCCTTTTCATCGGGAGACACATAAATAACTGGAATGCGCTGCTTCACGCTTATACACAATTTACCATTCGCAGACTTGTAACACTCCGCCTCTGCAATGAACTCGTTCTTTCGCAAGGTCTCTTCAATCTTCTTTGTATTCACGTCCTTCATCAACATACCCGTTGGATAGATACGCGCATTCTTCAATATCGCCTCTACCTCTTCCTTATCCATAAAGGGGGAAGCTGAACCTTGTGACACAATTAGTTCTACCGCTTGGCATTTCTCTCCTTCATCGGGGCGTGAAAGGAACAAAGAGGCGCATATCACATATACTACCAACCCCATAGCCAGTAGCATCATCAATATTACCTTTATGACCTTACTTTTCTTCATATTCTTTTCTTTTTCACGCTCGACTCCTTTGAGGCCATTAGCCCATCTTTGCAAGAATCTCCGTTATCTGAGGAACATAGTTTTCTATATCGCCTGCTCCCAACGACATCAGCACGTCAAAGTTCTTTTCTTTCGCTACCTGAAGGATGTCCTCCTTATGAATCATATGCTTCTCTATACCTGGACGCAAGTTGTCATAAATCAGCTTGCTCGTCACCCCTTCAATGGGCAATTCACGCGCTGGATAGATATCGCACAGATATACCGTGTCAAGCAACGATAGCGCTGACGCAAACTCCTTGTAGAAGTCACGAGTGCGCGTATAGAGGTGTGGCTGGAAGATCGCTGCAATCTTTTTGTCTTGATACAGTTCTCTCACAGACTTCACACTCTGTTCTATCTCATTTGGATGATGTGCATAATCGCTGAGGAACACCACCTTGTCTGTCTTCACCTTGAAGTCAAAACGACGGTCAACACCTCTAAAGCTCTTCATCCCTTCGCGTAATTCTTCTTCGCTAACACCATTCAAAATGGCCAATGCCATCGCAGCAATACCATTATCAATATTGATGCTTACAGGAACTCCCAACTGGATATCTTTCACTACACCATTGGGATGTACGAAGTCGAAAACGATTTCTCCTCCACCAATTCGAATATTCTCTGCATGGAAATCGCCCTCTTCACGCGAATACTCATACACCTTCACGCCTTCCTGCACGTCAGCCTTCATCTCCAACCCCTTATGGATAATCAGAGCACCTCCTGGCTGGATGAGCGTTGTGTATTTACGGAAGCTCTCCAAATACGCTTCTTTGGTTCCATAAATATCCAAATGATCGGGATCTGTCGCTGTGATGACAGTCATGTATGGACGCAGCCAATGGAAAGAGCGGTCAAACTCGTCGGCTTCAATAACCACATAGTCACTATCGCTAAGAATGTAGTTTGTTCCGTAGTTCTTGGAAATGCCGCCAAGGAAAGCGTTACAATCCACCTTACTCTGATGCAACAGATGGGCTGCCATCGTTGAAGTGGTGGTCTTTCCGTGAGTGCCTGCCACACAAAGCCCTTTGTGTGACTGTGTCAAGAATCCTAATACTTGAGCACGCTTCTGTATTTCGAAACCATTCTCTCGGAAATAAACCATTTCCGCATGTTCGGAAGGAATTGCCGGTGTATAAACCACCAACGTGCTATCCTTTTGCTTAAAGCAGGCATCTATCGCCTCAACATCCTCTACGTAGTGAATCTTTGCACCTTCTTCTATCAACTTCTCCGTCAAATCGCTTGGTGTCTTATCATAACCGCCCACATTATATCCCTTCGTCAGGAAATAACGAACAAGGGCACTCATACCAATTCCACCAGCCCCCACAAAATACACGGATTCAATCTCTTTCATCTGCATCAGTTCTGCTTATTTTGATTTTTATATTCAACTGCTAATTTATACACTTCTTCCGCTATCACATCTGCGGAATCGAAGAAGGCCAACATCTTCACATTGGCACTCAACGCAGCCAAACGCTCATCGTCTTTCACGGTCTCAATAGCCAATGAAATTAAATTCCGTTTGGCGTCTTTATCAGCAACAAAGATAGCCGCATCCCTATTGGAAAGGGCTTGAGCATTCTTTGTTTGATGATCCTCTGCCACATTGGGCGATGGCACCAAAATACAAGGCTTTCCCAACAGACACAATTCCGAGATGGAACTTGCACCAGCGCGGCTTACCACGATATCAGCTGCCGCATAAGCATTATCCATGCTACTGATAAAATCCATCACCTTCAAGTTCTCCACTGCTTCCACCTTACTCAGTTCTTCGGATATGTGCTGACTATAGTATTTACCAGTCTGCCAAATGAATTGCACACCGCTTTCACGAATACCTTCCAAATGGGATAACACGCTTTCATTCATGGTACGAGCGCCCAAACTTCCGCCGACAATCAGCACGGTCTTCTTGTCGGGGTCAAGACCGAAACTTTTTCTTGCTTCAGCCTTCGATATCTTCGTATCAAGAAGATTCTGTCGAACAGGGTTGCCTGTAACGATAATCTTATCGGCAGGGAAAAAGCGGGACATGCCGCTATAGGCCACGCACACTTTCTTGGCCTTCTTGGCCAATGAGCGGTTTGTCACACCAGCATAGGAATTTTGTTCTTGAATCAAACAAGGAATACCCATTGCATAGGCCGCATTCAGCGTCGGAGCAGACGCATAACCACCCACACCGACAGCCACATGAGGCTTGAAATCACGGATTATCTTCTTCACCATCCGCTCACTCTTGAAAAAGTCAAGCATCACACCTATATTCTTGTAACTCCACAATGGGCGTACCAACCCACGAACGGGAAGCCCCTCAATCTTGTAGCCGGCTGCTGGCACACGCTGCATTTCCATACGGCCTTCGGCACCCACAAACAAGATTTCAGCTTCGGGATGTTGCTTTTTTATGGCATTAGCTATCGATACGGCAGGGAAGATATGGCCACCAGTTCCACCGCCACTAACAATTACTCTAAAAGGCTTGTTCTGTTCCATTTTCCGCGACACACTTTCGTGTATGATTTTTTAATGGGCAAAAATAGTAATAATATTTAGAAAAATCATCATAAAGACATCAAAATCAGCTATTCACGCTGCCAAAAAAGTCATTCTAACCCTGTTTTGACGTCAAGACATCCCTCCATCCGTGTAATATTCGCTAGTTTCACCGTTGGGGACGGCTTCCACAAGAGGCGCCTTCTTCTCTTTTTTTTCGGCATATCGACTTACACTTAAAATGACTCCTATATAGAAACTTGTAATCAAAATGGATGTTCCTCCTTTACTGATGAGCGGCAACGTTTGGCCCGTTACTGGCACCAAGCCTACAGCTACGCTCATGTTCACGAATGCCTGCAGCACCATCATAATGCCAAAACCTAACACCAGATAGGCAGGAAAGAAACTTGGACATTTTTGCGCGATACGCCCGACACGAATCAACAACGCTAAATAAAGGAATGCGACAAACAATGCGCCAGCTATTCCCAACTCTTCGACGATGATAGCATAAATGAAGTCAGACTCCGCATGCTGCAAAAAGTCACGCTGAATGGAGTTTCCTGGCCCCAAACCAATCACATTCGAATTTGCCACAGCAATAAATGCATACGTTGTTTGTGAATTCTTATCATTCAACAGATTCTGAATATCTGTCTTTTGAGCCTTCTGAGGCTCATCCTCTGCATCAGAACCCAACATTCGCTGGACACGGTGCTTCACCGTCACCACACGCTTAAAGCCAGGAATTTCCTGCAACGTCTCATCAGGCATAGCCATAGAGAGCATCACAACAAACGTTCCCAGACCTACAATTGACAAAATCCCCTTAAACATCAAGTCTTTAGGTACTTGTCCCAGAAACATCATCACAACCACGACCAAGAAAAGCATCAAGGCTGTCGAGACATTGTCCAAAAAGATCAGCCCACAAATCACCAAGGCCGCTCCACCTACAATTGCAAAAGCCAAATAGCGCTTTCCCTTGATGGCTCCCACCACCTTCCGCTTTTTGCCCCTAACGAACTCTTCTTTTTCCGTCTGCGTCTTAGCCAACACTACTGCTGCAGTCATCAACAGAGCCGCTTTTGCTATCTCCGAAGGCTGAAAACTGATAGAACCAAATCGCACCCATCGGTGAGTTTCGTTGATATCGCTTCCGCCACCCAACACAGCCGTATAAAGGAGCAGCAGTAATGACACGGGCAAAAGGACAAACGGAAACAGCATAAACCATTTACAAGGGATACGATGCACCACCAAGATGATGAGTAGCCCCACAAACAGGAAACCAGCCTGACTAACCATTGGTCCCCAATGATGGCCACCTTCGAACGTCAGTCGGCTAGACGCACTGTATACTTCCACCAATGAAATCATACAAAGGAAAAAGTATATCATCCAAACGCCTTTATCGCCCTTAAAGAGCTTGCCGCCCAAAAAGTCATTCACTAACGTCCCCATATTTCTGCTGTTAAAAATCAAACTTCAAATACCCAACACTCACCAGGCAAACCTACTACAAGTTCCTCACGCACTCCTTGAACTGCTCGCCTCTGTCCTCCATATTCTTAAAGAGGTCAAAGCTTGCACAGCAAGGGCTCAACAGTACGGTGCTACCAGGCTTTGCCATCTTATAGCACTCATCCACACAATCCTTCATGCTCTTCACATCTGCAATTGGGATACCAAAACCATCAAATGCCGCATGCAACTTCGAATTATCCACGCCTAAGAAGACAAGGCCAATGCACTTTTCCCTCACCAGATCAAATATCTCTGAGTAGTCATTGCCTTTATCCTTACCACCAAGAATGAGGACAACTGGCGTACGCATACTATCCAGCGCATACCAACAAGCATTCACATTAGTTGCCTTCGAATCGTTGATAAATTCCACTCCACGCACTCTGCCCGCCTTTTCCAAACGATGTTCTACACCTTCGAACGTCTTCAAGCCTTCGCGAATCTGCTCATTGCTCACACCTGCCAAATCTGCGGTGATACCGGCAGCAAGAGAATTGTAAAGGTTATGCTTTCCATGCAGCGCCAACTCTTCTTGCTCCATATTGAAAGGAGTTGGTCCTTCTATCACGTACGAGTCCTCATCCACATAACCAATCACACTATCGCTCTTGAACTCGCTGAATGGGCACAGCTTAGCCTTGATATTATATTTCTTCAGTTCTTCAGCCACAATCGGGTCATCGTTCCAGAAGACGAAAGCGTCCTGAGGAGTCTGATTCTGAATAATGCGCATCTTTGAGTCCACATAGTTCTGCATCTTGAAGTCGTAGCGGTCAAGATGATCCGGTGTGATATTCATCAAGACAGCGATATCCGCCTTGAAGTCATACATATTATCCAGTTGGAAACTGCTCAACTCAATCACATAATAGTCATGTGGTTCCTCCGCCACTTGCAAGGCAAGACTTCTACCAATATTGCCAGCCAAACCCACATCATAGCCTGCGTGTTTCAGAATGTGGTAGATAAGCGAAGTTGTGGTCGTCTTACCATTACTTCCTGTAATACAAATCATCTTAGCATTAGTATATCGGCCCGCGAACTCAATTTCCGAGATAATCGGGATGTTCTTCGCCTTCACCTTCTGAATCATCGGAGCATTATCAGGGATACCAGGACTCTTCACAATCTCATCAGCGTTTAGGATGAGTTCTTCCGTATGATGTCCTTCTTCCCATGCTATCCCATGGCTATCAAGCAGCTGCTTATACTTATCTTTAATTGCAGACATGTCGCTCACAAACACGTCAAAGCCTTTGACTTTTGCCAACACCGCAGCTCCTGCTCCGCTTTCGGCTGCACCCAGTATAACAATTCTTTTCATCTTATTTCATTTTGAGGTTTTGGAACCTTACATCTATAAACTTATCTAATCTTCAAAGTAATAATCGTGATTGCAGCCAACAGAATGGTAACAATCCAGAAGCGAGTGGTAATCATCGACTCGAACAACAATCCATGAGGACGCTTGATGATATACTTCACCCCGTCCTCCATCTTGTGGCGGTAGTGGTCATGGAAAGGTGCGCGCTTGAACACACGCCATTTCTGTCCCTTTTTGTTGCCCTGTCTGGCATATGCCAATTGAAGCATCACAGACACACTCTCCATCAAGAAGATACCACAAAGGATAGGCAGCATCAGCTCCTTATGAATAATGACAGCCGTAACAGCAATTACGCCTCCAATAGCAAGACTTCCCGTATCGCCCATAAACACCTTGGCCGGATAGGCATTGTACCAAAGGAAGCCGACCAACGCGCCCACAAAAGCAGACAAGAACACCACAATCTCTTCCGAACCTGGGATGTACATAACGTTTAGGTAGTCGGCGAAACGAATGTGGCCGCTCACATAAGCAAGGATTCCCAACGTGGCACCTATAATAGCAGAGTTGCCGGCACACATACCGTCCATACCATCATTCAGGTTGGCACCATTACTTACTGCTGCAATGACAAATGTAGTCACTAAGACAAACAGAATCCATCCACATGCACGCTTTGTCTTACCGTCCTTCACAAAACCGAACACCTCATAATAATCGATGTTATTGCTCTTTACAAAAGGAACTGTCGTCACCGTACTCTTACGCGCTTCACTCTTATGATAAACTTCAACCTTGTCACCAATCTCCAGTTCCACATTCTCACGTACCACAGCGTCAGGGCTCAACCACAGCGTCAAGCCTACTGCCACGCCAAACAACAGCTGCGCCAGCATCTTCCAACGCGGAGCCATACCATCCTTGTTGCCTCCCAGTTTGATTTTATCGTCCACAAAGCCTATCACGCCGAAGAAAGCAATGGTAGCAATGAGCAGCACCATATAGACGTTGCTGAGCTTTCCGAACAACAAAGCAGGAATGATCACAGCGGCAAGAATCACGACACCGCCCATTGACGGAACGCCCTTTTTCTGCACGCCGTAAGGGTCAATAGCCGCATCACGAGCTTCTTCAATATGCTTGCGCTTACGCATATACTTGATGAAGTACTCACCCGCCACCATCGAAATCACCAACGAAAAAATCAATGAAGCCAAAGCACGGAAGGACACGTAACCGAACATGCCCGTTCCTGGAATGTCAAACTGTTTTAGATAGTCAAATAAGCTGTATAACATCTGTAATAATATATAATGTCCAATGTCTAATAATGATGCGGAATGTTTAGTATATCATCACACATCAAAAACAAGCTCTCACCTCCTCTTTGTCATCGAAGTGATGCTTCACACCCTTCACATCCTGATAGTCCTCATGTCCTTTTCCGGCAATGAGAATCACATCACCACTCTTCGCCATCATGCAAGCTGTTTTGATAGCCTGACGGCGATCCACTATGGCAATCACCTTCTTCATCTGCTCTTCATCCAATCCTGCCAGCATGTCGTTAATAATATCCTGTGGCTCTTCAAAACGAGGGTTGTCGCTTGTGATGATGACGCGGTCGCTCTGTTTCACAGCCTCACGTGCCATCAGCGGACGCTTGCCCTTATCACGGTTACCGCCTGCGCCACAGACGGTGATTACCTCACCCTTTCCGTCCAGCACACCGTGTATTGCATTCAGCACATTTTCCAAAGCATCCGGTGTGTGGGCATAGTCAACAATCGCTGTATATCCAGAAGGCGAACGCAAGGCTTCAAAGCGCCCATTTACAGGTTTCATGGCACTCAACGCCACCAGCACTTCCTGCTCGTCCTTACCCAGCATCACAGCTGCACCATACACAGCCAGAAGATTGCTCACATTAAACTTGCCGATGAATTGAACACCCACCTCTTTACCGTTAATGTTGAGATACATGCCCTCAAAATGGCACTCAACAATCTTAGCCTTGAAGTCTGCAGGACTCTGCACCGAATAGGTCTTCACCTGCGCCTTGGTGTTCTGCACCATCACCATACCGTTCTTATCGTCTGCATTCGTGATGGCAAATGCGTTTGCCGGCAGATTATCAAAGAAAAGCTTCTTGGCCTTGATATAGTTTTCGAACGTCTTATGATAATCCAGATGGTCTCGCGTAATGTTCGTGAATAGACCTCCCGCAAAAGTCAAACCTCCTATGCGATTCTGCACGACACTATGGCTGCTCACCTCCATAAATGCGTATTCGCATCCAGCCTCAACCATCTTAGCCAACAAGGCATTGAGCGTGATAGGATCAGGTGTGGTATGTTCTGTTGGGATAGCCTCACCATCCACATAGTTGCAGACTGTAGAAAGCAAACCTGCCTTGTGGCCCATGTAGCGGAACATCTCATACAGTACCGTCGCAATCGTAGTCTTTCCGTTCGTACCCGTCACACCCACCAGTTTCAACTTACTCGTTGGGTCACCATAGAACGTTGTTGCTACTTGTCCCACCACTTGCTCTACATTCTCCACACGGACATAAGTTACATCGGCGTTTTGCTCCGCAGGAATCTCCTCACACAACACAGCCACAGCACCTTTCTCCACAGCCTTCCCGATGTAATTGTGTCCATCAGCTACAGTTCCACGCACAGCCATGAAGAGATGTCCTTCCGTCACTTGGCGAGAGTCTATTTGTACGCCACAAATCTCACGGCCCATATCGCCCTTCACTTCCAGGACGTTGAGCTTACCAACAAGTTCTTTCAGTTTCATAACCATATCATTGATTAGCAGTCAAACTTCACGTTACTTCAGTTCCAGGATGACAGTTCTGCCTTTCACCACCTTGCTTCCGCTCGGCACGCTTTGGCTAACCACCTTTCCCTTGCCTTTCATTCGCACCGTCATGCCACGGGTACTCAAAGCATACACAGCATCTCTGGCACCCATACCTGTCACATTCGGCACCACATCCGCACTCACATCCATGGGCTGGAATGTTACCCTGCCCTTCTCAGCAGACACCGTGCCCCACTCATAGCCCTTGCCGCCATCGGTCTTCATGCCCAGCTCTTTCAGCACATATTGTGCAGCCAGGACATTACCATTTTTCACGCGTGGCACATGCACCGCCAAAGAGTCCTTTGCCAAATTAATGTCGGTCGTCACATTCTTGGAGTAAATGCGCTGAGCAATCTTCGAGAAAACCACACCAGCCTGTCCGCCACCACTTGCCACAGCATAGGCATGTCGGATAGCCACAATGCAAGAGTATTTCGGTTCTTCCGATGGATAGTATCCACAGAAGCTTACCAAGTGCTCGTTCAAGCCGCCCTTATAGCCTGCGCCATTCGCCACCTGAGCCGTACCAGTCTTACCACTCACATGGAAGTAGGGGTTGCCGGCTTTCTTACCAAGTCCTTCTGGGTCGTTCACCACTCTATAAAGGATGCGCTGTATATCATCGAGAGTACTTTGCTTACAAATGCGCTGCTTGATGACCTCTACAGGGAACTCCTGCACCATCTCACCATCTTTGGAAATTCCTTTCACGAATCGTGGACGGACCATCTTTCCGTTGTTGGCAATCGCATTATAGAAGCTGACCGTACTGATAGGAGGAATCTGGGTCTCATAACCAATCGACATCCATGCCAAAGCCGTTGCCGACCAGTTGTCAGACATTCTGTACCCTCCCTTATGGTCCTTGTGAGGCATACGAATCACAGGATTAGCCGCGCCATCGAATGGAAGTCCAAGCGGAGTGCCAATGCCTATTCTCCGCAAACCTTCCACAAACTTCTCCGGCTGATTATGATAATGGCCATCCACAAGCTTGCTCACGCCGATGTTGCTGGAGAACATCAACACATGTGGAACATCTATCACGCCATATCCACCTCTGTACCAGTTGTGGTCTTTCATCTTGGCGCCATACATATTACAGATACCACTACCCGTATCCACAATGTCCTTCGTCGTGATGTATCCATCGTCCAAAGCCACCATGATTGATGCGGTCTTGAAAGTAGAGCCAGGCTCCATCAAGGCTGCCAAAGCATAGTTTCTTGCCTCATAGTATTCACCGTCATCATAACGCATCAGGTTCACAATAGCCTTTACGTCTCCGGTCTTCACTTCCATCAGCACAACCACGCCCATCGAAGCGTCGAGCTCGTGCAATTTCTCACGGAGTGCGCTCTCGCAGATATCCTGCATGCCCACATCGATGGTGCTCACCAGATCATAACCATCCACTGGCTCTTTATCAACGATAGAGAGGTACTTAGACAGCACCTTCTTATTATGCATTCTGCCTGGTTCTCCACGCAGCAACGAATCGTAGGCAAGTTCCAAACCTGAACGCGCCGAATCCTTCGCGCCAAACATCTCGCCCAACGTGCGTCGTGCCAGCGAGCCAAAAGGTTTGTTGCGGTTGTTGCGGGGGTCAACGGTCAAACCACTTGCGTATCGATTCTTGAGGTTGAAGACCGGCAACTTCATCAACTCATTATACTGAATGAAGTTCAGCACCACGCGAGGCGAGACATCCCAATAGCGCTTGTGCTCCTTCAATCCCTTCATCATGTGCTCGTAGTGCTCTTCGTAAGTATAGTTGGGGCATATCTCCGCCAAGCCTCGGCAAATCGAATCCATGTTGGTCGCCCACATGGAATCCTTCTCATGCACCTGCTTGGGGTCATACCTTCTCACCTTCGAACCATTGGCTGCGATAGAGTCGCTCATTCTTTCTACGCCCGACAAGAAATCGATATACACCTTATAGTCCGGCAAGCTGCTGGCCATCAACTGCCCATCGGCACTCAAGATGTTACCACGCGCTGCAGGCATGGGTAATGTATCGCTCACACTCACCGCACCCACCTTCTTCCACTTCTCGTTCTGTACCGTAGCCGTGTAAACAGCACGGGCGATGATTGCAATCATCGCCAACGCTGCAACTACCACGATAACCGTGATGCGTGTGTTAATATATTTCTTATCGAACTTCATTCTTGCTCAGGTTTTATAGCCTCCGCATGGGGTGCGTCCTCTTCTTCTGGCTGAGGTTCAGGCTGCTTCTCGGCCGAGTCGACCAAGACCTCCTCCACCTCATCCTCCGAGAACGAGCGGCGATTATCACTTGCCTTTATCAGGAAAGGCGGAGTGATAGAATTGTGCAGCAAACTGTCGGGAGTGCCCACCAGCATCTTTTCCACATTCGACTGGCGTGATAAGTTCATCAGTTCACTAGATTGGGTCAACACGTTATACTTCACCTCTTGCAAACGGCCCCGCAAGCTATCTATCAAGATAGCGTCCTGCTGACTATCATAACGGTTGCCCGTATAGAGAATCATCAGCACCACACAAAACATCACAAACACGATTTGCCGGATAATGAAGGGGCTCATCAGGAAATCACCTCCAAGAATAGACTTGACGGATATTTCACCAAACTCATCATCGTCGTCTTCGCTGGTAAACTTCCGGATGGCCTCTATCGCTTCCTGCTCTTCGGCACTCACGTACGGTTCAGCCCCAACTGATTCTGGAGGAATCATCTCCGACTCTTCCATCATAATGTCTTTCTCTTCTTCTTTTTTCGACATAAGGTTGTTTTCTTACGCACCGTTTTCGGTGTCTCTTAAAATATAATAATGTGTATCTCACTTTATCGCCTGCTTTAAGGCGTGGATTGTATATATATCATTAGGGGGGCTATCCCCGTGTTGTGATCATAATTTTTCTGCTATCCTCAACTTTGCGCTGCGGCTTCGTGGATTGGCAGCCAGCTCTTCATCACTCGGCACAATCACCTGACGGTTCACCAGCCGGAATGGTGTATTCACCTTGCCAAAGAAATCTTTGTCTTCCTTTCCTTCCACATTGCCAGTCTTCATTAAGTTTTTCACCATACGGTCCTCCAGCGAGTGATAAGTAATCACTACCAGACGTCCTCCCGGTTTCAGCATCTCAGTCGCTCCTTTCAGCATATCGCGCAAGGCATCCATCTCGTGGTTCACCTCTATGCGCAACGCTTGAAACACTTTGGCCAGTTCCTTTTTCTCTCGCTCGCTGCGGAAGAAGGGCTTGACTATCTCCAAGAAATCGCCAATCGTCTCCACCCGCTTTCCTTGCCTTGCCTTCACGATGGCTGCAGCCAATTTGCGGCTCTGCTTCAGTTCGCCATACAGATAGAACACATCCGCCAACTGCTTCTCATCATAGGTGTTCACCACATCTGCGGCGGTGCGGCCAGCTCGCTGGTTCATCCGCATATCAAGCTTCCCTTCAAAGCGGAAAGAAAAACCACGTTCGCTGTCATCAAAATGATGCGAGCTCACGCCCAAGTCAGCCAGCAACCCATCTATCTGCTCAACGCCATAATACTTCAAGAAGTTCTTCAGGAAACGGAAATTGCTCCTCACAAACGTGAACTTTCCCTTGTCAAACCCCTCGGCATTCTTCTCTGCGTCGGCATCTTGGTCAAAACTGTACAGGTGGCCTTTATCGTCCAAACGTGATAGTATTTCACGACTATGTCCGCCGCCACCGAATGTCACATCCACATAGCAACCGCCTGTCCCTATGTTTAGCCCATCAACGCTCTCCTTCAACAGCACCGGCACGTGATATACAGTCTCTTGTTCAGTCATTGTATTCTTCTTTTATCGAGGTTCATCCCGCAGGACGTTCATTGTCCGAACTGCTCTTCCATCAACTCACCGAGTCCACCGCTCTGAGCCATCAGCTCTTCCAATGCCTGCTTGCTCCAAATCTCTATACGATCCACCATCGCCAAGAACCGCACCTCGCCATCGATGCCAGCATATTGCAATTTACGCTTCGACAGCAGCAGACGGCCCTGAGCGTCCAGCTCTATCGGCTCTGCATCGGCCTCAAACATACGCAGCATCATTTGCTGCTTGCTGTTCCACTGGTTCACTTGGGCGCGGAGGCCATCAAGCTGTGCGTTCCACACCGACTCCGGATAAAGCACCAGACATTTCTGGAACACATCGTTGCGCAAAACGAGTCCCTGCTCGCCTTCCGCATCGAGAATCTTCCGGAACGCCGCTGGGAGGAATACCCTACCCTTGGCATCGGTCTTTGCTGGATAATCGCCAATGAATCGTATCATAAATCTTCTCTATGAGGCTCCTTGTGCTTTTCCCCGCTGATTCTCAACCGCTTTAAGGTGCCTTTATATTATCAATGTGCAAATATAGGTATTCTCCCCCACATTTCCCCACACTTTTACGATTTTTTTTCAAAAAACTTATCAACAGTCGTGTTGATAACTATCTATCTTATTGATAGTCAATACTTCAGTCGTCACACAAAAAGGTGGGGGATGATCGCAGTTGCAAAGCCGATTTTACCCTACACCCATCCTAGCAGATGCCCTTACGTCTTCAACGCCAACAGAGACCTCCCGTTTCCTTCTTTTTCACTCCCTTTTTGTGCCCCTTCAGGCACCGAAAATGTAACACTTATAACACACCCGATGTGACATTTGTAACACACCGTGTGTAACACTTGTAACACTGGGCATGTTACATTTGTTACACAAGGCAATGTTACAAAACAGCGCAGACTTCATCGGCACCATTTCACACCGTGAGGAACATTTTTCACGCAAATATTTTCGTATTCGAGAAAAATGTTTTTACTTTGCTCACAAATCCATTCATTAACCACCTAAAAGGTACAATAACAGCACGTATGAAAAAGAATTTACTGAGTATGGCTGTCATCGTGGCAGCGCTTGCATTCGCTATGCCTTCTCAGGCACAGGTAAAATTTGGTGTTAAGGCCGGCCTCAACGTGAACCAGGTCAATTTGGACGGCTTCGGAGGCAACTTTGACGAGAAGAACAGAAATGGCTTCTTCGCTGGTTTAACAGCCGACGTCACTATCCCACTCGTGGGACTGGGTGTGGACGCATCCCTGCTTTATGACAACCGTTGCGTAGGCATAAACGGTGAAACTCCCGAAGGAGAAAACATCAACACCCACAAGACATTCCATTACATTTCATTGCCCATCAACGCTAAGTACACCTTCGGTCTCAGCAGCTTGGCCAGCATCTATTTTGCTACTGGTCCACAGTTCTCCTGGAATATCGGTGACCGCCATTGGACAAAAGACAACTTTAATCAGGATTGGGAACTCAAGAAATCTTTGTTCAGCTGGAACGTAGGTCTGGGAGCCACGGTGTTGAGCCATGTACGTGTAGGCTACAACTACAACATCGGTTTTGGCAACACGGCTGAGACGACTCCAAAAAGCGCAGTTACAAGCGCTGTGAAGGGCAAGCTCAAGAACAACACACATCAGATTTCATTGACTTATCTGTTCTAAGCCACCATTGATGTTTGCCGACATCATCCTACCCATACCATTCGACAGCTTCACATACCTCGTTCCTTCCGACATGGAAACGCGAGTGATGCGAGGCTGTCGAGTTGTTGTGCCCTTTGGCAAGAACAAAATCTATACCGGCATTGCCCTGTCCGTCCACAACCAAGCACCACAAGGTGTGGAGGTGAAGGCCATCATCAGCGTGCTTGACGACCAACCCGTTGTAAACGAGCAGCAATTCACCTTCTGGCAATGGATAGCCAGCTACTACATGTGTCCTCTCGGCGATGTGATGAAAGCGGGACTTCCCGGCGCCATGAAACCCACGGACGAGAAAGCCCTCAAGGCCGCAGAAAAACCTCGTGCACAGAAGGCTACGAAATCACAAACGTTTGAGACTATCACGCCTCAACCGCTTTCGCCTGCACAGCAAACGGCGATGGACGAGGTGATTGGCTCCTTCCAAACAAAGAACGTCACCCTCTTGCACGGCGTCACTTCATCGGGCAAGACCGAGATATACATCCACCTCATTGACCAATGCCTTCGGCAAGGGAAGCAAGTGCTCTACCTCCTTCCGGAGATTGCGTTAACCACACAAATCACCGACCGTCTGCGCCGTTTCTTTGGCGAACAGATGGGTGTCTATCATTCTAAATTTACGGATGCTCAGCGGCTCGCCATCTACAAGCGGCAAGCCTCCGACAACCCCTATCCGCTTATTTTGGGCGTGCGCTCCAGCATCTTCCTCCCCTTCCAGCAACTTGGCCTCGTCATCGTGGACGAGGAGCATGAGCAGAGCTATAAGCAGCAAGAGCCGGCTCCACGCTACCATGCACGCAACGCCGCTATCATGCTGGCCCACCAGTTTGGAGCCAAGACGCTGCTCGGCACCGCCACACCCTCTTTCGAAATCTACCATTGGGCACGCAAGGGTCGCTACGGCTATGTGCAACTCACTCAGCGCTTCCGCGACATGCAACTGCCCATTGTTGAGGTAGTTGACGCCAAAGAGGCGAAACGGAAGAGGCAGATGAAGGGTGTGTTCTCTCCCCGCCTCATCGAAGTGATGCGCGCTGCCCTCGACCGCCATGAACAGGTCATCCTCTTCCAAAACCGGCGAGGCTTCTCTTCGCTCATTGAGTGCAAGCAATGCGGATGGGTACCACGGTGCCCCCACTGCGACGTGACCCTCACCATGCACAAGAAGAGTGCCACCATGACCTGCCACTATTGCGGCTACACCACACGCATCCCTGAACGGTGTCCCGCTTGCGAAGGCGAGAAGTTTATAGACATCGGCACAGGCACGGAGAAGATTGAGGAGCAAATCACCCAACTCTTCCCCGAGGCGACCACTCTGCGCATGGACCTCGACACCGCCAAGACACGTTTACAGCACGAGCGCATTATTGACGGTTTCGCTAAGCATCAGGCAGACATTCTCATCGGCACTCAGATGGTCACAAAAGGACTTGACTTCGACAACGTGTCTGTTGTGGGCATCCTTGATGCCGACACCATGCTCAACCTGCCTGACTTCCGCAGCTACGAGCGCAGTTTCCAGACCTTCAGCCAGGTAGCGGGACGCGCCGGACGCAACAAGACTCCGGGCCTTGTCATTCTGCAGACACGCTCTGCCAACAGCGACATCATCCAGCAAATCACTCAAAACGACTACTGGCAGATGTTCTACACGCAGATGACTGAACGCCAGATGTTCCACTACCCTCCTTTCTTCCGACTGATTTACGTTTACATGAGACATCGGGATGACCACTTGCTTGACCACCTTTCTGAAGATATGGCAGAGCGCTTGCGCAAAGTCTTCGGTGAACGCGTGCTGGGCCCCGACCGTCCACCTGTAGCCCGCATCCAGTCCCTATACATCCGCAAAATCATGCTCAAAATAGAGCTTAACGCATCCATCGACAAGGTGCGCGCCTCTTTGATGGCCATCCAGCAGCAAATACTGGCTATGCCTATTGCCAAAAACCTCAATATCTACTACGACGTAGACCCCCTATAGCCCAAAATGAAAGAAAAAGGAAGGGAAACTCGTTAGTTTCACTTTTTTTTCGTTTCTTTGTGCTCAAATTTATGTTTTACTAACGATTATCTACTTATATGACGAACCACAACAAATCGGCCTTTTGGCAAAAGGCAGTGCTTCTCTGTATCCTTTCCACAAGCATCCTTACAGCACAAGCAGCGCTCACCAATGGGGGCGAATATTACCTTTGGCTGAATATTTACGAGAAGCTGATAGGCTCCAATGATGACGACACTGCACCCGCCTTGTCCGCCTATGGCGTCAAACCGAATGCAGACAACTATATATTTGTGGCTGAGGAATCTGCTACAAGCGGCTATGTGTTGCTGCGCCAAAAAAGCAGCGGAAAATACTTGGCTGCCAGTGGGGCAAACAGCTATAGCGTTGTGTTCGAAAGCGCTGCAGGAACGGCTGACCGTTTCCTGTGGAAGGTGGACGAGGGTGTTTACACTTATTTGACCAATAAGAAGAATGGCAAATACGTCGGCGTGGACGGAGCGAACAAGGGGAAGGACTATGTAAGCATCTATTACGACAAGCCCAAGGGAAGTCACTCGCAATTCTCTGTCATCCCAGCTACAGGCAACAGCTGGGACGAGGCACGGCAAGCCTACAAGTCGGCCGTTTACACCAATGCTCAAGGTATCCAGGAGATAGACTACTGCCAACTCAAGGATGCTGTCATCGACCGTTCGGATGCCATCGATATCCACATCACAGCAAACGAAACGCCCATCATCGACAACACAACTATCAATCTGGGCAGCGACCGCACTTGGCTGGTGTTCGACAACATTGTGCCCAGCAAAGTCATCAGCACCTATCTGAAATATGTGACTATCAACGGACAGAAGGCCACCAACGGTAGCAACTGCCGTGTGGCCATTTACCTGAACGGCGCCGCTGTGATCCCCAAGCCTTCTCTTATCATGGTATGTCAAGGCACCGACGGAGAGTTTACCCTGAATGTGGGCAACAAGACCGACCTGAGCAAGCAGAGCAACACTATGACCAGCTTTGTACTGCGACGTGGCTACATGGCCACTCTGGCCACAGGCACAAACGGCAGCGGATACAGTCGCGTCTATGTGGCTGACCATGCAGACCTTGAAATCACCCTGCCCAAGGCTTTGACCAAGCGAGTTTCTTCAGTGAATGTAAAGCAATGGCAATATCTCTCCAAGAAGGGATGGGGCAATCAGGGCGGCAAGAGCGGAACCGACCAGCTGCGCGCCACATGGTTCTGGACATGGAGTGCCGACCAAGCCTCAACGGTCGACTTTGAATATGTGCCCTGCCGCCAGCATCGCTACTGGCCCAGTAAAGATGCTGTGAACAGCCATACAAGCACGGCATCCGTCTCACTCAACGAGCCGGAGCATTCTGAGCAACATGATAACTGCTCCTGTGGAGGAACCACCGATGAATGGACGGCATACACATTCAACAACGACTTTCTCCCCAGCGGTGGTCGCATCGGCTCTCCGCAACCTACCGACCTGGGATATCTGACCAACTACTTCCAGCATGTGGACAATATGGCTTCACGTTGCGACTTTGCTGTCACTCACGCTTACTGGGACCTTGGCGACTACGACGAAACCAGCTATGCGAACTGGTTCTGCAACACACAGTGCAAGAGTGTGTGGAACAACACAGGCCGTCCCCTCTGGCTCACAGAGATGGAAATCAGCGCATCATGGAACAGCCACAAGGTGGAAAACTACGAACAAAACCGCAAATACCTGCAGGTGCTGCTGCAAAAGATGGAAGAGTGCCCTTGGATTGAGCGCTACGCCATCTATGGAACAGATATGTGGCAGACCTACATGTTCTACGATGCGAACCCCAGCAAAGGACTTACTCCTGCAGGACAAGTCTATCGAGACCATCGCGCCACCTTTGCCTACAATGCCAAATACACCAAAGAGCCTACATGGTGGACTCCTGGCGTGAAAGCACCTACGCTTGAACTGAAAACAAATTCCACCCGAAACACCATTACCTTCACCATCGGCAACACCAATGGCGATGCGACCGAGACATTGGTACTGCAACGCAAGACACCAAGCGGATGGGAGGACCTCTATGCTGTGGAAGACCGCTCACAACTGGAAAAGGCCTCCTTCACTTACACCATGTCACTGGATGACATCGACCGCGAGAACGATATCTTCCGTGTCGCTACTACCACCCTCTACGATACCCATGCTGAAAGCTCTGAAGAGAGTGCTGGCTACATCAAGAATGCCAACATCACCACCAGCAGCAAGAGCGAAGTGCCAGGCTGGACCTGCGAGCGCACCGCTTATGCCGGCTACACGAAAGACGTTGGGAACACCTACCTTGAGGTATGGAATGAATCAGCAGCCAACATCGACTTCAATTACTATCAGGATATTGAAGACATTCCAAACGGCGTTTACACCTTGTCTGCCGCTTGCTTCAACTCAACGACTGGCGTAGAAGGAGCTACTATCAATGGTGCTATGGGACTCTATGCCACCGCCGACGGTGTCAGTTACTTCGCTCCCGTAACGACAGACAGTGAGATTGACTATAGCACTCGGACAACCATCCCTACTATTGTGGTGCGCAACCATACCATGCGCATCGGCATCCGCAATATCGCACGAATGACAGGTCGATGGGCTGGAGCCGACGACTTCTCACTCGTTTACCTCGGCACAGAGAGGGCGGTTCTCACCGATATCACCTACCAGGATGTCGTCGATGCTGCCGACCACAGCGTCGCCAAGCAATTCCCTGCAATTGAAGGAGACTTGCGCGATGCGACCGGACTCATCGGCAACCCTGACTGCGCTCGTGGTGACGCCACCTTCTGGACCATCAGCAACCTTGAAATCGGCGAAGGTGAAAGCTACGACGGCAACAGCGGCAATAAGTATTTCAACATCTGGAAGGGCAGCGCATACGTCTCCTCGCTGGAGCAGACCATCACCACCCTGCCAGCAGGCGAATACACCGTTACCGCCTTGCTGAGAGGCAGCTCCAACCAGTCACTCACCCTCAAGGCTACACACGTGCCTGTCGATGAAAACGCCACCGTCTATACTCAAGAAGTGACAGGAGCGGGCAGCGCCAGCATCAGCGGAAGCGACTACCAGAAAGGCTGGCAAAAGGTGGCGTTAAAGCCCATCACGATTCAGCATGGCGACCAACTAACCATCGGTGCTGAGTTCGTCCCTGCTACAGGAGGCTGGTGGAGCATTGACCACTTCCAACTGATTTATGCGCCACTCCCTGAGCTGCCCGATGCCATCACAGCGCCTGCAGAAGACTCTGAGCGCCCTGCCAATGGCCCATCCACATACTACACAGTGGATGGACGTCAGGTCACAACAATCAGTACGCCAGGCCTCTATCTCAAACACACCAACGGAACCACTCAGAAAGTTTGGATTCGTTGACAAACAACCCTATAACACAAGAAAAAGGGCAAAGCAACATGGCTTTGCCCTTTTTTGCACTCTTTTCCGCTTTGTGAGCATAAAAACTCCCGTTTTCATTGGCGAACTTAAATAAATGTCGTACATTTGCAACGCATTATGCGGTTACAAAACCTCGTCAATATTTCCCAAAACAATCTATAAAATTAACTATGAGTTTAAAAATTATTGTGCTCGCAAAGCAGGTTCCCGACACACGTAACGTCGGTCCCGATGCGATGACTCCAGAGGGAACAGTGAACCGTGCTGCATTGCCAGCAGTGTTCAATCCCGAAGATTTGAACGCCCTTGAGCAGGCACTTCGCCTGAAGGACGCCAACCCAGGTTCTACCATCACCATGCTCACCATGGGTCTTCCCAAGGCTGCAGAAGTGCTGAAAGAAGGTATCTACCGTGGTGCCGACGACGGCATCCTCATTTCCGACCGTCCTCTTGGTGGCGCCGACACCCTTGCCACTTCTTACACTTTGGCTCAGGCCATCAAGAAGGTAGGCGACTATGACATCATCCTTTGTGGTCGTCAGGCTATCGATGGCGACACCGCACAGGTAGGCCCACAGGTGGCCGAGAAGTTGGGTCTCACCCAGATCACTTATACGGAGGAAATTATTTCTCTCGACAAGGCAGCCAAAAAGATTGTGGCACGCCGCCACATTGATGGTGGTGTTGAGACCGTTGAAGGTCCTCTGCCAATCGTTGTTACCGTAAACGGAAGCGCTGCTCCTTGCCGCGTGCGTAACGTGAAGCGCGTATGGGCCAACAAGAACCGCGAGTTCACCACTTGGGGTGCTGCTGACATCGAGGCTGATCCAGCACAGATTGGTAAGGCAGGTTCTCCCACTAACGTGAAGGCCGTGAAGAGCATCGTCTTCAAAGCGAAAGAAAACAAGACCCTCACCTCATCTGACGCAGATGTGGAGAGCCTGATTGTAGAACTCATGGAATCAAACACTATCGGATAATGAACAACGTATTTGTATATTGTGAACTTGAAGGCAACAAGGTTGCCGACGTAAGTTTGGAGCTTTGCACCAAAGGTCGCAAACTCGCCAACCAGCTCGGTGTGCAGCTGGAAGCCATACTCATCGGTGCAGGCCTCGATGGTGTTGAGAAGCAAGTCATTCCTTACGGTGTGGACAAGGTACACATCTTCGACGACGAGAAGCTGTTCCCCTACACCTCTCTTCCACATACTTCAGCCGTAGTGAACCTCTTCAAGGAGGAGAACCCACAGATTTGCCTTTTGGGCGCAACCGTCATTGGCCGTGACCTCGGTCCTCGCGTGTCTTCTGCGCTCCACTCTGGTCTGACTGCCGACTGCACCCAGTTGGAGATTGGCTCATTTGACATGAAGGTAAAGGACGCTGAGGGCAACATGGTTGACAAGCACTATGAAGACCAGCTCTACCAGATTCGTCCAGCATTCGGCGGTTCCATCATCGCTACCATCGTCAACCCTGAACATCGCCCACAGATGGCAACCGTTCGTGACGGTGTGATGAAGAAGGAAATCCTCGACGAGAACTACAAGGGTGAAGTCGTGAAGCACGACGTGGCTAAGTACATCCCCACTACCGACTATGTAGTGAAGGTGCTCGACCGTCACGTGGAGAAGGCAAAGCACAACCTCAAAGGCGCTCCTATCGTCATCGCCGGCGGTTATGGTGTAGGCGGTCCTGAAGGCTTCAACCTCCTGTTCGAGCTTGCTAAAGAGCTTCACGCAGAAGTAGGCGCAAGCCGTGCGGCTGTCGATGCAGGCTGGATTGACCACGACCGTCAGATTGGTCAGACTGGTACTACCGTTCGTCCTAAGGTGTATATCGCTTGCGGTATCTCTGGCGCTATCCAGCACGTGGCAGGTATGAAAGACTCTGGTATCATCATCTCCATCAACAACGACCCACAGGCTCCTATCAACCAGATTGCCGACTACATCATCAACGGCACCATCGAAGAGGTCGTTCCAAAACTCATCAAGTACTACAAAAAGAACTCGAAATAATCATGGCTAATTCCTATACAGACGTTCCTGAGATTAAATTCCACATGGAACACCCTTTGATGAAACGCATCGTTGAGTTGAAGGAAAGAAACTATGCTGACTATGGTCAGTACGACTATGCACCCAAGGACTACGAGGATGCACAGGAGAACTATGACAGCCTGCTCGAAATCACAGGCGACATCAACGCCAACATCATCGGCCCCAACTCTGAGGATGTCGATGCAGAAGGCCCTCACTGCGAGAACGGCCGTGTGCGCTATGCCTCTAAGACCTACGAGAACCTCGATGCTACTATCAAGGCTGGTCTCTGCGGCATGACCATGCCACGTCGTTACGGCGGTCTCAACCTCCCCAACGTGGTTTATACCGCTGCCAACGAAATCATCGCTGAAGGTGATGCTGGTTTCGAGAACATCTGGTCACTTCAGGATTGTATAGAGACCCTCTATGAGTTCGGTGACGAAGATCAGCGCAAGCGCTACATTCCACGTGTTTGTGCCGGTGAAACCATGTCAATGGACCTCACAGAGCCTGATGCAGGTTCCGACCTCCAGTCTGTGATGCTCAAGGCCACCTTCGACGAGAAGGAGAACTGCTGGCGTCTCAACGGTGTGAAGCGCTTCATCACCAACGGTGACGCAGACATCCACCTCGTGCTAGCTCGTTCAGTAGAAGGCACACGCGACGGTCGTGGCCTCTCTATGTTCATCTACGACAAGCGCAACGGTGGTGTTGATGTGCGTCGCATCGAGAACAAGCTCGGCATCCACGGAAGCCCAACTTGTGAGCTCGTTTACAAGAACGCCAAGGCAGAACTCTGCGGCTCTGAGAAACTCGGTCTTATCAAGTACGTGATGGGCCTCATGAATGGTGCCCGTCTCGGCATCGCCTCTCAGTCAGTAGGTGCAGAGCAGGCCGCTTACGAAGAAGCTATCAACTATGCTCGCGACCGCAAGCAGTTCGGCAAGGAGATTATCCACTTCCCAGCCGTTTACGATATGATTGCCCGCATCAAGGCTAAGCTCGACGCAGGCCGTTCACTCCTCTACATGACTGCCCGCTACGTGGACATCTACAAAGCTCTCGACGACATCAGCAAGGAGCGCAAGCTCACTCCTGAGGAGCGCGACGAGTTCAAGAAGTACAGCAAGCTCGCTGATGCCTTCACGCCACTCGCCAAGGGCATGAACTCCGAGTTCGCCAACGAATCTGCTTATGACTCCATCCAGGTGCACGGCGGTTCTGGCTTCATGCTCGAGTACAAGTGCCAGCGTGTTTATCGCGATGCCCGCATCATGTCCATCTACGAGGGTACCACACAGCTCCAGACCGTTGCAGCCATCCGCTACATCACTTCTGGCTTCTATGCAGGTGTCATCAAGGACTTCGAGGCAGAACCCGTTGCAGCTGAGTATGCAGCTTATGCTGAGCGCATCAAGGCCATGAACGAGAAGTTGACTGCAGCCATCGAGGCAGCAAAGGCCCCAGGCAATCAGGACTTCCTCGACCTCTGCGCCCGCAAGCTCTACGAGATGACTGCTTACGTCATCATGTCTCACCTCATTCTCCAGGACACTCAGCGCGCTCCCGAACTCTTCGGCAAGTCGCTCAATGTCTTCATCAACTACGCTGAGAGCGAGGTGGCTAAGCACAGCAACTACATCAACGCCCTCGACGTTGACCAGTTGGCAAGCTACGTACAAGAATAAGATACACACATATTATAATAAAAGGGCTGGCTCCGATGAGGAAGTCAGCCCTTTTTATGCTAAAGAAAAAACAAAGTCCATATCAACTTCTTCTCAACCAAGTCGCCATGAACTTATCATAAAGTTCATAAACTCCTTGATAGTGAGTCAGCAATTGCTTGGTCAGAAGGATAGAAGCCGCTTTCTGCACACTGCTGGCAGAAGGCAGGTGATGACGTTTCAAGAAAGAAGACCCAGTGATTTGGCTTGCCTTCCCTTCCTTGCTGATAGCGATGAAGAGGTCACGCTGCTTAGTTGTGAGTTGGAAAAGCATATCCTTATAGGCTTCCTCATTCTGATGGACG
>CADAEK010000016.1 GCA_902786925.1 uncultured Bacteroidales bacterium
GAGGATTACTTCGTCGATATCGCTTGTTGAGATGCCTGCATCCTTGATGGCAGCCTGACATGGAGCCAAGCAAGCCTGAATGAGGTTGTGAGCCAGAGACTCGAACTTAGCACGGGTCAAGGTAGTCACGAGGTGCTTTGGCACACCGCCTGCAGCTGTGATGTAAGGCAGATTGATTTCTGTTGAAGAAGAAGATGAAAGTTCAATCTTCGCCTTCTCAGCAGCCTCCTTCAAACGCTGCATAGCCATTGGGTCGAGCGAGAGGTCCACACCCTCGTTGCTCTTGAAGTCGCTGACGAGCCAGTCAATAATCACCTGGTCGAAGTCGTCACCACCGAGGTGAGTATCACCATTGGTTGAGAGCACCTCGAACACACCGCCACCGAACTCCAGGATAGAGATATCGAATGTACCACCACCAAGGTCGAACACGGCAATCTTCATATCCTTGTTAGCCTTGTCGATACCGTAAGCCAATGCGGCTGCAGTAGGCTCGTTCACGATACGCTTCACATCAAGACCTGCAATCTGACCAGCCTCCTTAGTAGCCTGACGCTGAGAGTCAGAGAAGTAAGCAGGCACGGTGATGACAGCTTCCGTCACTTCCTGACCGAGGTAGTCCTCAGCAGTCTTCTTCATCTTCTGCAGGATGATGGCAGAGATTTCCTGTGGCGTGTATTTACGGCCTTCGATGTCCACACGAGGTGTGTTGTTGTCGCCCTTCACCACTGTGTAAGGCACACGTGCTATTTCCTTCTGCACCTGATCGTAAGTCTCACCCATGAAACGCTTGATAGAGAACACCGTGTTCTTAGGGTTCGTGATAGCCTGACGCTTGGCAGGGTCGCCCACCTTACGTTCGCCATCCTTCACAAAACCAACCACTGAAGGAGTTGTGCGCTTGCCCTCAGAGTTAGCAATCACTACAGGCTCGTTGCCTTCAAAGACCGATACACAAGAGTTTGTTGTGCCAAGGTCGATACCAATAATCTTTCCCATAATCGTATTTGTTTTTAGTTTTGTTCTTAATAATATAATAATGTGTTGTCCACTTGCTACGGTCATACTCAACCGCAGACGCTTTATATCAAAGACAAAAGCCGTGCCAGCAATCTGATACTGACACGACTTTCTCTTTCGACTGACAATGTGGCACAATCATTATGTCACTCTCTGTCAGAATTGACGTCTTTACTTCTTCACATACACCTTACTCTTCCCCACCATCGTACAACGGATGCCACTCTCAGGCTCCTCACAAAACGCATTCAACTCTTGCTCAGCCTTCTTGCGCCCCAATCCTGTACGGGTCATATAATCCCTCACATGCATACAACCATTCTCCTCTATGAACTTCATCGCCACACGCCTGCGTTCCTCTTGCGTCGCAGAATCTCCCAACTGTTCTTTGACGCTCTTCACATGAACCAAATCTGTCGATTCACGCAACCCACGCAGCCATTCCTTCTCTGGCAGGAAATTGATCTTCTTGATATACACCCCATCTTGATTGGCGTGCACCTTCTGTCTCTTCGGAGAATTCCTTTCCTCCTCGGTCAGCAAGCCCAGAATCAAGTCGAACGTGCCAAACCCATCAATCTTCACAGAATGTCCTTCTTCCAGATACGAATTCAGCACCTCGGGCAGACCTTTCATCACACCCTCAAACCAGCTGCGAGGCATCGTGGTCAAATCCACATACGCATTCCCAATCGTTTCGTGACCTATACAATGTGCATGCTTCACCTTCGGATAAAACTTCTTTTCGCCAGTCCTATGTACATCTGGCATCTCTTGCATAACGTATTCCATATCTTTCTTCTTTTGTTTAGTATTCTCTTTTGCAAAGATAGACCATCATTTCAAACAAAACAAGGCATCTCATCACATTTCTAAACTTTCAAAAAAAAATTCTAAACTTTAGAAATATTTTTTGAAACTTGGAAAAATATTTTTCAAACTTTAGAAATTTTGCGGACACGAGAGAAAAGAGGAAAAGGATACAGGGAAAAAATTTGAAAAAGGGCACGAAAAAATCATGTTTCCTCTCCAAAAACGTTCCGATTTCCTCAAAAAACACATTTTTTCTTTTAATTATATCACTTATTTTGTAATTTTGCCTCCGCAAACGTTCAGCATTCAAACTGTTCGTGCGCAGACATTGTGGGTATATTGAATCAACGTATTCAATTCTGAAGGTTCTACGTTCAAAATAGTCCGACCAGACAAATCAGTGAACCGGAGGAACAGGATACGCCTTTTGTTAGGCGTACCCCTTCCTTTCATTTCACTGAGAAGGTTAACTCTTTGGTCGGACGCTACCTGAACGTAGAAATGAGATTCGGAAAGTGGTGCGCTTTCTTTATGCTCACATTTATAATTAATTTATTCATTTAGATTTCAAAAGCGTCCGACCAACTATGCAAGAAAATCTAAAAAAGGGACATTATACCCCTACGTCAAAGAGTAATGACGTAAAAAGCGGGAAGATGAAAGCCATCTATGGCCTCATGAAGGAGAAACTGCTATATCCCTTCAAACAAGATTTATTGTATTTTCTTCTATTATGGATACTCGTAGCATTGCCCAATTGCTATTCTCAGCATAACCATACCACCTATTTCATTTATCTTGCAATGATGTACTACATCATCACTTATGTTGTGGTCGTTATTATAAATCTCAACATACAAATAGCAAGAGTCTTAAAACCCATAGTCTTTATCACTTCAACAATAATTGACCTGTTGAATCTCTATTGTTACAATATTTATGGTTGTTTCCTTTCTAACGACTTTGTACAAATTATTGCAGCTACAAATCCGAGTGAGGCAAAAGAGTATTTTGAGACATTTGTTTCATGGGATGATGTGATCTATTTCGTATTAATTACAGCGATTAGTATCGTCATCATGATTATACTTTCAAAAATCCGAAAAGTAAAATTTGGAAAAGCATGGATTGTGGCAAGTGGATTATTATTGCTGTCTATTAGTGCAATAATGCATAACTCTGGCATGATCAAGGAAGAGTTTGCAGATAAACAACGATGGAAATTCAACTTTGCGGAAGTAGTGGATTTGAAGAACCACCCAACTTACCCAAGCATAGAAGAAAGTGACAGTATCCACCCTGAGCAAGTTGTTATCATACTTGGAGAATCATTTTCTTCCAACCACAGTTCTTTATATGGATATAAAAAATACACCAACCCCCTCCTAAAAAAACAAGTGGAGCAAGGAAATCTTTATATCTTTAAGAATGTCAAAAGTCCAAGCACCAACACCACTAATGCTTTCAAGTATTTATTGAACACTTTCCAAGTTGGCCAAGAAGAAGGAAAAACTTGGTACGAAAGCACTAATATCATTGAAGTAATGAAGACCGTCGGATACCATACAATATGGATTTCCAATCAATCAGAAAAAGGAATGTTCGATAACCTTCCCAGTGGACACGGGAGTATTTGTGATGAAAAATGTTATATGGAAAACGAAACATCTACCGACAAGTATGATGGCAGGCTTATAGAGAAATCCCCATCGAACACACAAAGGAAGAGCACCATATTTTATCATCTGATGGGACAACACGAGAATTTTGAAGAAAGATATCCCAAAGAATATAGGCACTTCAAGGAAAAAGATTACTCTGCATATCCAGAACACCAGAGAGAAATACTCGCCTCTTACGACAATGCCACGCTTTATAATGATTATGTCGTCAACTCCCTCATGGACTTATACAAAGACAAAGATGTCGTTCTGTTCTATTTCTCCGACCATGCATTAGATGTATTCGACACTGACCCCAATTATTTCGGGCACGCAAAACAAACAGAAGCATCACAAAAACAAGGAAAGAAAATACCCTTCATGGTTTATGTATCTCCTCTTTTTCAGGAACGGCATCCAGAGAAAGTTGAGCGCGTAAAAGCTTCTATTGACAAGCCTTTCTGTACCGACAAGTTTATATATGCTGTTATGGATATAGCAGGCTATCGGTTTGCAGACAATGATGACGTAAAGAAGAATTCAGTATTTCAATAAAGTTTGACCCTAAAAAACGAAGCAATGAATCCACAATAAAAAGCAATCGGATGTGCCACACACATCCGATTACTTGTTATTCCTTCAACAGCATCTCTGCCCATACGGGCAGGCCATCTGTGTATTGTTTGAAGAGGTGGGTCATTCTTTCAACAACCCTTCAATGACAGAACGAAGTTGGGGAAGATCGTCCTTAATAGCTGAGAAAACAACGGCCTCGTCAATATTGGCATACTCGTGAGAAATGAGGTTGCGCATATCGTAGATTTGCACCCAAGGAATCTCTGGATGTTTGGCCAGTGGCCGGCTTTCTTCTTTAAGCAACTTGCCAACCAATTCTCCAATGACTTGCAAGCGCATCACCACAGAGTCGAAAAGCATCATATTGACAGGAGAGAGGAAAAACTCATTACAATCGTTGATATCCTTGCAACGCTCCATGATCACGTCTATGCATTCAAGTATCTGCGATAAACGATCCTTTACCGTATATTCCTCTTTAGACATATACAGCCTCCCTATCTATGTTTTGTTTGAGCAAAGGACGTAAAGAATTGCGATAGCGAACCAGATCAACATCTTGGTCGAAAAGGGATTGCAACAAGCTCCGTATCTTGGACATAACGGCGAAAGATGGATTGGAAACATCAACAACGATGTCTATGTCGCTGTCGTCCGTGTTTTCACCACGAGCAACAGAACCGAATATGCCTATCCGATTAATACCCAAAGAAGCTCCATAAACCTTACGGAATCCCTTCAGTTTTTTCTTACAGACGTTCAAGTTCAATGCCATCATTCAATGATTTTCTACCGCAAAGATACAACTTTTTCAGACAACAAGTATATTTCCTATATATTTTTCCTTTTTCACTTTTCCCTTTTTATTCTTTCCCCAGTACCTATTTACTTTCACCACTCTGTCCATCCGCTTATTCAACTGCTGATTGTCGGCAAGCAGATTCTATATGCTATCTGCCTCCTAAAAGCGTAGTGGTTCAGTCTTTGAGCGAATATATAATGGCTGAAACACATGCACCTTCTTCTTGCAAGAGGTGTCAACCTCATCAATGGGGAACTCGCTTTATCCAATAGCCCTTCTTCCGTTCCGTCATTCGTCTTATGCCCACAAACAAAGTCGTCATTTGCCCGATAACTCCGTTGCTTTATGCCCAGCAACGGAGTTATTCATAAATTATGAATAAGCAAACATCCCCACCCTTTTCTGCGCGCAACACATCATTTTCTCCTGAAACAATCGAAGAAAAAAGCGCCGGATATACCGTAGTACATCCGACGCTTTCTTTATGCGGGCTTTCTTTTAGTCTTTCAGCGAGTATGTAATGGTTGACACCACGCGCACCTTCTTCTTGTAAGGGGTGTCAGCCTCATCGATGGAGAACTCGCCTTGCCCGGCTGCCACTATCTTGTTGATGGTGGAGTGGCTGTTCTCAGCAAACTGGCTGGCAGTCTTCTCGGCATTGCTGATCGCTTCTGCCATCATTTCCGGCTTCAGCTGCTGGAACTGGGTGTATTCGTATTCTGCATAGTCGGAATCCAGGATGACGTTTCTGTCTATCAGCTCATCCACTTTCTGGCGCAACTGGCTGATAAACTGAGTATCTTTCGACACCACCTTCAGCGAGCGTCTTGCGGTATAGTGGTAGCGTGGTTGATTGCTGCCCCAAGCATTGGCCAGATTGTCAGTCACATCATACGTGTTGACAGTCACTTCGCCTTTGCCCTTGATGCCTTTCTCCTTCAGGAACTGCTGGATGGCATCGATTTTCGTGTTAAGCACACTGAACAAAGGCTTCAAGTCGTCGCCTGCCACTTGCACGCTCATGGTCCATGTCACCTTGTCGGCATCCACCTCGCGCTCGGCCAAGCCTTTCACGGTCACGCGGCGGTCCTTGTTCGTGAAGTTGTCAATACCTCCCTTGATGCACAGTCCCAGCATCAGGAGACCTACAGCCACAATGGCTGCCACAATGATTTTCTCGTACTTCTGCATAGTGCTTCTATTGATGATATTAAACATGCGCCCCCTTTTATGGAGGCGCACAAAAGTAGGGCTTTTCAGCATTACAACCAAATCGGACCCTCGTTTTTCACATCTTTTATACTATGCGCAGGCCGGTTTAACCTTCGTTCTCAATGATGTTGAGCATCTTGATGGTTGCCTTGATAGCCGCTTCCGTCTGGTCGGCATCGAGAGCACGCGTGCGGTAAGCCCTGTCATTATACGTCCATGAAATGGTAGTCTGCACCAGTGCATCGGTGCGTCCGCCTGGCGGAATGCTGACTTGATAGTTGGTGAGCCAGGGGAACGTGCGGTTCAGCTTATTCTTATAGATATGACGAACGGCACGCACAAAGGCGTCATACATACCGTCGCCCATTGCAGACTCTTCAAACACGTCGCCATTCACCTCAAGTTTCACCGAGGCCATAGGCTTCAAGCCATAAGCCGTTGAGACCATGTAGGAGATGAGCCTGACGGTGTCATCAGGAGCGCTATGTTTGAGCACATCGGCCACAATATAGGGGAGGTCCTCCTGTGTGACCAGCTGTTTCTTGTCGCCCAACTCAATGATGCGGTCCGTCACGCGGCGTGTCTGCTCTTGCGTAAGCTCAAGCCCCAGCTCCTCCAGATTCTTCAAGATGTTTGCCTTGCCCGAGTTCTTGCCCAACGCATACTCGCGCTTGCGGCCAAAGCGTTCGGGCAGGAGATCGTTGCAGTAGAGGTTATTCTTGTTGTCGCCATCGGCATGCACACCTGCCACCTGCGTAAACACGTTCTCACCGATAATTGGCTTGTTGGGTGGAATTGCTATGCCCGACAGGCTCTCCACCATCGTGGATGCCTTGCCGAGATTCTCTTCGTTAATACGAGTCTGCGCATGCGCATGGTCGTTCAATATGGCCTGCACCGACGACAGCGGCGCATTGCCCGCACGCTCGCCAAGACCATTCACAGCTGTGTGAACACCCTGGCAGCCAGCCAGCACCGCAGCCAGTACATTGCCCGCCGCCAAGTCGTAGTCATTATGTGCATGGAAATCAAAATGCAGTTCGGGATAGCGCGCAACCATCTGGCTGACAAAGGCAGCTGTGAGCTGGGGATTCAAGATGCCCAGTGTATCGGGCAGCATGAAGCGCTTTACGCCACAAGTCCTCAGCGCATCGACAAAGGCAAACACATAGTCGGGACTGTCCTTCATGCCGTTGGACCAATCCTCCAGATACAGATTCACACCAATGCCCAGTTCTGCGGCATAACTGATGCTACGACGTATGTCAGCCACATGCTCCTCCAGCGTCTTCTTCAACTGAAACTTGCAATGACGCTCGCTGCCCTTACAGAGCAGGTTGATGTTCCGGCAACCACAATCATTAATCCAATCAAGCGATGTGGTGCCATCAACAAAGCCAAGCACCTCTACCCTATCCAGCATCCCTGCTTGACGCGCCCAACGGCAAATGCTTTTCACCGCCTCCTTCTCACCGTCGGACACACGCGCTGAAGCTACCTCAATGCGGTCCACATTCAGGTCCAACAGCAGCATACGCGCCACCATCAACTTCTCGTGCGGCACAAAGCTGACCCCATTGGTCTGCTCTCCGTCGCGCAGCGTCGTGTCCATGATTTCTATGAACTTCTCCATACTGTCTTCTTTCATTTGGGGTGCAAAGTTAAACATTTTTTCACAATTCTTTGGCAGAATGGTAAGGAAAGTGTACCTTTGCCTGCAATTTTGTCACATACAATATTATAATCACAAACAAGTAAGACATTATGCGTATCTTTTCCGTTTCCATCCTTGCGATGATGCTGTGCTTGATAGGCGCAGTGAACATGAGTGCTCAACCTCCGCAAGGCCAGAGAGGCCCTGGTCAAATGCCTGACTGGGCGCAGGACCTTTCTAAGCGTATATCGATTGATGCCTATGGACAGGCTGGTTTCACGTATCAGCACAATGGCAATGTTGAGAACGACGAGCTAGGCAACAAGAAGGACTACAACACGTTTGACTTGAAGCGCGTGTTCCTGGTGGTGGCTGTGCCTATCACAGACCGTTGGTTCGCGATGTTCATGCATGACTTCTCAAGCGAGGTGCATGAGTACTGGACATCATACCGATTCACCAATAACAAGGCATTCAGCGCAAAGCTGGGTCAGTTCAAGCATGCCTACACCATTGAGAACTCAATGTCGCCCACCGAGCTGGAGGCCATTGATGTATGCTCAGAAGGCGTAACATACTTGGCCGGCTGCGGCAGCGACCGTCTGATTGGCACAACGTATGGCCGTGACCTCGGTTTGGAATTCCTGGGTGAGACGAACAATGGAAAGTTCGCTTATCGCGTGGGCATCATGAATGGCCAGGGCGTGAACAAGAAGGACGGCAACAATGAGAAAGACTTTATCGGCAAAGTAGACTTCAAGCCTATCCCTGAGCTCACCTTGTCTGCATCAGGACAGATTGGCCGTGGCCACGCTGTTGACCGCTCATCATATGTCAACATCGCCCCTGGTCAGGACTACAAGCGCAACCGCTGGTCAGCCGGCTTCTTCTACAAGTCAAACAGACTGAGAGTCCGTGGCGAGTACTTGGAAGGCCGCGATGACGACGTAACCAGTCGTGGCGCTTATGTGACATCCGCCATTCCTGTGGCCAAGCACCTAGACGTGATCGGTTCATACGACTTCTTCAACTACAACGTGAAGGAAGATATGGATCAGCACAAGGTGATTGCAGGTCTGCAATACTGGTTCTACAAGAATTGCCGCGTGCAGTTGCAGTATGTGTACAAGAGCGCTTATCTGGAGGATTTCGAAAGACACCATCCTATGACTGGTGAGCTTTTGGCAAAAGGAAAGAGCTTCGAGAAAGGCGCCAACCACGCCATTATGTGCCAATTGCAGGTCAGACTGAAATAAGAAAGTTTTTCCGCCCGTCTTCCTCCTCATCACAGAGCCAATGGAAACGGGCGGAAACATCTAATAACCTAAAAACCATTAAAGACCTCATATGATTATCAAGATTCTTCTCACCATCATCTTCTTGGCAGTGACCGTATATGTGGGTATCTTCTCACGCAAGCAAGCCAAGAATGTGGATGGCTTTGTGCTGGGCGGTCGCTCGGTGGGCCCATGGCTCTCGGCATTCGCATTTGGCACGAGCTATTTCTCTGCCGTAGTGTTTGTGGGCTATGCTGGCCAGTTTGGATGGAAGTATGGCCTTGCCAGCTCGTGGATTGGCATCGGCAACGCCATCATCGGTTCGCTGCTTGCATGGCTTGTGCTGGGACGTCGCACAAAACTGATGACCCAACATATCAATTCACGCACAATGCCAGACTTCTTCGGCACTCGCTTCGCCAATCAGGGCCTACGCATTGCTGCATCCATCATCGCTTTTGTATTCTTGATACCCTACACTGCAGGCGTGTATAGCGGCATCTCTAAGCTGTTCGACATGGGATTCGGCATTCCTTACGAGTACTGCATTATCTTTATGGCCTGCCTGACTGCTGTCTATGTGATTCTGGGCGGCTACAGAGCGACTGCCATCAACGACTTCATCCAAGGCATCGTGATGCTGGGTGGCATCATCGCCGTAATAGCCGTAGTGCTCAATAGTCAAGGCGGCCTTGTGGAAGCCGTAAACAAGATGAAGGAGGCTGTGCCTACAGCGCACGACCTTGAAAACCCACTTTACAAGGACTTCCAGCCGGGCGATTTCGCTTCGTGGTTCGGTCCTAATGCAGCAAGCCTGTTAGGCGTAGTGGTACTGACATCACTGGGCACTTGGGGCCTGCCTCAAATGGTGGGCAAATTCTACTCCATCACGGATGAGAGCGCCATCAAGCGTGGCACCATCATCAGCACCATCTTTGCCTTTATCGTGGCGGGTGGCTGCTATTTCCTGGGTGGCTTTGGCCGTCTGTTTGGAGAACCGATGTGGAACGAGGCACGCAACAACTACAAATTTGACGACATCATCCCGACAATGCTCGACACGGCAGTCAATTCTGACCTGCTCATCGGTCTGGTCATGGTGCTGGTGCTTTCTGCTTCCATGTCAACACTGGCATCCCTCGTGCTCACCTCGTCTTCAACCATGACACTCGACCTCATATACCGTGACAAGCGTGCTGATGCAGACGAAGTAAAGGAAGGTGAGATTGATGACGAAGTAGCAGAGAAGAAGGAGCGCCGCAAGGTGGTTATCATGCGTGTGCTCATCGTATTCTTCATTGTCATTTCTGTACTTATCGCACTTAACCCTCCAACGTTCATTGCTCAACTCATGGGCATCAGCTGGGGAGCTTTGGCTGGTGCATTCTTGGCCCCCTTCCTATTGGGACTCTACTGGCGCGGCATGACCACGGCATCGGTGTGGGCCTGCTTCGTGTGGGGTGTCGGCTTCACAGTGGTCAACATGCTGCTGGGCAAGGACGCACCGTTCAACCCTATTGACTGCGGCGCCATCGCTATGGTAGGCGGTTTCCCTGTCGTCTTCCTCGTCAGCCTCTTTACAAAGAAACTGCCTCAGGCCAAGCTTGACAGCATTTGGAAGTGCTACAAGTCCAATTGACACTCCGCTTTCATATCTTGTACAGGAACTATACATGCCACAAGCTGGCATAAAAGAGGTTCATCTAATCAGCTAAGAGAGCAAGAATACAAACAAAGCATGTCGAAAGAGATGCTTCAACATATTCACTAACGGAGTCTCCCTCATCGGTTCTTCGATGCGGGAGACTTCAGTTTTGAGACGTTATTCCCTTTCGGTATAACCATCATAAAACCCCAGAAGCTTTACGTATCACTTCTGGGGTTACTTCGTTTTATGTAGAATCCAAACAGACAAAACTATTTTGCCTCGAATGACTCAATCTTCTCTTTGTTAGAGAGCAAGAAGTCAATATCGTCGTAGGCATTCATCAAGCAATACTTCTTGTAGGAGTTGATATCAAAGTGCTCTGAGTGGCCAGTGGCTATATTCGTCACGGTCTGGTTAGGCACATCCACCTTCACCTCTGTTTGAGGATTGGCAGCGATGCTGTCAAAGAGCTCCTGCTGGAACTCCTTGCTAACGACAACGGGCAACACAAAGCAGTTAAGAAGGTTGTTGCGGTGGATGTCTGCAAAGGAGCTGGAGATGACAACACGAACGCCATAACCAGCGATAGCCCATGCGGCATGCTCACGAGAGGAGCCAGAGCCCCAGTTTTGGCCGCCTACAATGATTTCGTGCACGCCCTTACGAGGTGCCTCTGCATACTCAGGCTTATTCATCACGAAGTCTGCCACAGGATTGCCCTGTGCATCGAAACGGAGGTCGTGCATGAAGGCATCTCCAAAGAACTTGGGGTCGCGAGTTGTGCTTGCCAAGTAACGGGCAGGGATAATGAGGTCTGTATTGCAGTTGTCAATCTGAATAGGAATGCAGGTTGACTGAATGATATCGAATTTTTCTTTAGCCATTTCTTTTCACTTAAAATTTTCTTGGGTCAGTTATTACTCCCGTGATTGCCGATGCTGCCACAACCAATGGGCTGGCAAGGATGGTGCGAGCACCTGGACCTTGGCGACCTACGAAATTGCGGTTGCTGGTAGAGATGGAGAGCTTGCCAGCTGGCACCTTATCAGGGTTCATGGCAAGACAAGCAGAGCAAGATGGGAGACGAAGCTCAAAGCCAGCCTCTTCAAGAATCTTGTCAATACCCTCGTCAATGATTTGCTGACGCACAAGCCATGAGCCAGGAACAAGCCAAGCTACCACGTTGTCGGCCTTCTTCTTGCCTTTCACCACAGAGGCGAAAGCACGGAAGTCTTCAATGCGGCCATTGGTGCAAGCACCCAAGAAGCAGTAATCAACAGGCAGGCCTTCAAGCTTCTGACCTGGCTCGAACTGCATGTATTCGAGCATGCTGAGGAACTGAGAACGGTCTGCCTCAGGAATTGACTCAAGTGCTGGAATGCACTCGTCAATAGCAATACCGGCACCGGGATTCGTTCCGTAGGTGATGCGAGGAGCGATGTCCTCAGCACGATAGGTCACCTCTTTGTCAAACACAGCATCCTCATCGCTGCAGAGCTTCTTCCACTCTTCCACTGCCTTATCCCACTCAGCACCCTTAGGCGCATATTCACGTCCTTTCAAATAGGCGAAAGTCGTCTCATCGGGAGCAATCAAGCCTGCGCGTGAACCCATTTCAATGGAGAGGTTCGAGAGGGTCAAACGTCCCTCCATGCTCATGTTGCGTACAGCAGAACCAGCGTATTCCACAGCATAGCCTGTAGCGCCTGAAGTGGTCAGCTGCGCCATGATGTATAGGGCCACATCCTTGGCTGTAGTACCCTCTGGCAGAGTTCCCTCCACATTGATGCGCATCGTCTTAGGCTTACTTTGCAGGATGCACTGAGAAGCGAGCACCTGAGCCACCTCGCTCGTACCGATTCCCATTGCGATAGCGCCCACTGCGCCATGTGTAGATGTATGTGAGTCGCCACACACAATAGTCATGCCAGGCAATGAAAGCGCTTTCTCTGGACCTACCACGTGAATGATACCATTATCTTTTGTGCCCATAGCAAAGTGCTTGATGCCAAATTCAGCACAGTTCTTTGCCAGTGTTTCCACCTGCTTGCGTCCTACAGGGTCGTTAATGGTGTCCTGCTGATCTGAGGGAGTATTGTGGTCTGGCATTGCCACCACATGGTCGGGACGGAACACTTTGATGTTCTTATCTCTCAATGTATCGAACGCCTGCGGGCTTGTCACTTCGTGTGCGTACAAACGATCAATATAGAGTTGTGTGGGACCGTCTTCCACGTTCTGTACGACGTGAGCATCCCAAATCTTGTCAAATAAAGTCTTTCCCATTATTTAGTTTCTAAACTTATTGATACAGTCAATATATGCCTCAACAGAAGCGGTGACGATGTCGGTGTTTGCGCCAAAGCCATAGTAGAGGTGCCCATTGTATTCCACTTGCATGTGTACCTTGCCCATGTCATCAGAACCTTTCGAGATAGCCTGAATGGTGAATTCCTTGAGGATCATCTTACGCTTGATGATACACTTCAGCGCATTGATGGCTGCATCCACAGGACCATTGCCCGATGCTGCCGCCTCGAAATGCTCGTTGGCCACTTGCAAACCAATGGATGCAACGGAGCGGACTCCCTTGCCTGTAGTCACCTGCAGATAGTCGAGCTTCACATTGTGCGTGGCACTACGCTCTGCTCCTGCCAACACAAGGATATCGTCATCAGTAACTTCCTTCTTCTTGTCGGCCAGTTTGAGGAATTCCTCGTAAATCTTATCAAGTTTCTCGCCTTCAGCTTCTACGCCATTCACATGCAGACGATGCTTCAAGGCGGCACGCCCGCTTCGAGCGGTCAGCACGATTGCGTTATCATCAATACCCACATCCTTGGGATCCATGATTTCATAGGTCGACGCATTCTTCAGCACGCCGTCCTGATGAATACCACTTGAATGGGCAAAGGCATTCTTACCCACAATGGCCTTGTTGGGCTGCACGGGCATATTCATCAGCGAAGAAACCATGCGGCTCGTCGGATAAATCTTCGTTGTGTTGATATTGGTCTCAATGCCGAGGTCAGGGTGAGTCTTGAAAATCATTGCCACTTCTTCCAATGAAGTGTTACCGGCGCGTTCACCGATACCATTGATTGTCACCTCTACTTGGCGTGCGCCACCCAGCACACCTGCCACCGTATTGGCCGTAGCCATGCCTAAGTCGTTATGGCAGTGGGTAGAGAGGATAGACTTGCCTGCTGCAAAAGCATCCACATGCTCATACAGATACTTTATCTTCTCGTAATACTCGTTCGGAACACGGAAACCCGTCGTGTCAGGAATATTACAAACGGTTGCGCCAGCCTTCGTTACGGCATCGATGACACGGGCCAGATACTCGTTGTCCGTACGGCCTGCATCTTCAGCGTAAAACTCCACGTCCTCCACATACCGCTTGGCATACTTCACGGCAGCCACAGCACGTTCAATGATTTCTTCGGGTGTCGAGTTGAACTTGTACTTAATGTGTGAAGGAGAAGTGCCGATACCTGTATGGATGCGCTTATGCTTTGCATACTGAAGTGCCTCTGCAGCCACGTCAATGTCCTTCTCCACGGCACGTGTCAGTGCACAGATGGTAGGCCATGTGACAGCCTTTGAAATTTCCACTACGCTGTTGAAATCGCCAGGACTGGAGATTGGGAAACCAGCCTCGATGACATCCACGCCCAACGCTTCCAGCTGCTTGGCCACCTGAATCTTCTCAACGGTGTTGAGCTGACATCCTGGTACTTGCTCGCCATCGCGGAGCGTCGTGTCAAAGATAAATAATCTGTCTGCCATATTAAGTTTTAATGTTAGTTCTCACAACCATGAGTGTAGCTATTCCTATTTTCCGCTCTACAGTCCGCCAGAGCTTTGCCCTTCAGGCCTATAAAACAAAAACCTTCCCCACGGATGTGAGAAAGGTTAAACATGAATTTTACACTGTTATGCTTGATAACACATACACACCTTTCTCACCTCCGACCCGGTAAGTCGAAGTCCCAAAAGGTTCAATAGAGATGTGTTACTAAATGTTGCCATTATTTCGAATTTGGTTGCAAAGATAATAAGATAATTCTAATTACACAAATTTGTGTCACGCGTTTTTGTGCAATCCTTTCTTTTTTCTGTTCAATCCCGCCATTTCGTGCAGAAAAGCAAACGGCTTTAAGCAGAAGAATCTGCCCAAAGCCGTTTTAGCAATAACCTTTGCCGCTTTACAGTCTCACGCCTATAGACGCATTGATGTACCAGTCGTTCAGATGACCATGCTGGCGTCTATGCTTGTAGTTAAAGTTATTGAACTGTCCGTTGGCATTGACGAAGTAGCGTTTCCAGTTGTAAGTGACAGAAAGGCGCGTAGTGAAGTTCAGGGCAAGGCGGTTGTTGCGCGAGTGTACGCCTGTGCTTTGTATTTCACAATCGTCTGAAAAGTCAAAATTTACATCATCCAGGCCTTCTACACCTTCCTCTTTCATCGCTTCTACAATAATATACGCTAAAAGATTGTCTTTCGCAAGGTCCTTAAAATTGCTATTGTAAGTGTTGATGCGAGTGCGGTTCACCATTGTCAGCATCGGCATCGCCATAGCACTGATGAGCCATCCCTTGGCTGGAACGAAGTTGTAGGCATAGCCAGCACCCACAGCCAGCTGATATTGGCGCAAACGTCCGATTCCATCCATCCAATAGATTAATTCGGCATTACGTGGGTCATTGTATTTGAAATCCGCATAGTAGCCCATCACTCCAGCGATAGGTGAGCCTGCCGAACGAGCCTGAATGGTCTTCTGGTTGTAAGCAGCAGCATAAGAGAATTTCTTATGGTTGAAGATGTAAAAGCCATCGAAAATCAAGGTCTTGATGGTCATGTTAGAGGGTAATTGTTCTTTTTCAGTCTCATCCCATCCGTAGGATTCTCCCCAATCAGAGAATTCAAAGCTTTCCGTTTTCTCATCATAATTCTCGACCTCTCGGCCTTGCACAGCTCCTGCATAGTGCGTTCTCACGGTTTTCGTCTTGAACTTGTGCCAGCGAAGGTTCACGGCATACCAGCGACCCGCGCTCTTCAACGTAAGGTTCTGACTCTTGTCTCCACCTATAGGGAAGGAATAGCTGGCGCTCAATCCCTTATAGCCCACTTTCACACCCAGCGATGTGGACACTTTGGTCATGATGCGAGGATCTGTTGCCATGTCACCCACACCTCTGATAAAGGGCATCGAACCCTCTCCATCGAATAATTCACCTCCATCAACAATGGAGTGCATTTGCAAGTCTGTTTGCGACACACGGCTCGTGACACTAATTTGCCAAGGCTGACAAGGGGTCTTGATATAATTGGTATCAACTTTACTTGCCAGTTTTTTGTTGCCATCAATCAATTTGTCTACTTTCGAGAAAAGGTTATTCGACTCCACGTCGACCTGTGCCATTCCGATGGAAGACACCAACATTGCACCGAGAGAAGCAAGAAGCTTCATGCCAATAGTTTTTGTTTTCATAGATATTTGTCTTGGGGTTTACGAAAGACAAAGGTACATCACTCTGTTAACAAATCCAAATATTTCTTCATTTTTTTTCTTTTTCACCTCCAAGAATTTTCTCATCGAATGGAATACAACGCTTTCGCCACTACCTAAAAGGACATGTCTGAGGCACTTAGCAGAATACACTGAAACCACCACCAATACTCTTTCTTCTCCACGATTTTCCGATACAAGGAATGCCTGTATAACCCAAGATGCATCAAACGCAACTGGAGCCTACAATTAACAAAACGAAGGCTGCAATTGACGAGTCAGGAACTACGAGCAAAAATCCTCGCACAATCCCTATTAGGACTGGCTATTCAAGGCACACATACACCATTACACATATATATTATATATAGGGAACGCTTGACTGCCCCCATTCATGACTACAAAGTTTTTACATTCAGAAACACACATTTAGTGAACATTCAAGAACAACCTGTAGCAAAAAGCACTATCTTTGCACAAACTATTTTACTATCCATCATGAACAAACTGTTGAGGCTTGCAACTGCAGCCACCTGTTGCGCAGCATTGGCAACATCTTGTACAACCAAACCTACTGAAATGTCATCAGCACCACTCACCACCGTCGGTAACCCCATCATGCCTCTCTGGGAGCATATCCCCGACGGAGAGCCTTACGTGTTTGAAGACCCAGACCAGCCTGGGAAGTTCCGCGTGTATCTATATGGCTCACATGACAACATCATCACGAACTATTGCGGACGCGACCAAGTGGTATGGTCTGCCTCAGTGGACAGCTTGAACAACTGGCGCTACGATGGCGTCATCCTCGTCGTGGACAAGAATGCCAATGGCGAGCCTTTCGACTCGGCGGGCACCGCAGATGTGCTCTTTGCACCCGATGTCACCATGACGACAGATGCCAATGGGAAAAAGACCTACTACCTGTTTCCTAATGATCAGACAGGTTTCCGCAACGGACTGATAGCAAAGAGCGACCGTCCAGACGGACCGTTCGAAGTGTGCAACTGGAGCAAGAGCAACCCCAATCAGGTAGATGGCGTCCTGCAGTTCGACCCCGCCGTCTTTGTGGATGACGACGGACGCGTTTATGGCTACTGGGGATTTGAGCGCTCTTATGCAGCAGAGTTTGACCCCAAGACCATGGCAACGGTAAAGCCTGGCACTAAAATTGTAGAAGATATGATTTCAGGACGCTACCAAGAGGGGAAGTTTCGCTTCTTCGAGGCATCGTCTATCCGCAAGATAAAGGACAAGTACGTGTTCATCTACAGTCGCTTCACAGAAGAAGGAGAATTCGGATTACCCATGTCCAACTATACATTGGCTTACTGCTACAGCGACAATCCACTCGGTCCCTGGACTTACGGAGGCACCATCATCGACGGGCGAGCACGTGACAAGGACGAGAATGGTAACGTGATAGCCACAGCCACCCCCGACGGAAACACACATGGCTCCATCTGCGAAATCAACGGGCAATGGTACGTGTTCTACCACCGCCAGACAGGCACAGACGAATATGCACGTCAAGCCATGGTCGCCCCCATTGAGGTGACGGTGGAAGAAGGCAAAGGTGGAAAGGTGGAGATTTCAGAAGGCGAGTACACTTCCGAAGGTTTTGCCCGTGATGGTCTCAACCCCTTGGAGCGGCACTCTGCCGGCATTGCCTGCTGGTACACAGGTCCCCAACCTGCCACTCACGAATGGCCTAACAACACATTCTACGGTTCCTATGTAGCAGCAGGTTATGGCGGAGAGGAAGGCATGAGCAAGGAAGAAGCATTAGCATCAACGAAGAAGTATGCCGCACCTTATGACTTACGCTACAACACCAACGACGTGGTGAACAACACCGACGGAAGCATCGTGGGCTACAAATACTTCAACTTCGGAGTCAGCGGATACAGTGATAAAAGACCATTTTATGGACGCAAGGATGTACAGCTGTTGCTGAATGCCACACCGCTGGGTGTAGATGGCACCATCGAGATTAAAGCTGACAGTCCATGGGAAGGGCAAGGAATACTGCTGGGCACCATTGAGCTACGTGCTGACATGCCGCAGCAACCCACGGAACTGAGTGCCGTTCTTCCTGACGTTGGCAAATTGGAATACAAACGTGCCATCTTCTTCACATTCAAGTCTAAGACAAAAGGAAAATCGCTCTGCACACTCCACAATTTCGTCTTCCAATAAGAATGAAGTGTGGCAAAGCACACACCTATAGAAGCGCCCCCTCAACTTCCCTATCGCAAGGGAGATTGAGGGGGCGCTTATGGTTTGCCCAACCTTCCACTGGTGCTCTGCACGGTTACTTGATGACATAAGTAGTCACAGAACGGGCAGGAAGAGCGGCTTTCTTCAGATTCACCTTGCCGACATACTTCAGATTTTCCCCTTCCACATCAGAGGTGCGGTAAGCAACAGCGGTCTTTCCACCCTTGGCATCGATACTCACGGCAGAGTCCTTCTTCCCGTAATTGATGGCAACAATGGCAAGAGAGCCATCAGTGTTGCGGTAAGCTGACAGCATAAGGCCATCAACAGCCATTTCACCTTGCACGCCAAGACGCACAGCACCAGGACGGACAAAGCGGGAGAAATTGCCAAGTGTCCACATCAACTTGGAGTCGCGCACCATGTTCTCTTGCACCACTCCACGCCTTTGCCCACGTCCTCCGGTCCATTCACCTTTCACGTACATGCGGATAAGTCCATCCTTATAATTGCCTCCGGCAGCACGCCACCATTGCCATGAGCGGGCGTTGGCCACAGTCAAGTCGTAGTGCATCACGCGTGCCACATACAGAGCCTCCTCCATTGAGAAGTCGAATCCGCCGCCCCCATGAATCTCCTCATCGTTCGACATGATACAGAGCTCCGTCATCCAGAAGTCCGCGTCCACCTTATCGAACGCATCCTTCAGCCGCTTGCGGTAACCATACAAGCCTGTACGTTCATACCCCCTGTCACCCGGCTTGAGAACAGGCGTGTTGGTCCAATAGGAATGCCCCGCCATCACTCGGGCGATATTGGGCAAATTGCCCACGTAAGTCTCAGTGGAGTCAGGATTCCAAAAGCTTTGAATCTCATAGCCACGCTGCCAATCCGTCTCATGGGTGGAGAACATGCAGCGGAAGTCACTCGACTCGTTCACCAAAATCTTCGTAGTGATGCCACGCTGCAAAAACTCACGGCTCATCTCGCGCGCGATGCGGGCTACCTCACGGTTCGTCGCCGGTGTGCCTTCCTGCTTAGGGCCAAGCCAGTTCCAATGTCCATCGGGCTCGTTCACGGGACACACATAACTGAAGTGGATGCCATCCTCCTTCTCGGCCTTTTGAAGCATGTCTGCGATGTAAGCGGCAAAGTCATCGTAGGCATCCTCCTTCAGGTTGAACGTACCGCCACGCCCTGTATTCGTTGCAAGCCCATTCTGTGTCAACTGCACTGGGGGTGAGTTATAGAATGCCAAGAAGGTGGGCACGCCACGTTCCTTCGCCAATTGAAGGAAGCGACGCTGCCCTGTCTGTTGCTCGAAATACGCTGTGCGTGTGTCACGATTGATTTGGGCCGAGTCACCCTGTTCGGCACTGCCTGCCCCTGCGTTGAATCGCCAGATAGAAAGCCCTATGCCTTTCGGCGAGCCATCAGCAAAATTCTCGGATGAGAAGAGCCAGTCTGCCACCTTCGTCTGCAAAGAGTCTTCCCACTCCCCTATCTGCCACATGCTCCAGGCATCGCTGGCACCAAAACCGTCTATGGTCTGCTGCCGCTGGTTTGTCACTTTGAATGATGTCACCTTCTGTGCATGTCCCTGTTCTGCCATACAGAACAACGCTGCACTCAGAATAAATGCGTTAGTTAAATGAGTCATATCATGTTCGTGTTGAATGCCACAAAGGTAAGCTTTTTTCCTTGTATATGAAACAATATCAAGCTTTTTCACATAAAATAACACCTCTTGAGGAATAACACTTCGCTTTTTTCCGTTACCTTTGTACGACTATTCTATCATACCTATTGGGACAATTAACTGACTAACAAACTAACATGAAAAAGGTATTTCTATTTGTTTTAGGATTAGCAGGAACGCTCATGGCACATGCGGATGACTATCCATATCTGACGTTCTTGGACACTAACGGCACCGAGCAATCGGTAGTTGCGACAGGACTTGTCATCACCTTTTCTGATGGCCAGATGAATGCCACAGACAACAACGGAAAGGTGACCACAATCTCGCTGTCCGATCTCAAGAAGATGTACTTCTCAAGCGCCACATCTGCCATTGACAGCACAGGAACGGAGGAAGAAGCAAAAGATTCAGAAGTGGAAGTCTTCACACTGGCAGGCAATTCGCTCGGTAAGTACGAAGACATACGACAAGCCAAAACTGCCCTGCAGAAAGGTGTCTATGTGGTAAAGCGTTCCCATCAAACCCTTAAAATCGCCGTGCAATGAAAAAATATCTCTTCATGATAAGCATCCTTGTGCTGACCCTCACCGCATCGGCACAGACATTGAACGTCGTAGTGGGGAATGTCACATATCAGTTCCCCGCTACCCAAGCAGGCGACATGACTTATACGGGAAGCACCCAGCTGACCATCTGCGGAAAGAAATTCAACATTGCCGATATTAACAAGATCTACATAGACAATACCACGGTGACCAACAACGAAGTGGCTGTTGCCTACGATGGCACCAGTGCCAAGGTGACGGTGGCAGGCAACGTGGCTCAATACGTCTCGCCCATTGTCACAGGCGCTCATGTGGGCATCATACAGAGCAACACAGAGGATGTGGATGGCAATGAAATCACCTACTCGCTTTCAGGCACCTCCAGCGACGGAGAGTTCTATCTGAAAGGATCTTACAAGTGCTCCATCGACCTCTGCGGTGTCAGCCTCACCAACCTCACTCCAGTCCATTCAGGCGCAGCCCTCCACATCCAGAACGGCAAGCGCATCAACATCAGCGTAAAGAAGGATACCGAGAACTCTCTTACCGACTGTACCTCACCCTCCGACGACATGGCACAGAAAGCCGCACTCTACGTAAAGGGACATGCTGAGTTCAAGGGCAAGGGCACACTCAACGTCTATGGCAGGTACAAGCACGCCATCAAGACGGGCGAGTACCTCACCATCAAGAACTGCACCGTCAACGTGAAGCAATCCGCAGGCGACGGCATCAACTGCAACGAGTATTTCCTCATGGAGAGCGGCGCCATTGCTCTCAGCAACATCGGTGACGACGGCATCCAAGCCAGCATTGACGAAGATATCGATGCCACTGCAGAGACCACTGACCACGAAGAAGAGAACTCCGGCAACGTCTATTTGCTGGACGGAACCATCAGCGGCACCATCTCGGCCGCAGCCGCCAAAGGCGTCAAGAGCGATGGAGCCATGAACATCTCTAGTGGAACCATTAATCTCACCGTTTCGGGTGGCGGCGCCATTGACTACACGTTAGACAGCAGCGGCAACCCCACCACGACCTTCTCGTCCACCTCGGCTTGCTCTGCCCTCAAGAGCGACGGCGACATGACCATCCTTGGCGGCACGCTCAAACTCACCGCCACTGGAGCTGGCGGCAAAGGACTTAGCGGTGACGCCAACCTTTACATCAAAGGAGGCACCATCACTGTGAAGACCACTGGCGGCATTGTCTATTATTCCAATAGCAGGCTCAACACTACCACGTCGTCAAAAACCACTGAGCGCCTTGCTTCCAATTACAAGTCATCACCCAAGGGCATCAAGTTCGACGGCAACATCGCCATCTCGGGCGGCACCATCAGCGTCACCGCCTCCTATCACGAAGCCATCGAATCCAAGGGTACCATCGACATCACAGGAGGCACCATCTATGCACAATCGTCCGATGACGCCATCAACGCAGCCAGCCACCTTACCATCAACGGCGGCACCACCTGCGCATATTCGACAGGCAATGACGGTATCGACTCCAACGGCAACACATACATCAAGGGCGGCATCATCTATGCCATCGGCTCATCTTCGCCCGAAGTCGGAGTGGATGCAAATACCGAAGGAAACTACAAGCTCTACGTCACAGGAGGCACCATCGTGGCCATCGGCGGACTCGAAAGTGGAGCACAACTCACCCAGACCTGCTACCAGTTAGGCTCTTCCAGCTCTGGCGGAAATCGTCCAGGAAATCCTGGCGGAAGCAGCAGTTCATGGAGCAAAAACACCTGGTATGCGCTCTGCTCGAATGGCACCCCTGTCCTTGCCTTCAAGACCCCCGCATCGGGCGGCAGCGCACTGGTAGTCTCCACCTCGGGAACCACCACCATGAAGGTCAGCAGCAGCTCCAATGCCATCACTGTGGACGAAACCATCTGGAACGGCATGGGCAGCATCGGCACCATCAGCGGTGGTGCAACCGCAACCCTCTCCACCTATAGCGGCGGACAAGGACGGTTCTAATAAGTGGCCGCAGGTCCCAAACATTTGACACTCATTTTTCTAATTATGAATAAAGAATATATTGTACTCAGCCGTCAAGACGCAGTGGCGCGCAACAACTCACCCTATGTCAATCTCAAGATTGCCAACACAGAGGGCAACGAAACCATCTGCGTGTTCGACGTACCCAAAACGAGCGGTCCCAAAGTGGGACAGCTCGTCACCTTCATCTCCATTCGTGATAACCAAGGAAAGAAGTCTGCCTCCAACATGGACATGATTGTAGGCTCCTTCCCCACCGAGCAGCACCCGCTCTACAATCTTGTGCCACGCCCCATCAAGCGTGAGGAATGGGACCGCAGCATCGAGCAGCTCCTCACCCACTGCACCGATGAGACCCTTATCGGCTTCATTCGAGAACAATCAGACGCGCTCTTCACGCCCTACAGCAAATATCCTGCTGCCACCAGCGTGCACCACGCCTTCCCTGGAGGACTGCTCAATCACACCTATCAGATGCTCCACCTCCTTGAAGGAGTCTATCCCGTTTATCCTTATCCCGACGACATCAAGATAGAACGCATCATCATTGGCATCCTCTTTCACGACTGGGGCAAACTCTGCGAGTACAATGTAGAAGGCGAACGCTTGGAAAATGGCTTCCTTCTGGGACACATCTACATGTCCGCCAACTACCTGAACACCCTTCTGCGCGACCTCGGCATCGAAAAACGCGAAATCAACTTCATCATCCACTGCGTGCTGGCGCATCACGGCCAACTCGAATACGGAAGTCCTGTCCTGCCTTGCATTCCTGAGGCACAACTCATCAATTACCTCGACAATATCTCGGCCAAGGCTGACATCTTCAGCACAACAGGCAACCTCGAAAAGGCCTTTGCCCTCGGCACCAGCGTGGTAAAGGGATAAACACAGGTAACACAGACTGAAGAAATTGAAACAAACGAAGCAATTTTCAGCCGAACGCAGAAACCAGGTGAATCACAAATTCGCATAGGACAAAACTATCCTTCCTGCGCTACAATTGCGGTGTGAGTCAGACCGACCATTCCGGTGTGAGTCACACCGTCACTATCGGTCTGACTCACACCGTTTCATAAGCACAGAAATTATACCGACAAAATTATTCTAACGATAAAAGAAGAAGCCTGCGTTACGATTTGTAGCGCAGGCTTCCATGTTTTTAGCACACCCTCCCATTGAAAATGGCTCTCAACAGCACGTAACAATCTCCGCTTTCTACATCACGATACAATCCCCCAGCAAAAGGGCTCTTGAACCGACGTACAAAAATCGGATAGAACCATATTGGCCTTCGTGCAAACAGCAGCGTTCCCCATCAAGTCAAAAAGAATCCACCCCGCCATCGCAAACACGCACTTGATTCAAGACACAAATTCCATATACAGATGATACATTCACTTACAATTATGATACAAATCGCAGAAAATGAGGAATATATACAAAGGTGAAAGAAAATGAAACATAAGAGAAAGAGAGAGTTATAAATAGTGCGTAACTTTGCATCGTAATCAAGAAACACAAAGGATTTCGATTACAAACAAACGGTTCACAAATTGAGCCGCCACCAAGAAAAGAAAAAGTTAGTAAAGCATAAATAGGTTAATAATTAGTTAGTTAGTTAATTAGTCAAGGGAAACAGTTCTTCGTGAGAAGGGCTGTTTTTGTTGTATAGGCACCTTGCCTCAGCACACAAGAGGATGAAAGGTACTTATCATCGCACTCTCCCCACCCAAAGAACGCGAATAAAGCCCCTATAGCCACGTTTTTCTCCCTGCCACCTACCAAAACACAGCAATAGCCGCCCATTGCATTACAGAGAACAAGATGGAGCCACCAGAAAGAGGTTGGAGATAACCTTGTACGCTCAACTCATCAAGACCGCTGCCTCATTCGTGGTTATCATACACAAAGGGCTGTGCCAATCGGCACAGCCCTTTGCTGGAATATTCTGTATCATACGATGAGGTCGTGGCATACAATCGCCGGCAAGAGGCGCTTTAAGCCTTAAACCTCATACTTGTTTGCGGTATTACTTGAAGAGCAGCGGAGCCATCTCCTTGAGGCTACGACGCCATGTGAGGAACTCGTGGGCAGTGCCTTCAGACACATAACCGTGAGCGTTGAAACCAGCAGCCTTGAGGTCTGCGATAGACTTATTTACGCCTTCTGGATTCTCCTTCGAACCACATGAAGTGAAGATGAGACGTGGCTTAGCCTTGCCTTCGAAGTCTGATGGAGCATAAGTGCCACCGCTGAGGAGACCATAGTAGTCGAACACGTCGCGACGCAAGGTGATGAGCTTGGTTGTCATGCCGCCCATTGAGAGGCCTGCCATTGCACGACCTTCTTTCTTAGCGATGGTGCGGAAGTGGCTGTCAACATATGGGATAAGCTCGTCAACGAGCACAGTCTCAAACTCCTTGGCTGTGAAACCACCAATACCGCCAAAGCGCACATCGTTGGTCATGCCATAAGTCATCACAATGATGAATGGCTGGCACTTGCCCTCTGCAATGAGGTTATCCATAATGAGGTTAGCGTGGCCCTGGCTGCTCCAAGCCGTTTCATCCTCACCCCAACCATGCTGGAGATAAAGCACGGGGTACTTCTTCTTAGATGTAGCATAATCTGCTGGAGTGTAAACGAAAGCACGACGCTCTACACCTGTGCTTGGAGAGTGGAAAAGCACCTGCTGCACGTTACCGTGAGGCACGTTCTTCAGGGCATAGAAGTCACGGTCATGGGCCGGAATCTCAATACCGCTCTCCCAACGCACAGAACCGTAGTAGTTGTTTGCGCCTGGGTCGTTGACGGTAGCTCCATCAATAGTCATGTGGTAGTAGTGGAAACCTTCGTCCATAGGACCATCGGTGGTACCGGTCCATACACCATTCTCACCCTTCTTCAGCACAGTGCCACCAGTGCCGCCCAAGCCAAGGCTGACGATGACAGAACGCGCCTGAGGAGCCTTAATCTGGAAACGGGCATAGCCTTGAGAGTTCACCATTGGGTACTGCTGACCAGGCTGGTTCAGTTCATTGGGCTTGAAGTCCTCAATAGGAGCAACAGCATTATCCAAAGAAGGATCGAAGTTCTTCAACGAGTAATACACCTGCTTAGGACGGAGATTCTCGTCGAAAGGAAGTGGATGGTTGTTGACACCAACCCATGAGTCGCGGTCAGACACGTTCCAGAAGGTCACGTTGTCGATGATGTCTTTATACTTGCGGAACAGACGGAAGAGCTTGATGTAGCGGTCGGTCTGCATGGTTACGAGATGACCGGGAGCAGCACCTTCCTGGCCACGTGAGAACTGAAGCTGACCACCCATCTCCTCGTTGAGACGGATATCAAGCTCTGTCACCTGGATGTGCTTTACAAGCTCTGAATACTTCTTGATAGCCTCTTCCACTTCTGACTCATCTGGACCGTAAGCATTGTAGTGGCCCTGCATACCGATACCGGTGATAGGCACACCTGCTGCCTGCATCTTCTTGACCATGTTGTAGATGCGGTCGCGCTTAGCGGGCTGGAAGGCATTGTAGTCATTGTAAACGAGGATAGCGTTAGGGTCTGCCTCATGAGCAAACTCGAAGGCCTTAGCGATGAACTCATCACCGCAGAGCTTGTAAGCACGGCTCTCACGGTAAGGGTTAGGTTCCTGGCCACGCCAGCCACGACCAGCGTCAGACATAGCCTCATTCACCACATCCCATGCGTATACAACGTCCTTATAGCGGTTCACGACAGCATGGATGTGCTCACGCAAGCGCTTGTAGAAAACTTCTTTGGTTACTTCCTTGCCTTTACTGTCAGTGAACATCCAGTCGCAGAACTGAGAATGCCAACAGAGACAGTGTCCGCGCATCTTGATACCGTTCTGACGGCAGAAGTTAGCGATAGCATCAGCATTTTCCCATGTCCACACTCCTTCTTTGGGGTGCACAGAGATTGGCTTCATGTCGTTCTCTGCCGTTACGCTGTTGTAGTTTTTCTTAATGATTTCCACCGTAGCAGGGTCATTGATGTTACGCATGTTGACAGCCACACCTACGGTGAAATAGCCCTGATAAGTGTCTTTGTAACCCTTGTCAGGGTTTGCGTCAGGATTACGGCCGAACTGGGCTGATGCGGTCAGTGCCAGCGAGGCCAGAAGCATTGAGCAAATAGTTTTCTTCATAACGATTAGTTTTAAACTGATTTAGGAAGTTTATGAATGTGTTTGTTGTATAATATATATAATGTGTATCACAATGTCAAGACAACTTGTCCGCCAGTCTGCGATGTAGGATAGTAGAAGGCGGCATAGCGAGTGCCCATGAAGAGGCGACGGTAGTCAAAGCGCATCTTGTAATCCTTGGTACCAATTTGAGTAAAGGTCTTGCCATCGAGACTGTAGTAGAAATTAGCCGTGTCACGACCAGGGTTGAAATCGCCGTCGATGCGGAGATAAATCTTCCCCACCTTGCCCTTAGGAAGCTTGACCGTTTCAACTTCTTTCGTAGCCACGTCAGTGATGGCCTTCGTGTCGTTTGTCAGTTGCACACTCTCTTCACTCATAGTTAGAGTGTATTGCCCCTTCTGAAGTTTAATGGTCAGAAGGCCTGAATCTCCATTAAATGCGGCAAAACCTGCACAATCGCCATCTTTCATCTGGCGAACATCGAGGCAAATAGTGTCTGAGCATGTTCCGCCCCAGGTGCGCCACGTCAGCGTGTTGCGCGCATCAAAGATGGATTTGGCAAGCTCTGAGGTCTTCAAGACGAAGCCCTGAACAGGAGATGTCATACGGAAAGTGGCATCGTCGCGCAAGTTCTCTCCGAAACGAACTTTTTCGCCTTTCTGAGGCAGACGGGCGATATCACTCTTGATGTAGTTGTGGTTCCACTGGTAGTCCTTCTCGATATGAGCATAATCAGGATTCTGGTGGCAAGAGCACTGACCATCGAGGGTAACAGTGGCAGGAATCTTACCATCCCCTTTGGTGCCAAGAACTGGCCAGCCATCAATCCATGAGCAGGGTTCTACGGTAAGTACACGTCCTACACCACCACGGTCTTGGAACATCACGCCGTACCATTCGCCATGTTTGCCATTGACGATGGTGCCCTGACCGGCCAATGGGAAACCTCCGAAGTCACTCTTGAGAATAACCTTAGAGTCGTATGGACCTTCAATGTTCTTGCTTCGGTAGGCTATCTCCTCACGGCCTGTGCGAGGCCATGCAATGCAAAGGAGGTAGTACATGCCATCGTGCTTGATGACGCGGCTTCCTTCATGCAAGCCTTGTGGTTTACCGTTAAGCTGCAACTTCTTGCGAATGCCACCGGGCTTCTCTGCTGTGAGGTCGGGGGTCAACTCAACAAGATTGATGTCTCCACTTCCAGAGAACACGTACACACGATCGTCATCGTCAAAGAAGAGAGAAGAGTCGTGGTAAGCAGGAAGGCGGCTATGGAGCTTCCAGCCTTTAGCAGGGTCTGTTGTCTTGAAGACCATAGACTTATGTGGGTCGTCATTCGCTACGAAGAGCGCCCAAAAGGTGCCTTTATGATAACGAAGAGTGGTTGCCCACTGACCGCGGCCATACACGGTACCTTCTTTCAAGTCGTAACGAGGAGTGTCCTTGATTTCATCGAAGAGATAGGACACTGTTTCCCAATGCGCAAGGTCTTTACTCCGCATGATGGGAGCGCCAGGAAAAAGGTGCATGGTGGTGGTCACCAGATAGTAGTAATCTCCGACACGAATGATGTCAGGGTCTGGAGCATCTGCCCAAATAAAGGGGTTCTTCACCTGAATGGTTGGCTGCGTCTTGACCTCTGGAAGATCTGAATCAGCAGCATTCTGTGCACCAGCCATCAAGGCGGTGCACAGAACACATATAGTTAAATAGAACTGTTTCATCAGTTGAGAAGATAAGTTTTAGTTTTACCCTGATAGGTGCATTTCACAGTGGCACGACCATTGACAATCTTGCCAATCTGGAACGAAACAGCAGGATTATTGGATGTTGCCTTGATAACAGAATTATCTTTGAGAGGGGCGTATGCCTGATAATTGGTAGCATCCATGAAACCGTTGTCGTTCGTTGAGAACATCGGATTAGCAGGAAGATTTACATTCTTGCCATCAACTGTGATTGTAACCGTTGGAACAACAGGAACATTGGCCACTTCCGAACCTCTTCTGAAGCCAATTCCGTGGAGGTCAAAGAGTCCCTGAGGACGCTGAGGCTGCTGCTGACGACCCCATTGAGGACGCTGAGAAGGTTCTGGCTGTTTGATTTCATTACCTTCTGCTACAAGATAGATGGCATGCTTTCCGGTGAGTCCCTCAACAGCAGGAACACTGGCACCGAATACTGCAGATTCGCGTTGGTCGGAGGCGGGAACAGAGATGGTCGCAATTTCCTTACCCTTCCATGGGTCATCCAAACGAACGTGTATCTTGAAAGCGCCATTTCTGCCATGTGTAAGATTGACATAGATATTGGTGTTGTCACCCTTCTTTGTTCCCTCAAAGGCTTTTACGCCCTTGGCGTCCTTTGCCAAGCCGCCAAAACCGAAGTATTTGAAACCGATGATGCCACCGTTCTGAATACCGGCAAGATCCATTGAGTTGTTCCATACGTCGTGGTTGTCCTGCATCCAGTTGTTGGCGTTAGGACCGTACATGAAGCAAGCAAGACCTGCTGAGTAGTAGTTATAAGGAGGAAGGCCAAAGATTTGAAAGCCCTCAGAAGTCACTTCGGCACCCGTATAGGCATCACCATTGCTGGCCTTAGCTGTCCATTCGTTGCCCTTTGTATATGGGTCGTAGCCGGTAATCTTCACGACACCACCTTGAGCCACAGGCTTCTTGTCCCATGTAATCTTCACAGGAGCAACCATTGCCTGACGAGCATTGCCGAAGCCACGTGGAGGACGATGATAGAACACATACCACTGGCCATTAATCTCCTGCAAGGAACCGTGAGTGTTGTGACCAGCATTAGTAGTGATGAGCTTAGAACCATCTTCATTCAGCACCACACCACGCGAATCAACAAGAACGCCACCAGAGCGCCAAGGTCCGAGAGGTGAATCGCCAAAGGCATAACGCAAAGCAGAGTTTGTAGCACCTACGCCATATTCCTGACCGCTATAACCAGAGAACACCATCACGTACTTGTTTCCTACCTGACGGATAGAAGATGCCTCAAAGAAGTTAAAATCCAATGGATTCTGACCCTTATAGAGTGCTTTATACTCACTACCAGCCTTATCCAAGAGTTTACCATCACGACTGCTAGCGGGAATAAATGGATCTATCAATTCTGTGCCAGGGCGCTTTGAATACATTGTGTTCTGATCAAGCTCACAAGCTGTAGAATGTTGGAATCCGTAAAAGACATAAGCGCGATACCCCTTGTCAAAGTCAGGGTCCTTCTTGTCTGTGATGTTCTCAATGAACACAGATGGGTCAAAGTCAATCAGCGAACCATCTACACACTGACGACCGTCAGGAGTCAGATTCACAGGAGTGAATGGACCGTTTGGACGGTCGCCCTTGCACACCATCGCCACACGACGCCATCCACGAGAGTGAGGATAGAGCCAATATGTTTTCTTACCGGTCTTCGCATCTTTCACCTCCACCAAATCCGGTGCATACATGGTGTCCCACTTGCCATCTACATAGTGGCTGAAGATTGGGCCTTCGTCTCGCCATTGGCTGAGGTCTTCAACAGGAGCAGACCACATACGGATATCGTTTCCGCAATAGGCAGTATAGGTCACATCATGTGAGCCAATAATGTAAGCACGATACTTGCCTGGATTATCTGGATCCTCAAAGACACGAGGTTCGCCATCAGGCAAATGTTCCCACAAAGGGAGGTAAGGATTCTGCGCCGAAGCCATTAAGGCACAGAAAGAGAACATAACAGTAAATAGTTTCTTCATTGTTTTTTGAATGGTTTTAGGATATTGTGTTTGAATATGTCTTCATCAATAGCACACGCTTAACACACTGCCGTACATTAGCGCGACAAGACTTTGCAAAGGTAACCCGATTTTGCGGGAAAGGTTTTGTTTCATGTATCTTATCGTTTCAAATTTGTTACATACACCATCCTTTCATACACTTTTCACCTATAAATTAAACACTTGCAGATGAATAGGCTCTCCCCTTTTCTTTTCTCACATTCAACAACAAAACGCCTTCAAACGGCTAGGAACACACATAATATGTAAATTCTTTTCATTCTTTTTTGTTCATATCGAAAAAAAAACGCATTTTTGCACCCAAAACCCATATAAACTATGTTAAACCCAATTCGATTCTTGCAGAAGAAACTGCCTGCAAGGCTCAGCCTACTAGTTCTGGCATCGGTAGTCATCATGTTTGTTGCTGCTCTCGCCTTTCTGTTCCGCTATTCCCACCTCACGTTGGAAAACGAGTCATTAAAAAAGGCAGACCAGATGCTGGCTGGAACAGTTACCCACATCGACAATCAGCTGCATGAAGTGAATGTGGCCACACGCAATATGGCATGGTACATTGAGCAGAGCCTCAACAACCCTGACGCGTTAGTTCTTTACACCCAGGAACTTGTTCAAAACAATCCGACCATCATTGGATGTGCCCTTGCCTTTGAACCCAACTACTACAAAGAAAAGGGAGAACTCTTTATTACCTATAGTTATTGGGCTGATGAGCAAAACAAGGAATTAGTAATCACTCACAACCCGATGACCATCGAACCTAACTTCAACAGTTCGATGCCATATGTGGCACACAATAGGTTCTTTATCCCAATCAAGGAAAACACCACATGCTGGATTCGCCCTCATGCACCTGGCGACACCCGCCTATCTGCCACTATCGCATGTTGTACTCCTATTCACGACAGGGACGGACGTCCTGTCGGTGTGCTATCGGCTGATATCTCTCTGACAAAACTATCCAATACAATCTTGGCCATCAAGCCATTCCCCAACTCTTATTGTACGGTATTGGGCGTACAAGGCACCTATCTCATCCACCCCGACAGCGCCAATCTATATCAGCGTATGGCCAGCGATCTTGTTGAGGAATGCAAAGACCCTAAGGTCGGAGACTTGATAAAGTCTATGTTAGCAGGCAAATCAGGACTGGAGCTGGTGGAATTGGAGGAAGGCAAAGCCAGTTACGTGCTCTACAAGTCGTTGAACGAAGGACACTGGAGCGCTGCGATGGTATGCCCCAAAAGCGACATCTTCAGCACGAACCTGAAACTGCGATACACCACACTGACCCTTTCTATCATTGGCATTGCTGCCATCTTCGTGTTCTGTCTCTTCTTTATCGGGCGCCAGCTCAAACCCCTCGGACTGTTGGCGAAAGCGGCACAGCAAATCAAGCGTGGTGATTTTTCCACAACGATTCCTCCTACCGATCGCACAGATGAGATAGGAGTGCTCCAACGTAGTTTCAGCACCATGCAGAGTTCTTTAGTGCGCAACATCAACGAAATGAACAAAGTCTCCGAAGAACTGCAGCAACGCAACAACGAGCTTTCAGAAATTAAGAATAAGGTGGAAGAGAGCAGCCGCTTGAAGACAAACCTCATTCATCAGATAGCAGACAAGATGATTCCGCCCGTAAAGCTGTTAGAGAGTGTCATGAAAGAACTCTCCTCTAATTACGAGTTCCTTACAGCGGCCGACATCCATTCGATGACTGATAGTGTCATTGCTAACGCTAAAAACATCACGAGTTTGATTGACAAACTGCTTCAATACCCGCAAAAGAAGAAATCATGAAATACTCCTTCCAACAAATAAGCCAATCACTCTCGCTGAAGCTAGGTCTTGGCATCCTTGGTATCGTTTTTACCGTGTTTACATTTTCGATGGGTTTCCTATATGTGCGGTCTCGCCAACTGCTGAAGCAGGAGGCAGAAGAACGTGCCACCCAGACACTGAACACGATTACTCTACGTGTATCAGGATACATCAGCGAGGTGGAAGCCGCTGCTAATACCACAGAGTGGTTCGTCATGCAAAACCTAAATCCAGACTCGCTGCTCAACTACACCCATCGTGTGGTGGCGAACAACCCGCATGTAAATGGATGTTCCGTGACAATGGAACCAGGGTTCTTCCCCGAGTTAGGACGCAACTTCTCTGCCTATTCGTTGCGCAATGCGAACCAAATAGAGACTGTGATAGAAGCCGAGTATGATTACTATAGCAAGCCATGGTATAAGTCCGCACGAGACTCGAACAAGCCCTGCTGGGTTGAGCCCTATAACGACTTTACAGAAGGGTCGCTTTCTTCTCCGGTGATGATAGCTTCCTATAGCAAGCCATTACATAACGAGAAAGGGCAGATTATTGGCGTGCTCTCCACCGACCTCTCTATGGCTCTGATTTCCGAGGTCATCAAAGCAGAAAAGCCATATCTTAACTCCTATTGCATGATGCTGGGTTCTGATGGACGCTATTATGTGCACCCCGACCGCCTGAAACTCCTTAAGCATAGCATCTTCTCCTCAGTCGATGCGAAGAAACACCCTGACATTGTCACTCTGGGCCACGAGATGACAGCAAGGAAAACTGGCAATATGAGCATTCACATGGATGGTGCACCATGCTTGGTTTTCTATCAGCCTATTCCAAACACCACCTGCAGCTTGGCTCTGGTATGCCCTGAAAAAGACATCTTTGAGAGTTACTACCGACTCACCTACATTCTTATTACATTGTTAGTTGTTGGGTTGGCACTTCTGTTTTACCTCTGCTGGAAAATCATCGGACATGTCACTCGTCCACTTATGCAACTGGCCAGCCAGTCTCGTCACATAGCTAATGGCAACTTCGAAAGCTACATACCACGAAGTCAACGTATAGATGTGGTGGGCTACCTTCAAAACAGTTTTGCCTCCATGCATGAGTCAATCCTTGAGAAGATAGACAACATCCAGCGCATGAACGATGAAGCAGAGAAGCGCAACCACGACCTTGCTGCAGCCAACGAATTGGCACAAGAAGCAGACCAGCGCAAGACTGCTTTTATCCACGAAATCTCCTTACAAATCCGTACGCCCCTCAACATTATAGCAGGCTTTATGCAAGTGCTGAGCGACACTCACGGGCAGCTCTCTGAGGAAGAACGTAAAAACATGATTGCCACCATGAAGCAAAACACCAGAACAATTTACCGCATGGCGCACATGATTTACGATTCTTCACGAGCAGCAACCATACATCAAGGACTTGACTGTTCAAAGGAAGTTGAAGTGCTGGATGTCATCAACGAAAGCATTCAAGACTTCGAAGAGAAGCCTCCTCTTAATGTCGACTTTCACTTTGAGAACCGCTTGCCCGAGCATAAGACGATACATACCAACCGTCTCTACTTCCACCGCTCTATACGTGAACTGCTTTACAACACGAAGAAGTTTGCAGCAGACAGCAAAATCACGCTCATCGCAGAAGAGACACCTGAGATGATTCGCATTATTGTGGAAGACACAGGTCCAGGCATTGCCCCTGAAGACCGCGAACGCGTCTTCGAGCCATTTGTCAAGCTCAACAACTTTGACGAAGGTCTCGGACTCGGACTTGGGCTATCCACTCAGCATGCCCAGAACTTGGGCGGTTCCCTTTCGCTCGACCCGTCCTACACTCTTGGCGCCCGCTTCGTCTTGGAGATTCCTAACAAATAATAAGCCTCCGACACTGCACATCGTGCAGCATCATATAAAGAAAGTGCGCACTTGACCCGCTATTACAGATGTCAAGTGCGCACTCTCTTTATTAAGTCCATATGGAAGGTTATTCTTCAAAGTCAAAGACGGAAGGATTTCAGCTATCGGAATCTCCTCTTGCCTTTTACTTTACCTTCCATCTCACTTTACCCACACCTTTCTCACATCGCCATCTTCATCACGCACGAGGTTGACGCCACGCTGAGGAAGCGCAGAAGCTACCCCCGTCAAACTGTAGTAGGCTGCTGCGCTGCTAGGGGCAATGGGACTTTCCACCGCTGTCACCTCTTCTTCTGTTGCCGTATACAAAGCAAGGTTCGTAATAGCAATGGCATCAGTCGCTAATGAACGCGACATGATGAGGCGATATTCGCCATAGCCATCCTCCACACGGAAAGGAAGTACCACATCCTTACCAACCTCCACGATAGCATCCAATACCGTAGGCTTAGCACCTGTGCCCGATATTTTCTTCATGGTCACAGCCACTGTCTTGCCCGCTTCGCCATCTGCATGGAAGCACAATTTGTAATTGCCCTTATCCATCTGGAGCGAGCGGTAAACATTATTATCACTGTTGTCGGTCTTGCGCACATCTTTGCCAAAATACAACAAATACTTGCTCATGTTCACGTACCACCCATGCTCTTTTGGATTATAGCCCTCCGTTTCTAAGCGTGGGCGCCATTTCAGCGTCTTATCGCATGGCGCATCCAGCGTGTATTGCTCGAAGAAGTTCCACATGGTCTTTGCGGAACCAGTCTTCTGATCCTCCGGAATATCATCCGACATAGACAAACCTTCAGGAGTCTTGTTTGTGCCTGCATTATGTCCCATACCATCTATCTCATAATAGACGTAAGGGAAACCGCCTTCACCAGCCTCATACACGCTCTTGTCATATTTACCACTAACACTCGTCTTCACGGGAACAGGGTTCGCACCTACTCTCGCCACCATCTCATCCACGATGACAGGCATGAGGGAATACTTCACAAAGTCATCTGCCTTGCCATGAATATGGAGGAATGGTACAGGACGTGCACCCGTATGACGGAAGTGGAACTCATTCATAGGGAAACCGCTGATAGAGGCAAAAGCCGCAAAAATCTCACTGCACGTATTCGAAAGAGCATAAGTCATCATGCCACCATTAGAAAAACCACAACAGTAGATACGCTTGCGGTCTATGGAGTAATCCTTAGCAACATCCTCGATAATCGCCTTGATGAAGTCCACATCCTCATTCTCCTCGCCAGAAGCATCCCATCCAGTTGTGTTCATATGGGCCAGATAGAAATCAACAACTCTTCCCTGCGGATAAACAACAATAAAGCCCTCTTCATCAGCCACGGAAGTCCTCATAGGCATATTGCCCCACTGGTTACCATTTGCACCGTGAAGCGACACCACCAAGGGTGCGTTCGCCTGTACATTGTTGGGGACATAAAGCCGATAAGAGCGGTTTTCACCTCCCGACACGAGATTAACAATCTTGTCAATCTTCTCCGCCTGCACACCGAATGCGCAGAACAACATCATTAAAATAGTTAATAAGTTTTTCTTCATTTTTCGTGATATGATTGGTCTCTAATTCTGCAATTCAAGCTTTGCCATTAAGAGGCAGAGTTTCGAAGCGCAAAGGTATGACATTCCGCTCAAACACTCCTTGTTTCATGTGACAATTCCTTACAATCTTGTTACTTTCCCCTCCCACATTTGCAATTTCTTGCCAGCCAATCCCTCTGTTCTCCCACATTTCCCGTATCTTTGCCACAGTCATTACACATATTATATATAATTGAAACGCCAAATAGATGAAGAAGGCCGCCAACGGTCTGTTATTGGCAATTCACTATCACTAGCCAAACAATGAAGTATATATACATAGCCATACTGTGGTTGCTTGCCATCACCGCATGGTGCATTCCTGCCCAACCCATACAGAAGACGGTGAAAGGACCCGATGGAGCCCCTCTCACCATTGTGCTGCATGGCGATGAGAACTACCACTTCTACACCACCCTTGACGGAGTGCCAGTCATACCTGACGAAGTCAATGACTGCTGGGTGTTGGCGCCCCAATTGGCCGATTCCATTTCCACAGTGTGGAGCACACGCCTGCATAGCCGCAATGCGCATCGTGTCATCCGCGCTGCAGCTAAACGCCGCAGCACCCGCAGCGCACAGGCCATCCCCACAACTCAGAAAAAGGGGCTGGTTCTTCTTGTCAACTTTCCCGACATGTATATGAAGAGCACCAGCACGCTGACCAAGTTCCGGCAGATGTTCAATCAAGAGGGCTACAGCGGCAATAACAGCCAAGGCTCTGTCCATGACTACTTCCACGACCAGTCGTATGGTGCATTCGACCTCACATTCGACGTCGTAGGTCCAGTTACGGCGTCCAAGGAGATGGCATATTATGGAGAAAACGATGACGCCGGCGAGGATATGCACCCCGCCCAACTCGTTGCTGAAGCCTGTCAATTAGCTCGCAATAACTACGACCTCACGTGGAGTGACTATGATTGGGATGGAGATGGCGAGATTGAGCAGGTCTACGTTATCTACGCAGGGTATGGCGAGCATGCAGGAGCAGCCCCCAACACCATTTGGCCACACGAGTGGACGCTGAAAGATGCACAAAAATGTAATGATGGCGATGGTCCTATCTCTATCGATGGCTGCACCATCAACACCTATGCTATCTCCAGCGAACTGAGCGGGGCCGTAGGCAGCACCCTGAATAGTGTCGGCGTAGCCTGCCACGAATTCAGCCATTGCCTTGGCTTGCCCGATTTCTACAGCACAAACTATTCGAAGTCATTCGGAATGGGTGCCTGGGACATCATGTCACACGGCGAATACAATGGGCCCAACGGCCGCGGAGAGTGTCCTCCACCATTCACAGCCTACGAACGCTGGTTCTGCGGATGGTTTGAACCCATCGTGCTCAAAAGCGACCAAGCCATCACTGAGATGCCCGACCTGCAAGACGAACCTGTGGCATACCTTATCCGCAACGAGGCCTACCCTTCTGAATACTTTCTGCTTGAAAATCGTCAACCGAATCGATGGGGAACTTACGTGGACAAGAGTACGGGCATGCACGGCATGCTTGTCTGCCACGTTGATGAGGATGAAGATGCATGGCGCTTAAACAGAGTCAATACAAGCTCTTCCCATCCGCGCATGACCATCATCCCTGCCAATCAAACATATGGCTCATGGCGTAGCAGCGAATACGATACCTCGGAAACACAATACCGTGGACAGCCATTTCCAGGCTCTCAGGACGTCACCGTGCTTGACAGCCTTTCACACCCCCAATACGCAGGAACCTTGTTCCATAACAATACGCATGGAACAAGGGCCCTGCCATTCACCCTCAGCAACATCAGCGAGAGCGACGGACTCATTTCCTTCCAGTTCTCCATCCCTGGCAATCAATCCTTACCTGATGCCATCAAGATGATAAGGACAGAGGAGAAAGACAAAAGGTCTAATTCAATTCTTTTCCCTGTCACTTCCGGCATTTACATCACACAGGACGGGGAAAAAGTGCTAATCCGTTGACCGCTCAACTTTCCCTATACCAATCTGCATACATGATATAGTGCTGAGCGATACCCACGTTCAGTTCCTTTGCCTGTTGCGGATCCACTTTCTTGATGAACTTGGCAGGCACTCCGCCCCACAATTCGCCATCGCCCACCTGCGTGCCCTTCAGCACAAGCGCTCCTGCGGCCACGATGGCGCCTTCGCCAATCACCGCATCGTCCAGCACCGTAGCGCCCATGCCAATCAGCGCGCCACTCTTCACCGTGCATCCATGCAGTGTCACATTGTGGCCGATAGTCACGTCATCACCTATTTCGATAGCCGCTTTCTTATACAATGTGTGCAGGCATGAGCCGTCCTGGATGTTTACACGGTTGCCTATCTTGATGTAGTTCACATCGCCACGCACCACTGCATTAAACCACACCGTACACTGGTCACCCATCTGCACATCGCCCACAATCGTGGCGTTCTCACTGAAATAGCAGTCTTTTCCCCACTTGGGAGTGAGACCGCACACTGTCTTGATTAAAGCCATAATCTATATCTGTTATTTTCGATGTAAAGGTAATGATATTTTCCGGAACAATTTATACATAAAAAAGAAAAAAGCCTTATCTTTGCAAGGAAATCTACTATACCTCCAAAGCTTCATGAAAAAAAGCTTCCTTTATTTTATTTGTTCCGTGTCAGCCATGGGTGGGCTCCTGTTTGGCTATGACTGGGTAGTCATCGGCGGAGCAAAGCCATTCTACGAAGAGTTTTTCACTATTGCCAACGACCCTGTGATGCAAGGTGTGGCCATGAGCACAGCTCTGGTTGGCTGTCTCATCGGCGCCATGGTGGCTGGTGCCTTGGCTGACCGCTACGGACGTAAGCCATTGCTCATCACAGCTGCGGTGCTGTTCACCGTCAGCGCCATCATGACAGGATGTGTCAACGACTTTACCCTGTTCAACATTGCCCGATTCATCGGTGGCATCGGCATCGGTGTGGCATCGGCCCTCTCTCCCATGTATATAGCCGAGGTTTCCCCAGCCAACATACGAGGCCGCCTTGTCAGCCTCAACCAAATGACCATTGTCCTTGGCATCCTCGCGGCACAGATTGTCAACATGCTCTTGGCACGCGAAACGAGCGACCCTGCCAACATGGCGTGGAACCTCGCATGGGGCTGGCGCTGGATGTTCTGGGCTGAGACCGTTCCGGCCGCTGCCTTTTTGGTGATGGCCTTCTTCATTCCCGAAAGTCCTGTGTATTTGCAGCTGAAGGCTGTTGCCGCCGAGCCACAGCGTTCCCCTCAGAAAGCAGGATTGAGCGAACTGTTCCAAAGCAAATACGGGCGAGTGTTCCTTCTAGGCCTTATCATCGCTGTCTTCCAGCAGTGGTGCGGCACCAACGTCATCTTCAACTATGCGGAAGAAATCTTTGTAGGGGCAGGATATAACGTTGATGGCATGTTTATCAACATCGTTATCACAGGCATAGCCAACGTGCTCTTCACATTCGTGGCTCTCTACACCGTGGAGCGATGGGGACGCCGCACGCTTATGCTGATAGGCGCCAGCGGACTGGGCCTCATCTACCTCACCCTGGGCACCTGCTACCACTTCGGCGTGACCGGTGTGTTCATGGTAGCGCTTGTCGTGGCAGCCATCTCGTGCTATGCCATGACCCTTGGCCCCATCACGTGGGTGCTCCTCTCCGAGATATTCCCCGACCGCGTGCGCGGCATCGCCATGGCCACTTGCACCTTTGCCCTGTGGGTGGGGTGCTGCACGCTCACGTTCACTTTCCCCTCGATGAATGCAGCCCTTGGCAGCAGCGGCACGTTCTGGATATACAGCGGCATCTGCCTCTGTGCCTTCGTGTACCTCTTTCATGCCTGCCCCGAAACGAAAGGCAAGAGTCTGGCAGAACTGGAGCAGGAACTCACCGCGTCGGGAAGTCGTTCATAACTTTGGAATAATTGTTCATAACTTATGAATAAGCAAACAAAATACATTCAGTAGCAAACTAACTAATCACGAAATAGCAACGACCTATGTCAGTCAAAGCATGGAAAGAACAGGTGGTCATTCCCACCTACGAAGCGGGGAAACCCGAGAAAAATCCCATCTTCCTTGAGAAGCGTGTTTATCAAGGTTCCAGCGGTGTCGTCTATCCCTACCCTGTCGTTGAGAGCATTAGCGACAAGAAAGTGGACAAGGAGTGGCAAGCCATCTATCTGGAGAACGAGTATATCAAAGTGATGATTCTGCCCGAACTGGGTGGCAGAGTGCAGATGGCTTATGACAAAATCAAGCAGCGCCATTTTGTCTATTACAACCACGTCATCAAACCTGCACTGGTAGGTTTGGCAGGTCCGTGGATCAGCGGCGGCATCGAGTTCAACTGGCCGCAGCACCACCGTCCCAGCACCTACACGCCGGTAGATTCCAAGATTGTGGAGAATGAGGACGGTTCCGTAACCGTATGGGTGAACGAGATGGAACGTATGTTTCACCAGAAGGGAGCCGCAGGCTTCACACTCCGCCCTGGATGCGCCTATCTGGAGATTCAGGGACGAGTGAGCAACCGGACTCCACTGCCACAGACATTCCTCTGGTGGGCCAATCCTGCTGTAGAGGTGAATGACGACTACCAGAGCGTCTTTCCACCAGACGTAAACGCTGTGTTCGACCACGGCAAACGCGCCGTGTCCTCCTTCCCCATCGCCACCGGCACCTACTACAAGATGGACTACTCAGCTGGAGTGGACATCTCCAACTATCGGAACATCAAAGTGCCTACGTCCTACATGGCCGTAAACTCCAAATACAATTTTGAAGGTGGCTATGAGAACGACACCCACGGCGGCATGCTGCACGTGGCCTCGCACCACTTCTCGCCCGGCAAGAAGCAATGGACCTGGGGCAATGGAGATTTTGGCCGCGCCTGGGACCGCAACCTCACCGACGAAGCCACTCCCGAAGAGATGCAGCAATGGGGCATAGACCGAGAAGGCTTCCGCCCCTACATCGAACTGATGGCAGGTGTATATACCGAGAACCAGCCCGACTTCACATGGCTGATGCCCTATGAGGAAAAGCAGTTCACACAATACTTCATGCCCTACCGCGAGTTGGGCGTGGTGAAGCAAGCCTCAAAAGACGTGGTGATGAACATTGAGAAAGTGGACGGAGGCGTTCACCTTAAAGTGTTGGGCACCTCGAAACAGACGACAGAGGTAGTGCTGAAAGACAAGAAAGGACACGAATTCTATCGCAAGACTGTGATTCTCTCGCCCGAAAGCATCCTCGACGAGACCATCAACGTGGAAGGCGGCTCGTGGGGAGACCTTATCCTGCGTATCGGCAAACTCGTCTGGACACCTGAGCCAGACGACATCCGCCCTATTCCCGATGCAGCCGAAGCAGCTCTTGCGCCCGAAGACACAAAAACGAACGACCAGCTATACCTCACAGGACTGCATCTGGAGCAGTACCGCCATGCCACCTGGTCAGCCCTCGACTACTATGAGGAAGCCCTGCGCCGAGACCCTAACGACGTGCGTTGTCTGAATCAGACAGGTCTTTGGTATCTGCGTCGCGGACGCTTCGACAAGGCAGAAACTTACCTTCGCAAAGCCGTGAAAATATGGCAGAAGCGCAACCCTAATCCATATGACGGCGAAGCTATCTTCAACCTCGCCCTTACACTGAAATACCAGCAACGCCCACAAGAAGCCTACGAGCTATTCTGGAAATCCACATGGAACAAGGCTTGGGCCGATGCAGGCTACTTCGAGGCTGCATGCATCAGCATCAGTCAAGAAAGACTCGACGATGCCCTTGACGAACTTAACCGCTGTCTCATCTTCAACCAGTGCAACCACAAGGCACGTGCACTCAAAGCGACCGTGCTCCGCAAACTGGGCAGAAACCAAGAAGCCCTTGCCCTGTGCGAAGAGTCACTCTGCCTTGACCACTTCAACTACGGCATCCTCTTCGAGAAGCACCTGCTCACACGTGACGAGAACGTACTGAGCATGATGGTGGAACTGATGCACGGCAATATATACAATTACCATGAACTTGCCCTCGACTATGCACAAGCAGGACTCTGGCAGGAAGCCATCGACGTGCTCGGCCTTCCTGCAGTAGTGGAGCGTCAGGAACAGGCCAATCCGCTCACATTATATTATATAGGAAGTTTCAAGGCTGGACAAGGCAAGATAGACCAAGCAAAGGCATGCTTTGCCGAAGCAGAAAAGGCTGACAGCTATTGCTGCTTCCCCAACCGCCTGGAGGACATCAACGTTCTGAAGGCAGCCATCGCTGCCCATCCGCAAGGAGCTAAGGCCCCTTATTATCTCGGTTGCCTCTACTACGACAAGCGACAATACGACGAAGCAAAAACCTACTGGGAACAGTCCGAACTGCTTGACCCCTTCTTCCCCACCGTGCATCGCAACCTCGCCCTGCTCTACTTCAACAAGGAAGCCGACACGCAACGCGCCTTGCAGGAGATGGAGCTCGCGTTCAACCTTAACCAGATGGATGCACGTGTCTTCATGGAACTGGATCAGCTCTACAAGAAACTGCAGCGCCCTCACGCCGAACGTCTCCTGAACTTTGAGACGTTTCCCCGTCTCGTGGCACAGCGCGATGACCTCATCCTCGAACACGCTACCCTGCTCAACCTTCTGGGCCGTTACAAGGAAGCGAAGACCATCATCGACCAGCATGTATTCCACCCATGGGAAGGGGGCGAAGGCAAGGTGAGCGGACAGTATCAAATGAGCCGCGTCGAAATCGCCAAACAGCTGCTGAAGGAAGACCCTGCTTCAACAGAGGCCAAACAGCTGCTCGAAGAGTGTCTCGTATTCCCACACTCGCTCGGCGAAGGGAAACTGCATGGAGCACAGGACAACGACTTCCTCTATTTTCTCGGACGCTACGAAGAAGGAACGGAAGGTCCGACCGAACCCGCTGCCGCCATGTACTACAACGACGCTAAACCAGACAAGATATTCTATGCAGGCCTCTGCTACCGCGCATTAGGACAAGAGGACAAGGCACGTGGACTCTTCCACAAACTCATCAATTACGGCCAACAGCACATCTTCGACCATGTCACCATGGACTATTTCGCTGTATCATTGCCCGACCTCCTTGTGTGGGACGGCGACCTCGACCTCCAGAACCGCATCCATTGCCACTATATGCTCGCCCTCGGCTACCTTGGCATGGGCAACCGAAAGAAGGCAGAGCACCATCTCGCAGAAGTGAACAAACTCGACATCAACCACTTGGGAGCCTATTCACTCCGCACCTTTATGGAGATGTAACGCAACATTTTTCCTTTCTTTCATACAACTTTATTCCCTCAAAGTAAGCCCCTTACATACCCCTTACAACACCACAAAAACGGTGTGACTCACACCGAGGGTATCGGTCTGAGTCACACCGGTAGTGGCGGTCTGAGTCACACCGATTCAGAGGCGCTGACTGTGCCCCTATCAAGGGCATGAGGCATAGTGTGGATACAGTAGCAACATCTCTGTTGCCGACAAGCGGACTGAGATTATCTCACCTTTCCCCTACCTTTTCCATCCAAAACACCACACGAACACACTTTTTAATACTTTTTACAAAAAAAAACAGAAAACATTTGGATTATTCACACTCAAACATTACCTTTGTTCTTATTTTTTAACCTTGATCTCCTTCATTGCAAAAGAGGAGTTAGTAAAAGATATCCATATAACATTAATCCATAAAAACAAACTACCATGAATTACAAGCAACTTTTAGTGACACTGCTCGTGTTGTTGGGATTCGGACTTCCTATGGAGGTTCGTGCCGATGACTTCACGTACAATGCTGGCCACTACAGCTGTATGCAAGTGGCGCTTGACAAGGTCAGGTTCACCCTGCCAACGGGTAATCTCTACCGCACCAACGACGGTGTACAGGAAGGCTATGTGTATGTCTCCGTCGATGGCGGCGCAGACCAGACGCTGCTCGCCTGGAAATGTGACAAGTACAGTCAGGTGGATGAAGGCTGCAAAATCCAAGCCTTCCAGGACGGCAAGTTCACGCTGACCGGAAAGGTGAAGGATGGCGACTACACCTTCAGCAAGAGCAATGGTGAAATTTCGTACAAGCTGAACCACAACGATGACAACAGCGACCATTACACCACCACGGTGGACTGGCAGGTGCCCTACTCGATGCGCGGCAAGAAACTGACGCTGAAGGTGTGGGCACACGTCAACTGGGGTGCAGCGGGCGACTGGCATGTGCCCAGTGCAAGTGAGAGAAAGGTGTTGCTCAATTGGGACTGCCCGGCGGCACCTGCGGTGGACGTCACGCTGAACGATCCTATGCTGTCGTATGACCGCGCGCATGCTAACCAGACCATGATGACCTATAGCGTCACGGCCAACAGCATCAAGTCGCTGGTGCTCCACTACACGGATGCCATCACAGGACAGACCTACACACAGAATATGTCGACCAAGGATTTGGTGGGCTTTGCTTATATCCCGGCTGACCGCCCCTGGAAGAATATCTACATGACGGGCCGGGTGGTGAACATGGAGCAGAAGGAGGTAGACATCGCTGCACCCGATGCGTCAGCTTGGATGACCTGCAACATGCTGCACCATCCGAAAGACTTCAAGGTGGAAATGATGCAGAACGGCACGGCTCAGCTGTCGTGGTCGGTGGACGAGCCCACAAGACAGGATATCGATGAAGGTGACTTCTTTGAGATTCAGCGCAACCTGATGGGAACGACGGATGCCACCGACCCTTATTGGACCACCATCTCAATGGATGTGTCGTTCAAGCAGGGCGTGAAAGACTATACCTTCACGGACAACACGCTGATGGATTCGTACAAAGGCTATCCTGTCGCGTACCGCATCCGACGTTCCGCCACGGCCATCTGGGCATGGGGACCCGGTTCGGGACATCAGTTGTACATGTCGCCTTCGGTGTTCTCGCTGCCACAGATAGATAACGCGACCGTACAGCGCACAGGCATATGGACAGACGATGCACACAACGTGCAGTTCAACTTTGACTTTAATGCCAAGCACGATAGCAAGGGACGCACCCTGATTCACACCCAGGCAGAGTGGGATGCATTCAAGACTCTATACAGCAAGGACGAAGCCACCAAGAATTCGATCCTCGTGCTGAAGGACGAAAACAGTTGGGAAGTGTTCAAAAAAATTGTAGAGTCAGGTTACACAAAAGTGACTGCCGTCATGGCTAACGACATCACACTCAACGATTTCACGTACAGGATTAACGGCTTCGCTGGAGAGTTTGATGGCTGTGGACATACGCTGACCCTCAAGTACTACAGCAACAACATAGAGAGTGCAGCCCCCTTCAGGGCAGTCAATGGTGGCTATTTTCACAATCTGACAGTTGCTGGTTCCATCACCTCAACAGCCAAATTCATGGGAGGTCTGATAGGCTTAGTGAACTATGACGCCAGCGCTGTGACGATTGAAAATTGTAACATTATTGCCACCCTTACCAGCAAGGTGAATGGTGATGCCAGCAGCGGTGGCTTCATCGGCATTATGGAGTCGGGCACCACTGTCAACTTCAAGAATTGTTCGTTCCACGGCAAGCTGCAAGGCAACAAGTCGAACAACAATGCAGGTTTTGTGGGTGTTGCGGTGTCAAAAACGACCATCAACTTTGCAGGTTGTATGTTCGACCCCGAATCTCTGCCCACCGACATGACTAACTGCCGCACCTTCGCGCGTGCAGACCAAACTGCCACGGTGACTTTCGATGACAAGTGTTATTACACTCGTACCTATTGCGCATACAACGATGGCGACGAGGCGTATTTCGTCATCAATAATGAAAACGACTGGGATGTATTTCTCGAAATAGTCAATGATGCTGCCGGAAGCAACAAGGTAAATGCCATCTTAGGCGCTGACTTCAGCATCAGCAAGGCCGTCAATTGCGAACAAGGCTATTACGGTATCTTCAACGGTAACGGCCACACGCTGAATGTGAATCTCAACAGCGAAAGCACCCAGTATATGGCTCCGTTCGTTCGTGTCAAGGGAGGCTCCACCTTCAAGAACCTGCACGTGACAGGAAGTGTACGTGGTGCCATCCACTGTGCTGGACTCATCGGCACGGGTGACCGACAAGGCGGCGAAATCAAGATTGAGAATGTTTGGGTATCGACAGAAATCACCTGCACCAGCACTCACGCTGGTGGTATTGTGGGACATTGCGGTGACAGTCCCTCTAACCCCTACACCATCAACAACTGCTTGTTCGACGGCAAGGTCACAAGTACCGTCAGCGGACAGTATGTCGGTGCCATCATCGGCTGGGGACAGGGACCTAACAATAAGATCACCAACTGTCTGGAAAACGGATCATACGAAAATTTTGCTCACTGCGGCATGAACTATGCGGATGGAAACAGTTGCTATGGCAACAATGGTTCCAACACCAACAACTACACCTACCACAATTGGGGCGAAGTGGGCAACGACTATAAAAATGCAGGGAACATCTTGCTCCTCCACACGAAATTGGGCAGCGGATGGAAGATTAACAGGGATCCATATCCAAGTATGACTACCGTGGACGAGTTGCTTTCCGATGCCGTTCGTCAAGGAAAGAGTGCCGAAAACATGAGCGTGGAAGAAATTCTCGCAGTGTATGGCACAGACTGGCAGGAGTTTGGCAACAGCGTGGCACCCGCAATTCGTGAGGTGAACGACTACAATGCCATCGTCATGTGGGATCCGCGTGCCTTGTTAAAGCTGCGTGTCAACATGACAGGTGAGAACGGCACATATTCCAACATCGTTGATCTCTCAGATAATACGGATGCACTCAACAAACATCAGTTCAATTTCGACCTGACCAGCAAGTGCGTGGAATACGACTTTGACCTCATGATCATCCGCAATAGTTCACAGATGAAGATTTTCGGCACCTCGGTCAATGGTGTCTATCCCGACACACTCGCCGTGAAGGTCAAGAAGATGGACAAGGGCGATTTGGCGAACTATCGCTATATGAACCTGGCCAGATTTGATTCCATCCGAGCCACCACCAAGCAGAGCAGCGTGGTGCTGAACTGGGGCACGTCGGGTGGCGAGAGCGACTTCTACCGCGTATTGCGCCGCGACCATGGCACGACTGCATGGACGGACACCATTGCCGACAACATCCAGCAGACTTTCGTTGAGGACAAGAAGGTGTATGTACAGCAGGTGTACGACTACATGGTGGAGAGCATCACGCAGTGTGAAGGTGTACACATCGTCCGCTCGGATGTCGAAACAGGCAATTGCGAACCTACCGCAATGGTGTGCGGTTATGTACGCATGGCCGACGGCACCGGGATGGCTGGCGTGAAGGTGATCATCACACCAGAGGGTGACCTCACAGAGTCGCTCAACAGCGCACAATACGAGGTGTTCACCGACAACACGGGCTACTATGAAAAGAAAGGACTGAAATACCGTGGTGAAGGCAAGTTCAAAGTCAATGTGCCTATCACTGGCGACATGAAGCCTTTCACAGGTGGCGGCGAAATCACGTTCAGCACCAAAAGCAATATGCTCGCTAACTACAACTTCTACCAAGACCAGTATGTGGTTTACTCGGGTAACGTCTATTACAGCGACACCAGCATCCCCGTGCCGGGCGTATCGTTCAAGCTGGACGGCAAGCCCATGTACGATGCCAGCAAGAACCTGATCGAGACCGACAACCAGGGTTCCTTCTCGCTGAGCATTCCTCATGGCGCACACAGCGTACAGGCTGTGAAGGACGGACACATTCTGGCCGACAACGGTTTCCTGATGAACCCTGACGAGAAAGTGGAAGACCGCACCCAGTACAATTTCGAGAAGAACGTGGCCAGCGTCTACATTTGGGACTCCACCACTGTGGTGCTGCGCGGTCGCGTAGTGGGTGGTGACATCGAGGGCAGCAAGCCACTCGGTTCTTCCTTGTCGAAAAACAACCTCGGTGACTCGCTGAAGATTGTGCTGCAGCTGGAGGGCGACAACACCTCATGGATGATTCGCAACCCGAAGGACGAGACCGTGAAGTCTGCCAGCTATAAGGTTCCATTCGGTGAAAAGAATGCCAAGGGCGTGGGCAAGGACACCACACAGGTCTATATCACCCGCCACATGCTGACCATTCGTCCTGACAGCAAGACGGGCGAATATGAGTTGAAGGTGCACCCCGCCAAGTATAAGGTGGTGGAGGTGTCGGGCCAAGGCTACGCCACCCTGTTCCAGCAGGGCAAGGTGGGCGAGACCATCGACCTGGCGTTCAATGTACAGGGTGACACGTGCGAATACAGCCGCATCTACCATGCCACACCTACCGTGGAGGTGACACAGTTCAACCCGGGCAGCGAAAAGTACTATGGTGTGAAGAAGCTGAAGGCTACCGACAACATTGGCAACGAGGAATGGATGAACCTCTACTACTACGAGAAGCTCTCCGAGACCGACAGCATTGGTCGCTATTCGTTCGGCTATCCAGTCTTTATGGCAGGTTCGCCTTACGGCTGGATGCTGCAGGCCTGCGAGAAGTACTACTATAATAATAATGTGAACCGTGAGCCTGACATCGTGAAGCTGGACAGTCGTGGCAAGATTACCATCAAGAACTACCTGATTGGCACGAACGACGGCGACTTGACAAAGACCCTCACGCTGGATGAATATGGCGGTGCATCCTACATCTTCACACCTCAGAACACCACGTTCACGCTGGAGAACGACATGGCCCTGAAGAATGTCAGCATCACCTTGGAATATGACAGCTGCTTTTACGACATCAAGCCTTTTAACGGAGGAATCATCAAGGGATACGTGATGGCCACCAAGCCGAAGGCCGACGGACGCAAGGTGGTTGTTGCAGGCACACCGATGTTGTTCGACATCCTGCGCGACCCTCCAGGCAGCGGCAGTTCAGCCTACCTTGAGGAAGGTTCGAAGTTGAGCTATGGCTATTCGGCCGACCTGACGGCTTCATTGGGCTACAAGGTAAAGGGTGCGACGGGTTCGAATGGAGAAACATATCATGGTACCGTGGCTGCTCCTAGTGGAGCTGGCGAATCATCGGGCACCTTGACCCATTACAAGAGCGAAGACAACTTCGTTTTAGACATCAGGACCAACTTTGGCTATTCATGGAGCTATAGCTACAATCTAGACGTGACGGAGCGCATCCAAACCAAGTCGGGACAGAAATGGATTGGCGGTAAGGCAGACCTCTTCATCGGCACTACCGAGGATGTGATTGTGCAGGATGCTATGGCTGTGCGCGTCATCCCCGAAAAGATGTACCAATTGGTGAAGCTGCATGAGGGTGGTTCCTTCACGATGGAAGACAAAGACGGCAACACAGCCACTGTGAAAGTGCCTGTCGGCACCACGAAGGTGTTGGCAAAAGGCACAGATGACCAGGGTAAGCCCATCTATCTGGTGCGCGACGAAGTGATGCAAGTGTCACCAACGGTCAAATCGACCTTCGTCCACTCACAGAACTATATTGAGAACGAGTTGCTGCCAGACCTGATGAAGATGCGCAATTCACTCTTGCTGCCTAAAGGCACTTCTGAGGCAGATGCCAAGAAACTGGCGAACAAGCAGGGTTATGCTACTTACATTAGTGCGGTGGATGCAGACCATGAGGACTTCGGTCTGAAATACACGACAATCTATCCAGACGGTGGTGTAGCGACAGGTGACAGCATCGCGTCACTGAACAATGAGATGATGGCATGGGTAGGTATCCTCGCCCAAAATGAGCAGGAGAAACTGTCTGTGCTGCCCACCAACCGCGTGAAACGCTACGACTTTGATGGCGGCATGTCCTCTATACAATACAGTGAGTCGTTCTCCACAAGTGAGAGCGAGTCACGCTACCTCCGCTATCCAGTGATTAACGGACTGGGAAATGTAGCAAGCGGCGTGGAAGCCAGCATTCTTTCGCCCCTCCTCAACCAACTTGAAAAACTGATAAGAGCAAAGAAAGGAGCAAACGGGCTCACCACATACACTAATGTTAATGTTGACAACGATGGCAACATGAATGCTGTGGAGGTAAAGGTACTTGGCTCGACCTTCACCATCAAAAGAAATATGATTGCAGAGGCCAACTTCAATGACAAGTATAACACCTCAAAGACTCACTCGAAGAAGACGGGCTTCACGCTGTCGGCTGCATCCAAGTCGAGCCTAACAGTCGATGTCTATCGCACAGCAGGCCGTTACTCCATTGATAAAAATGCCAACCAGTTCAACAAGTTCACATTGGATATGCTGGACGACATCCGTAACGGAAAGTTGACCCCCAACGCGCTCAACTACCTGCCCGACACTGTAAATGTTTATTCCAACTTTGTTTTCCGCACGGTGGGCGGTGTTACCTGCCAGCCATATGAAGGACAGCGCGTGACGAAGTGGTACATGACAGGAACAGAGCTGGATGCAGCTACGATTCCTGCAGACAAGCCACGCATCTGGATTGAAGAGCCCGTGCAGAGCAACGTGCCATTCGACAAGCCAGCACGCTACGTTCTGCACTTGGCCAACGAGACAGATTATCCAGACCGTGCTACACTGGTGTTCAACTACTTCCTCCCTGCAGGCTGCAACCCGAAGGGTGCCAAGATTTGTGTAGATGGTGCACCACTGACAGGTACGGGAGCAAACGCAGTACTCTACCCTGCTGTCGATTCCAAGACAGGCAAGGTGAATGTGTTCACGAAGGAAATCACCGTTTATCCTGGCGATGACTTCGACTATGAAGACCTCGCCATCAGCCTGATGGATCCTGAGGATGCAGGCCGCGTGTTCACGGCGAACTTCTCGGCTCACTTCATCCCATCGGCTGGCGACATCAAGGTGACCACGCCAAGTGACCACTGGGTGGTGAACACGGAGAGTCCTTACGACGGCAACCGCAAGGCTTGGTATATGCCTGTGCGCATCGAAGGCTTCAACGTGAATGGCCGTGGGTTTGACCACATTGAACTGCAATACAAGCTCACTACCCAGGGCGAGAAAGACTGGGTAAGCGTCTGCTCATACTATGCAAACGATTCGTTGCGCCAGAAAGCAAGCGGTGTGACCGACACGATTCCATCGAACGGCATCATCGTGGCTCCATTCTATGGCGAGGTGGATCCTGTGGAGCAGTACTACGACCTGCGTGCGGTGGTTTATGCACGCCACGCTGGTGGTTACCTGACCAACGCTTCGCCCATCCTGACAGGTATCAAGGATACGCGTCTGCCACGTCCGTTCGGCACACCAGAACCTACCGACGGCATTCTGGGCATCGGTGAAGATATCAAGATTGCCTTCTCTGAACCGATTGCCAGCAACTATCTGAGCAAGATTAACAACTTTGAAGTGCTGGGCACTCCTGTCAGCACCAATATCTCCACATCAACGTCGGTCACCTTCAACGGCGAGAGCACCATCGGCTTCACGCAGGGTAACCGCAACATGAAGGGCAAGAGCTTCACGGTGGATGTGATGGTGAACCCTGCATCCGACAGAGGCGAAATGACCATCTTTGCGCATGGCGGTAGCGAGAAGGGCCTGCGATTCGGCCTCACCGCTGACCGGCACTTGAAAGCCGAGGTAAACGGCACCAAGGTTGTGTCAAACAAAGCCGTTCAGTTCAACAACACACTGCACCAGATTGCCTACACGCTGGAACAAGGCGCAAAGGACATGACCATCACCTTCTACGATGGCAGCACCCTCATCGGCACCAAGACTATCAATGGCGTGTATGAACAGAATACACCCATCTACATCGGCGTGGATGAAGAGCAAGAAGAATTCTACAAAGGCAACATGTTGGAGTTCCGACTTTGGAACCGTCCGATGGATGGCGCCGATCTGGATGATTACAGCGGCAAGACCCTGACAGGCTTCGAAAGCGGTCTGCTCGACTACTACAAACTGAACGAAGGCGAAGGCAGCTTCAGCTACGACAAGGCGCCAGGCAGCTTAGACCTCAATCTGGCTAACCACACCTGGAAGCGACCTGTCGGCATCTCGATGAAGCTGGACGGCAAGAATGGCGTACAACTGAATACGAACCAGAAGTTCAACCGCTCGAAGAACCACGACTACACACTGATGTTCTGGTTCCGCACCAGCGACGAAAATGGCACATTGTTATCGAACGGTGAGGCACAGCGCGGACAGAGCGACCAACTCAATATCGGTTTGGAAGACGGTGCGCTATATGTACGTTCCTCTGGTTTCAAACACAAAACAGATTCGTATGTCGATGACAATGAATGGCATAGTTTCGCCATGACCGTATCACGCAACCGCAATGTAGCTAACATCTATGTGGACAAGAGAATGGTGGAAACATTCGCTGCCGACAGCTTGAGCGGCTTCGAAGGCGACATCATCTCATTGGGTGCCACTTACGACAAGAAAGGCATGAAGGATGCTCTGACCGGCAACATCGACGAGGTGGGTATGTTTGAGAGCGTACTGCCAGTCGACCTCCTCCTCAAGTACACGACCCACACGCCAATCGCAACAACGAAACCATTGATGTTCTACCTCGACTTCGGTCGTTCGGAGCACCTGAACAACAATGAGATGCGCTTGCAACCTACAGGCATCAGCATCAAGCGTTATGTAGATGGACAAAGCAAGATTCTGGAGCGCTGCGACACGCTGATGACTGTGGACGAGGCCTTCGTGGATCGCGACTACTATGCGCCCATGAACAGCAATGCTCAGCTGGAGAACCTCAAGTACAGCTATGTGGCGAAGGACAACGAGCTGCTCATTGAGTTGGAAGAACCAGATTTCATGGTGGAGAAGACCAACGTCTATGTGACCGTGAAGGAGATTCCTGACATGCAGGGCAACCTGATGGCAAGTCCTTTGACGATGAACCTCTATGTGTATCGCAACCCTCTGCGCTGGAACATGAAGAAGCTGGATGAAGAAATTGACTACGGTCAAGAGAAATCCATCGAAGTCAAGGTGCAGAATCTGAGCGGACAGACACAGAACTTCGACATCACCGACCTGCCAATCTGGATTACAGCTTCGAAGACCAGCGGCACTGTCAGCGCACTGGGTGAGGAAATCATCACACTCAACGTTTCTCCTTACATCAATATTGGCACCTACACCGAGCAAATCACACTCGTGGGCTACAATAGCATGTCTGAACCGTTGCCCATCACGCTGAAGGTGCGCGGTGAGGAACCTGAGTGGGCTGTCGGTGACAAGGTGAAGAAGATGAACCAAAGCATGATGATGGTGGCACGCGTGAAGATTAATGGTGTAGTGACCCACTCTACAGAGGACATCATCGGCGTGTTTGACGACGACAACCAGACGCTGGGTGTAGCACACATTGAGGTGGACAACACCGCCTATGCCCACGACGTTCATGCCTTCCTGACCATCTATGGCTACACGAACGATGACGGCACGCAGCCCAACCTGAACTTCAAGTTCTTCCAGGCATCATCTGGCAAGGTGTATAATTTGGAACCTGAAGATGAACAAATCTACACCTTCAAGAACAATGCCATCGTCGGCACTGCAGACAAGCCCGTCATTTTGGAGAATGACTTCAACAATGTACAATGGATGACGCTGAAGGCTGGATGGAACTGGGTATCTTTCAACGTAGTACCTGAGGATGAGAATGTAACCGTAGGCGAATTCTTGAACAAAGCTGCAGGATGGGAGCCTGGCGATATCATCACCTCGGTGAACGGAACCAACGTGCAGCAGTGGGTTTACCATGAAGTGGAGAACACGAAGAAGACCGCAGCACGCACCTATAAGTGGGATCACGAAGACGAAAAGATAGACATTGATGCTACATTGATGTACAGAATTTACTCTTCCAGCGCCAAGACGGCCTACTTCGAAGGATGGTCAACCTACGAGGCTATCAAGCTCCGCAAGGGATGGAACCGTATTGCTTACCTCTCTTCCATCAACCTGCCAATTGCTCAGGCACTGAGCGGCTACCAAGCTAATGCTGGTGATGTCATCAAGTCACAAGACGCATTTGCCGTAGCAACCATCATTCAAGACCACATCGTCTGGAAGGGTTCACTGCAGTACCTGGAGAAAGGCAAGGGCTACATGCTGAAGCGTCAGGCTGAAGATGAGACAGAGTTCTACTACCCACTCTACTGGAATAACAGCCGCTACAGCGGCAACACCACCGCAGCATCGGCACCTCGCCGCAACGCATCGGTCAACACATCAACAACGATGAACATCGTGGCTAGCGTAGCCGGTGTGGAAACAGAACCAGAAGACGTGCTGGTTGTTTACCGCGGCACCGAGAAATTGGCTGAAGCTGTAGCAGACGAAGATCAGAACTACTATCTGAACATCGGTTGCGATACTCAGTCGAAAGAAAGACTGACCTTCACGCTGGAGCGCGACGATGAGGTAGTGGCAACGACCCGCAGCCTGATTCCTTACGAGGCCAACGATGTACAGGGTACACCTGACGTGCCTACAGAAATCAACTTCACACCTGTTGACCCATCGATGTATGCTGACGGCAATTGGTACACGCTCACAGGTATCCAGTTACAGAGCGCACCAAAACAGCCAGGCTGCTACATCCACAACGGCAAAGTGAAATCAGTTAAGTTTTAACGTGCATCATTCTTCAATTAACAATTCAGAATTATCATTATGAAAAAGTCCATTATAGTAACTTTGACAGCCCTCGCCTTCGTGGCGTGGGGCTGCTCAAGCGACGATGACGACAACAGCAAGGAGTCATCGGGCAAGTTCCAGAAAACGACACCTGCATGGGTTGCACCAAACTATGACGACTATGAACAGCTCATGACCGTCGAAATTCAATTACAGGACAAGCTACAAAGCACAGCCTCGGAAGCAGACTTGCTCTGTGCCACCATCGACAACGAAGTGCGTGGATTGGCTCAGCCACAGTTGGTGAATGGCCAATGGGTGTTCGGCTTGACTGTTGGTGCCAACAGAAAAGGAGAACCCGTCAGCCTGTCATACTACTGCAGCAAACGGAAAAGGATTTACACCATCGGATGGGTGCAGTTTGATGACGACACGCCCTATATGGGCACAGGAAGCCTGTATCAGCCTGTGTTTATAAACTGATTTCTGAACTATGCGACAATCCATCAAATCGAATCACCTATGGCTACTGGCAACGCTGTTTGCCAGTAGTCTTGTAGGTGTAAGCTGTTCGGACGACGACACCGCCGTCTCCCCTGCTCCCAAAGAGAAGAGCATTGTGATTCTCTACGAGAACGACGTGCACTGCGGCATTGCCGGCTACACGAAGTTGGCAGGCCTGCGCGATGCCATTTTGGCTGCCGACACGGCTTACGTGGGCATCGTGAGCAGTGGTGACTTCCTTCAAGGCGGCACATCGGGAGCCCTTTCGAAGGGACAGTACATCATCGATATCATGCGCAACGTGGGCTACGATGCTGTCACCATTGGCAACCACGAATTCGACTATGGCACACCACACATGAAGGAGCTGCTTGGCACGTTCAACGCACCTGTAGTATGTGCCAATTTCTTTGATGCAGGGAGCACTACCCCCTATTTCCCTCGCTATACCATCAAGCAATACGGACAGAAGCGCATCGCCTTTGTCGGTGTGTGTACACCCGAGACGATGATAGACGAAAGCTACTCGTTTTTTGACGACATGGGCAACCTGCTCTACGACCTGAAAACGGACGACGTGTACAGCCTCGTGCAGGATGCTGTCAATGATGCTCGTGAAGAGGGTGCTGACTACGTGGTGCTGCTGTCGCATTTGGGCGAGAAGGAAAACGTGTCACGCATCGACAGTCCGGGCATGGTGAAAGCATCGGAAGGCATTGACGTGCTGCTGGACGGGCACAGCCACTCGGTCATTGAACACCAGTTTGAAAACAACTTGGCAGACCAACCCATTGCCATCACACAGACTGGCACACAGTTTGCCAACATCGGTCATCTGCTCATCAAGGATGGCCATATCTCCACCACCCTCATCCCGATTGCCGACATCCCCTACACGAACAGCCAAGTGAGCACCACCGTCGACAGCATTCAAACACTGATGGACGAAGTGACTTCCGCACGTATCGGCGAAACCGACTATGAGCTGACTATCAACGGCACAGATGGGAATCGTCTGGTACGCAGCGGAGAAACCAACTTGGGCGACCTTGTCGCTGATGCTTTCCGGCTGACAATGGAGGCTGACATTGGCCTTGTCAATGGTGGCGGCATCCGCAACAGCATCCCTGCCGGCGTCATCACCTACTTCCATGCCATCGATGTACAACCCTTCGACAATCACCTCTGCAAAATCAAGGCAACAGGCGCACAAATTTTGGAAATGCTGGAAAACTGTACGCGCATCACGCCAGGCGAGGATGGGCAATTTCCACAGGTGTCAGGTATGAAGTACACCATTCACCGCTCATCGGAAAGCGGCAACACCATCAGCGATGTGCTGGTGCTTGACAGCGCCACAGGCGAATACTTGCCTTTGGATATGGAAAAGACATACACCATTGGTACTCCAGACTATACCATCAACGGCGGATTCCACGACATGCTGAAAGGGTGTGAGGTCATCACGACGAGCTTGCTTCTCACCCACGATGCATTGGCAGAATTTATCCAACAGACCTTCAATGGCAACCAAAATGATACATACCAAGAGCCACAAGGTCGCATCACCATTATCAATGATTAATAAATCCATTACAAAATAACAAAAAGACAATGAAAAAGATTCTTTCCATAATGGTAGCTACATTCATCGCTACCACTAATTTATGGGCACAGTTTCCAGACCCATTCTTGTCAGATGAGGACCGTCCTGACGGCAAGTTATGGATTCCTGCGCCTCCATCTTTGACAGGTGGAGACTTTGCCAACGATTTCTACTATTACCAGTGGGGAAAAGAACAACGTGAAGAAGAGTGGACTGCAGAATGGGCACTTTGGGACGAGGGCATCGATCTCTCACACGTGTTCTCTCCATGTATGGATATCGACCTCTCACACGAGAACACCCCAGAGATTCTGAAACTGGCCGAGGCTGCCACCAGCGATGCTCACAATGCCAACAAGGCGGTGAAGGACTTCTACCAGCGCAAACGCCCATTCGTCACGTTCAATGAGCCATCATTGAAGCCCGAGGAAGATGAGGAGGAAGCCCTCACATACAGCTATCCTTCTGGCCATTCATCACGCGGTTGGATGTATGCACTCACCCTCGCGACTGTTGCCCCTGATTGTACAGAATCGTTGATGGAACGTGCCCGTATTTATGCCATACACCGCGTGGTGTGCGGTCACCATTGGAAAAGTGACATCGACGCTTCGTTGATGCTCACCGCCGGCATCTTTGCCAATGTTGTAGCAACAGATGCCTATCAGGCACAGCTGAAGAAGGCACGTGAAGAGTACCAGCACATCAGAAAAGAGCAATCCTCGGGAATCAAAGAGCGCACCGTCACTCCCACAACGTCAGAGACCCCCATCTACGACTTGCAAGGCCGTCAACCCAACGGAACTCCTACCGAGAAAGGAATCTACATTCAAGGCAACAATAAGGTCTATAACACCAATACATCAAAATGAACAAGAAAACTTACGAGCAACCGACGATGACGGTCGTTCGGTTGCGGCATAGAACACGCATATTGGATGGAAGCCCCAAGATGGCAGGACAGCGGCACAACTATGAGAAAAAGACTCAATCAACATGGACTGATGACGAAGAGTATTAGTCTGATTCCCTAAAATCATGAAGAAAACAATGAAGAAATCAATATGCTTATATGCCTTCGGTACGCTTCTGATCTCAGGAGCCGTGCTGACAGCCTGTTCAAGCGACGATAGTGTTGTGGACAATAACACTTCTACTCCAATAGAGGCAGGAAAGACATACTACATGAGGGTGAATGCCCAAGGGAACAGCACCCGTGCACTAACTGCAGATTGTATCGCCTACTGGAAAACCACAGAAAACATCTACGTTAGAATGGAAAATGACGGGGATTATTGGTTTGAGGGAGCTTTACACCCCGAATCTTCTAATCAATCAACTCCTACAGTCCCTGTCTATATGAGTGGAAGCGTCACAATTCCAACAGGCGCAAGAACCCCTGAAACAACAACTTTCAATTGCGATTTTCGTTTCCCTCAAAAAGTCATCAACTACACGGGTCAGAAAGGAACACTCGAGGATATCGAGAAGAATTATGATTTTGCGACAGGTACAGTCGGAGTATATAAAGATGCAGAAGACCCGACGATTCTCCATGCTTCTACAACTGTAGATTTTGCCAACCAGCAGGCCATCGTGAAGTTCACATTGTCTACATTGACGGATGATGAGCCTAAAACCCAAAAATCGCTCTCCGTCTCTAAACTGCGCATTTCCGCCTCCAACTTGAAACAAACAGAATTTGCGATAGGCGACATCACGATTGAACCAGTTTCGCCCACTAACGAAATCTATGCAGCTCTCAGTGGTATCAACGACTCACGTGTCACCCTGACAGCCACGGCCAGTGACGGCATCTATGTCTGTTCTCAAAATGGCATCACTTTCGCCAATGGAGATTTCCAAGAGATTCCTGTACAGATGACAAAAGTGGACTACCCTATCGCGCTCTCCACAGTAAATAAAACCCGTTATGTTGGCAGCGTGGTAGGTAAAGACGGCTATGTATATCACGATGCTGCTGCAGCAACAGCAGCAAGCACTACTGCGGTGGCAATGATTGCATACGTGGGTAATGGCCGAGGAGGAAAAGGTCTTGCCATCGCATTGGCTGACGAATCAGAAGAAAGTATGAGCATCTCTGATGCACAAACTGCAATTAACGACAAAGTAGCTATATCGGGCGGTACATGGCATATTCCATATGCTATAGACTGGAAGTATATGTTCATTGGTTGTGGTAATGGTGCTACGACAAGCGATGCCACCGTCAACTACACATGCTTCAATGCAAAAATTGCCACAGCAGGAGGCACATCCATCAGCAGCGGTTCCTACTATTGGGACTATTGGAGCGGGGATCAAGAAGATCCTAGTGTCTGTGCATATTTTGGAGATACAGAAGCAGAACCGAATGCGGGAAATCTAAGCGTTTCATGTAAAGCTCGTGCAGTCCTAGCATTCTAAGGCACCACAATCGACATGCCCCACACCGAAATAGGTGTGGGGCATGTCTTTTTTATAGCTCTGAGTCTCCGCTTGGTTTGACACCCATTATATTCTTAATCACGGAACACGAAATACACAGCGGCTACCAAGCAAAGGAAGGCTGCTGCATGGTTCCAGCGCAAGTGTTCACCCTGAAACATAACGGTAGCGATGACGGTGAAGACAGTCAAAGAGATGACCTCTTGAATCACCTTCAGCTGCATCAGCGAATAGGGTCCTCCATTTCCCTCGAAGCCCATCTTATTGGCTGGCACCTGAAGCGAATACTCGAAGAAGGCAATGCCCCATGAGAATACAATCACCAGCCACAGGGGCCAACTGTTGGAAATGTTCATCTGCTGCAGTTTCAAGTGGCCGTACCAGGCCAAAGTCATGAACACGTTGCTGCCAATGAGCAGCAGAATCGTGTATAGTCCTGTCATATTCATGAATATGTGTTATTTGGTTTTCGGGCACAAAGGTACGAATTAATTAAGAATTGAGAATTGAAAACCAAGAATTAAAAGGCATAAGATGAGAAGCATAAAGCATGCAGCAACTGCAGAGCACACCCCGAAGACCAACCTCCGAGCCTTAAGCGCTCACCACTTTATGCTATTCAGCGCGTCCACAACAAGGCGAATAGACCTGTTCTCAGCATGAAAAACAATCAGAAAGGCTAATTGTCCATATTCCTTTGCCTATTTAAAACGAAAATTCCTTATCTTTGTGCCATCATTCATTACTATAATTAAAACCGAAACCAACAATGAGCACAAAGCAAAAACGCTTCATCCTTGCGGAAGACGAGATTCCAACGCAGTGGTATAACATTCAGGCTGATATGGTCAACAAGCCTCAGCCCCCTATTCATCCTGCCACCAAGCAACCGCTGACGGTGGACGACTTGGCACACATCTTCCCAAGAGAGTGCTGTGTACAAGAACTGGACACCACACATGCATGGATAGACATTCCCGAGGAAGTGCGTGAGAAATATAAATACTACCGCAGCACGCCATTGGTGCGTGCCTACGGCCTTGAAGAGGCGCTCGGCACTCCTGCCCACATCTACTTCAAGAACGAGAGTGCTTGCCCACTCGGTTCTCACAAAATCAACTCTGCCCTACCACAGTGCTACTACGCCAAGATGGAGGGCACCACGAACGTGACTACCGAAACCGGTGCAGGACAGTGGGGAGCAGCCTTGTCGTATGCAGCCAAGCTTTATGGACTGGACGCCGCTGTCTATCAGGTAAAACTCACCATGCAGCAGAAGCCATACCGCTCTAGCATCATGCGCACATTCGGTGCAGCCGTGACAGGTTCTCCTTCCATGTCCACTCGCGCAGGTAAGGATATCATCACCAAAGACCCCACTCATCCAGGCTCACTCGGCACTGCCATCTCAGAGGCTGTGGAGCTTGCCACTACCACTCCCAACTGCAAATACACACTCGGCTCTGTGCTGAACCACGTGGGTCTGCACCAGACCATCATTGGTTTGGAAGCAGAGAAGCAGATGGCAATGGCTGGCGAATACCCCGACATGGTGATTGCCTGCTTCGGCGGCGGTTCCAACTTCGGTGGCATTGCCTTCCCATTCATGCGTCACAACATCCTCGATGGCAAGAAGACTGAGTTCATCGCTGCAGAGCCAGACAGCTGTCCTAAGCTCACTCGCGGTCAGTTCCGCTACGACTTTGGCGACGAAGCTGGTTACACTCCCCTGCTGCCTATGTTCACGTTGGGGCACAACTTCAAGCCCAGCAACATCCATGCAGGCGGCCTGCGTTACCACGGTGCTGGTGTCATCGTCTCTCAGTTGCTGAAAGACGGTTTGATGAAGGGTGTGGATATTCCACAGCTCGAAACATTCGAGGCTGGTATGCTCTTTGCCCGCACTGAGGGCATCATCCCTGCCCCTGAAAGCACTCACGCCATTGCTGCCACTATCCGCGAGGCCAAGAAGTGCAAGGAGACTGGCGAGGAGAAGGTGATCCTCTTCAACCTTTCTGGCCATGGCCTCATCGATATGCCAAGCTACGAGGCCTACATCAACGGTGACTTGCAGAACTACACTGTCACAGACGAGGATGTGGCAAAGAATATCGCAGAATTAGATAAGCTCTAATGAATATCCGACATTTATTATTCAGCATCATCGTCTCTTGTGCCGCAACAGCTGTGGCGCAAGAGACGTTTCGTTTAGGCACGGCCATCAATCCCGATGGCGTGAAGTTTGAGGTTGACAGCAAGGGCTTCATCATTGGCGGCAAGCATGTGCTGCCTGTGATGGGCGAGATTCACTATGCCCGTGTGCCAGAGCAGGAATGGCGACGCGAAATTCAGAAGATGAAGGCAGGAGGCATCACAGTTGTGGCCACCTATGTCTTCTGGATTCACCATGAGGAAGAAGAAGGAAAGTGGGACTGGAGCGGCAACAAGAACCTGCGCAAGTTCATCACCATCTGCAAAGAAGAGCAGATGCACGTGGTGCTGCGCATTGGTCCCTTCTGTCATGGCGAGGTCTATCAAGGCGGTTTCCCTATATGGCTGACAGACAAAGCGCAGAGCGATCCCAAGCAATACAAGTTGCGCTCAGAGGCCAAGGGATTCATGGAGGCGACACGCAACCTGTACAGCAACATCTTTGCGCAAGTGAACGGCCTGCTGTGGAAGAACGGCGGTCCCATTGTGGGTGTACAGATTGAGAACGAGTGCCGAGGTCCCTGGTCGTACTATATGGCTCTGAAAGATATGGCGGTGGAGATTGGCTTCGACACACCTTTCTACACTCGCACTGGTTGGCCCAAGCTGAACGGGAAAGAGGAATTCGGCAAACTATTGCCGCTCTATGGTGACTACGCAGACGGTTTCTGGGACAGAGACTTGAAGGATATGCCAGGTGACTACAAGAATGCGTTCATCATGAAAGACACACGTCTTTCAGCGGTGATTGCCACTGAAGCGCTGGGAAAAAACCAAAGCACAGAAATGAGTTCTACCGACCTTGCCTACCCTTACCTCACTTGCGAACTGGGTGGCGGCATGATGCCATCTTACCATCGGCGCATCAATATGAGCGGACGGGAAGTGAAGCCGCTCGCTATCTGCAAGCTTGGTTCTGGTTCCAACCTCCCTGGCTACTATATGTACCATGGTGGCACCAACCCCTATAACCCCAAGCATACGATGGCTGAGACACAGGCCAGTCCTGTGACCAACTACAACGATATGCCCCACATGAGCTACGACTTCCAGACCCTACTCGGTGAGATGGGACAACCCAACCCTGTCTCATGGAACGAAAGCAGACTCTTGCATCAGTTTCTTGCCGACTTCGGCAACGAGTTGAGTCAAATGGACGTTGACACTCTCTCGGAGCACTATGCCCGTCGCGGTTCCTTCGAGTTCTTCAACGACTACGTGCGCATCCTCAACGAAGGCGGCACCTCATACGTTACTCCTCGCAACTGGCAAGTAACTCCTGACGCTACTATTGGTTGGGCAACTGTTGAGCCGTTCTGCAAAGCCGACGGCATTCTCTATTTCATTCCCGTTGACGGCAAGAAGCCTCAACTCTCCATCAACGGGAAGACCTACAACGCTAAACTCAACAAGCCCTTTAAGGCAGCAGACATGACCTTTTGTGTGCTTTCGAAAGAGAAAGCCATGACTGCCTATAAGATTGACGGCAAACTGCACTACTCTGATGGCATTCTCTTTAAGGATGGAGCTCGCATCATGGAAGAGACGTGGAACACGCTACCCACCAAAGTCAATTTTGCGCTTGCTAAAGAGCATGGCGGTTTGCGTGAGGTAAAGATGGGCAGTCAGAAAGTGGCAGCACAGCCGACTGAGGAAGATTTCGGCAAGGCAGCCACATGGGTTATCAGCAACTTGAACGAGCTGAACAAGAATCTTGACCTCTATCTCCAAATCTCCTACCGTGGGGATGTCGCCCGCATTTATGCAGATGGTCAACTCGTCGAGGACAACTTCTGGAACGGCAAGCCCATGCTCGTCCGCCTCTCCGACCTCATCGGCAAGAAGGTGGAACTCAAGATTCTTCCCCTCGGGAAAGACTACCCCATCTACCTGCAGAAAGAGCAGAAGGCAGAACTCAACAAAGCATCTAACGGCCTTCTCCTCTCGTTGGATAGCATTCAGGTGATTGAACGACGCACCCTGAAACACACAACTGAAGAGTGACAAAATCGACGTCGTCGACATCGGTTTGCCGACATCGACGAGGTCGGTTGGTCGATGTCGACGACGTCGGCGAAGAGGTTGAGGAAGCGCCCATAAAGGGGATGTGTCATCATGGCAAGGGCTGACCTTTCAGTCGGGCACGAATGTTCATCATGTCAACTATGTTATAGGTGATGCTGATGAGACCAACACTCATCAGCAGGGAGAGGGCTGCGGCAACGATTATGCGGGAGTTTTCGCTAAGCCACTGAAGAAAGATGAATTGGATACGGAAAGTGAAGAGAGGAACATTAGCAGGCGTGGAAAGAAGGAAGGCCATGCCGACAGCACCACCGATGATGCCTGCCACAAAGGCGACCACCATCGCCATCTTGTAGCGACGGAGTGTTGCTTCCTGATACTGTTTGATGTACTCCACAGCATCAAGACGTTTGGTGAGCGATGCCATGAACGCATCGCTGTCATCGAAATGAGGCTTCTGAGCGAGGAAGAGTTCCTCAAGGGCTTTATCTTTGTTCATATCTTCAGTCTTTCTTTAAGTTTGTCACGTCCTCTCGAGAGTTGTTGCTTGACGGCATCTTCGGAGGATTCTGTAATGGCGGCTATCTCTTTGATGCTGTACCCACTGAGGTAGAACAGCGTGATGGCAGAGCGTTCCTTGGGAGGGAGGGTGCGAAGGGCGAGATAGAGGTCTTGATGGGCAAAGGAGGACTCGGCAGAGGTATTACCGATGAGTGTTCGTGCCGCCTCGATGCTCTCCATCGTGCGACAACTCGCCTTGTGGTTGAGGAACGTGTTGTGGGCAATCTTGAAGAGCCAAGAACGGAACTTTCCCTTGTCTTGATACCCTGTCGAGGAGAGGTAAGCCTTGACCAGCGCATCTTGTGCCAAGTCGTCGGCATCATCCTTCTTGCCACAGCAGAGAGCAAGCAAGAAGCCTCTGAGTGCCTCCTGCTCACGCTCAACGTGGGTGATGAAAGCAACGCCTACGGCCAAAATAATCAAGCCAAACACTGTGGCAACCACAGGGTCATCTGCATCCCAACCACCTTCATAGCCAATATATGCTCCGAATCCAATGAAGACAAGTCCTACCAACGATATCATAGTGCCCCACTGCAATTTGTTGACCAGTTTCTCCTTCAGCGACTTTTTCTTCGGAGTCACCTTCTTCAGGAACTCTTCTATGTCCATGTCAGGGTTCTTCTCGATGGCAGACAATACAACTTGCGTACGCTTGTCTGTCTCGTTCCGCTTATTGCGGATGATGAGCCCAATAACCACGATGAGGGTAATGCATCCCAATACTATCGGTACCAGAGCCAATATCAGTGCTACAACTGTTGAAAACTCAAAAATTCCCATATTCTTCTATTTTTAATTGTTATACTTTTGTTTTGTTCTTGAACCAGTTCATCTACATAACAAGAACAAAGAGCAAAAGGTGACATTGAAAGTCGTTTTTTTATGCCTTCATGGGGAAAACACTCTATCTTTGCAAAGATAATGCATTTTTTTTACACTTTTTCTTCACACTTTGCAATTTTTCGGTTTTTATCATCGTATATACAGATAGAAGACCTCAAGAAAAGATGGCAACAGATATAGAAGCGAATCTGATAGAGGGGCTGAAGGAGCACAGCCCCATGGCCCAGCAGACGATGGTTGAAAGATATGGCAGACATGTCTTCAACCAGGTGGTGAGGCTGTTGCCGAGCGTGGAGGATGCCGAGGAGGTATATCAGGATGTGTTCCTGAAGGTCTTTCTAAATATAAATATGTATAACGAGGAGAAGGCATCCTTCAAGACCTGGGTGTCACGCATCGCCTACAACGAGTCCATTACCTGGCTGAGGCACAAGCGGAGAGAGGTCATTTACTTCGAGGACCAGGGCGGAGAAGCGGAAAGGCTGTCGGAAACGGAAGTGGAGGCGACCTTGGGACATCCCGACCCAGAGACGGTGCAACTGATACGGGCCGCCTTGAAGCATCTGCCGCCTGAGGAGAGAAGCCTCATCACCATGTTCTACTATGAAGAGATGAGTCTGAAGGACATCGCTTATGTGACAGATTCCCCGTCAACCACCATCGCTTCGAAACTGTTCCGAACGAGAAAGAAACTTTGCAAAATCATTCAAATGATACAATCATGAAAGAAGACTATATAGAAACATTACACCAAAAGGACACGAACCTTCGTGACGCCATCAGGCTGGAGGAAGAGGCTTTGCCACCGATGCCTGCCGACCTCAACGCACGGATGATGCAGCGCGTGGAGGAAGAGATGGCGAAGAAGGCCGCGAAAAGAAGACGCTCACGCGTGCTTTGGCCTATGGTGGCAGCGGCATGCGTGGCAGCCTTGATAGCCGTCTTCCTCACCCCACCCAAAGGAACGCCAGAAGACGGGATGTCAATGGGAAAGCCTGTTGCCGCGAAGGTAGAGAAGCCTAAGACGGATGCAGAAACACCTCAAGCGGAAGCACTTCAAAAGGTTTCCACGCCACAAGAAGAGAAAGTGGCAGAACAGCCCAAGGCGAAACACCCAACAGCAACGACTGCTCAACCGCTCTTGGCACAGGAGGCTGTACCTGAAAAGGCTGCTACAGAAGAAGAGGCTGCAGTCATAGAGCTTGTTGCCGAGCAGAAAGCGCCAGAAGCTCCTCGCAACGAGACTGCTACCGTCATACTGACCGAGCGAGACATCCCTATCACTCGTCCCGAGAACTACAAATACACTCCAGAGGAAATCGCCCTGATGAAGAAACAAGCCAACGAGGCTTACTTGAAATGGGTGGAGCTGGAACTGGAGATTTCAAAATACACATTAGAAAAAATGGCACAGCAATAAAAACAAGAACACTATGAAACGCTTATTCATCTTGCTGCTCATCGCATGCAGCACCATCGCAACCATCCATGCCCAGCAGCGGGCAAAGGGTCAGCAGACCACACCCATCCACGTCAAGACGCTGTTCAACGACATCATCATGACTTGGGGAAATCCTTCTGACGAGGTTTATTCCATCAACAAGAACCCCAATACCAACCTGATTGAGTCGAGTGTAAGAATCACCTACTTCGTCGCCAACAATTCAGAGTGGACAGACGGAAACGACAAATCACTCAATCTTAAAAACATCAGCGAAGCATTCAAGAAAGATGAACCCACCTCTTATCAACTGCTTCATCTGTCACCAGGCACCAACGAGTCTTTCTCGCTGAAGGCTGTTGATGGAAACGGAAAGAACAAGAGCTACCTCGTCCGCGGTTTGAACAAAGAGGAAATGTGGCTGCTCTGCACCAAGAACGCTGAGAATCCTCAACTACGCGACGCATACGCTATCAAATGGACACTCTCCAACGATAAGAGAAAGATTCTTGGCGCCATCTATCAGATCACCTCTCTGCGCCCCGACATCTATGAGAAGGACTTGGAATCATCGAAGAAGACCTTCAAGATTGTGGGACGCGTGGACGAGAACATCAAAGACTCGCTCTACAACATCTACATCGCTGAGTCGGGTGAAGAACTTGCCAACATCGGAGATGATGACTATGTGGCTTGCGTGCCTGTCATCAACAAACGCTTTGAATGGCAGACAGAACTCGATAAACCTATGGTGGGACGCCTGCGCTGCATCTTCCCCGACGGTTCGCTCTGCTCCGCATGGATTAACCTCGACTTCGTGCCAGGCGAGACCTACAACATCACCGTACACAACGGCTATTTTGATGACGACCAAGACTATGAGCGACGTGTGGGACGCTACTCAGGGAAGAGCCTGCTGAATGAACGGCAAAAACGAGGGAATGACGATGTTATCATTGTGGACGAGTCTGAGCTCGTGGACGCGGAGCAGCCCGTCTATCACCAAGCAACTCCTCTTAAGGAAGAATCCAAACTTACACCTGAACAGGATATGCAAATGGAAGCCAAAAGCCACGCCATCGCAGCGAACATAGATGCCATTAAAGCCACCTACGAATCTCTTAAACCTTATGTGGATATGGTGTCACTCACTGGCTCAGACAACTATTTCAAACAAATCATCAAACTGAACAAGGAACTGGACATTAATTTTCATGACTTCATCAAATACATGAAAGGTATTGATGCTCTTCCTTTTGAGTGGAAAGACATCTATGGAGAGATTCTCAAGTTCTACTCCGAACAGAGCAAAGCATACGGAGAATTGTACAAGAGGGTCGGTGTTCTGCCCAAACCTGCCAAAGATGCCCAGAAACAAGTCAATCAGCTCATGGAGAAATACATGAAGGAGATGGGTAAGACGATGACGGAAATGAAATGACTGCATCCACGCATACCTTTTAGGAAAAGGAGATAACGCGTTCCGACGCCTATAGACAAGCCCACCACCGTAATTACGATACAAGGCGCAACGTAATTACGGTGGTGGGCTTGAGGTAATGATGATACTGAGTGCCCTATAAAACACTCAAAACTGGCTACATCTTTGCCATTGCCTGTTCGAGGTCAGCAATGATGTCCTCGGCATTCTCGATGCCCACAGAGAGGCGCACGAGGTCGGGAGCCACACCTGCTTCGCGCAGTTGCTCGTCAGACATCTGACGGTGGGTGTGGCTGGCTGGGTGCAGCACGCAGGTGCGGGCATCTGCCACGTGGGTGACGATGCTGATGAAGTCGAGGTTGTCCATGAACTTGATGGCATCCTCGCGAGAACCCTTCAGACCGAAGGCGATGACGCCACATGAGCCGTTGGGCAGGTATTTCTGACCGAGGGCATAGTATTTGTTAGAAGGCAGACCGCAGTAGTTCACCCAACCCACCTTCGGGTTCTTCTCCAACCACTCTGCCACCTTCTGGGCATTGGCACAATGCTGACGCATGCGGAGATGGAGCGTTTCCAATCCGAGATTGAGAAGGAAGGAGTTCTGAGGAGCTGGAATGGAACCGAGGTCGCGCATCAGCTGAGAGACAAGCTTGGTGCAGTACGCCATCTTGCCAAACGCCTTCGTGTAAGTGAGACCGTGGTAACTCTCATCGGGAGTGGTCAAGCCGGGGAACTTCTCGCTATAGGCATCCCAGTCGAAGTTGCCGCTATCAACCACACAACCGCCCACCTGAGTAGCGTGTCCATCCATATACTTCGTGGTGGAGTGCGTCACGATGTCGCATCCCCACTCGAAAGGACGGCAGTTAATAGGTGTGGCGAAGGTGTTATCCACGATGAGTGGTACGCCATGCTTGTGCGCCATCTTGGCAAAACGCTCAATGTCGAACACGTTGCCGCCAGGGTTGCTGATGGTCTCGCCAAAGAAGCACTTAGTGTTAGGACGGAACTCCTTTTCGATGCGCTCGTCATCCCATTCAGGGTCGACGAAAGTGCACTCGATGCCGAGCTTCTTCATGGTCACGCCAAAGAGGTTGAACGTGCCGCCATAGATGGTGTTGGAGGTGATGAAGTGATCGCCAGCCTCACAGATGTTGAACACAGCGTAGAAGTTAGCCGCCTGACCGCTTGAAGTCAGCACAGCGCCCACACCGCCCTCGAGGGCAGCAATCTTCTTGGCCACCAAGTCGTTGGTCGGATTGGCCAAGCGCGTATAGAAATATCCTGAATCCTTCAAGTCAAAGAGACGAGCCATCTGCTCGCTGGTGTCATACTTGAAGGTTGTACTCTGATAGATGGGCAGCTGCTGAGGCTCGCCCTTCGATGGTTTCCATCCGCCATGAATGCAGATGGTCTCAAGGTTCTTCTTCATATTCTCTATTTTATAGTAAACGTCACAATCACGTCAACGGTCTTGTTGCCTCGCTGGTACTGCATGGTTACGGTATGCACATCACCACTCTTGCAATTGTCGGGATGGCATCCATAGCTCCACGAATACAGTTCGTTGCTTTCTATATAGACATGCACATTCCCCCATTGATAGCTGGCGGTGTCGCCATTGGCATCGAACCATGCGCCATAAGTGCCTGCCGCCGTGTTCCATCCCTCATATCCATCCGCATCCAGTGGGACAAGCGCCGTGGGCGCTCCGCCCAACAAGGCCTCTATCTCGTTTTTGTCTATCGCTATACGATAATCTTGTGTATAGCCACTGGCAAACTCCATCACCGCAGTCACATAAACGGCTCCATTCTCCACTTTCACGACAGGTTCAGCTATCACCACAGCTGGTTCGGTCCCTGCAGGATACCCCGCGATAACTCCGTCAAGATAGTCCTTACGGTTCTTCAGCCAAGTGGACATCTTCTGAATCTCATTCTTCACCACATAATTGTTAGTCGGCTTATTGGGGTACTTCAACGGCCACCGCGCCACATCACGGGCGTAGGCGCCTTTTTCCATCTCCGCTATATACTTCTGTATCTCCTCCCAGTTGCGAGAGTATATCTCAGCGCTCACATCTTGCCAAGCCTGCTTGTACTGCGCCACAAACGTTGCATCGCCAAACATATCACGGAAGAACTTGTTGATTTGGAAGTTCGCCCCCGTAGCTTTCACAGGGTCCGTCCCGTATATCAGTTTCTTGTAGCTGGTGAAGTACGTATGATTCTCCGTCCAGTTGCTCCAATCGAAGTCAAAGGCGGCATCCCAATCCCACACAGGGCCAAAGGTGTACTTACCTCCCTTGTCTTTGTACACGTACAAGCTTCGTGGCGCATCAATCTCCACGTTATACAGAAACTCATGCAGCTGCAAGATGCCTATAAACGAAGGAATGTCCATCAGTTCGCTCACCAACTCATAGTTGCGTGCCTTTACAGCCCGCTCCAGAACAGCGAAGTCGGCCTTAATGGCATCCATCTGCTCTTGCGGCAAGTCCTCCGGCTCTTTCACACACATGGGCAATCCATACACTTCACTCCAGAAGTTGTCTGTTGCATCAGGGCTCAAATCTGGACCGTCATCCGCATCAAACGACAACAGCACTCCCTCATCCTCATCTATCGCCACCCGATTAGGGCCCAGTTCCACCTTCTCCGTCAACTGATAGACGCCCACATAATCGCCATTGAGGAACACTTCCACAAAGCGTGTATGGTTAGTGAAAGGCATGCCCATCCATCGAGCCGTTTCAAAAGCAAACACATTCATCATATCCGTCACGTCGCGATAGTTGGAAAGCAAGTTCCAGTCCTTCGCCTTATCCATGCCCAGCAGCTTGCTCTTGGAGTCCAGTTTGAACTTATAAGGCTTCTTCTTATAATACAGCCAACTAGAGTTACCACGTCCCTTGATGCGGCCCGTGCCCGAATAGTTCGAGTACTCGCCCTTTCCATCGATGGAGATGTGGCAGTTGATCCAATTTTCCTTGTCTTGAATCCCCACTCCGTTTTCTGTCGTGATGTTCATCGTGAACACACGATACTTGTTGTGCCCCTTTTCCTCATCCGTCAAGTCGGAAGAGAACGTGAGGCTTTCCAGATACTCGACGCTGAAAGGCACCACCATTTCGGCGCCATCCTTCGTCTGCGTATATCCCCGCATAGACGTTTCGTCATCGGAGAAATCAAACTGAGAGAACTGTTCAATCCGCAAAGGGATGGTCCATGATTCTCCGCCATAGCTGCGTTGCACGTTCACCCAGTCCTGAGCCTTCATCGCTCCACAGATGGCAAGTGCAAGCACGGTTAGTAGCAGTTTTGTTTTCATAAGTCTTTCAATCATATAAGCTTTTCTCATAACAAATCAGCCACAAAGTTACATCGTTTTTTCATAACAGCCAAGCATACCCAACAAAAAGAAAGCACATCGAACCGAAATTCGATGCGCCAACACATATATTATGTTCTTAATATTCTAGTAAAACTAGACGTTCCAAGGACAAACCTTATACGATGCCCTGAGCCATCATAGCCTTAAGAAAGTTGGCTTCGCTCACGCTACGCCGAAGTTCCTTGGCAATTCGGCTCGGCATTATTAAACGATGCCCTGAGCCATCATAGCCTTCGCAACTTTCATGAAGCCTGCAACGTTAGCACCCTTCACGTAGTTTACGTAGCCGTCAGCCTCTGTGCCGTACTTCACGCAGTTCTCGTGGATGTTCTCCATGATCCAGAGGAGCTTAGCGTCAACCTCTTCAGCTGACCAAGACAGATGGCATGTTAGCGCCCTCAGCCACAGCGATAACGCCGTTAGCAACAAGAGCCTTAGCCTGCTCCTCGTTCAACTCGTTCTGAGTTGCGCATGGCAGAGCGATATCAGCCTTCTCAAACCAAGGCTTAGCGCCGTCACCTACATACTTAGCAGTTGGGTACTTGTCAACATATTCCTTGATACGACCACGGTAAACGTTCTTCAGCTCCATGATGTAGTCGAGCTTTTCGCGAGTGATGCCGTCTGGATCGTAGATGTAACCGTTAGAGTCAGACATCGTCATTGGGATACCACCGAGCTGGAGCACCTTCTCAGCAGCATACTGAGCTACGTTACCTGCACCAGAGATGAGCACCTTCTTGCCTTCGATCTTGTCGCCCTTAGTCTTCAACATAGCGCGGAGGAAGTAAACTGTACCGTAACCAGTTGCCTCAGGACGGATGAGAGAACCACCGAACTCGATGCCCTTACCAGTGAGCACACCGCTGTACTCGCGAGTGAGCTTCTTGTACATACCGAACATATAACCTACCTCACGGCCACCTACGCCGATATCACCTGCTGGTACATCTACGTCTGGACCAATGTGACGAGTCAACTCAAGCATGAAGGCCTGGCAGAAACGCATTACCTCAGCGTTGCTCTTGCCACGTGGAGAGAAGTCAGAGCCACCCTTACCACCACCCATTGGGAGTGTAGTGAGTGAGTTCTTGAAAGTCTGCTCGAATGCGAGGAACTTCAGGATACCGAGGTTCACAGAGCTGTGGAAACGGATACCGCCTTTGTAGGGGCCAATGGCGTTGTTGTGCTGGATGCGGTAACCCATGTTGGTCTGAATCTGGCCTTTGTCATCCATCCAAGTAACGCGGAACTGATACACACGATCTGGAATGCAGAGACGCTCGATAAGGTTCACCTTGTCGAACTCTGGGTGCTTGTTGTACTCTTCCTCGATTGTGCCGAGAACTTCTTCTACTGCCTGATGATACTCAGGTTCGTTTGGAAAGCGACGCTTCAGGTCTTCCAATACTTTTTTTGCGTCCATTTGTGAAAACGGTTTTTAATGTTGTTGATATATAAAACTGTTCGTCGTTCTATTTTGTTGCATCCGGAACACCTTGCTGAAAACTCCTAAAAATAAAGCGTTGCAAGCGGTGCTTCGTACCTGCGCTTTTTGATTTCGGGTGCAAAGTTAGACTTTTTCCACAAAAACAACAAAATTTATAACAAAAAAATATCTTTTTTAAAGAAAAACTTTCAAAATTACTATAAATCCTATATCTTTGTGGAAAAATTACAGCACCAAAACATTGTTTCAACCCCAAATCGTTACATTTTGAAAGCAACAGAGAAAATCGAGGCGCTTCGTGCCCTCATGCGCCGCGAAGGCGTCAGCGCCTTCATCACCCCCAGCACCGACCCTCACGCAGGTGAATATGTGCCCGAACGCTGGAAGTCACGCCGTTGGCTGACTGGATTTACCGGTTCCGCAGGCATCGCTGTGGTCACAACTGACCAGGCGGCCTTATGGACCGACTCACGTTATTTTCTCCAGGCCGCAGAGCAATTGGCCGGCACGGGTGTCGAACTGATGAAAGAGAAGATTGAAGGCACCCCCACCATCACCGAGTGGCTGGGCAGCATGCTTCCCCAAGGCAGCGTCGTAGCTGTGGACGGCTGGGTGAACACCACAGCCGAAGTGGAGAATCTGGAAAACGAGCTCAAAGCATACGGCCTTGCCCTCCGAACAGACATTGACCCATACGCTGAAATTTGGACCGACCGCCCTGCGATTCCACAAAGCAAAGCCTTTATTCAAGGATTGGAGTATGCCGGAGAAAGTGCCGCATCCAAGATTCAGCGCATCCGCGAGAAGATTGGGCAGAACGCCATCGTGGTGTCCAGCCTTGAAGAAGTGGCGTGGACGCTCAACCTGCGTGCCGACGATGTGCTCTACACGCCTTTCGTGCTTGGCTATGTGCTCATCACACCTGCTGACGCCTATCTATATATATGTAAAGAAAAGGTCACACCCGAAGTGGCCAACTATCTGAAAGAGGAAGGTGTGGACATCCGCGAGTATGATGCCATCACCTCCGACCTCCAAGCCCTCGGCATGCCAGTTTATGTGCAACCCGAAAAGACCAACTTCGCCGTCTATTCTGCCATCAAGACGCCTATCCGCAAAGAGAGCGTGGTGGAACAGATGCTCATCTTCAAGAACGAGACCGAGATACGCGGTTTCCGCAATGCGATGGAAAAGGATGGCGTGGCAATGGTCAAATGGATTAAATGGACCCTCGAGAATGTGCCAAAGGGTGGACAGACCGAGCTGTCCCTCTCCAAGAGATTGGAGGAGTTCCGTGCCGAGCAGCCGCTGTTCAAAGGCGTCAGCTTTGAGAGCATCATGGGCTATGCACACCACGGAGCCATCGTCCACTACGACCCGACCCCTGAAACGGACATCCCCGTCAAAGCAGAAGGACTTTTGCTGATTGACTCTGGCGGACAATACCTTGACGGCACCACCGACATCACTCGAACCATTCCATTAGGTCCCCTCACAGAGGAGATGCGCCGCGACTACACGCTGGTGCTCAAAGGTTGGATTCGCCTTGGCTCTGCCGTCTTCCCTAAGGGAACTTGCGGTACCCAACTCGACACGCTGGCCCGCGAAGCCATGTGGAAATACGGCATTAACTACCTGCACGGCACCGGGCATGGCGTGGGTCAGTTCATGTCCGTGCATGAGGCCATCGACCTCCACCAGTTCCGCATGCAATGGCGTCCCACTCCGCTCCTGCCCGGCATGACCATTACAGACGAGCCCGGCATCTACATCGAAGGTAGCCACGGTGTGCGCCATGAGGACACCATGCTGGTGGTACCCGCCACCGAGGGCATCACGTTCGGGCCATACTACACCTTCGAGCACCTCACCCTCTGCCCCATCCTCACCTCCCCCATCCTGGTGGAGATGCTCACAGAGGAAGAGCGCCAGTGGTTCAACTCTTATCAGAAGACTGTATACGAGCGGCTTGCGCCACGCCTTGACGAAGAGCATAAAGCATGGCTCAAAGAAGTTGTCAAACCTATTTGAAGTGAAAAGTGAAGAGTGAAGAGTAAAAAATTTAAGTTACTCACCATTCGGGCTGTCCGTCATTAGGAAAAGCAACTCAGATTTTTCACTTTTCACTCTTCTCTCTTCACTTTATTTTCGTACCTTTGCCCCAACAAATTCTAAACAATGATTGAATATATCCGAGGCATACTCGACGAACTCACTCCCACCCAAGCCACACTCGAGGCGCATGGCGTAGGCTACTTGCTCAACATCTCCCTCAACACCTACACGGCTCTGCAAGGGAAAAGCGAAGCCCGTCTGTTTGTTTACGAATCCATCCGTGAGGACGCATGGACCCTTTTCGGTTTCGCCACCAAGCAGGAGCGCGAACTGTTCCTCATGCTCATCAGCGTCAGCGGCGTAGGCGGCAACACCGCCCGCACCATGCTCAGCAGCTTCTCCGCCCCCGAATTGGCCACCCTCATCATGGAAGGCAATGAGCGCATGCTCAAGACCGTCAAGGGCCTCGGGGCTAAGACTGCCCAACGCATCATTGTGGAACTGCGCGACAAGGTTGTTTCCTTAGGTCTCGAAGCCACTTCACCCGCAGGCGACAGCGCTGCACCCGCTGTTCAGAACAGCGAGATTTACAACGAAGCGTGCGAGGCGCTCAAAATGCTCGGATTTCCACCTGCCCCAGTGGCCAAAACCGTCAAATCCATCCTTAAGGACGAGCCTTCCGCACCTGTCGAGAAGGTCATCAAACTGGCCCTTAAGATGCTTTAGTTTCGATTCTTTCCCCTCCACATACGCACACTCAAATTACGCCTGTAACATCACCATGTGTTACAGGCGTAACAGTACCTATGTAACATTTGTAACACACCCTGTGTAACAAATGTTACATACGGTGTGTTACAAATGTTACACGCTCTGGAATAAGTCTGTTACAAAAGAGGTCCGTTTACAGTCTTTATTCCGCAGTCACACCAGCCCGACACGGCGAAGACATGGCGGGAAGGTGGCATTATGGTGAGCTAAAGAAACTCTATACTGTCACGATAGCTGCGAAGTTGTTCTTCTGTAAGATGCTGCTTTGCGTCTCTCAAATCGCGAAGTATCGATTCTCTGTCGACAGGCAAAGAACCCGTAAATGGGATCGGATTGCTCACTGTCCTTGCGAGGATATGTGTCTTGCATGTCAGTTTGCTGACGAGGCATATCATTTCATCAAGACGTTCATACTCAGTAGCCTCTTGAAAGAGCCCTTCTGAGATCTCCTTATATAGTTGGCTTTCTGGAAATAGCGTAAGGGAAAGAAATCCTATACTCACAGGATTCAACTGATTGAACACTGCTGCTGAACGGCAGGCATTACGCTCACCATTTCCATGGCCAACAAGTCCTACAAGATAGAACAGATTATAACTCTAAGTTTGCAGAAGATTATATGAGATAATAGAGAGATCTCTTAAAAAAATGATGATATCTGTACTTAGATGATGATATAACAAGACAGTTTCTTA
>CADAEK010000017.1 GCA_902786925.1 uncultured Bacteroidales bacterium
GGCTTTGGCCCCGGTGTTCCACCTCTTCCCATCCCGAACAGAGAAGTTAAGCCCGGGCGCGCCGATGGTACTGCACCGCAATGCGGGAGAGTAGGTCGCTGCCTTCTTGATGGAGCCCTCCACATCATTTTGTGGAGGGCTCCTTTTTTTTGTTCCGGCTTTTTGTGTACCTTTATTATCCGCATTTCTCTACAGGCATTACCCGCATTCCTTTATAGATGTTCTCCGTATTCCTTTACTGAAAAGGTTTGCCCGGGCGTGTCGGTGGTACTGTACCGCGACGCGGAAAAGTAGATCGCCACTTGCTTTCTCCTTCCTTTCCCCTTTCTCTGTTCTCTTATCTCCTTCCGGCCTCCTTTGTTCCCGTTCTTCTGTTCTCAATTATCTTTGTAGTTCTTAAGTTGTATATCTTCTGGCTCTCTTCCTATTTGTTTTTTGCGGGTCATTCATTGTTATTATCTTGCTGATACCAGTTTGTGGTATTGTTTATTTGGTTGAATAATTGCGTGAATGAAGGGGCGTATTATATATAAAGTATATGTAATACATTGTTTTTCTGTTTTCTTTACATTGCTGCAATTTCTACTTAGGCTGTTATAACTTACGCAAACTCTGTGATTATTGTGTGTTCTTTTTTCTACTCTTTATCATTGGAAGAGAAGAAGTTGTGTTTCGTGTTATGCCTGTGCCTCCTCGTTACGCCTTAATGTTCCTTCTGAAATTATTTCCTGTTCAGACTTTTCCTTTTATACAATCATTTTGAATTTAGAAATTCCTCATGGCTAATACAGTCTTAATATCATTGCAGTGGTGTATAGGAGATTGGCCGATTGTAATAAAAGAGAAAGCCGGATGGAACTCTATTTGATGTTCCATCCGGCTTACTTTTTATGTTGTGGGTCGTTTCCCTATCTGTAGCTTATTTCCCTTTGTAATACTTTTTGTATTTAGCTGCTAAAGGTAGCTGCTGGGTATTATTGTACAAGATGTAGAGGGACTCGCCCCATAATTCGGGTTCATCAGCTTCCTCAGCCTCTAACTGTTTGAATAGCCTTATAGCCTCGTCCATATCCGCTTTTTTTGAACCACTTACAATAGCTTTTTGCCATGCGGAGCGCGCTGCCATGAGGAGACATTTGGGCTCTTCTGGGAATTTTTCTTTAGCTTCGAGGAAGATTGCTTTTGCTTCGTCATATTGCTTATCTTCAAAAGCGATTTGTCCCTCCATCATGTAGGCATTAACAGCGTTGCTATTATCAGAAAATTCTTCTTTGATAAGTTTAGCCGTCTTCTTAAAGGCTTCTTTCTCTCCTTTTTGGAATTGATTCTGCATGAGGATAATCGCAAAATTAGCGCGCAGTTCTTTCTGCTCAGGATCATCTTTCAATGCCTCAATGCCTTCAGCGAGATATTGATTCTGCTTGGCAATATCCTTTTCGCGATAGTAGTTTGCCAAAGATTGATAAGCGATACCCTTGTAGCGTGTGTCCATCAGTTTTTTGTAAACCTCTACAATTTTAGCTTCAGGGGTTCCTTCAAGGTTCAAGTAAGACTGTGCACGGAAAGCCTTTGCATAGGTTTTCCAATCATCACGATTGTCATGCTTAAAGTCTTTCATCAGTGAAGATTCTTCCAGTGCGTAAAGGAATAAGCTGGAATACATTGCGCCTTTTTTCAAATCCGCTTGACTTTCGCTGTTAGAATATTTCTGTGCGGCTTGTAACAACTGAATAGCAGGATTGACACTCATGTTTTGATGTAGAGTGTGAGCTGCTTTATACTCTTCTGGCTTTAATTTAGGCTGTATGGAGAGAAGAGAGTCGTACTTGATGCAATAGGTCAGAAGCTTGGCTGAGACCTCAACAAAGTTCTCTTGTAAAGATTCATTGTCAGGATCTGCTTTGATTTCATTGTCAAGTTTTTTGTAGTACTCGTTCTGTATATCTGCAGCAACTTTCCACGTCAATGCATTATTCTTTGTGAATTCGTTATTGATAGTGGATTGACTCATTTCGAGTGCTGTTGCTAGTCGTTGGAAGTCAGTTACCTTACGTCCGTACTGGGCATTAGGAATAGACATCTCATACATGTTTTTAGCTTTCTTCAATGTTGATTCCGCTTCTTTTTGAGCTTCTTTCTGTGCCTTTAGAGCTTCCTTGTCTTGTGCATATGCACTTGAGATGAGGAAGAGGCTAACCATCATCAGAACTAACTGTTTCATAATTGATTTGGTTTAATGAGGTTGATAAATTAGGTTTATTTCTTCATATTGAGGGAAAAGGGTAGTGAGGATTTGATATATATTCCTCACTACTCATTCCTATTTTTACTCGTTGGTGTTTTCGGAGGTTTCAATACCTTCCTCGTTTTCGTTCAGATCCTCAGGTTCTTCTGAATGTTCTACAACACAAACAGAGCTAATTACATCGTTTCGTTTCTGAATATCGATAAGCTTAACGCCTTGTGTGTTGCGTGAAGACTTCTTAATGTCAGCAACAGCCAAACGAATCGTTACACCGCTCTTGTTGATAATCATGATGTCTTCATCTTCCTCCACCTTCTTGATAGCAACCAATTTGCCTGTCTTGTCAGTGATGTTGATTGTTTTGACACCTTTACCATTACGGTTTGTAATACGATATTCTCCGATAGTAGAACGTTTGCCAACACCCTTCTCTGAGAGTACCAGAATGGTTGGCATATCAGGGAAGCGTTCTTCCTTGTTTTCTGTTTCTTCAACGTTCTCCTCCTGATCATCGTCGTAGCCTTCAGGCTTAGTGAGGGCGATCATACCAACGATTTGGTCTTCAGGGTCCTCGTCCAGACGCATGGCCTTCACACCTGTAGCACTGCGTCCCATGTTGCGCACAGTGCTTTCGTTGAAGCGGATAGCGCGACCGTTTCGGTTCGCAATAAGGATTTCGTCCTTACCACTAGTGAGAAGAACTTCAACCACTTCATCGCCTTCGTTCAAGTTAATTGCGATAATACCGTTATTGCGTGGGCGTGAGTAGTTGACAAATGCCGTCTTCTTAATGATGCCTTGGCGTGTACAGAAGATGAGGTTATGACTGTTCACCCACTCTTCATCGTTGATATTCTCAATACAAATGAATGCAGTCACCTTGTCATCGCTGTCGATGTTGAGGAGGTTCTGAATAGCGCGTCCCTTGTCAGTTCGTGAACCTTCAGGGATGTTGTACACCTTCATCCAGAAGCAGCGTCCTTTCTGTGTGAAGAACATCATCGTGTTGTGTGTGTTAGCTGGATAGATGAACTCAATGAAGTCCTTGTCGCGTGCTGTTCCACCCTTCACACCAATTCCTCCGCGAGCTTGAGTACGGAACTCTGTTAGTGTAGTGCGCTTAATGTAGCCGAGGTGGCTCACCGTCACTACCACTTCCTCCTTCGCATAGAACTGTTCTGGGTCAAAGTTCTCGCTGGCGGTCACGTCAATTTCAGTCTTGCGCTCGTCGCCCCATTTCTCCTTCACCTCAAGAAGCTCATCCTTCATCACCTTGCGGCAGAGTGCGTCGTCGGTGAGAATTTGTTCCAAATAAGCGATGAGTTTCTGCAGTTCATCAAATTCAGCGTGCAGCTTGTCCTGCTCCAGTCCCGTGAGGGCGCGGAGTCTCATGTTCACGATTTCACGAGCCTGAATCTCGTCGAGGTTGAAGCGAACCATCAAGTTGTCCATTGCTTCCTGTGGATTCTTTGCGGCACGGATGATGTGAACTACTTCGTCAATGTTATCGCAAGCGATGATAAGACCTTCCAGAATGTGACTGCGTTCTTCTGCCTTACGCTTGTCAAACTTAGTGCGGCGAATTACCACATCGTGGCGATGGTTGACAAAATAGCGGATGCAGTCCTTCAGTGAAAGCTGCTTTGGGCGGCGGTCTGCGATAGCGATGCAGTTTACGGCAAATGTGCTCTGCAAATCTGTGAGCTTAAAGAGTTTATTGCGAACCACATTGGCATTAGCTTCGCGCTTAATGTCAATGACGATACGCATGCCTTCGCGGTCAGACTCATCGTTCACATTGCTGATACCATCAATCTTCTTCTCGTTCACAAGTGTAGCAATCTTCTTGATTAACTCCGACTTGTTTACGTTGTATGGAATTTCACTAACAACAATCTTGTCGTGTGTTCCTTCTGTTTCAATTTCAGTTTTTGAACGGATTACGATACGTCCACGTCCTGTCTCATAAGCATCTTTGATGCCATCCACACCGCAGATGATACCGCCTGTTGGGAAGTCTGGACCTTTGATGTACTGCATCAGGTCGAGACTCGTCAGTTCAGGATTGTCAATATAAGCCACACAGCCATCAATCACCTCACTCAAGTTGTGAGTAGGAATATTTGTAGCCATACCTACTGCAATACCTGTAGCACCATTCACCAAGAGGTTAGGTATGCGAGTGGGCAACACAGTTGGCTCCTTCTCCGAGTTATCGAAGTTGTCAACCATATCCACAGTTTCCTTGTCGATGTCCTGCAACATAGCCTCGCCCAATTTGCTGAGTCGAGCCTCCGTATAACGCATGGCAGCAGCGCCGTCACCGTCAACAGAACCGAAGTTTCCTTGTCCATCCACCAGCGTGTAGCGCATTGCCCAGGGCTGAGCCAAACGAACAAGTGCACCATACACAGATGAGTCGCCGTGTGGGTGCAAGTGACCCAGCACGTCACCTACAATACGTGCACACTTTACTGTGGGTTTGTCAGACGTGTTACCATGCTTGTCCATTGAGTAGAGGATGCGTCGGTGCACGGGTTTGAAACCATCTCGAACTTCAGGAAGGGCACGAGCCACAATGACTGACATTGAGTAGTCAATGTAGCTCTTCTTCATCGTTTCGTTGATTTCGACTTTAATGATTCTGTCTAAATCTTCCATTTATAGTGGCTTTTTATAATATTATTAATAATGTGTACAAAGATAGCGTTAAAAACTGATATATAAAAAGAAAGAACGGCTTTTTAACCGTTCTTAAAATAAAAAACCTTAAATTTGGCTCAATAATGGCCCAATTTTGAGTTTTCGATTGTTTTTCGACAGGGTGTCGAATAGGGCTTTGTTGGCGCTTAGCGGGAATATTGGGGGCTATTCCTCGTGTTTGAGCGTTTTGAGGAATTGCTCGGCTCTCGCTAAGTCTTCGGGTGTATCGATGCCGATGGTTTCGATTTCGCTGATGCCCACCTTGATTTTGTAGCCATTCTCCAACCAACGTAACTGTTCAAGAGATTCAGCTAGTTCGAGGCTTGATTGGGGAAGTGCCGTAATCTGTTTCAGCACTTCTGCGCGGTAGGCGTAGAGACCAATGTGCTTGTAGTATGTATGGCCTGCCAGCCATTCGCTTTTCTCCTTTCCGCGAGTGAAAGGGATGATGCTGCGAGAGAAGTAGAGTGCTTCCATGCGCTTATTCACCACCACCTTGGGAGAGTTTACATTCTCCAAGGCAGCAAATCCATCTTCAGGTTTGAAGGGCTTCACTAAAGTGGCGATATCCACAGTTTTGTCTTCAAAGCATGCGCGTATAGCTTCCAGCTGCTGCGCTTGAATGAAAGGCTCATCTCCTTGTATATTGACCACAACGTCAAAGCCTGCTCCCACTTTTGTAAAGGCTTCATATACGCGGTCCGTTCCGCTCTTGTGGTCCACGCTGGTCATGACGGCTTTTCCGCCGAAAGCTTGAACTGCAGCCATGATGCGTTCGTCGTCTGTTGCTACCACTACATCGTCAAGCACGCCTTCCACTTGGCGATACACTCTCTCAATCACCGTCTTGCCTCCTAACATAGCCAAAGGCTTGGCGGGGAAGCGCGTGGAAGCGTATCTTGCTGGAATTATTCCTATGAATTTCATCTCTAGATAGTTGTTTTGATTTGTTGTTATTTAGAAGAACGCCTCGTCTGCATCGATGACCTCTTCCTCTTCTGGATGAAGAATGGATTCCGCGCTGGGCAATGTCATCAAGTCGCTGGTGCATGGCTGGTAATCCTCGGGGATGTCAAACTTGTCACTCTCGTAGATTCCCAATTTCTTGCTGTTATAGATTTTTCTCATCAGCTTGCCGAAAATAGGGAGTGCGGCCCTTGCGCCTTGACCAAATGCCATGCTGCCGAAATGAATGTCGGGATCGTCACCGCCCACCCAGCTGGCCACCACCAGTTTAGGGCAGAAGCCAATAAACCAGCCGTCAGCGTTGCTGTTTGTCGTACCGGTCTTACCACCCAGTTCTGCCGTAATGTTGTATTTTCCACCGCGTAGTGCACGGCCTGTACCTTCGTTGATGACAGCCTTCAGCATATAAATCATCTGGTAAGCCTTCTCTTTTGAGAGCACCTCGTTCATGCGTGGTGTGAAATTGGCGATGATGTTGCCTTCTGCATCCTCGATACGGGTTACCAGCAACGGCGAATAATGGATGCCCATGCCAGGGAAGATGGTGTAGGCGCTTGCCATCTCACCAATACTTACGTCGCCCGAGCCCAATGCGATGGTCAAGTTCGGTTGCATCGTATAAGTAGAAATCTTCAGTTGCTTATTGAGGTAGTCAATAAAGTTTTGTGGGCGAATCATGTTCAGGAGATACACCGATGCGTGGTTGTTAGAGTGGGCGAGTGCTGTCTTCAATGGCACCATACCGAGAGCAGGACCCTTAGGAGTCCATCCGCCATAGTTTCTTGGGCTTGCATCCACAATGTCGCAAGGTGTGAATCCTTGGCTGGAGAGCGCAAGAGAGTAGAGCAGGGGCTTGATGGTTGAACCCACTTGACGATGACCAGGCCCCAGCACATTGTCAAATGCGAAATGCTCGAAGTCAAGCCCTGGCACATACGCCTTCACTTGTCCGTTTGTTGGGTCAATGGCACATACGCCAGCACGCAGGAATCTCTTATAGTAAATAATGGAGTCACGCGGACTCATGCGCATTTCTACCACCTCTGGATTGTCGTAAGAGGTGCCGTATTTAAACACGCGCATGTCAACAGGAATATTGAATGCCTCCATGATTTCCTCATCGCTCAATCCGTCAGCCTTCATCACGCGGTAGCGTTCGCTTCGGCGTATGTCCCGATCGATGATTTTGTTCATCTTGGATAAAGATACTTGCTTATAAGGTCCTGTTTTTGAATACCTGATTTCGTTCTCGAACGCAGGCTGCAGATATTTTGCCACATGCTCAAACAGCGCTTCTTCCGCCATCTTCTGCATGCGCGTGTCGATGCTCGTGTAAATCTTCAGTCCGTCAGTATAGATGTTATAGTGCGAACCGTCTTTCTTCGTGTTTTTATTGCACCAGCCATACAATGGGTCTGTCTCCCATGCCACAGAGTCGTCATGGTACTGCTGTCCCTGCCATGAAGCGTATTGGCTCCGTTCGGGGCGCTTTGCCATCATGATGACGCGCAGATGCTCGCGGAAATAAGGAGCTGCTCCTTCTTTATGAGATGTGATTCTCGGTCTGGGCAACAATGCCAGTGGCTGCTCCTTCACCTCGTCCATCTCCTCTTGTGTGATATAGCCAGCCTTCACCATTTGCGCAAGGACCACATTGCGGCGTTCTCTGCAACGCTCGCTTTGTAAGTATTCTCCGTTCTCTCCGCGTTTGTATGGGTTGTAAAGCGAAGGGTTCTTGCACATGCCCACAAGCGTAGCACATTGGTTCAGGTCCAGGTCGATGGGTTCCTTTCCGAAGTACGTTCGACTGGCGTTCTTCACGCCCACACCCATATATAGGAAATCAAAATAGTTGAGATACATCGTGATGATTTCCTCCTTGGTGTAGTAGCGTTCCAGCTGCACAGCGATAAACCATTCAATAGGTTTCTGCATCATGCGCTTTCTGTCCGACTTGGCCACGTCAGAATAGAGCTGCTTGGCCAGCTGCTGTGTCACCGTCGAACCACCACCAGCACTCTTCTGGCCCATCACCAGTCGCTTCACCACTGCACGGGCAATAGCTTTAGCGTCAATGCCCGAATGGTCGTAGAATCGAACATCCTCTGTTGCCACCAGCGCGTTGACAAGATTCTCTGGCAGCGAATCGTAAGGCACCAGCAAGCGGTTCTCGCTGGCATAGCTCCAAGTGCCAATCAGTTTCTCGTCGCTTGAATAGATGCGCGATGCATATTTGTTGATAGGATTCTGCAAGTCGCTTACAGGAGGCAGCTTGCCAAACCATCCCTGTGAGATGGCAAAAACACAGAAAAACATCAGAAAGATGATAATGCCCGTGAATATCCAGCATCGTTTGAGAGCCTTGTTCACCGTAGCCATCGTCTCTTTCTTCTTCATTTCGCTCATTGTACAATCTTTTTAGCGTAATAATCTAATGTGGTTGCAAAGTTACACGATTTTTCCCAAAGAAATTATGCTTTCACTCAAAAAATGGCGCATTTGCAAGTGGCGCATCTAAAAAAAAGTGAAAAATGTTCGTGCTATTAGAAAAAAGTCCTATCTTTGCCCTAGAAACATTAAAAACTCAGTACGATAACCATGAAAGAATTGAAGATTAGTGAACATGCGCGGCTGCAGATACGCAAGTTATTCTCTCAGCGCAATTCTGTTAATACGCTGAAGCGTGATCCTGAACTAACACAGATATTCGATAATTTCGCTTTCGACGAGGCGCTCAAGCTTACAGAAGAGCCTGTGCTTGAAAAGACCCGTTGTATGTGCATCTTGGCAAGCACCATTGGCTGCAACGCGATGCGTCAATTCAAGGTCTATGTTGATGTGTGCCTCAATGTGGGTGTTAAGCCACGTGAGATTCGTGAGGTTATCTATCAAACCGTTCCTTATGTAGGCTTCTCCAAGATGATAGACTTCCTCCTCGAGATGAACGAGGTGTTTGAAGACAACGATATCAAGTTGCCACTCGACGATCAGGGCACCACTACGCCTGAGAACCGTCGTGAGAAGGGCCGTGAATACATTGATGGCATCTTCGGCGCTGGTACGGCAGAGCAGATGGAGAAGAATGCGCCTAAGGGTCAAGAGCATATTGTTGAGTTCCTCGAAAGCTATTGCTTCGGTGATTTCTACACTCGTAACGGAATTGACATGCAGCACCGCGAGCTCGTCACTTTCTGCCTTCTCGCCTCCATGGGTGTTGCTCAGCCTCAGCTCGAAAACCACGGCTTGGGATGCAAGAACATGAAGATTAGCAAGAAGGAAATGGTGGCTGTGCTGACAGGAATGCTCCCATACATCGGCTTCCCTAAGACGCTCAATGCTCTTACTGCTGTCAACAAGGCTTATCCTGAAGAATAAGAGTATCAAGAGATATAGAAAAGTGAAGGGTTGAAGTTCATCTGCAAGGAGACTTCAACCCTTCATTTCGTTTTCCAGGTATATCGCTATGCCGTCGTCGTTGTTGCTTGGTGCAACCTCGTCGGCGGCTTTTTTGATTTCTTCGGCAGCATTGCCCATCGCTACGCCTGTGCCGGCAAATTGTAGCATGGGGATGTCGTTGTATCCATCACCGAAAGCCAACAAGTCTTCTCGCTTCATACCAAGCTTGTTGAGCAGAATGGACAGCCCCTTGCCCTTATCAATCCCTTGGGGAACAATCTCCAAAAAGAAAGGCTCGCTGCGGAATGCTCCAGCTCGTCCCTTCAAGGTGCTTTGCAATTCCGCCTCTAAAGGAGGCAATACATCAGGGTCTCCTACGATGATGCACTTGACAATTTCTTCCTCTTGTACTGCTTTCACAAAGTTGTCCACCTTCTTGATAGACATTCTGTTGCGCATGGAGGAGTATTGTATATACCGATTGCCTTCTTCTTCGCTTACCACTTCCTTTCCGATATACGTCATGATGGGCAAGCCTTGTGTCTGTGCATAAGAGTACAGGTAGGGGATGAGCTTCTTGTCCAGCGTTTGTGCGTGCAGTCGCTGCTTGGTTTGCCAATTGTAAATTTCCCCACCGTTGTAACTCATCACATAACCGCCGAAATCCTGTAGTCGGAGAGTGTCTGCTACATGTGCTGTACCATAAGTGGGGCGTCCTGAAGCTATCGCCAGCTTCACGCCCATCTCCTGCACATGAATGAGTGTGTCAATGGTTCGCTGTGAGATGCTTTGGTCACTCCTCACCAACGTGCCGTCCAAGTCAATAGCTATCAGTTTGTGATTCGTCATGAGGTTTAGCCCAACAGATGGTTGGAACTCATCAATATTTATATCAACTTTTTGCAAAGGTAGCACGTTTTGCAAACCCCTCCAAACATTTGACTGGTTTATTTAGGAGACCACACCTCTACCGTCATCGTTGTGTGTGCTGTAGGCAAAATGGAGCTCGTAAAATGAAAAAGCCCCAAGTCACGGCTGGAAATACAATCCAGCATAGACGAGGAACTTTCTCGCTGCAAAGATACATGGTTTTCTTTTGTCTTGAAGCTAGAATAACCAAAAATCCACATACATGGTGGGACGGCTCCTAATGTGTGAGATAAATGCACTTGCGCAATGTCTTGCTTCATTCATGTCTCTTCGGGTGCAGCATCTGAGAGGCGCACCGTGTGCTACATTTGTAACACCGCCTATGTAACATTTGTAACACGCCGTGTGTTACGTTTGTAACAGCGCCTATGTAACAATTGCGCTACAAGGTGTATAATCAAGCACGCGATAGCTTCCACAGATACGTAGGCTGTAGTTCGCCTTCTTGGGGCATCCTGCGTGCATGGATAAAGGTTTACATCTGTAAAATTTTTGTAACTCTTGTAAAAAAACTTGCTCTATAAGTTTGCATAATGCAATGAAACTCCGTAACTTTGTAGCGAGAATATATGATAAAGTGAGAAGCCAACCCGTATAGGTTGGTTCATTGTTTGTTCAATGTTTTAAAAATCTGGAATTGAATGATGAAAGATGAGGAATTAGCCCCATTCACTTTTCCTATTGTGGACAAGTCGGAAAAGATTATCAAAGTGATTGGTGTGGGCGGCGGAGGTGGCAACGCAGTGCACCACATGTGGGAAGAGGGTGTCAGAAACGTGACATTCTTAGTAGTTAACACAGACAGTCAAGTGCTGACGGCAAACATGGTGCCTAACAAGATTCAGTTGGGCGATGGGCTTGGTACGGGAGGAGACCCTGTGCTGGGACGTGAGATTGCCGAGAAGAGCATGGACGAGATTCAAGCGATGTTTGATGAAGACACCAAGATGGTGTTCATCACAGCAGGCATGGGCGGAGGCACCGGAACGGGAGCTGCGCCTGTCATTGCGCGTGTGGCGAAAGAACGTGGCATTCTGACGGTAGGTGTGGTGACTTTGCCGTTTCTGATGGAGGGCAAGAAGCGCATAGAAAAGGCGCTGAAGGGAATGAATGACTTGATGCAATGTGTGGATTCGCTGATTGTCATCAACAATGAGCGCCTGTTGGAAGATACGCAATATGCAGGACTCGATTGGGAGGACGGCATGAAGAAGGCTGATGAAGTGCTGACGATTGCCACAAAGACGATTGCAGAGATTATCACGGTGCGAGGAATGGTGAACCGAGATTTCAAGGATGTGAGCACGGTGATGAAAGATAGTGGCGCAGCAGTAGTGTCGGTAGCCAAAGCGAGTGGTGAGAAGCGCATCTTCAAGGCGATGTCCGATGCGTTGAATTCACCTCTGATTGCGAATGTGGACAGGCAGAAAATCAAGCGTTTGCTATATATTGTCTATAGCGGAACGAAGTCGCCTGCTAAGATGTCGGAACTTCGTGAAATCAATGAGTTCATGGAAGAACTGGATGATAACATCGAAGTGCTTTGGGGGCACTATCTGGACGATTCGCTGGAGGATGAAATTAAGGTCTCAGTCATCGCTACGGGTTTTGATTCGGAGGAAAAAGCAGAGCAGGCGAAGACCAATGAGAACGAGCATTACAAAGCCTTGCGAGAGAAATATTACCAGACGGATAAGAGTACGAAAATAGAGATTCCTGTTGAGGTGGAAAAGGAGGAAGCGCCTGCTGAAGTCGAGACGGAAGAGGAAGCAGATTTGGACCAGGAATTGCCAGATGTAGAAGAGGATGAGTTGGGTGCAGAGGATGAGTCATGGGCTGATGATGAGCCAGAGCAACGCAAGCCCTCTTTGTTGCACGTCTTTCTGGAAAAGTTGAAAAGGTTTGCCGAAGAGGCATAGCTCCCAAACTGCGATTGACAGAGAAGAAAAGTGCGGAGAGGAAAGTGAAAAATCTGTATTTCCTTCCATCGAGATGGATTGCTGCTTAGATTTTTCACTTTTCACTCTTCACTTTTCACTTTTTATTGCTACCTTTGCAGCGTTTTTGAATAAAATGAGCCGCATTTCAGCGCAATCAGGGATGGTGAAGAGCCATTTCTGGTTATTTGTGAGCCGATTTGTGGCGTTTCTTTCACGCGCAGGCGTGTAGGCGTGTATGTGAGAGATTCAAGGTAAAAGGATACAAATACTAAAATTTTACGATATGAACATTTCATACAAATGGTTGAAGGAGTATGTTGACTTCGACATGACAGCCGAGGAGGTGGGCAAGGCGCTCACCAGCATGGGCTTGGAGGTTGAGGCTGTGGAAGAGGTGCAGAGCATCAAGGGCGGACTGCAGGGACTTGTGGTTGGTCATGTGCTCACTTGCGAACCTCATCCCAACAGCGACCACATGCACGTGACTACGGTAGATGAAGGTAACGGTGTGGTAGAACAGATTGTCTGCGGTGCACCAAACGTGGCTGCTGGCCAGAAAGTGATTGTGGCTCAGTTGGGCTGCAAGCTCTATGATGGCGATAAGGAGTTTGTCATCAAGAAGAGCAAGCTCCGTGGCATCGAGTCAAACGGCATGATTTGTGCCGAGGACGAGATTGGCGTAGGCACCAGTCATGATGGCATCATCGTGCTGCCAGAGGATACGGTAGTGGGTACTCCTGCTGCTGAGTACTACGGTTTGGAGAGCGACTATGTGATTGAGGTGGATATCACACCTAACCACTCTGACGCTTGTTCTCATTGGGGTGTAGCGCGTGACTTCTATGCTTACCTGAAGCAGAATGGCTACGAGACTTCTTTGCATCGTCCATCAGTAGATGACTTCAAGGTGCAGAACAACGACTTGAAGTTCGACGTGGAAGTGGAAGCAGGTGAGGCTTGTCCTCGCTACTGCGCTGTCAGTGTGAAGAACTGTGAGGTGAAGGAAAGCCCGAAGTGGCTGAAAGACCGCTTGACTGCTATTGGTCAGCGTCCTATCAACAATATCGTGGATATCACCAACTACATCATGATGGCTTATGGTCAGCCATTGCATTGCTTTGACGCCGACATGGTGAAGGGCAACAAAGTGGTGGTGAAGACATTGCCAGAAGGCACTCCATTCGTCACTCTCGACGGAGAAGAGCATAAGCTCTCTGAGCGCGACCTTGCTATCTGCAATGTAGAGGAGCCTATGTGTATCGCTGGTGTGTTCGGCGGAAAGGGTAGTGGCACTTACGAAACCACAAAGAACGTGCTCTTCGAGAGTGCATATTTCCACCCAACATGGATTCGCAAGAGCGCCCGTCGTCATGGACTTCAGACAGATGCAAGCTTCCGTTTCGAGAGAGGCATCGACCCTGCTGGTCAGATTTACGCCTTGAAGCGTGCTGCCATGTTGGCACAGGAATTGGCTGGTGGTGAAATCAGCATGGAGATTGTGGATGTGAAGAACGACACCCTTCCTCAGGATGCCATCATCGATGTAGAGTATCAGTATGTGGCTGACCTCATCGGTAAGGAACTTCCTGTAGAGACTCAGCAGAGCATCCTGAAGAACCTGGGCTTCGAAATCCTTTCTTCAGACGAGAAAGGCATGCAAGTGAAGGCTCCTGCTTTCCGTGTGGATGTGAAGAAGCCTTGCGATGTGGTGGAAGAGATTCTGCGCATCTATGGCTATAACAATATTGAGATTCCTTCTCAGGTGCGCTCATCGCTCACCGTGAAGGGTGAACTCGACAAGAGCAACAAACTGCAGAACCATGTGGCTGAACAGCTGGTGGGCTGTGGCTTCAACGAAATCCTGAACAACTCGCTCACAAAGGTGTCATACTATGAAGAAGGCGAGACTTACAAGCTGGAGAACTGCGTGAAGCTGATGAACCCGCTGAGTCAGGACTTGGCAGTACTGCGCCAGACATTGCTCTTCGGTGGTCTTGAGTCTATCGCTCGCAACGCCAATCGTCGTATGCCCGACTTGAAGTTCTTCGAGTTTGGCAACTGCTACTACTTCGACCCTGAGAAGAATCAGGAGAAGGTTGACGAGAACGGTGAGGCGTTGAAGGCTAGCGCTGAGTCTTCTAAGAAGATTCTGGCAGCCTATAGCGAAGACTACCACTTGGGCTTGTGGCTGACTGGTAAGCGTGTGAATGGCAACTGGGCACATGCTGACGAGGAAACCTCTGTGTATGAGATGAAGGCATACGTGCTGAACATCTTCAAGCGCTTGGGCGTTCCATTCGGCGCACTTGTGTTCGGCGAGGAGAAGAACGACATCTTCTCTATTGCTACCACCATCACACAGCGTGGCGGTAAGAAGATTGCTGAGTTCGGCATCGTAACCAAGAAGATGGCAAAGAAGCTTGATGTGGAGGCTCCTGTTTATTACGCAGACATCAACTGGACCAACTTGATGAAGCTCATCAAGAAGGTGACAGTCACTTACTATGACCTGTCTAAGTTCCCTGCTGTAAGCCGCGACTTGGCATTGCTCGTTGACGAAGGTGTAGAGTTCGCTCAGGTTGAGGCTGCTGCTTATCAGGCCGAGAAGAAGCTCCTGAAGGAAGTGAAGCTCTTCGACGTGTATGAAGGTAAGAACCTCGAGGCTGGCAAGAAGTCGTATGCCGTTAACTTCACCCTCCAGAGTGAAGAGAAGACCCTCAACGACAAGGCCATCGAAGCCATCATGACCAAGATTGAACAGAACATCTGCAAGGCTACTGGCGCAACCGTTCGTGGTAAATAAGGGATGACAAAGTATCAAATCTATCAATGTCTGTACTATGTTTTAATAGTGCTGTGGTTGGTGCAGATTGTGTTGGGCGGATTTAACATTTATCTCCTGATTCCAACTCTCTGCTTGGTACTTTGCTACTACTTGATGCAAAAGAATAAATTATAATCATAAATCATACAAGAAAAGAATAAGAATTATGGGACGCGCATTTGAATTCCGTAAAGCGAGAAAACTGAAAAGATGGGGTAACATGGCAAAGACCTTCACACGCCTGGGCAAGCAGATTGCCATCGCTGTGGCTGAAGGTGGTCCAGACCCAGACAACAACGCACACCTTCGTGCTGTCATCGCGACTTGTCGTCACGAGAACATGCCAAAGGACAATATCGACCGTGCTATCAAGAACGCCATTGGTAAGGACAAGTCTGCTTGGAAGAGCGTGACATACGAAGGATATGGTCCTCACGGAGTAGCTGTGTTCGTGGACACATTGACCGACAACACCACTCGTACCGTAGCCGATGTTCGCTCTGTCTTCAACAAGTTCAGCGGCAACATGGGTACAACTGGTTCACTCTCATTCCTCTTCGACCACTTCAGCCAGTTCACTTTCAAGAAGAAGGACGGTCTTGATATGGACGAGTTCATCCTCGAAGCCATTGAGTATGGTGTCAACGACGAGTATGATGAGGAGTATGACGAGGACAAGGACGAGACAACCATCACCATCTACGGTGATCCTAAGTCTTTCGCTCAGATTCAGAAGTTTCTCGAGGACAACGGTTTCGAAATCACAGGTGCAGAGTTCACTTATGTGCCAAACGACTTGAAGGAAGTAACCGACGAGCAGCGTGAGACTATCGAGAAGATGGTAGAGCGCCTGGAAGAGTTTGACGACGTGCAGAACGTGTACACGAACATGAAGTAAGCCTTCACACCCCATACATGAAGACAATTTACGAAACAAAAGGAACATGCTCCAAAGCAATTGAACTGGATATTGATGAGGCTACAGGCGTCATCAATTCCGTTCAGTTCTTGGGCGGATGTCCTGGCAATACATTTGGTGTAGCACAACTGGTGAAAGGCCAGAAGGTGGAAGATGTCATCAGCAAACTGGAAGGCATCACTTGTGGCGTGAAGCCCACAAGCTGTCCCGACCAGTTGGCTCATGCTTTGCGTCAAGTTATGGGCAGCTGATAGCTATGCCCATCCTCTCTTTGTATTGAACACATTTATTTCCACTTGATCATCTTGTTCAATTCCAACTTTCATTTTGGCTTCAGTAGCCGAAAGTTAAGTATATAATAATATGTACGTGCGTATACATTATTTAATAATAAGCCTGATGGTGATGTTGCTGGTTTCCTGCCAGGAGAAACGTGCACAGCGTTTTGAGCGTGAAGCGCGCGAGTTTACGGAAACAAATTGCCCGCAGCAGATGGATGCAATGACCTGCTTAGACAGCATGGTGTATGTGCCCGACGAGCAGGGTGGTGAACTGATTCAGTACTACTCGCTGAAACTCACTTCCGAACAACGTGCTGAGATGATGAACAAGTTGGGCGAAATCAACGATGTGAATCTCCGCATAGTTCGCAACTCCATCCCTTTCACCAAATACAGGGAGGCAGGAGTGAGCTTCACTTTCATCTATCGAGATGCCACCGTTGGCGACAAGATTGTGGAATATCATTTTGCTAAAGAGGATTACGAATAAAGTAGTCCTCTTTTTCTTTTGTACCAACTTATAGTTTTTCATATTTTCCCATAAGTGTGTTTAAAAGCTCTCTGTGTGCGCACACAGTCAAAAATACCTTCAGTAGGCACTAAAAAGGACTTTTTTGCTGATTTTCCACATTTTTGGTAACATTTTCTCGCATGATATTTGGTTCTTTTAACAAAACCTCGTATCTTTGCAACGCATTCAAGATGGAAATCGAATGGTTTCTAAATTTGAAAAACGAAAGTTTAACAATTAAAGGTAAAGTAAAAGATTATGTTACAGGAAAAAGCAGGAAACATTGCTGGTCTCATTTGGAACGCTCTTTCAGCAGCAGAGTCAGCACAAACATTTAAGCAGATCAAGAAGGTTACAAAGCTTGCAGAGAAAGACTTCAACCTCGGTCTTGGTTGGTTGCTCCGTGAGGACAAAATCAACACCGTTGAGACTGGTGACGAGAAGGATCCATACGCTTACTCTCTCAAATAATGTAGCCTCTACACTATAAGACAAAATGCGCTGTTCACACCATGTGGACAGCGTATTTTTTATGCTTTCACCCGACACTTAGAACTTGCCATTTTCGTGGGGTTGTAGATGACAGAGGCAGCCTGAGCAGCAGAGGGAAACCATGTGTTTGTACAAAAAACTTTGCTTTTTCTTTGTGCTTGCCTCGAATTTTGCTACCTTTGTTCTTTCATTGTGCCTCGTTGGCCTTTTTAGTGCGCATGAAGAGAAGGCACTATCACCCAAACTAAACTGGGAACATTGTGAAGAAGACTTTTGCCAACTGTATCAATCGAATCATAGCCGGAGCGCTCACCCTCTTGGGATTTGCTGCAACGATGACTTTAGCTGCCTGCTATGGCCCTATGCCAGAGAAGTATTATTCAGATGAGGAAATTGCTGATTCATTGGCAGGTGAACTTGATTCGTTGGCAAGAAAAGTCGATACTGTTTCCGTTGATAATGAATTATGAAGAATATACGAAACTTTTGTATTATTGCACACATTGACCACGGCAAGTCCACCTTGGCAGACCGACTGTTGGAGAAGACCAACACGATCAAGATAACGCAGGGACAGATGCTTGATGACATGGATTTGGAGCAGGAGCGAGGCATTACCATCAAGAGTCATGCTATCCAGATGGAGCATGCCTATCATGGTGACAAAGAGGAATTCAAGGGCCAGAAATATATCTTGAACCTGATTGACACTCCGGGACACGTGGACTTCTCCTATGAGGTGAGCCGTTCCATTGCGGCATGCGAAGGCGCTTTGCTCGTTGTGGATGCTACACAGGGTGTGCAGGCTCAGACCATTTCCAATCTATATATGGCTATTGATCATGACCTCGAAATCATTCCGGTCATCAACAAGATTGATATGCCCAATGCGATGCCCGAAGAAGTGGCAGACGAAATCATAGACCTCATCGGCTGCGACTTGGAAGACATCATCTATGCCAGCGGAAAGACAGGAGAAGGCGTGGAGGATATCCTCAATGCGGTAGTGGAGCGAGTGCCCCATCCTGTAGGCGACGAGAATGCTCCGTTGCAGGCATTGATTTTCGATTCCGTGTTCAATTCCTATCGTGGTGTCATTGCCTATTTCAAGATTATCAATGGCGTGATGCGCCCAGGAGAAAAAGTGCGGTTCATCAATACGAAAAAAGAATATCTGGCAGAAGAGATTGGAACGCTCAAGATGGACATGGTGCCCAAGAAAGAGTTGCGCACAGGCGATGTGGGCTACATCGTGACAGGCATCAAGCAAGCCACAGAAGTGAAAGTGGGCGATACCATCACCTCTTTAGTCAATCCTACCTCAGAAGCCATCAAGGGATTCCAGGAAGTGAAACCGATGGTGTTTGCAGGTATTTATCCTATAGAGACCGAAGACTATGAGAACCTTCGCACTTCGTTGGAGAAACTGCAGTTGAACGATGCTTCGCTCACCTTCCAGCACGAGAGCTCTGCAGCCCTTGGTTTCGGATTCCGTTGCGGATTCTTGGGATTGCTGCACATGGAAATCGTGCAAGAGCGTCTGGACCGCGAGTTCGACATGGATGTGATTACCACCGTGCCTAACGTAAGTTATATGGTGTATGACAAGCATGGAGAAGCGCAGGAAGTGCACAACCCCAGTGGTATGCCAGACCCTACACTCATTGACCATGTGGAGGAGCCCTATATCCGTGCCACCGTCATCACCACGGCCAACTACATCGGTCCTATCATGACCTTATGTCTTGGCAAGCGTGCCGAATTGGTGAAGCAAGACTTCATTGCGGGCAACCGTGTGGAAATCGAGTTCCTGATGCCATTGGGCGAGATTGTGATAGACTTCTACGACAAGCTCAAGAGCGTGTCGCGTGGATATGCCTCCTTCGATTATCACCCAGCAGGATTCCGCGAGAGCAAGCTCGTGAAGCTCGACATTCTCTTGAATGGAGAATCCGTCGATGCGCTCTCTACCTTGACTCATGTGGACAATGCAGTCACACTGGGACGCAGAATGTGTGAGCGCCTGAAAGACTTGTTGCCACGCCAGCAGTTTGACATCGCCATACAGGCGGCCATCGGTGGAAAGATTGTGGCACGAGAAACCGTGAAGCAAGTGCGCAAAGACGTGTTGGCCAAGTGTTATGGCGGCGACGTCTCCCGTAAGCGCAAACTCCTCGAGAAGCAGAAGCGAGGAAAGAAGCGCATGAAGCAGATTGGCAATGTGAGTGTGCCGCAGAAAGCCTTCCTTGCCGTGCTGAAGCTTGACGACGATTGATGCCCCCGCGCTCATCCCTATAGGGTTCTGCCCTGAAAAGCAGGGCAGAACCTCCAATACCTACCAGAATTGAATGAATGATTATTAGACCTATTTATATGAGAAACCTATATGTAACAGCAGGAATGCTGTTGGCAGCATTGACTGCAAGCGCTGACCCTATCACCCCTCAGCGGGCCATGCAGATAGCTCAGGAGTATATGGTAGAAGGCCATGTGATGAATCTTGCCGTGAAGGCGAAAGCCCGTCGTGCGATGGCTGCCACTACCACCACTGCACCATACTATGTGATAAGCCGAGGTGAGAACCAGGGCTTTGTGATTGTGGCAGGCGACGACTGCTTGCCCGAAGTTTTGGGATATACAGAGACAGGCGATTTTGACGCCTCCAACTTGCCGCCAGCGCTGCAGGAAATGCTCGACGGATGGCAGGAGATGGTGGAACAGGCGCAAGCCGACGGCAGCAACACCACCTTGGCTTCTGCGCGTAAGGCTATGCGGAAAGCTGCTTCCACACGTGTGGACATCGCTCCCTTTGTCACGTCACATTGGCATCAGAGCAGTCCTTACAACGATAATTGCCCCACGCTGACCTCCAATGGCAAACGTGCCGCGACAGGATGTGTGGCCACAGCAGCCAGTCAGATTCTCTACTACTGGCGCAAGGATTTGCCATCCACACTTCAGGCTTCCACACCCACTTATGGGTATGGCGCAGCGCCTGTCACCCGTAGTGTGCCTAAAGACACACCGATGAAGTGGGACTTGATGAAAGACTCGTATAGTTCCGAATCTCAGGAGTATAAGCAAGCCGTAGCAGAATTCGTGTTTGCTACGGGCGCCGCTACATGGCTCACCTATGGCGAGTCCACATCGGGCAACATCGAAAAAATTCCTTATACATTCTCCACCTATTTTGGAATGAACGGAGGCACAGTGCATTATCGTGATTCCTATGGACAAGAAGCGTGGACACAGCTGCTGTATAACGAATTGCAGCAGGGCCGTCCTGTCATGTACACGGGAGTCCATCCCGACAATGGCGGACACGCTGTATTTGTGCATGGCTACAAAGCCTCCAGCGACCTCTTCTACTTCAACTTCGGGTGGGGAAGCGGTAATGGATATGATGGCTATTACACCACCAATCAAACCAACGGCATGAATGGCTTCAATGGCCAGCAGAGCGCTTTGATTGGTGCCTATCCCAAAAAGTGGAACATCAAGGTGGACCTTCTTCCTCCAGCACATGTCTATGCCAATGTGGACAATACCTTCACGGTAAAGGTGCAGAACAACTCCACGTTGGATTATAGCGGCATCTACCTGTATGCCTCCACTTCCAGCGGCGCTCCGTCGGGTTCTGCCAAGTCAAAGGATACAGAGACTGTCATCGCTACAGGAGAGACTGCGGAACTGAAATTGACGGCTTCTCCCACCAGCCAGCGCACCTGGTACATCACCATTGCCGATGCCAACAAGAACGTCTTTGCCAAAGTGCCTGTAGAAGTGGAAGCCAAGACATCAGACCTCCATCTGCAGAGCATCAGTGTGAGTGGCAGCAGCGAGAGGAAGACCCTGAACGGGCAAGATTTCGTGGTGGTCTATAACAGCAAGACCACAGCCACAGCAGCCCTATACGACGGTTCCTCCTATGGCTACAAGACCACACTCCGCATGTCTTTTGACGTTTACAATGAAAATACCCAACAGTGGGAAACCATCGGCTATAGAACCGGAGACCTCTCCATGACGGGCGACGAAGTAGGGGAGGCCACCTTCAGCCTTTCCGGTTCTTCCTCCTGCCCATTCGAAGTAGGGAAGTACTACAGAGGCTACCTCGTCAATCCTGTTCACCAAACCACCGACATGATTACGATGGATGCTGGTGTGCAGAACGAAGTGCGATTCTACTATGCAGGCAGCGATATGTCACTTGTCAGTTATGCCGACAACTGCCTCACCCTTCAGGGACACTTTGACAACACTCTGTTCAACTCCTCCACTTTCTCCAAGAAGTCAGCCTACCAGGCCGCAACCACCTATGACCTGACTCAATGCACCGCTGTGGGCGACGTGAGCCAGACTGTCAATCCCAATGCCCTCATCTATGTGGCAGACGACAGCAAGGCCACAGGACAGAACATCGTGCGTGCTGGCCAATGCGCAGACCTCATGCTCACCGTCGGTCACAACTTCGTGCCCCGTGCCCCCTTCGTGGCAGCATCAGCACGACTTGCCATCCAGCCCACCGTGGCCCGTTGGCAGATGGTCACCATGCCTTTTAGCGCTCCAGTGCCCGATGGAATGGTAGCGCGTGAAATTCTGAGCCACTCCTCGTTGGGCGTCTCTTCTTCAACGATGGTGAATGTGGAGTCGCTTGAAGCAGGCAAGACCTATTTCATCATGATTTCCAGCGCCGACAAGAACATCATCTCCGCAGCCAACGTGCAAGTGCTTGCACAGCCACAGAAGAATGCCGATGATGCAGTGGTGGGCACCTTTGTGGCCACTGTCACCCCCGTCAGGTCGCAACTGCTCAATGACGAAGAGAAACAGTACTTCGTCCCCGTTGCAGAAGGCACGGCAGTAGAGGCTCTGCAAGGATATTGGCAAGCCGACAACCTGACCAAGACCTTCCGCATCTATCCCGACCTGACCAAAGACCCTGCCTACCTTCAGTTGGCTCAAAGCATCAGCGAGGCATACGACATTCTGGAGCGATATCGCGCCACCTCATCTGCCGATGCCTATCAGGCCTATGCCCAAACCATCCATGCAGCCGAAATCGAGTTCACTCATCGTGAAGAGACAACCCTCACCACAGTCACCCTTATCAAGCGGTGTGCCACCGAACTGCTCGAAGCAGGCGACACCTATATGAAGACCATGGGCGATGTGACAAATGTTGCCATCGACTTCACATCCAGCATCCTCAATCCTTCATTTGAGAAAAAGAATGCAAGCGGCTGGACAGTAGGCAAGCGCACAGGCGTGACCAGTGTGAGTGTGGTGAAAGATGGCACCAACTATGACGCCTACCGCTCTGTCGGCATCGACGGCTCCTATGTGTTCCAGAGCCTTATAGCAGCCGACTCCACTTCCGTATCGCTCACACAAGTGGTGGAAGGACTCCCACAGGGATACTACCGTCTCACCGCCATGCTTGGCACCGACGACCACTCGTCTGTCACCCTCTATGCCGGCGACAAGACCACAACCGTGCCCGGACATCCTTTCGGTCCACACTATCTGACCGAGGCCGTGATAGACCAGATAGAAGTCCTTGCCGACGAAGGGCAGACAACAGGCTCCCTCACCATAGGAGTGCAGGAAGGCCGGTGGTACAAAGCCGACCACTTCACCCTCACCTGTGTGGAATCCATCCCGCTCGACGACATCGAAGACCACATCTACGAACTTCGTCCAGGCACGAAAGACTTCAAGCACGGCATCTACACCCTGCAGGGAGTGCGCCTTACAAACGTCACGCTTCCAGGCTTCTACATTGTCAATGGAAAAATCAAATACATCTATAAAGAGTAAATCAAATACAATCAACAACATTTATCAACCAATTAAAACCAATCAAAAACAGTAAAAACAACCAAACAAAGTCCAATCAAGTATTTAAAGAGAATCTTTGTAATACTACCTCAGGCCATAATGCGTGAAATTGTAACTAAACTTGGTCGTTTTGTGAATAATATGCCAAATAACATGTTTTATTCCTTAAAAACATGCTAAATAACATAAAAAGTTTGGTCTTTAGCGATAAAAGCCATAACTTTGCAGCGGTTTTAAGGAACCCTAAAGGTAAAACACTATGAAGAAATTACTAGCATTAGTGCTGATGGTCTTCACACTGACAGCGGCTGCGAAGCCTGCAACAGAGATGGACCTTCAGAAGAAATGGGGGGCGGTTATTCAAGCCATCGCGATGGTGGAAAGCGAATGCCAACCCAACAAAGTATCTAGGAATGGGCTCTACGTAGGTTATCTGCAGATTTCCGAGATCCTCGTGCGCGAGTGCAACCGTATCGTTGGATACAAAAAGTACACTTACGCTGACCGTTACGACAAGCAGAAGAGCATTGCCATGTTCATCGACTTTCAGGAGCACTACAACCCAGACGGCAATATGGAGAGAGCCATCCGCCTCTGGAACTCAGGCGACCTGAAATGTATGACACGCAAAGCTAGTACCGAAGGCTACTATCAGAGAGTCATGAAGCGGTACACCAGCATAGCTGCTCTGCAATAAACTGAAAAGATTTTACTCTTTTATAGCAAGACGTCCAAGAAGAATTCATTTCTCTCTTGGACGTCTTTTCAGTTGACAGTTGATAGTTGACAGTTGATAGTTGATAGTTGATAGTTGATAGTTGACAATTGATAGTTGACAGTTGATAGTTGACAGTTGACAGTTAAACTACAACTCCTCACTCCTCACTCCTAATTCCTCACTCCTCATTCCTCATTCCTCATTCCTCATTCCTCATTCCCCCCGAAAATAAAATACATGGCCAATGGTTTCTAGTTTGAATAATTATGATTATCTTTGTCGTCGAAAACCTTAACGATTATGATTACAATGACTAAGAAAAACTACATCTGCAGCGTGTTGGCCATTCTGCTGCTGCCGTGGATAGGATGCGATGCGATGGCCCAGGGAAATTACAATCTGCAATACGCTGTGGGCGTTGACACAGCTGCGCACTATCTCAACGTGGATTTGACTTACACCCCACAGGAAGGAACGCACACAGACGAGCTGGTTCTCAATATGCCTATGTGGGCTCCCGGCTATTACGAAATGCTGAACTTTCCGAAGCACTTGTGCGATTTTGTGGCCAAGGATGCCGAGGGCAACCGCCTCACATGGCGCAAGGAGGGCATGAACCGATGGCGCGTGCAGATGTCAGACTGCCAAAAGGCAACAATTTCGTACCGCATCTACGCAAACCGCAGAGACGTGGCATCGAGCAGGGTGGATGGTTCTGCTGCATTCATCGCTCCGGCGGGGGTGTTCATGCATGTAGATGGCGACCTCAATCATCCCGTCTCGGTCACTTTCCAGATGCCTTCTTCGTGGCAGCATATTTCCACGGGTTTGGTGCCTCAAACGAAGGAGGGCCACACGTTCATGGTCAAGGATTTTGACACGCTCTACGACTCACCCTTCTTCTTGGGAAACCACTATGTGAAGGAGTTTGAACACGAAGGACACTCTTACACCTTTGCTGTCGAAACGCCTGAGGGGATGGAGGACATCGGATTTGAAGAGGACTTCAAGCGGATTGTCAGTGCGGCTACCCAGCTGATGGGCGATGTCCCTTACAGCAACTACTGCCTCATCCATATGGGCAAAGGTGGCGGTGGATTGGAACACCTCAATTCGCAGGCTTGCTACACCGATGGCACATACCGCTTCCCGTCGCGCAGGTCGCACGTGAAATTTCTGGCTTTCACTGCACACGAATACTTCCATCTCTACAATGTGAAGTGCATACGCCCCGCAGAATTGTGGCCCATCGACTATAACCGCGAGGCCATCACGCCGATGCTCTGGGTGAGCGAGGGACTCACGTGCTACTATGAGTTCCGTCTGCTGCGCAATGCTGGCATCGCCACGCCCGACGAGGCTATGGAATTGCTCTCCACCTATTTCGGCCTCTACGCTCCCTACGAAGGTCAGCGCCATCAGAGTCTGCGGCAGAGCAGTTATGACATCTGGCTCAACTTCATGAACGACGACGACAACGAGCGCGATGTGAGGGTGAACTACTATTTCAAGGGTCCTGTCATAGGTCTGCTGATGGACATTGACATCCGCCGCAAGACGCGTCAGCAGCACTCGCTCGACGATGTGATGCGCCGCCTCTACCAGAAGTATTACAAACAGCTGCAACGAGGATTTACGGAGGAGGAGTTTTGGGCAGAGGCTGCCGACATTGCAGGACAGCCGTTGACGGACATCCGCCGTTTTGTAGATACCACGGACGACATCGACTACGACAGCTACTTGCGCGAAGCAGGCCTCTACATCAACACTACCGACTGGACCATCCGACGAGCGGAGAACCCCAACAAGCAACAACGCCAATTCCTGAAAGCGATGAACCTGATGAATTAGGAATTAGGAATGAGGAATTGATAGTGAGGAGTGAAAAAGTGAAAAAATGAAAAGGCGTCCAAGAAGAATTCATATCTCGCTTGGACGTCTTTTCATTTTTCATTTTTCAGGAATTCACGAATTCACCTTTTCACCAATTGATAATTGGGAGTTAAAGGGTAAGTTAAAATGGAAGTTAAGCGCTACGCGCAAGACGAATGTGGGACAGTCGATAATTGACAATTAGCTTCGCTGAGGTTTGGGCGCGACTCGGCATAGTTCAAGTACACTTGACTCTGCTCTCGCTGCTACAAACGTTGATAATTAGCTCAGCTGAGGATTGGGCGCTACTTTTGAGTATTTGCGTGGATAGCGGAGGAGGATGGAGAGGAGGAGGGCTGCGCCGATGAGCATGGGGTAATAGAGTGTGGGGATGATGGCGATGGGGTTGAGTCCTGACAGGCCGGCAGCGATGAGCACCTGGGCACCGTAGGGAAGGAGACCCTGCGTGAAGCAGGAGGCGGTGTCGAGGATGGAGGCTGACTTGCGGGGATCAATACCGAAGCGGGTGGCAATGTCCTTGGCGATAGGGCCTGTGGTGATGATGGCCACCGTGTTGTTGGCGGTGCAGATGTTGACAAGGCAGGTGAGGATTGCGATGCTGAGTTCGCCTCCGCGTGTGCCGCTGATATTGCGGGTGAGAGCCTTGATGATGAGTTGGATGCCGCCGTTGTAGCGTATGATTTCAAGCATGCCGCCTGCGAGGATGGTGACGATGATGAGTTCGGACATGCCCATCATACCGTCGTTCATGGCAGTGAACCAACTGAACACGTCGTAGGTGCCGAGGAGAATGCCAATGGCGCCTGTGAGAAGGATGCCGATGGCCAAGGTGAGCAGCACGTTGACGCCGATGATGGCGAGAAGGACGACTGCGAGATAGGGCAATACAAGCCACGGATTGGTTTCATTTAAGTGGGGAGTAGCATGCATCTGTCTGCCTACAAAGTAGTAGGCAATGAGCATGATGATGGCGACGGGGGCTACAATGCGGATGTTGACGCGGAACTTGTCTCGCATGCTGCAGCCTTGTGTCTGGGTGGCTACGATGGTGGTGTCGCTGATGAAGGAGAGGTTGTCACCAAAGTAGGTGCCTCCCACGACGAGCCCTACCATCAGCGGTACGGAGAAGCCTGAATGCTGTGCGATGCCGACTGCCAGGGGGGTGAGGGCGGCGATGGTGCCGCAGCTGGTGCCGATGCTGAGGGAGATGAAGCAGGAGGCAAGGAAGATGCCGGGCAGGATGGCTTGCTCAGGCAGGTAGCGCAGGGCAAGGTCGACGGTGGCATCTACGGCTCCCATGGATTTAGCTGATGCAGCGAAGGCGCCAGCGAGGATGAAGATGGCGAGCATGAGCACCATCGTAGGGTTGCCGGCTCCTTTGGCAAAGATGCTGATGCGCTCGTTCATGGTTCCCCGCACGGTGAGCAGCGCATAGACGGAGCTGACCAGGAAGGCCACGGCAATGGGGACCTTGTAGAAGTCTTGCGCAATGATGCTGGTGGCCAGATAGAGAATGAGGAATACGAACAGTGGCGAGAGGGCTTTCATGTCTATTTGTGTTGGTGTGTGTTAAAGGGTGACGCCGTTCTTGAAGATGGCAATTTCCTGATAGTTCTTCTTCTCATTCCATGTGGGTTCTCCACTTGCTATCTCAATGACTTTCTGCACGAAGCGATGGAATACCTCTACCATTGGTTCACCTTCCACGATGGTGCCAGCATTGAAGTCAATCCATGTGGGCTTGTTCTTGGCAAGGGTACTGTTGGTGCTGACTTTCATGGTGGGGACGAAGGTGCCGAAGGGGGTGCCGCGTCCAGTGGTGAAGAGCACGATGTGGCATCCTGAGGAGGCAAGGGCTGTAGAGGCTACGAGGTCATTGCCGGGTGCAGAAAGGAGGTTGAGCCCCTTCTCCGTGAGGCGTTCACCATAAGGGAGCACGCCTTTGACTGCGCTCTTGCCGCATTTCTGTGTGCAGCCAAGGGCTTTCTCTTCGAGAGTGGAAATGCCGCCTGCCTTGTTGCCCGGTGATGGGTTTTCGCCTACGGGCTCGCCGTGTGAAAGGAAGTACTGCTTGAAGTCGTTGACAAGACTGACAGTTTGCTGGAAGAGGTTGGTGTTTTCGCAGCGGTTCATGAGGATGGTCTCGGCACCAAACATCTCGGGCACTTCGGTGAGGACGGTAGTGCCTCCCTGACTGACGATGAAGTCGCTGAAAACACCGAGAAGGGGATTGGCGGTGATGCCTGAGAAACCATCGGAGCCACCACACTTGAGTCCTACACGGAGTTCGCTCAACGGAATGGCTTGGCGCTTGTCTTGCGCAGCGATGGCATAGAGATCGCGTAGTATCTTGAGTCCTTCTTCCACTTCGTCGCCTTCCACTTTCTGGGTGACCATGAAGCGGATGCGTTCTTTGTCGTAGTCGCCAAGGAGGGCTTCGAACTGGTCGGGCTGATTGTTCTCGCAACCAAGACCTACCACGAGCACGGCTCCTGCATTGGGATGCAAGACGAGGTCGCGCAGCACCTTGCGGGTGTTCTCATGGTCATCGGAGAGTTGAGAGCAACCATAGTTGTGAGGGTAGGCCACGATGCGCAGGCGTTCTGTGCCGGCTGGGAGCATCTGACAGAGGGGTGAGGCGGGGTTGTAGAGCTCGTGTGTGAGTGCTCCTGCCAACTGATTGACAACGCCATTGACACAGCCTACGGTAGGCACAATCCACACTTCGTTGCGGATGCCCACATCGCCATTCTTGCGGCGGTAGCCCTGGAAGGTGAGTTGCTCTTTGGGGAACCACTCTGCATAGGCAGGATTGGTGAGTTCCTCTTTGCCTACAGGGTTGTATTCGTAGTCGAGCAGACCAGAGAGGTTGGTCTTGATGTGCTCGTGGCTCACCCAATCACCTTTCTTGTGGTTTTCTTTCAGATGGCCGATGGGATAGCCGTATTTGATGATATTCTCGCCTTGGTTGAGGTCTGTGAGCAGTATCTTATGTCCGGCGGGCACATCGCTGTTGAGCGTGATGCTTTCGCCTTCTACCTGGATGGTTTCATCTTTTTTGAGTGCCTCAATGGCCACAGCCACGTTGTCGGCAGGATTGATTTTGATAGTTTTCATTGTGTATGGTTATAGTTCTTTGTATTCTTTAGGTGTGTAGCCCGTGTGCTGTTTGAAGAACTTAGCGAAGAAGCTTTGGTTGGCAAAGTGGAGCTTGTTGCTTACGTCCTTGATAGAGATACCTTCAGATCTTAGCAGGGCTTTGGCTTCCAGTATGACGTACTGGCTGATGAGTTCGGTGGCATATTTGCCGCTGACGGCATGCACCACGCTGGAGAGGTACTTGGGCGACACGCACAGCTGGTCGGCATAGAAGGTGATGTTGCGGTGCTTGATGTAGTGCTCCTTCACCGTTGCCATGAATTGCATGAAGAGTTCTTCTTTGCGGCTGATGGGGCGCTCCTCGCTTTTCTTTCCTTGTCCTTGGGAAAATGCCTGAAACACATTCGACTGCAGGATTTGCAAATAGGCTTTAGCCACCGTCTCCTTGTACTGATAGTCTTTCTGGGTGAGTTTCTTTTTCAGCGCCTGGTAGATGCTGATGCTTTCTTCCAATTCGTCTGGTTTCAGCACGTGCATGGGGTGTTCTCTCGTGATGCGTCCAAACTCTATGCTTGTTTTCACGTCGCCCACAAGTTTGATGAAATCGGACGAGATGCCCATGAAGATGCACTTGGTTCCTGGGGCTACGTGTTTCATGCGCACGAAGCTGCCAGGCATGATAAGCACGGCGTGGCTGTCTGTCAGCCGGTATTCGGTCAGGTCGATGTCTATCACCATTTCGCCAGATGGGCAAACGATGCTCACAGCCATGGTGACCTGCACAGGAAAACCTGGGTGTTGTGGCTCATTCTCCTCGTTCCAATCTTCATCCAGATTGTCACTTAGCACTAGTTTCCCTGGTATCTGAGCAAACCGTCCGTCGGTGGGGAAATGCAGCAGGTCCACCTTGATGATGGGGTTTGGAGAAAAGGAGGTTTTTGTGGTGGTCATGATATGATTGTCCTAATTGTCGGCAAATATACGAATAATGCCACAGAAAAAGGGAGGAAACTTGTGATTTTCTCCCTTTTTCTGTAGCAGTTTGCTATTTATGAATGTCTTGAGCCTTGTTTGGAGGCGCTTGTGTCTTTATCTTAGGGCTGCCTTAGCCAGTGTGGTGGCTTGGTCGTAGGCCTTCTCCCAATTGGTGTCGAGGCTGAAAGGTGTCAGCGAGCCTTTTTCCGTGACAAAGGCGTTGGCACGCTCCTTGTCGGCGTCTTTGAACATCGGGTTGTACTTGCAAGCGTCGGAATAAATCTTGAGGATTTCGTTGCGCTTGGCAGGTGAAATCTCTTGTGCCTTGAGCAAGTTGGCCTGAAAGTCGGTCACAAAAGATGACATCATGACGGCTTGTGTGGCGAAGAACATGTCGTCTTTCTTCATGCCGCGCTTCTGCAGCATCATGGTCATATAGTTCAATGCAGTTACCTTGAATTGATTGATTTGAATCTGATCGTCGGATGATTTTGGATTGTTCACCACTTTCATGGCTTCTTCATATACTACATCGTAGAGATTCTTGCTTTGGGCCATCATGCTGTTCACTGATGCGAGAAGCACGAGGAATGTAAGGATTGTTTTCTTCATATTCTTTCAATTTTATTTTTGCCCGTTTGTAATCGGTGTTACAAAGATAGGGCTTCTGTGTTGATTACACCTTGAAAAATGGGGGTGAATCTCTGTTTCTTTAATTTTGTTTAACAATTATTGTCCTGCGAACTCGCTGATTTCGTAATTATTGGCCACGGCGAGTCGTGCACAATTCTGCAGGAGACGTCTGTTCTCGTCGTTCACTTGACCGATGTCGGTGACCTTGCCAAAGACGGTGTGGTCATCGCGCAAACTGCGATTGAAGCAAGGGGCAATGATGGTCTCGAAGAAGGTGCAAGCGAGGAGGTATCGTCCTGAGTAGTAGTTGATGTGTGTGCCGTCGCGTGTCAATTCGTTGTCCACGTTCAAGACTCCCACGCTGCGTGCATTCTGCACAGCGGTGCCGCATGGGATGACGATATCAATGCCAGAGGCTGCTTTCATCTTCTTGACCGAGGCGCAGATGTTCTTCCACATCTGTGTAGGGTTCTTGTATTTAGCGATGTTCTTGTTAGTGGAGGAATAGGCCCATGTCTCGTTAAAGGCAAACGTGGTGCGTGCCGCCAGTTTGGTGATGTTGTAAGCCTGAATCAATCGGGAAAGATAGGGCTCGTAGGTGGTGTAGTCGCCAGATTCGAGTGAATATTGCTGGAAGACAACGACGTCATAGTCATATCGCTGCATCACGTCGCCAATGGTCACGCTTCGTTCCAACACCTGTTCGCCGCTCTGGTTGTAGCGGTAGAAGTCATAGACCTTCTCTTCGTTCTTGAATGATTCGTAGTGCTGTTTCATGGAGCAACCTCCGCGGTAGAGCACATACACATTGACGTTGTTGATATTCATAGAGCGGAAGAGTTCTGGTAGTGCAGCGCTGGTGTCGAGCGAGAATGAATTGCCGATGAAAAGCACGTCCAGCTTTTGTGGCATGTAGGGAAGGGGAACGTTGCACAGATAGCCACATGAAGGCTGCTGGGCAACTTCTTTCTTGGCGTCATCCTCTTTCTTCGAGACGGCATCCTTTTTTGTGGCAGCTGCGGCTGATGATTTTGCTGTAGCAGTAGTGTTCTTAGCTGCAGATGTTGACTTTGTGGTGGTTGTTTTGCTGCTTTGTGTGGTTTTATTGCTTTGTGCAGTAGTGCCTGACTTGGCAGTAGAATTGGTCTTGGTCTTGGTGATGACCATCGTCTTCCGGATGATTGTCGGAGACGTCTTTACTTGAGCGATTTTCTTCGTTTGTGCCGTCACCTGCAAGCTCAGCAGGGCCAGCATGAACATCAACAAAAAGTGTTTCATTGTTCTCCTGATTTGTTATTCGGGCACAAAGGTACAAATTTAATTCATAATTGACAATTCATAATTCATAATTGACAATTGACAATTGATAATTAGGGCTGATGCGACCTTTGAGTAATTGACAGTTGACAGTTGACAATTGACAGTTGGCTTGACTCTGCTCTCGCTGCTACAAACGTTGTCAACTATCAACTGTCAACTATCAACTATCAACTGTCAACTCGTTATTTCTTCAAAGCGTCGAGCAAAGCATCCATTGCTTTGGCGGCATCTTGAGTCTCTTCGATAAGATTGACGAATTTGCTGCCGATGATAGCACCAGCTGCATTGGCTTGTGCCGCTTCGAGTGTCTGCTTGTTGCTGATGCCGAAACCAATCATGCGTGGGTGCTTGAGGTTCATGCTGTTGATGCGTGAGAAGTAGGCTTGCTTCTGGTCGCCAAACTCCTTCTGTGCGCCTGTAGTGGCAGCAGAGGAAACCATATAGATGAAACCGTCTGTGTGCTCGTCGATGAAGCGAATGCGCTCGTCGCTGGTTTCAGGAGTGATAAGCATGATGATGCGGATGTCATACTTGTCGGCTACGGGTTTGTACTCTTCCAAGTAGTCCTTGAAAGGCAGGTCTGGGATGATGACACCATCGATACCCACTTCTGTGCAGCGTTTGCAGAAGGCTTCAAATCCAAACTGCATGATAGGATTGAGGTAGCCCATGAGGATGAGAGGCATGTTGACATCGGAACGGATACCTTCCAGTTGGGAGAAGAGTTTCTTGAGACTCATTCCGTTGCGCAAAGCCTTAGTGGCAGCATCCTGAATGACGGGACCGTCTGCCATAGGGTCGGAGAAAGGAATGCCCACTTCTATCATGTCAACACCTTTTTTCTCTAAGGTCTTGATGGTCTCTGCCGTTCCTTCCAGTGTGGGATGTCCTGCACAGAAGTAGATGGAGAGGATTTTTTCGCTTTTTGTGGCGAAGAGTTTGTTGATTCTATTCATGGTTTTATCTGTTTAATGAATTTGTCAATCAATGTGATGTCCTTGAGGGCTGGAGCCTTCTCGAAGCGCGAGTTGAGGTCTATGCCAACAAATTGTGGATGTTGGAAAGCCTTCACCTTTTCTGCATCTTCGACTCCGATGCCTCCCGTGATGAGGAAGGGTGTCTTACCTGTGTAGTGTTGCAAGATGTCCCAATCGAACTGTTGTCCGCTGCCACCATAACCCTTGCATTTGGTCTCGAAGAGGAAGTAATCGACGCAGTCTTCATAGAGGTGTGTCTTATCCAAATCTTCAGAGGATGTGATAGCAATCATCTTGATTAGTTGTCTGCCCGTTTTCAAATGGCTGGAAAGTTCCTTGCAAAAGTCGGGGCTCTCGTTGCCATGCAACTGAATCATGTCAAAACCGAAGGCCTTTTGTCGTTGCAGGATGTCGTCGCAGGTTGCATTGACGAACACACCGACGCGCTTGTTGTGCTGTGGCAGATAAGCAGGCACTTCAGCCACGAAACGGGATGAAGGTGGATAGAAGATGAATCCCATCCAGTCAACCCCTTGCAGGGTGTCCACTTGCCGAATGTTGTCGGCCTCTCTCATGCCACATACTTTGACAATCATTTGGTCACCTCCTCTATGAATGATTTTAATGCATTTCCAGGGTTGGGGGTCTTCATGAAGGTCTCGCCAATGAGGAATCCTCTGAAGCCCGCTTCACGCAGTTCTCGCACCGTCTGAGGGTTGCTGATGCCACTTTCGCTGACCAGCAGGTAGTCTTTAGGAAGGAGCGATGCGAGGCGATAGGAGTTGGCCACATCGGTGTGGAACGTGCCGAGATTGCGGTTATTCACACCCACCATATCGATGTTCTCGCCCACATATTCCAGTTCTTGTTCTGAATGTACTTCGAGCAGGGTTTCAAGTTCCAGTTCGTGCGCTTTCTTGGCTAAGGTCTTGCACTCATCCTTGGTGAGGTCGGCAGCGATGAGCAGTACGGCATCGGCACCCACCATCTTAGCCTGATAGAGTTGGTACTCATCCACGATGAAGTCTTTGCGCAGGATAGGGCATGAGACGGAGGGACGAGCAATGCGCACGTATCTCAGATTACCACCGAAATACTTCTCGTCGGTAAGGATAGAGATAGCGCTGGCACCATTCTGGCTATAAGAAGCAGGGATGACATCAGGTGTTCCTTCTTCTTTAATCCAGCCCTTTGAGGGACTCTTGCGCTTGAACTCTGCGATGATGCCAGAAGCACTATTGGCAAGGCTCTCGCGCATGGAACGCCGATGGCCCGTGTTATCTGCCATCAGGGTCTCCACATTGCTGTATAATATGGCAGGTGGAATGATGGTCTTCTGCTGTTCTATCTCAATGCGCTTATGGGCTACAATCTCTTCTAATATGTCTTTAGCCATGCTGATTGTCAGGAGTTAATTTCCACGAATTTCTTGAATGTCTGCAAAGCCTTGCCGCTGTCGAGCGATTCGCGTGCCATCTCTACAGAGTCTGCCATAGACATGTTCTTGTCCATGATGCTGATGCCACACGCAGCATTGGCAATGACCACGTTCTTCTGTGCCTCTGTAGAAGTGCCTTCGAGCACGGCGTCGAATATCTTCATTGCCTCTTCTGCTGTCTCGCCACCATAGATGTCGCTCTGCTCGATGTACTTCAATCCTAAATCGACAGGAGTGAGCACTTTCTCAAAGTTGTTGGTGCAGATCTTGAAGCCGCTCGTGAGTGAGATTTCGTCGTAGCCATCATAAGACGTGATGACGCCGAAGTTGTCACCGATGCGTTGGTGCAGATTGGTGTAGAGGCGCAACTGAGCCTGGTTGGCTGTGCCGTGCAGGGAGTTCTTCGGATGGCAAGGGTTGACGAGAGGGCCCAGCAGATTGAAGCAAGTGGGGATGCCCAGTGCTTTGCGAGTAGGACCTACGAACTTCATGCCATAGGCAAAGAGAGGCGCATGGAAGTAGCAGATGCCTGCTTCTTCGAGTGAACGCTTCAGCTGATTGATGTCGTCAGTGAACTTCACGCCATGACCCTGCAGCACGTTGCTGGCACCGCTCACAGATGATGAGCCTCCGTTGCCGTGCTTGGTCACTTGGTAGCCTGCGCCTGCAATCACAAAGGCTGAGCAGGTGGAGATGTTGAAGGTGTTCTTGCCATCGCCTCCAGTGCCTACTACGTCCAGCGTATTGTATTCTGTGAAGTCCAGATACTTGCCTGTGTCGAGCAGTCCCTGACGGAAGCCAAGCAGTTCATCTACGGTAACGCCGCGTGTCTGCATGGCCATTAACAGGGCGGCAATTTGTTGTACGTTATATTTCTCCTCAACGATGTTGAGCATGATGTGGTGGGTATCTTCCTGTGAGAGGGTTTTCCCATCAATGAGTTGCAAAAGATATTGTTTCATTGTGCTTAGTGTTTTAACCAGTTGTTGATGATTGTTTTGCCATCCTTCGTGAGTACGCTCTCGGGGTGGTATTGGATGCCTCTGATGTCGTACTGCTTATGTCTGAGCGACATGATAAAGCCTTCGTCGGAAACGCTGGTGACTTCGAGGCAGTCGGGGAGGTTCTTCGTGTCAACTACCCATGAGTGGTAGCGTCCCACTTCGATGTGTTCGGGCAGTCCTTCAAAGAGGTAGTCGCGAACAGTGATGGTGGCAGGTGTTGCTACGCCGTGATAGACTTCGGAGAGATTGGTGAGTTGTGCGCCAAAGCTCTCGCCGATGGCTTGATGGCCAAGGCATACGCCGAGGATGGGCTTCTTGCCAGCATAATGCTTGATGACATCGAGAAGGAGTCCTGCCTCGCAAGGAATGCCTGGTCCAGGAGAGAGGATAATCTTGTCGAAGGCTTCCAACTGCTCCATCTGGAACTGGTCATTGCGATAGACTGTCACTTCGGCTCCCAGTTCCTTGACGAGGTGGCTCAAGTTGTAGGTGAATGAATCGTAATTATCTATGATGACTATTTTCATGAGTGTAATTGAGTGAATGGGTTAATGTGGAAGTGAGGTTTTTTAGAGATTCTCTGCAATGCTGATGGCCTTGCGTAGAGCACCGAGCTTGTTGTTCACTTCCTGAAGTTCGTACTCCACATTGCTCTTTGCCACGATGCCGCCACCTGCTTGGAACCAGAGTTCGCTGTTGCGCGAGACAAAGGTGCGGATGGTGATGGCTTGATTGAGGCTGCCGTCGAAACTGATGCTGCCCACACAGCCTCCGTAGGCACCACGATTGTGTGGCTCGTATGCAGAGATGAGCTGCATGGCACGTACCTTTGGTGCGCCTGAAAGGGTACCAGCAGGGAAGGTGTCGATAAAGGCTTTTACAGGGTCAGCACCCTCATTGAGCGTGCCGCTCACGCGCGACACGAGATGAATGACGTGGCTGTAGAACTGCATGTCCTTGTAGAAATCTACCTGCACATCGTGGCAGTTGCGGCTGAGGTCATTGCGAGCCAAGTCCACCAGCATGACGTGTTCGGCATTCTCTTTCGGGTCGTTCTTCAGATAGAGTGCATTTTGGCGATCCTGCTCTGGGTCACCCGTACGTTTTGTGGTGCCAGCAATAGGGTCAATATATGCTTTGTACTCAGCCTTGGCAGAAGAGAGTCGCTCCACACGGCAGTGGGTTTCAGGAGATGAACCGAAGATGCGGAATCCTCCGAAGTCCATATAGAAAAGGTATGGAGAAGGATTGATGGTGCGCAAGGCGCGATACAGCTTGAAGTCGTCGCCCTCAAACTTCTGCTTGAAACGGCGTGAAAGGACAATCTGGAACACATCACCACGCAGACAGTGCTGAATGCCACGACGGATGTTCTCACGATGCTCGTCGTCTGTGAGTGTAGATGTGTAATCACCTACAGGGTGGAAGCCATACTGCTGGAAAGGACGGTTATTCACGTCGTGCTCCAGCTTGTCGAGGTCATCTTCCTCACCATCGGCCAACAGCTCAACGAGTGTCACCTCGTTCTTGAAGTGATCAAAGATGATATAGTCCTTATAGAGAATATAGAGCAAGTCGGGGGCATCGTTCTCTGCCAGTGTCTCGTCCTTCACGTCAATGTGCTCGAAGTAGCGCACAGCATTGAAGGTGGTGTAGCCAAAGAGACCACAGTCGCCCTTGTCTGCTCCTTCAATGTGGAAGCTGTTGAGAAAGCCGTTGATGAGCTGTGCCGTATCGTCTGCATTCGCAATTGGAGTGCGTGTTTCCTTTCCATTAGGAAACTTCATCACGCCCACACCGTGCTCTACAGACACGCTGCCAATGGGGTGAAGGCAGATGAATGAACGTGAATTCTTTCCGTCGTGATAGTCGGAGCATTCCATCAGTGCGCTTTGAGGATAGGCATCGCGTACACGGAGATAGACACTTACTGGTGTGTTGAGGTCACCAAGAATCTTTTTTGAGGCGGTATGATAGTTATACATAACGGTTGTTGTGTTATTTGTTGTTTGATGTCGTGGCTACTTATTCATAACTTGCGAATAATTGTTCGTAACTTATGAATAATTATTCCAAAGTTATGAATAATTGTTCCTAACTTATGAACGACTCCTTTCACATAAGAATTTCGCTTCGGTTTGTGGGTGTAAGGAGACTTCGTTGCTGGGCATGTCGTTAATGGATTTGCGTTATAACTGATGTTTCAAATAGGTGTCCAAGTCTTTGTCACCTCTTCCACTGACGGTGAGCACCACTACAGTGTCCTTCGTGAACTGGTCTTTCACTTTGGGAAGCAGCGCCAAGGCATGAGCACTCTCGAGGGCTGGGATGATGCCTTCCATGCGTGTCAACTCAAAGGCGGCACGAAGCGCTTCGTCATCGTTGGCTGGGAGAACCTGTGCGCGTCCTGTCTCGTAGAGGTTGCAATGAATAGGTCCTGTGCCTGGATAATCAAGGCCTGCAGAGATGGAATAAGGCTCGATGATTTGGCCATCCTCTGTCTGCATCAGTTTGATGCGGCTGCCATGCAGAATGCCTACGGTGCCCACTTGCATGCTGGCAGCTGTCTGACCTGTTTCTATGCCGAGACCTCCAGCTTCGCCCAGGATAATCTTCACACGTTCATCGTTGATGTAATGATAAATGGTGCCAGCAGCGTTAGAGCCTCCACCCACACAAGCCATCAGGTAGTCAGGGTAGTCGCGTCCAATCTTCTCCTGCAACTGCCATTTGATTTCTTCTGAAATGACCGACTGCAGACGAGCCACCATGTCGGGATAAGGGTGTGGGCCTACGGTGCTTCCGATGATGTAGAAAGTGTCGGCAGGATGGCAGCACCAGTCGCGGATAGCCTCGTTGGTGGCATCTTTCAACGTCTTGTTGCCGCTCTCCACAGGCACAACGGTTGCTCCCAGCATCTTCATGCGCTCTACGTTGACGTGCTGACGCTGCACATCGAGCGCTCCCTGATATACCGTGCAAGGCATATCCATCAGCGCACATGCTGTAGCCGTAGCCACACCGTGCTGGCCAGCTCCCGTCTCAGCGATGATGCGCTTCTTGCCCATCTTCTTCGCCAAGAGAATCTGTCCCAGCGCATTGTTGATTTTGTGTGCACCCGTGTGGTTCAAGTCCTCACGCTTCAGGTACAATTGGCATCCATACTTCTCGCTCATGCGCTTGGCATAGTAGAGTGGGGAAGGACGGCCCACATAATCCTTCAGCAGGGCGTGGTATTCGCGTTTGAATTCTTCGCTCTCCAGAATAGGGAGGTAGGCCTTCTTCAGGTCCTCCACTGTCTTGTAGAGAATCTCTGGAATGTAAGCTCCTCCGAATTGCCCGTAGAAGCCATTTTCGTCTACTTGATAAGTCATATTATTGATATTATTATAATGTTCTCAATTTTCGGAAATGGAAGAGTGTGGTTTGCTCTCATTCCAATTCGTGATTGCCCAAGACAAGAAAGAGAGCCTATCGCAAGTACGATAGGCTCTCTTTGTGCTATGCTTTATGTCTGTCTTTGCATAGGGGCGTGACCATGTGACTTACGATTTTTTGAATCCCAAGTTACGCCACCACCAATATGCGTTAAACAGCGTTGTCATTGTCTTTTCTTCTTATCCTTTTGGTTTGATAAGTTTGTTGTTTTGTTGTTTCGAATGCAAAGTAATGGCTTTTTTCATTAATAGCCAAAGAAAAAGGAAAAAAAATCAATGATGTGTTGATTTTTTCTCCCTTTCATGTGTATTCTATTCGTTGTGGTTCACTTTGTGGAGAAGGTTATTGCACCAGGAAGGTCTGTCCTTTCACCACATAAGCGCCTTTCTGAAGCTTGTTGATATCGGCAATAGAGACCTGTTTGGCTACTCTCACGCCTGATAAATTAAAGACATCAACGAGTTCGCCAGGAGCTACAAGCCCTTTGAGCGATGTGGTCCCTTCTTCCGTGCCCGTGAGATGATTGGTGGTGAGCAATGTAGCGTTGCCGCCCGAAAGCTTTACAAAGCAGCGTGTGGCAAAAAAGCCATTGGTGGTCATGTCCACATTGACGAATGCAGCCTCTGTATTGTCCTTCGCAAGGATGCCGTAGAGACCCTCTGCTGCTTTTTGCTGTTTAGCTGCTCCCATAGTGACTGTCTCACCTGTGCCTTCTGCGGTAAACGTAACTTCAGAGACCCCGTCAACAATGAGCACGTTCTCTGCAGAGAAAGAGAGACTGCCAGTTTCGCCATTATAATATAATATGTATGGGACATTCGCTTTGATTCCTTCCGACTTGCAGTTCTGGAAGTTCAGTTTCACCTTCTGTCCATCGTTTTCCACGCCTACAAGTTTCTCCAGCTTGCAGTCGGCTCCGAAAGTGGCGTCCACTTCATCCTTCGTCATGGAGAAAGGAAGCGAAATGGTGTTCCATCCGTTGAAGATGTAGCGATTGACAGACACATTCATCGTTTTTCCCGCATACTTCGTAAGGTCAGTTCCCTTGTACGTGCTCAGCGCGAGAGTTCCTTGTGCCGAAGCATAAGTGTAGCCGAAAGTGATGGCTGCAAGAAGTAAAAGTTTTTTCATATCTTTTCAGTTTAGGATGGTTGGTTTGTTATTCTTATTTGCCATTAATCAGGCTTTGGTGTCACAAAATTAGGGATTTTGTTTCGTATCAGCAATGATTTCTTGCGAAAATGTTATACCTTTGTGCCCAAATTAAAAAAACAGACATCAGATTATGGCTGCAAGACTTAGATTTAAGGTTGTGGACGAGGCATTCATGCGTGCTCCCGTATATGTGGAACAACCAGATGAACGCCCCAGCGAGTATTTTGGCAAGTATGTCTTCAACAAGGAGAAGATGTATAAATATCTGCCTGCTAACGTGTATAAACAAATGTGTGATGTCATCGATAATGGTGCGCCTTTCGACCGCGCTATTGCCGATGCTGTAGCACAAGGCATTAAGACCTGGGCCATTGAGAATGGCGTCACCCATTACACACACTGGTTCCAGCCCCTTACAGAAGGAACGGCTCAGAAGCACGATGGCTTTGTAGAGCACGATGGCAAGGGCGGAATGGTGGAAGAGTTCGAAGGCAAACTCCTTGTGCAGCAAGAACCTGATGCAAGTTCTTTCCCCTCTGGCGGCATTCGCTCCACCTTCGAGGCGCGTGGCTATTCAGCATGGGACCCCACATCGCCTGTCTTCATCATTGGCGACACACTCATGATTCCCACCATCTTCATCTCCTACACAGGTGAAGCCCTCGACTACAAGGTGCCACTCAAGAAATCTCTCCATGCAGTTGATTTGGCTGCAACGGCAGTGGCTCAGTACTTCTATCCAGATGTGAAGAAGGTCATCTCCAATTTGGGTTGGGAACAAGAATATTTCCTTGTGGACGAATCGCTCTTTGCGGCACGTCCTGACCTTGTCATGACAGGGCGCACGCTCATGGGACACGACTCTGCCAAGAACCAGCAGATGGATGACCATTACTTCGGTTCTATCCCTGCCCGTGTGGAAGAGTTCATGAAGGACATCGAGATACAGGCTCTTCAGTTAGGCATTCCTTGCAAGACACGCCATAACGAGGTGGCACCTAACCAGTTTGAGCTGGCCCCCATCTTTGAGGAAACTAACCTTGCCGTGGACCACAACATGCTCATGATGGCCATCATGCGTCGTGTGGCACGTAAGCATGGTTTCCGTTGCCTCTTGCACGAAAAGCCCTTCAAGGGTGTGAATGGTTCGGGTAAGCACTGCAACTGGTCTTTGGCCACAGACAAGGGCACATTGCTGCATGCACCAGGCAAGACAGCAATGGACAATCTGCGCTTTGTGGTGTTCACCGTCGAAACCCTGAAGGCCGTGTATGACCACAATGGACTGCTGAAGGCTTCTATCATGAGTGCTACTAACGCACACCGTTTGGGAGCCAATGAAGCACCACCAGCCATCATTTCTTCATTCCTCGGCAAGTCTGTGACCGATTTGCTTGAGCATGTGGAGAAAGCAGATGACAACGACCTTTCTGTAGCAGGTAAGACTGCCTTTAAGCTCGACTTGCCATCGGTGCCAGAGCTCCTGATTGACAATACAGACCGCAACCGCACTTCACCCTTTGCCTTCACGGGCAACCGCTTTGAGTTCCGTGCCGTGGGCAGCGAGGCAAACTGCGCCTCAGCAATGCTTCTGCTCAACTCTGCTATGGCTGAAGCGCTCACTAACTTCAAGGAGCGTGTTGATGCCCTCATCGCTAAAGGCGAATCCAAAGAGTCTGCCATTCTCAAAGTGGTACGCGAAGATATCAAGTACATCAAGCCCATCATCTTTAATGGCAACGGCTATAGTGATGAATGGAAGGAAGAAGCCGCCAAGCGTGGCCTCGATTGCGAGACCTCAGCGCCTCTTGTCTTCGACAACTACTTGAAAGACTCTTCTGTCAAGATGTTTGAGAGCACACACGTGATGACACGTCTGGAACTCGAAGCTCGCAACGAAATCAAGTGGGAAACATATACCAAGAAGATTCAGATTGAGTCTCGTATCTTCGGCGACCTCTGCTTGAACCACATCATTCCTGTGGTGACCAAATATCAGTCTGTGCTGATTGACAATGTTCACAAAGTGCAAGACATCTTCCCTGCAGAGAAAGCCCAGAAGATTTCAAAAGAAAACCTCCATCTCATCGAGAAGATATCAGACCACGAATCATTCATTATTGAGAACGTGGAGAAGATGGTAGAAGCTCGCAAGGTGGCCAACCGCATTGAATCTGAGCGAGAGAAAGCCATTGCCTATCACGACACCGTAGCACCACTCCTTGAAGAGATTCGCTATCACGTTGACAAACTGGAAACGATCGTTGACGATGAGGCTTGGCCATTGCCTAAGTATCGCGAACTCCTCTTCATCCGATAAGAAGGACACACTCTTCTTCTGATCAGAAGAGTACAAATATACCTAATAAGAAAGCACGCTCAGCAATACTCCTGAGCGTGCTTTCTTTGTGATTAATCGCCACAAAGTGGCCGAGTCAAATACAAAAAAATACGAATTCACCTTTTCTGTTGACAGTTGAGAGTTGAGAGGTAACTTAGACTTTTAACCTTTAACTTTCAACGTCTCTTTATAGCCAGTATATTTTCTGCGGGTGCGGTACTCTTTCCTTTTCAGGAGGTGGTGTCATGTAGTCACCATAAATGGCTTGCAGGCATGCGTCGTATTCGGATATGACCATCAGTTGCAACCCCTCAAATTCTTTTGTCTCGTAGTGTTCGAAGACACTGCGGGGGTGCTTGTCTCGGGGAAAATCCATTAAGATGGATCTGTTGCCACAATGGCTGGACTTTTCATAATCATCAGCTGTGATTATTTTTTCGTATTCGTCTGTTATCTTTTTGATGTTGGTACTGCCATGCAGGGCATTTCTCATCATGATGAGAAACTTCTTATAGAGTGGTATGGGCTTTGAAAAAGCATCAATCTGCAGTCTTATGCGCATCCTCTGTTTCTCGAAATGACGAAGTCTCTTATATACTTTTCTTAGGTTTTCTTCTGCGGTCAGCCCATCCATCGGAAAGATGTCTATCCACATACCAGTTGGGCTTTGTGTGCACCATGGTATGGAGAGCACTAAGCTTTTTTTGAAGTCGCACACTCTGGCATAACCGAGATAGCTGTTGTCTAGTGCTGGCGCAAAAATTTCATAGCCTGCTTTGGACTTGTATGAGCAGCAGAATCGGTCGTAATCAGGACGGGGCATAACGATGTCTATATCATCATCCCAGGGAATAAATCCTTTGTGCCGTATGGCGCCAATGAGAGTTCCGTAGGCTAATGAATACCTGATATTGTTTGCCATGCAGAATTCGTGCACATCCTTCAGTATGTCAAGCTCAAAGAGTTGGATTTCTCTGAGGGTCATTTCTTTCATATCTATGGTGTGTCTTTATGATTGCTGTTGCTTATTCTTTATGCATGAAGGGCAGCGTTGCAGCCTGCTGGTACATGAGGTCTGCCAGCATGGTGTTGGTTTCGCTTTCACCATTGATGGTGTCGTAGAGTTTCTTCAGTCCATCGCGCCCGCCACCTTTCTTCAGCACATGGACCAGACAGAGATATTGCAGGGCGGTGTTGGAGGCAAGGATGTCGATGTCGGTGATGGCTAACTGGGCAACGGCCAGTTGGAAGGCATCTTCGCTGTTCTCGTCGATGAAGCGTTGGATGTCGCCGAGGGTTTCCATTCCAAGGATTTCGAGCACACGCAGATAGGACATCATAGAGACGGGGTATATTTCTGCCTGATTGACTGAAGCAATACGTCTATTGAGCCTATCGAATGGGTTTGTCTCCAAGTAGTTACGGAATGAGTCTCTTGATAGTGGGACGTCGTCGAGTTGTCCGCTTTTGACGAGAGAAAGGGTTTGCCGCCGGTATTCGGTGATGGAGAGGCGCAGTCTGCTGAACTCCTCATCCATCAACTCCATCATGCCTGCAAGGCGACCGAATTGTCGCTTGTATTCGCGTGGAATCTTGACGTCGCCTTTGTAGCCGGTGTCGTGTTCGATGGTGGACCATACGTGCTGCAGGGCTGTTCGCATCTGCAGTTCGAAGCGTGGACCACCTGTCTTCAGTCTGCAGATGTAGTGCAGCGAATTGTAGCCAAAGGAATTTAATTCGTGCAGTTTGCGCTTATCCACACTTTCTTTCCAATCGATGTCAAAGAGTCGCTGTGCAAGAACGGCTACCTTGTCCACATCGTCGGAATAGAAGGTGATGATTCGCAAACCTACCAGGTCGGTGATGTCGTCGATGCTCTTGTACTTGGCACCTTTGAGTTCCAACTTTCCTGCCAATGATTTCTCGCTCTTTACTCTGTGCTCGATGGCTGTGACGTAGATGCCTTGCTCGTCCAGGGATTTCTTGAGTTGGTTGTAGGCCTCGTCATTCAGTTTTTCCAGCGTGGGCAGCAGTTGGCGATACTGCTCCATCAGTTCCTCTCCATGTGCGTCCAGTGTGATGATTGTTCCCATTGGCTATGTTTTTATATGAGCTTGAAAATGTTGATGAATCCCGTCATGGCAAAGACTGCCCGCACGGTGTCGTTGATGTTTTTGATAAAGACTTGCTGACCTTTTCCCTGGGCATTCTGCAGAATGCGCAGGAAGATGCGCAGGCCTGCAGATGAGATGTATTCCAGATGGGTGCAGTCGATGATGATATCTTTGCCTTCACATTCGCAGAGAGGTTGCATGGCCTTTTCTGTCTCTTGTGCGGCAACGGCGTCGAGCCGACCTTCGAGGATGGCTACCATGTTGCCGTCTTGTTCAAGTATTGATGTTTGCATATTGACGTGTTTGTTTTATGAATGATTGTTCAGTTTCTTTCTTAGTGTGAGCACGTTGCGGTCTCCTGTGCGCTCATAGTCAACGGTGTCCATCGTTTGGCGAACGATGTGGATGCCCAGCCCACCGATGCTGCGCTTGTTGGCCGGGAGCGTGATGTCTGCTTCGGCTTGGGCGGTAGGGTCGAAGGGGGTGCCGCTGTCGGAGATGGTGAACTTCAGACGTTCATCATTGGCTGTGGCCTCAATCTTCACCTTGCCTTGGGTGCCGGCAGGGTAGGCGTAGTTCATGACATTCACTACGGCTTCTTCTATGGCTACGGTGATTTGCGAGGTGGTATTCTTGTCGAGTTCCACACTCTTGCACACCTCGTTGACGAAGTCGGTCAGTTGGGGCACTTCTTGTATATCGTTGTTCAGCGTGATGCTCTTCTGCATCTTGAAGGTGCACTGTGGCTTGTTGTACTGAATGGCCATCATGGTGAGGTCGTCGCTCTGTTCGGCATCGCCTACGAATTGATGTACAGCCTCTGTCATCATGCTGATGATTTGCTTGGGCTCCAGTTGCCGCTGTGCAAGTGCCTGCTGGGCCACCTCCATAACTCGGTCCATCTGGAACTGTTCATAGTTGATGTCCATCGCCTCTGTCAAGCCATCGGTGAAGAGGAAGAGGGTGGTGCCTTGTGGTATGTCTGTCTCCTGCATGGAGTACTGCCACGACGGCATGAAGCCTACGGGTATGTTGGAGTCGCACTGCAGTTCATGGGCTTCGGTTCCAAGGAGCAATGGGGCGTCATGTCCGGCATTGCAGTAGTGGAGGTGTCCTGTAGGAAGGTCGAGCACGCCGACGAAGAGGGTGACGAACATGTGGGTCTTGTTCATCTCGCCCATGGTCATGTTGATGCTGGTCATGATGCGGTCGGGCATTGACTCGTGGGACGACACGGTGCGGAAGACGGCTCTGGTGACTGCCATGAAGAGGGATGCAGGCACTCCTTTGCCCGACACGTCGCCGATGCAGAAGAAGAGTTTGTCATCGCGGAAATGGAAGTCGAAGAGGTCGCCACCGACATCTTTGGCTGGTGTCAATGAAGCGAAGAGCTGCACATCGTCGCGGTCTTCCTTGGTGGGGAAATTCTCAGGGAGCATACCCATCTGTATGCCACTGGCAATGTGAAGGTCACGCTCTATTGAGGCTTTTTGTGCCGTCGTATCCTTGAGTTCTTTGATATATTTGATGAGCGACTGCTGCATGCCTGCGAATGATTGGCTCAGCTGACCTATCTCGTCGATGCGCTCGAAGGTGGGAATCTCGGCGTTGAATTGTCCTGAGGCAATGGTCTCAGCCTCCTTGGCTAATCGGTGCAGAGGACTGAGCTCGCGAGTGATGATGCGGATGAAGAGGAAGAGCATCAGGAGCAAGCCTATGATGACGATGGTCATGACGGCATGGCGCAAGCGGTCAAAGCCTCCGAAGATGTCGCTTTCAGGACAGACAATGGCCATGGAGCATCCGGTCTTGCCGAGGGGCTTATAGAACACGTAGCAGTCTGTCCCATCCAGGTTCATTTGCTTGATTCCCTCTTCTCCGCGCTGCATGGCACGTCCTAAGGCGATGAGTGCCGTGTCGGGGTGCTCGAGACTCTGTGTGAAGATGGTCTGCCGTGTGATTTTTGTGCTGTCGGGATGCACGAAGTAGGTGCCGCCCCGTCCAATCATGATGCTGTAGGAGTGGGGGTAGGGTTTGGTTTCAGAGATGGTCTGCGAGAGCCAGGAGATGGAGAGGCTGGTGTTGATGACGCCTATGAACTTGCCATTATGGTCCTTGAGGGCTTGGCAATAGCTGGTCACCATCTCGCTGGTGTTGGTGGTTACATCGTAGTCCATATAGGGCTCTGTCCAGCAGGGCTGGTCGAGCAGTAAGGGCATGAGGTACCAGTCCATGAAGAAGTACTGATAGTTGTCGCTGCCACCCTGTATGGTGCGGAGACTGTCGCCAACGTGCTTGGTGTAGGCGGAGAAGTATCTGCCCTTATCCTTGAAGTAGTCGGGCTCAAAAGCGATGGAGCAGTTGTAGAAGTCGGGATTGTTCTGCAGCATGCTGCGGCTATATACAAACATGGAGTCTGCCTGATCGGGGTGACGAAGGGCCAACCACTTGGTCATATCTGAGGCCACCTCCACACGATTGAGAATGCCCTCGGCGCGCAGCGAGGTATTGTTGAGTATCTGTGTGGCTCGATTGATGGCTTCTTGGCGCACGGCCTCACGGGCTTGATAAAAGAAGAATCCCAAGGCGAGGACGAAGATTGTAGCCGCAAAGAGCACCACCCACAGGCTGACTCTGACGGAGAGTTTTCGGCGTATATATTGTATGATTTCTTTCATAGTAGGCTCCGTTTACTTTTTAGGCATTAGTTCTTCGTAGGTGATAGGACGGCTCAGCATGTGGTTTTCCACCATCAGACGACTGGCTTGACGCACCATGTCTGGACGGAGGCGAAACTCGCGTTTTCGGGATTCACGGTCCACTTGCAGGCGCAACACTTCTTTCAGCATGAGACGCTGCATCACCCGATTGGTGGCGATGTGGGATTGTTCTGTGTATCTCATCACGATATCCAGTGTCTCTTCAGGATGCTGTGCAGCCCATTCCCAGCCTTTTCTGCTGGCTATGGCAAAGCGTCTGGCTTGCTCTTTGTGCTTCTCGTAGTAGTCGCTGTTCATGTAAACACCGTCTTCCTGCACGTTGTAGCCATGGTCGCAAAAGCGGTACACGGTCTTTTCTGACACTTTCATGCCTGCCTGCACTAACTGGTAGTATTCGTTGTAGCTCATGGCCAGCGTGGCATCGAGAGCCCCTGCCACGAAGAGGTTGGTATTCTGCGCAAAACGTATCCACTCATAGTTCAGATGGTCCTTGATACTCATGCAGATGGCCAACTGGCCAAACCCTACGCTCCAGATACCTACTTTGGCTCCCTTCTGTGTCAGTGGGTCTTTGCCACGAGACGATACAATAACCATCGCATTGTTCATGGATGTCTGCAGGATGTTCACTAAAGGAATGCCATCATCGACAATCTCCATAGCCTGGCAAAGCTGCAGGGTGGTGGCTTGGCACTTGTTCTGGCGCATACGGCTCATGGCGGGTTCTGTAGATGAGGGGTGAACTATCTTTACTTTCACGCCTGCATCGCGGTAGAAGCCTTTGGCTTCAGCCACATAGTAGCCGGCAAACTGCGCTTGAGCAGTCCATTGAGGTGTGAAGATTAATACGTCTTCTGGGCTCTGTTTGTCAACTTTTTGCTTCGTGTCTTGTGCCATTGAAAAGGGACTGAAGAAAAGGCTGGCAGTGAGCACCATGCAGAAAAGCGTCAACACCGGCCAAGGGTGTTTCCGTATCTTTTCCTTAATTGTTCTCATAGTAGTGTTATAGTTAATCATGTATTGTTTTACAGGCTTCATCTCCCTTTGAGACTCACATTGAGTGTTTGGAGGAGAATTCATAAATGTCATCCTGTCGACTATGTTAATGGCTTCAAGGATGCTTCGATTTACAAAGGAATAAATTTTTTTCGAATAATAGGCAAGAATTATTCGTTTTAATGCGTATTATGCCTCATTTTTATCAGTTTTGTTCCTAAACAACGTGGTTTATCATAGAGAAAGGCAGATAATCGTTTTCGTGTTCTTGTCCACGCGATAGAGTTCTGAACTGCGTCTGCCAACGACCCAGACGATTTCGTCTCCATCCATAAGGAGGGGCTGGCGCTCTTTCTCAAAGAGAGTGAGTTTGAGGTCGGTAAGGAAGTCGCTGAGCAGTTTCCGTTTTCCGCCCATACCGAAAGGAGCAAAGGTGTCGCCTTTCTGAGGAATGCGCAAGGTGAGCTCTCCATGCACCTTGTCAGCATCGAGGTAAGCATGGGAGGTGTCTTTCTGAATATGCAAGCTCTCAATGGGCAGCACCTCCTGATGAATGTGAGGTGTGGGGTAGTGCTCTGCCTCTATAATAATGCATTGCCTGTCCACTAACACTCGTCGCCTTCCTGCAGAAATGATTTTCCCGCTCTCTGACTGTGCAGACAGGAGTTCCTGCATCTGCACTTTGTTGAAGCCTAAGGGGGAAAGCATTTCGTGGAGCACGGAGATGGGGGATGGGGTATGGTTCAGTTTGTCTAACAGAATGACGACTTCTCCATTTTCTTTGTTCTTGACACATTCTGAAATGGTTTCCCGCATGGCTTGCTGATAGACTTTCATCACTTCTGACAGATTTTCTTGGGTAGACGCCAAATTCTTCATAGCGCCTGAATTGATGCGTTCCAACAGGGGCAGCACATCCAAACGCACCTTGTTGCGGGCATAATCGTCTTCTTGGTTGGTGTGATCTGTCACATAGTCTTGACCCATATCCTCTAGATAGGCGAGGACTTCTTGGCGTGTCAGGCATAAAAGGGGACGTACCACATTCCCGTTTCGGGGCTGCATGCCGCATAGTCCACGGATGCCAGTGCCTCTTGTGGCATTGAGCAGCATGGTCTCCACGTTGTCGTTCTGGTGGTGTCCCACAGCGATTGCTTCTGCTTTTGCTTCTTGCAGGAGGGAGTGGAACTGCTCATATCTCAGTTCACGAGCAGCCATTTCAATGCTTATCTTCTGGTTTTGGGCATAGTGAAGGGTATTGAAGTCCACTTGATGCAGTTCCCATCCCATTCGCCGGCAGAGTGACACGACGAATTGCTCGTCTCTCATACTCTCCTCACCCCTCAGGTGAAAATTGCAATGCATGGCTATTACCTCATGGCCCAATTCCTGCAGCAGCATGGCCAGGCACACCGAATCGGGGCCACCACTCAGGCCCACAACCACACGTGCCCTGTCGTTCAACAGGCCATTTTTGTGGATAAACTGCTTGACTTTTTCTGTAATACGTCTCATAAATCCGTGCAAAAGTAAGAAAAAACGCATTTCCTCGCAAAAAAACTTCCTCAATACTTTGTTGTTTATGCCAAAAGTACTACCTTTGCACTCGCAAAACGGAACAATCCGCATGGTGCGTTGGATGAGTGGCTTAGTCAACGGTCTGCAAAACCGTGTACACCCGTTCGAATCGGGTACGCACCTCTCTACAAAAAGGAAGGGAATCATGTAAAAATAAACATGATTCCTTTTTTATATTTATAATTTGTCTGTATCTTTGTAAGCAAATCTGAATATGAAAACAAATTTATAACAACACAAACTTATGAAAGACTTTAAGTATTATGCGCCGACCGAGGTGGTATTCGGTAAGGATTCGGAAAATCAAGTAGCCCAATTGGTGAAGAAGCATGGCGGCACAAAGGTGTTAGTGCATTATGGTGGACAAAGCGCTGTAAAGTCTGGACTTCTGGATAAGATATGCGGCTTGCTGGAAGAAGGCGGCATTCCATTTGTAAAATTGGGCGGCGTGGTGCCTAATCCTCGTCTGTCACTGGCACAAAGAGGTATTGAACTATGCCGTAAAGAAGGTGTGGACTTCATTCTTGCTGTAGGTGGCGGTAGTGTGATTGACTCTTCTAAATGCATTGGCTATGGCGTTTGCATGGAAGGTGATGTATGGGATGTGTATCTGGGTAAAGTCACTCCTAAGAAGATGCTTCCCCTGGCATGTGTGCTCACGATTCCTGCAGCAGGCAGCGAGATGAGCGAGTCGAGTGTCATCACGAATGAGGATGGTGATGTGAAGCTGGGTTATTCCAATAACCTCTCACGTCCTAAGTTTGCCATCATGAATCCAGAGCGCACCTTTACACTTCCGCCATACCAGACTGCGGCAGGTGTGACAGACATGATGATGCATACCATGGAGCGCTATTTCACGAAGGATGACGATATGGACATCACCACAGATATGGCAGAGGCTCTGCTGCGCAGCATGAAGAACGCTGTGTTTGCTGTGCTGAAGAATCCGCAGGATTACCGGTACCGTGCACAGATTATGTGGGGAGGCAGTTTGATGCACAACGGACTGACTGGCTGTGGTATCTCTGACGACTGGGCTACACACCAGCTGGAGCATGAGCTGAGCGGTATGTTCGACGTGACTCACGGTGCAGGTCTGGCAGCTGTATGGCCAAGTTGGGCACGCTATGTGATGCACGAGAATGTGAGCCGCTTTGTGCGCTTTTCCGTCAATGTGATGGATGTGCCAAATGATTTCACAGACCCTGAAGGCACGGCTCTGCGTGGCATCGAGGCCATGGAGCGCTTCTATCATGCCATTGGTATGCCTATTAATATCAAGGAACTCATTGGACGCGACATTACCGATGAGGAGATTAAGGAGATGGTTCGCAAGTGCAGCCGTGACTATCAACACACCTGTGGCTGCCTGAAGGTGCTGAAGGCTGACGACATGGAGGCTATCTACAAGATGGCAAGAGGTTAAGCATGCATTATATTATATTTTATAAAGAACATGATTGAAATAGGACAGAAACACACAAGCGAGTTGATGGTCACAGACGCATTGACAGCCCAGCAGATGGGTTCTGGCGATATGCCAGTGCTTGCCACTCCTGCCATGATGGCACTGATGGAGAATGCAGCCATGCTGGCTGTGGCTGGTGAACTGCCTGATGGTAGCACTACGGTAGGAGGTCACATCGAATCCTCTCATTTGAAACCTACGAAAGTGGGTGACAAGGTGTGTGCCATTGCTGAAGTGACCAAGGTAGAGGGTAAGAAAATTGAATTCAAGATTGCCGCCTATGCAGGTGATACGTTGCTGGGTGAAGGCACCCACCTTCGTTTTATTGTTGACCGAGAGCGGTTCTTGTCCAAACTTTGATAAGATTCCGTACTCCTGGGCGTACAGCCATTACGAATGACTGACAATCGGAAGAGGGCCCTTCGGGGCATCTCTTCTGATTCCATAAACAATCATCACTTAAATCATTAACGAACCCCAAAACACAAATCTAATGATGGAAATCAAAGCTATCCGTATGTTCGACGGCGGATTTATGAACCAGCAATTTGCTTTTGGCGGTGAAAGCAAGGAAGGCACAGACGAACAAATCATCTACCGCAGCAGTTTGCAGAATTTCCTCATCGACACAGGCACAGAAGTGATACTTGTTGATACAGGTTTTCAGAATGCGTTTGCAGCGCCACCTAAAAAACTGGGGGCTCCACTGTATATGGGCGATAAAATCTGTGATTTCATGGATGCCTTTGCTGCATTGGGCTACAAGCCAGAGCAGGTGACAAAGATTCTTATCACTCACAAGCACCCAGACCACACAGCAGCGCTTCAATATTTCCCCAATGCTAAGGTCTATATCTCTCCCGAAGATGCAGATGCCATGCAGCTTCCTGAGGGAGGAAACATCATCCGTTCCCAGTACAAGGATTCCTTCAAGAACTTCCCACGTGCAGAGAAAGTGGCCGATGGCGTTTGGTTCATCGAGGCGAAAGGACACACCAAGGGAAACAGCATTATCATCGCAGAACAGGATGGCCTTTTCTACTTGATGCACGGTGATGTGACCTATTGCGATGCCGCCTTGAAAGCCAATAAACTAAGCATCGTGTATGAGGATTTGGACGCCGCTCGCCAGACATTGGATCGTGTGCGCGAGTTTATCCAAAATAATCCTACCGTTTATCTCTCAACGCATTGTCCTGAGGGCTATGAGAATCTGGAAATGAAACGTGTCATGACGCTGTAAAGGTGTCGTATAATAAAATAAAAAGGGAGTTGAAAAGACTCCCTTTTTTTTGTTGTTGCTTCTTGTAGCTTCTCTTTTCAGCTAAGCGAAGAGTGCGCCATCCCTTCTCAATATAGAGATAGAATAAACGCATAATGGTATGGCTTAGCGGAATCAATCGTGTATTGAGGAAGGGTTCGCTGTCCCCAAGTGTCCACACCTCCCACACCGTGAATGTTGAGGTCTATGTTCAAATTCACAAAGCTGCCTCGCTGAATTTCGCTGGGGTGATGAGCACCTTCGAGGTCTTCTTCTCCATAATCCCAAGCACGGATGCAAAGAGGTTGGAGACCATCAATGCGTAGCTTCTTATTGGAGCTGGCAATCTCAAACCAGCGAATATCGCAGCGGTTTCCATTGTCTTGTGGATGAATGTATTCTGTTTCGTATTCGCTGAGAGGCATTTTATAAACTCCCAAAAAAGCGCTGCGTTTGCGGTCTGGATAGTTCTCCCATGGTCCACGCCCATAGTACTTAATCTGGGTCATGTCAGCAGGAAGACGCATGCGCATTCCCACTTTGGGGATGATGGGACGATTGGAAGCTTTAGGCTGATAGTCCATTTCCACGAGAAGACGGTGCGCGTCTATGGGGGTGTATTTCACTGCGACATCCCGGACCTCTTTCCACATGGCTACGCGCCCAGCAAAACCAGCTGCATGCTGATTGTCATTTTCTGGTTTCCAGAAGTAGGGCTCAAGGGGAGCTTTCAGAACCTCTTGCCCATCGACAATCCATGACGTCAGTGTATTTCCATCGACGGTATAGTTCTTTGCAGAGGTATTCGTCTTGTGGGTATTAGCAGCAGGAAAGTTATAGGGTGTGAGCACAAACTGTTCGCTGGCTACGGCAAAGCCCTTCTGAGCCCAAGGCTTGTCTTCCTTCAAACGCGCTGCAACATTCAGCAAGCGTTCTCCATCGATGGTGACGGTGTCGCAAGTGATATCATACTCGCTGATGTCAGTGAAGGAATCGTGATTGATGATGTCAAGCTGCCCGTCTTTTAGTACGAATTGCAGCGGCTGATACACGTGCTGCACTTCATAGTAATGTGGGTGAGGCTTGAGGTCTGGAGCTACCAAACCGTTGAGGCAGAACTCTCCATCGTTGGGACGGTCTCCGAAGTCACCGCCGTAGAGGAAATCGTTTCCATGCTTTTGAGGAAGAACGGGTCGCAATCCTTGGTCCACCCAGTCCCAGATGGCTGCTCCGCAGATGCTGCTGTCGGCATAGATGACATCCCAGTACTCTTGGAAATTGCCGACAGAGTTGCCCATGGCGTGAGCATATTCGCGCATCATGAAGGGACGGTCCTTTACTTTCTTCGCTTCTTCTGCAAGCTTTGAGGGAGTGAGATAGCTGTCATCGTAGATGTCGCTTTGGCTGCGGTCCGTGTCGCAGAAGGGCAGGGCAATGGTGTCAAGGGCTACGACAGCATCGCGCATGGCTTTGAGATTAGGGCCTACACCGCCTTCGTTGCCCATGCTCCAGAAAATGACGCTGGGGTGATTCTTGTCGCGCTGAACTAGCGAGACAGCACGGTCCACATGCGCCTCCTTCCATGCAGGGTCTTCGCCCATCACATGGTTGGCATAGCCGTAGCCATGACTTTCCTGATTCGCCTCGTCCATGACGTAGATGCCCCACTTGTCACAAAGTTCGTAGAGATATTCACGGTCAGGATAGTGAGAGGTGCGCAGAAAGTTGATGTTGGCTTGCTTCATCAAGCGGATGTCCTTTTCGTAGGTAGCATCATCCACATAGCGGCCCGTCACAGGATGATGGTCGTGGCGGTTCACGCCCCGCAGCTTCACATTCTTTCCATTCATCTTCAGCACCTCGCCTTCACATTCCACACGCTTTACACCAAAGTGGTATTCAAACTTCTCATCCTTCTCCATGTCTTTCCCGTTAAAAAGTTGCACGGTGATGGGGTAGAGCCAGGGTTTCTCAGCTGACCATAGACGTGGACTGGAATGGTAATGAAAGCTGAGGTTGACGGTGATTGTATCGCCAGCAGGCAATTTGCTGATTTTTCGATTGGTGCAGCATGAGGTGTGTGGATTGACTCTCTCTCCATATAGCTCAGGACTGCCAATGAGCAACTGAGCCAACACATTCTTGGCGGTTTTCTTGCCTGTGTTACAGATGGTAACCTTTGCATTGACCGTAAAGTCCGAGTAGTCGGCATTGGGGATCGCCTCTACTTTGTAGTCAGCAATATGAACCAGCGGGCGCACCCACAGCTGCACCTCGCGGAAGATGCCAGAGAGTCGCCACATGTCTTGACACTCCAGATAGCTGCCGTCGCTCCATCTGTACACCTCTACGGCCAATTTGTTTTTTCCTTTGTGTAGGAACTTCGTGACATCAAACTCGGCCGGAGACATTGAGTTCTGGCTGTAGCCCACCTTTAGCCCGTTTATCCATACATACATGGCTGAGTGAACGCCACCAAAATGTAAGATAAGATTTTTGTCGAGCATCTCTCGGGTGATGTCTATATACGTCACGTACGAACCTACGGGATTGCGATGGTCATAAGCATACCAGTCCTTGGCCGGTTCGCCCGTGACACTTGGGCGGTCGCGATGGAAGGGATACTGCATATTCACATAGATAGGCTTGCCATATCCCTGCAGTTGCCAGTTGCCTGGTACTTTGATCGTAGCCCATTCACTCACGTCATAGTCGTTGCGGTAGAAATCTGCAGGACGACTATCTGGATCTTTTGACCAGTGGAACTTCCACTGGCCATCAAGTGATACAATCTCTTTACAATCATCCCATTTCGAGGGTAACTGCAACGTGGCGTGATACGGCAATTTGTGGATGCCCAATACTGCGGGGTTTTCCCAGTCGTGGGCTGCCTGTGCCCATCCAGTCATGGCACAGCACACACATAATGCGGCAATTAAAAATCCTTTCATGTTCTTAATGCTATTCTGTTTTTACTTCGATATCGTTATAGCCCATGCGCTCACCCTCAGCCAGCCTAAGCCCCTCCATACGGATGACCTTAGCTTTGGTTGGCTTGCAGCGTACGGTCTGCCAGATGGGGTTGTTGACGATGTTAGAGAATTCGCCCTCACCCAGTATATCCCAATGATTCCAGTCTGTAGTTGCCGAGATTCGGTAGTGGGTGACGAGGCCCGTGCGAGATTCCTGTGGTGGCAGGTAACGGAATGCGGTGACTGTCTGCTCTTGTGGAAGGTTGATGAACATCATCTTATCTGCTCCAAAGAAAATATAGTAGTCAGATGCATGCTTTTCGCCAGAGTCTGGGGTGTCTTGACTAATTTGAGGTGCTAAATATACACCGAGTTTCCGAATAATAGGGGTGCACTTGCTGTCTGTTACTGTAAATCGAAGTTTGGTTGCTTTGACTGTTGGAAAACAAATGATACGGCGGTGCCCAATGGTAGTTAGCCCATTGCCATTTTCTGCCAATTCATCCTTCAGCTGTTGCCATTGTCCATCAACAAGTGCCTCCAAGGAGAATTTTTTCACGCGTTGGCCATATCGGATATCTTCCTCAGCCACGAAGCGATTGAAGGAAGTGGGACGCTTAAACTCAATGAGCGTCATGTTTCCTTGTTCGTTCTTTTTCGCTTTTTTCGAGAGGTCCGTCTTGAAGACTTCGTCAATCATCTTCTTAAATGCTATACCTCGCAATGAATCTGTGGGATGTATGCGTCCGTTAGGAGCTATGGGAAAGTTAAGAAGCAGGCAAGAGTTTCGACCTACGGACTTATAATAGGTGTCCATCAACTTAGATAGGCTTTTTACGTTTTCGTTCTCTGTTTCATGATAGAACCATCCAGGCCGGATGCTGGTGTTTGTCTCAGCAGCAACCCACGAGTCTCCATTCTCCAGCCCAAAGCGCAGCATATTTCCTGTGACATTTCCTTCCTTGTTGAGCAGGCTCCAGTTTGTCTCGCCCACGCTTCCAGCCTCATTGCCCACCCATCGCAAGTCGCCTCGATCCCCGCCATCGTTCCAGATGACGCAGTTGGGTTGAAGCTCGCGAATCATACGGAAGGTTTCTTCCCACTCGTAGTAAGTCTTAGGGTCAATGCGGCGCGTCTCATTGGCGCCACCATACCAGCCGTCACCTCCATTGGCGCCATCAAACCACACCTCGAAGATGTTACCATATTCTGTGAGCAGTTCGCGCAGCTGATTGCGGAAGTAGGTTACATATTCTGGGTGGCCATATTGAGGATGGTTACGGTCCCATGGTGAAAGGTAGACGGCAAATTTTAGTCCTTCTTCCCGACAAGCATCAGCCAGCTCTCTCACCACATCGCCCTTGCCCTGTTTCCATGGCGAGCTCTTGACGGAATAGTCCGTGTACTTAGATGGCCACATACAGAAGCCACAGTGGTGCTTGGCGGTGAAGATGATGCCCTTCATGCCCGACTGTTTGCACACCCTTGCCCATTGACGGCAGTCCAGCTGACTGGGGTTGAATAGACTCGGGTCTTCGTTGCCAAAGCCCCATTCTTGGTCTGTGTACGTGTTGAGCGAGTAGTGGATAAACGCATACATCTCCATCTCTTGCCATCGCAGTTGGTTCTCGGTGGGAGTAGGTCCGCAAGGCAATACTTGCGCTTTTAGGGCTACGACCATCAATGTCGTAGCCAACAATAAGGTTTTACGGTTAAATTGTATCATGGGTAGTTTTATTGAATTCAACTTTCTGAAGTTGTTTTAAGTTTCAGGTGAAATGTGGTTCGTAGCTCAATGACCACTCTTATCGCTTCGACTGCAAAGATACAAATAAGTTGAGCTTATGAAGGTTCACAATATTAACAAATGATAGGACAATGTTGTGATTATTCAGGAATAAGCACGAAAAAAGGATGCTTAAAATATCAGCACCCTTCCTTCTTATTGACTTATTCCGCTATTTTGCCAAGATTGCCTCAGCCATCAGTTTGCCTGCATCAAAAGCTTTCTGTAAGTCTTCTTCCCAATGCGTGTCGCGCCATAGGCGCTGGTGGCTATGCCGATCCAACTGGTACGAATGATTTGAGAACTTCGGTTCACTGCTAATTGTTTGTTTTAATCGTCTAACTCTTCCTGAACTGCTTCTATAAAGTGTGATGCTTTTTCTTCCCGTTTTTCTCTTTTTTGTAGATAAATCGTTGTGTGTGTGTGGCATTTCTTTATTTTGTGTTATATTTGCAACGAGATTTAACCGTTTTAAATGATGACTTGCAAAAAAATTCTTCTTATGGCCGGGTGCGCTGTCTTTGCTGCAGCTACCCAGGCGCAAGTGGCTATCAACATTGATGCCCAACAACGTGGACCCAAGGTGAGCGATATGCTCTATGGTATCTTCTATGAGGATATTAACCACGCAGCTGATGGCGGCATTTATGCCGAGTTGATTCGTAACCGTTCTTTCGAGGACGGCCCACGCTATGGCGCTCCTGCTGATATGCAGGGGTGGACTGTGTGTGCTGACGCTCCCTCGCAGTTGTCTACAAGGCTCATACAGCCCTCAAAAAAGACTCCTCTGCTCAACAAGGTGCAGCACAACGCTCTGGAAATGTCTGTTAAGGCCTCGAAGACGATGCCTGTCAGCCTGGTGAACGAGGGCTATTGGGGCATCAATGCCGTGCAGGGCCGCAGCTACCGCCTTACGTTTTGGGCAAAGACTCCGAAATATAAGGGCTCAGTGAAGGCTGTGCTCCGCTCTGAAGATGGCAAACAGCTTTATGCCGAGACGGTGATAGACGCTCTCTCGACGAACAAATCTAAAGGCTGGACAAAGTATGCTGCTGCACTCACTTCCTGCGGCAACGACCCGAAGGCGCAGTTTGCGCTGGAGTTCGACGGTGTGGGGCAGGTGCAGATAGACATGGTGAGCCTGTTCCCGCCCACGTTCAAGAACCGCGAGAATGGCATGCGTCCCGACCTAGCTAATATGCTGTGGCAGATGCATCCCAAGTTCATGCGTTTTCCCGGTGGGTGTTTTGTGGAGGGGCAGGAGAGTCCCGACAACGCTTTTCGTTGGGAACGTACCATTGGGCCAATTGAAGAACGTGAGGGACACTGGAATGTAAACTGGGGCTATCGCACTACTGATGGATTAGGCTATCATGAGTATCTGCAGCTGGCAGAGGACTTGGGTGCTAAGCCGCTTTATGTTGTGAATGTGGGTATATGGCATGGAGGCGAGACTCCTTATGACAGCATCCAGCCTTGGATTGACGAGTGCATGAACGCAATTGAGTATGCCAACGGACCAGTCACTTCGAAATATGGTGCTATGCGTGCCAAAAATGGACATCCGGAACCCTTTGGACTGGAATACCTGGAAGTGGGCAACGAAAACAACCAGCCCGACCCTCGCCAGCAGAGCGACCATTACTACGAGCGCTATGAGCAGTTCTACAAGGCCGTCCGGGCCAAGTATCCTGAGATGAAAATCATTGGCAATGTGGTGGCTTGGGGCGATGACAACCCGAAATGGAACTCTACGTTGCCTGTCGATTTGCTTGATGAGCATTATTATCGTTCACCCGATTGGTTTGCTGCAGCCTTCCACAAGTATGACAGCTACGACCGCAAGGGACCCAAAGTCTATGTGGGCGAATATGCCGTGACCAACGGATTTGGCAATCTGGGCAACATGAACGCAGCGCTGGGCGAGGCTGTTTACATGATGGGCATGGAGAACAATTCAGATGTGGTGCAGTTGGCATCCTATGCACCCATCTTTGTCAATGAGAACGATGCCCGTTGGCGTCCTGACATGATACGCTTCAGCAGCAGTCGTGTGATGGGTACTCCCAGCTACTACGTTCAGCAGCTCATGCCACAGCATGTGGGCACTCAAGTGGTGAAGGTGGTTCAAAGCAACCCCTATGCAGACAAAAACATCAAGCAGCTCACACCCCAGCAGAGTCGTGTGGGCTATGCCACATGGGGCACGAAATCCTCCTTTACCCACATGGACCCCCTGCCCAAGAGCGGACAGCCAGAATACATGACCGGGCAATGGACAGTGAATGCCGACGGCATCCTCTCGCAGACCGGCAACCGCGAACAGTGCATGGCCCTGTGCAAGAGCGTCATCGACAGCGACCACTACACCGTGAAGTGC
>CADAEK010000018.1 GCA_902786925.1 uncultured Bacteroidales bacterium
TCAATTGTCAACTGTCAATTATCAATTTGTCAAGGGCGATTTGGCAGACAAGAATCTGATTGACAAATTGTTTGCAGAGCATAAGTTCGACGTGGTGGTGAATCTGGCTGCTCAGGCTGGTGTACGTTATTCGATTACGAATCCCGATGCTTATATTCAGAGCAACATGATTGGCTTCTATAACATACTGGAAGCTTGTCGTCACAGCCGTGACGGAATTGATAATGGACAATTGACAATTGACAATTATCAGGGGGTGCAACATTTAGTGTATGCCAGCAGCAGCTCTGTGTATGGTGGCAACAAGAAGGTGCCATTCTCGACGGATGACCGTGTGGATAATCCTGTGTCATTGTATGCGGCTACGAAGAAGAGCAATGAGCTGTTTGCCCATTGCTACAGTAAGTTGTATGATATACCAACCAACAAACTGCTGAAAGGTGAAACCATCCAGATATTCAACTACGGAAACTGCCGTCGTGACTTTACCTTTGTGGATGACATCGTAGAAGGCATCGTTCGTGTGATGCAGGGTGCACCAGCCTCTCCTAAATCCTCCCCTAAAGGGAAGGACTTGGGTGTGCATACAGCAGATCCGATGCTGTATGGAAGACTGAAGGAACTGGCAGAGGAAATGCGTAAGAATCCTACAGAGGCGGAAAAAGTGCTTTGGGAAGCGCTTAGGGCTAATGGCTTGGGTGTGAAGTTCCGTCAGCAGCATATTATCGAAGACTTCATTGTGGATTTCTATTGCAATGAGTATAAAGTCACTGTCGAAGTGGATGGTGGCTATCATAATGATGTGGAGCAGATGAAGTCAGATGAAGAACGTACAGCTCGACTGAACGAACTCGGATATACTGAACTACGTTTCACCAACGAAGAAGTCCTCCATGACCTCGACAGAGTCTTAAAAACAATCAAAACCTTCTGTAGTGGAACCCCCTCTCCTTCAGGAGAGGGTTGGGGAGAGGCTCCATACGCAATATATAACATCGGAGGTGGTCAGCCGGAGAACCTTTTGGACTTCGTGAACATCCTGCAAGAGGAACTGGTTCGTGCCGGTGTTCTTCCTGCAGACTTCGACTTCGAGGCGCACAAGCAATTGGTTCCTATGCAGCCTGGGGATGTGCCCACGACGTATGCGGATGCCACTGCTCTGGAGCGCGACTTCGGTTTCACGCCTAAGATTACATTGAGAGAGGGACTGAGAGCTTTTGCTCAATGGTATAAGGCTTATTATTGCAAATAGAAAGGAATGGGGCTGAGTGAAGTCTAATGTCAAAAGTCTAATGTCTAATGTCTGAGGGATGATGGCTGATGTAGGAAGGCTCAACATAAATTTTAATGATTAATTATATGGAGTGATTAGATGATAATTATATGTTTATTCAACATTAATTACCATTAATTGGAACATTAATTTTCATTAATTATATTACTCTAGAGGTTCGAGCCAGGCGGGGGGGAGGGCACACAGATTACGTGGATGACACGGATTTTTGGAGCCTCGCAAGGCTCTACCATTTCTGGGCTTTGCCCTAAGATTTTTATTTTATTTGTTTGATTTCTTGCGCAGCAATCCCCCGAGCCGCCCGAGGCTCCAAAAAATCTGTGTTATCCGGACCCAGAGCCATCCGAGGCTCAAAAAAATCTGTGCCATCTGTGGAATCTGTGTGAGACTAAAAAACACTGCGCGAGCCCAACTGTCAATTAGCTTCGCTGAGGTTTGGGCGCGACTCGGCATAGTTCAAGTACACTTGACTCTGCTCTCGCTGCTACAAACGTTGTCAACTATCAATTGTCAACTATCAACTATCAACTAAATAAGATTGTTAATTTGATAAGATTGTGGGGAAATGTGTGGTGATTTGGGAAATTTTTCTTACCTTTGTGCCCGAATTAAAACAGGGTATTATGACGTATGAGTTGAATATATTGTTGGCAGCAGTTGTGGCGATGGTAACATCGGCTTTGGTGTTCCCTCGAGCGTTGAAGTTTGCCAAGAAACATAATATTGTTGACAATCCCGATGCACGTAAGTTGCAGCGTGTACCCGTACCTGTTTTTGGTGGTATGGTGGTATTCACGGGCATTTTGATGGGTGGATTGGTGCTCAGCAATTATATGTGGAATAGAGTGATGATGAACACGATGGTCGCAATGACTGTCATGATGATAATCGGAACTTGGGACGACATTTCAAATTTGTCGGCACGGTTCCGTTTTTTTGTGGAAATACTGCTGGTGTCTGCTTTCATGTGGTACACCGGTGTCTATATCGACAACCTGCATGGCTTATGGGGCGTGCATGCTCTCTCTCCTTGGTTGGGTGTTCCGCTATCTATTGTAGCTGGAGTCGGCATCATCAACGCAGTGAATCTCATTGACGGTGTGGACGGCTATTCGAGTGGTTATGGCATCATGGCCTGCCTCTTCTTTGGCTATTGCTTCCGTACTGTTTGGAGTCCTTTGATGCTCGGTATGGTGCTCGTTGTAGCGAGTGCGCTTGTTCCTTTCTTCCTGCATAATGTCTTTGGCGTGAAATCGAAGATGTTCATTGGGGATGGCGGTACACTGATGTTAGGCATGATGATGATGGTGTGCGCATTTTATGCACTCAGTTCGAAGAAGCCTTGCTGCGTGCTTGAACATAGTGGGGTGTGCATTCCTGCCTTTACATTGGCTGTGCTTTGTGTGCCTGTTGCAGATACCTTGCGTGTGATGACGATGCGTATGTTGCGTGGCAACTCGCCTTTCAGTCCAGACAAGACCCACTTGCACCATTTGTACATTGATATGGGTTACTCTCATTTGGGAGCAGGTTTGTCTATTTTGCTGATGAATACTTGTGTGGTGGGTGTGTGGTATCTCTCCTGGAAGTTGGGTGCCTCCATGGACATACAATTGTATGTGGTGATTCTGCTGGGCGCTCTTATCACTTTCGGTTTTTATAAGTTCATGAAGATTCAGCAAGCGGGAGGACCCGTAGATGAGCAAGGGAAACCTTGTGGCACTAAGGTGTGGAAGTTCATGCGGGGCTTTGGCGGATGGACTCACCGTGAGGATAAACGCTTCTGGAAATGTATGCAGAAGGTGGCTGATTGGAAGATAGACAATCTTAGTTAGTTGATAGTTGACAGTTGACAGTTGACAGTTGGGCTCGCGCGGCCTAATTTAATTGACAGTTGATAATTGAGAGGTCTAATGTCAAAGGTCTAATGTCAAAGGTCTAATGTCAAAAGTCAAAAGTCAAATGTCTGAGGGCTGAAGTCTGAAGTATGATGGCTGATGTAGGAAGGTTCAACATAAATTTTAATGATTAATTATATGGAGTGATTAGATGATAATTATATGTTTATTCAACAAGGCTGAGTTGATAGTTGACAGTTGATAGTTGAGAGTTGATCGTTGAGAGGGCTAATGTCAAAAGTCTAATGTCTAATGTCAAATGTCTGAGGGCTAGGGAAGTACAGTTATTTAACCCACGAGTTCCTTACCGTTATCCGCACTTGATGTTAATTTGTTAACTTGTTAAAAAGTATCGCCGGATAAACCGCTGTCTTAGGTTATATCAAGAATTAGAGAACTTTTCTCAGCGTAGCTAATTAGAGAATTTTCCTCTTTAATCTTTAATTTATCAAGAATTGGAGAATTATAGAATTATCTTTTGTGAACACGGATGTTTTTAAGTCAAATTCTCTAATTCTTGACCTTATGTTAGCCTATATGGGGCGGAGCCCAGAAATAGAGGAGCCTTGGATGGCTCCATAAATCTGTGTTCCATTTAAAACTATCATATTCTTTTTTGAACACGAATCACTCGAATGACACGAATAAGAGAGCCATTCTTGGCTCCAAAATCTGTGAAATCTGCGGAATCTGTGTGAGACTAAAATAACACCGCGCGAGCCCAACTGTCAACTGTCAACTGTCAACTGTCAACTGTCAATGAATCGCTGTTGCAGGGGACCGAATTCTTCGATGCGGCGGTCGCGGAGGAAGGGCCACCAGCGACGCACGTTCTCGCTACGTTTCATGTCGATGTCGATGACTTGCACGATGTCTTCGTGTTCTGGTGCCTGATAGAGGATTTCACCTTGAGGACCAGCGACGAAACTGGACCCCCAGAACTGGATGCCGTTGGTTTGTCCTGAAGGGTCTGGCTCATGTCCTGTGCGATTGACTGCAATGACGGGGATTCCGTTGGCTACAGCATGACCCCGTTGCACCGTCATCCAGGCTTCACGCTGGCGCTGTTGTTCCTCAGGAGTGTCTGATGATTCGTAGCCAATGGCGGTGGGATAGATGAGCAGTTCTGCTCCTTGAAGCGCCATGAGGCGTGCTCCTTCGGGGTACCACTGGTCCCAGCAAACCTGTACGCCAAGACGTCCCACACTGGTCTGTATGGGGTGGAATCCGAGGTCTCCAGGGGTAAAGTAAAATTTCTCGTAGTAGGCAGGGTCATCGGGGATGTGCATCTTGCGGTATCTCCCAGCGATAGAGCCATCCTTCTCGAGCACTACAGCTGTGTTGTGGTAGAGACCAGGTGCACGGCGTTCGAACAACGAGGTGACAATCACAACGCCCAGTTCCTTGGCCAATTGTCCATAGAGCTCTGTGGATGGACCGGGGATGGGTTCTGCGAGATCGAAGAGGGTGGTGTCCTCTGTCTGGCAGAAATAGAGTGAGTTGTGCAGCTCTTGCAAAACGACGAGTTCTGCTCCTTGTTGTGCAGCCTTCCGGATAGCCTCGCAGAGGCCTGTTTTGTTCTGTTGTGTGCTTTCTCCACACGCACGTTGAATGATTCCTACTTTCATATTGACTAATTTGGCGACAAATTTATGATTTTTTCTTGGGATGTGGATAGTTTGCTATAAGATTTTTGTACCTTTGCAAATATTTTGAAATAATTTATCTGAATAGATATGCCTAAAATTTCCATACGAGGAACGGAGATGCCCAGTTCGCCTATCCGCAAACTGGCTCCGTTGGCAGAAGACGCCAAAAAGCGTGGCGTGAAGGTTTATCATCTGAACATCGGACAGCCCGACCTGCCCACTCCTCAGGTGGCGCTTGATGCCATCAAGAATATTGACCGCAAGATATTGGAGTATAGCCCCTCGCAGGGCTACCGCAGCTACCGTGAAAAGCTGGTGGGTTATTATGCAAAGTATGATATCCATTTGACGGCGGATGACATTATCATTACCAGTGGCGGTTCAGAGGCTGTGCTCTTCTCGTTCCTGGCATGCCTGAACCCTGGTGACGAGATTATTGTCCCAGAACCGGCATACGCCAACTATATGGCATTTGCCATCTCGGCAGGCGCAGTGATTCGTACGATTGCCACTACCATTGAAGAGGGTTTTTCGCTTCCCAAGGTGGAGAAGTTTGAGGAGCTTATCAATGAGCGCACTCGTGCCATCCTTATCTGCAACCCCAACAACCCAACGGGTTATCTCTATACACGCCGTGAGATGAACCAGATTCGCGACCTCGTGAAGAAGTATGATCTCTATCTCTTCTCCGATGAGGTGTATCGTGAGTTCATTTATACGGGTTCTCCTTATATTTCAGCGTGCCACCTTGAGGGCATTGAGCAGAACGTGGTGCTCATTGATTCTGTGTCAAAGCGTTACAGTGAGTGCGGCATCCGCATTGGTGCGCTCATCACGAAGAATGAGGAAATCCGTAAGGCTGTGATGAAATTCTGTCAGGCTCGTCTCTCTCCGCCTCTGATTGGACAGATTGCGGCAGAGGCAAGTCTTGATGCCCCAGAGGAGTATAGCCGTGACATCTACGATGAGTATGTAGAGCGTCGTAAGTGCTTGATTGATGGTTTGAACCGCATCCCAGGTGTGTATTCACCCATTCCAATGGGCGCTTTCTATACGGTGGCCAAGTTGCCTGTAGATGATTGCGAGAGATTCTGCGCATGGTGTCTTTCCGATTTCAATTATGAAGGGGAAACTGTGATGATGGCTCCTGCATCAGGCTTCTACACGACTCCTGGAGCAGGCAAGAACGAGGTGCGTATTGCCTACGTCTTGAAGAAGGAAGACCTCGTGAGAGCTCTCTTCGTGTTGAGAAAGGCATTGGAGGCATATCCGGGAAGGGTGGAGAGTTGATAGTTGACAGTTGACAATTGACAGTTGAGAGGTGACAATTAGGAATTAGGAATTAGGAATGAGGAATTGATAGTTGACAATTGAGAGGTCTGATGTCTAATGTCTAATGTCTAAGGGCTGAGGGCTGAAGGCTGAGGGCTGATGTGATAGTTGACAATTGACAATTGACAATTGATAATTAAATTAGGCCGCGCCAAGGCTCCTCTATTTCTGGGCTTTGCCCCCAGATTTAAATTAATTTGTTTGATTTCTTGCGCAGCAATAAAAAAACATCGCGTCAGCCCAATTATCAATTGTCAATTATCAATTATCAATTATCAATTAATTAATGGGTGATGAGTGTTGAACTGTTCATAGCAAGGCGCATATATGCGGAGAAGACGGGAGAAGGGGAGCGCTTCTCTCGTCCTGCCATTCGTATAGCGATGGTGGGTGTGGCGATAGGCGTGGCGGTGATGCTGGTGAGTCTGGCTGTGGTGCTGGGTTTCAAGCATGAGGTGAGTGAGAAGGTGATTGGTTTTGGCAGCCATATTCAGGTGGTGAGCCTTACACAAAACCAAAACTATGAGGTGTTGCCCGTCTTGACGAATGACACGTTGATTCGCAACGTGAAAAAGGTCGGGGGCATCAAGCACATTCAGCGTTTTGCCACCAGAATTGGCATCTTGAAGACGGAAGATGATTTCCGAGGAATGACTTTCAAGGGTGTGGGTGAAGACTATGACCTTGCATTTCTGAAAAGTTGCTTGAAGGAAGGACGCATGCCCAAGTTCTCTGCTCAAGAGTCTACCAACGAGATACTGCTCTCGCAGAAGGTGGCCAAGGACCTTGGCGTGAAAGTCAACGATAAGATTTTTGCTTATTTCATGGGGGAGGAGTCGATGCGTGCACGTCGTTTCAAGATTGCAGGCATCTTTGCTACCAACATGAATGACTATGATAAGAATTATGTCATCACAGACCTCAACACGGTGCGGAAATTGAATGGATGGGATGATGAGATGTCTTCGGGACTGGAAGTGGCGGTGGATGACTTTGAACGAGTGGATGAATTGACGAAGAAGTTGCAGTTCATTCATCAAAAGAAGGACCGCTATGGGGTGACTTATGGTGTGTTCAGCATCAAGGATATAGCAGCACACACGTTTTCGTGGCTAGCTGTATTAGATATGAATGTGGTGATGATTCTGGTGCTGATGATTCTGGTGAGCGCCTTCACGGTGGTGAGTGGGCTGCTGATCATCATGTTGGAACGCATCAACATGATTGGCACACTGAAAGTGCTGGGTGCCACGAATGTGGCGGTTCGGCGCATCTTTATCCATTTCAGCATCATGCTGGTGGGCAAAGGACTCTTGTGGGGCAATGTGATAGGACTGCTGCTGTGCTGGATTCAACAGCAGTTTCATGTCTTGTCGCTCGATGCTTCGGTCTATTATATCGATGCGGTGCCCATTCAGTTCAACTGGTGGCTTATCGCTGGCATCAATGTGGCTACGTGGCTGATTGCTTCGCTCGTCATTTGGGGCAGTTCACATTTGATAAGCATTGGTAAGCCAGGACAGACCGTGAGGTGGGAGTAGTGATGAGTGAAGTCTAATGTCAAATGTCAAAAGTCTAATGTCTGGGGTCTAAGGTCTAAGGTCTAAGGGCTGAGGTCTAAAGTAAAGTACGTTATGGATAGAGGTTTTGAAAATCTAAGAGTTTGGCAACAGTCTCGAATCTTTGTAAATAGTATCTATGATATTATGGAAGAGATAAAGGACTACGGGAAGTCCGCTCTATGCTTTACCTTTGTTTAGACCGTAATATAATAGACCAAGATACATTTGAAAAATTAAAATCAGAATCAATATTAATATCTAATCATATTTATCGTTTAATAGAATCACTTAAGAAACATTAGTCATTTGACATCTGACATCTGACATTTGACATTTGACATTTGACATTTGACATCTGACATTTGACAGTTGACAGGTGAGAGTTGAGAATTAGTTTTGAAGATAATAATTTATAAGATATGGAATTAGCTAAGAATTACAACCCTTCGGAAGTGGAGGGAAAGTGGTATCAGTATTGGATTGACCACAAACTCTTTGCCAGTAAACCCGATGGACGTGAATCCTACACGATTGTGATTCCACCTCCAAATGTGACGGGTGTGCTGCACATGGGACATATGCTGAACAACACCATTCAGGACATCCTGATTCGTAAGGCGCGTCTGGATGGCAAGAATGCTTGTTGGGTGCCAGGTACAGACCACGCTTCTATTGCAACAGAAGCGAAGGTGGTGAACCGCCTTGCAGAACAGGGCATCAAGAAGCGTGACCTCACTCGTGAGGAGTTCTTGAAACATGCCTGGGACTGGACTGACGAGCACGGCGGCATCATCTTGAAGCAGTTGCGCCGTCTGGGTGCATCGTGCGACTGGGACAGAACGGCCTTCACAATGGATGAGAAGCGCAGCGAGAGCGTGCTCAAAGTCTTTGTGGACCTCTACAAGAAGGGACTCATCTATCGTGGCCTCCGCATGGTGAACTGGGACCCCAAGGCACAGACCGTGCTTTCTACCGAGGAGGTGATTTATCGTGATGAGAAGAGCCATCTGTATCATCTGAAGTACTACGTAGCAGACCCCGAGAACCTCACTTCTGTGGGTGGCAAGGTGTCTATCGAAGAACTGGAGAAGGAAGGCAACGTGATTCATAAGGATGCCAAAGGCTACTACGCTGTGGTGGCTACGACACGTCCTGAGACCATCATGGGCGACACTGCCATGTGTGTCAATCCTAAAGACCCCAAGAACCAGTGGCTGCGTGGTCACAAGGTGATCGTGCCGTTGGTGAACCGTGTCATTCCTGTCATTGAGGACCGCTATGTGGATATCGAGTTCGGAACGGGCTGTTTGAAAGTCACTCCTGCCCACGATGTGAACGACTATGCATTGGGCAAGACGCACAATCTGGAGACTATCGACATCTTCAATCCTGATGGCACCATTGCTGAGGCTGCAGGGCTCTATGTAGGCCAAGACCGCATGGAGGTGCGCAAGCAGATTGCTATTGACCTTCAGGCAGCAGGCTTGCTGGAGAAGATAGAGGACTATGAGAACAAGGTGGGCTATTCAGAACGCAATCAGGATACCGCTGTGGAGCCTCGTTTGTGCAAGCAGTGGTTCCTCTCGATGAAGCACTTTGCTGACATCGCATTGCCACCCGTGCTGGAGGGTAAGATTAAGTTCTATCCTACAAAATATGTGACCACATACCGCAACTGGTTGGAGAACATTCAGGACTGGTGCATCAGTCGTCAGTTGTGGTGGGGACATCGCATCCCTGCATACTTTGTTAACGAAAACGAAAACCAAAACGAAAACCAAAACGAAAACCAAAACGAAAACGAAAACCAAAACGATGAGGAGAAGTTCGTTGTTGCCCTGACACCAGAGGAGGCTTTGAAGAAGGCACAGGAGAAATATGGCAAGGACATAACGATGGATATGCTGCATCGTGATGAGGACGCGCTTGACACTTGGTTCTCGTCATGGTTGTGGCCTATCTCTCTCTTTGACGGCATCAACAATCCGGGCAACGAGGAAATCAAGTATTATTATCCCACCAGCGACCTGGTGACAGGTCCCGATATCATCTTCTTCTGGGTGGCCCGCATGATTATGGCAGGCGAGGAATACCTGAAGGATGTACCTTTCCGCAACGTCTATTTCACGGGCATTGTGCGCGACAAGCTGGGCCGCAAGATGTCGAAGTCGCTCGGCAACTCACCCGACCCACTGGGCCTTATCGACAAGTATGGTGCAGATGGTGTGCGCATGGGCATGCTGCTCTCTGCTCCTGCAGGAAACGATATCCTCTTCGACGAGCAGTTGTGCCAGCAGGGTGCTGCCTTCTGCAATAAGATTTGGAATGCCTTCCGATTGGTGCAGGGTTGGGAAGTGTCTGACTCGCTTGCGCAGCCAGAAGAGAACAAGAAGACCATTGCCTGGATGGCAGCTACCATCAAGACGGCACTTGTCGAAATCAATGACCTCTATTCGAAGTATCGCTTGAACGAGGCGCTGATGGCCGTGTTCAAACTCTTCACCGACGAGTTCTCTGGCTGGTATCTGGAGATGATTAAGCCTGCATATCAGGCTCCTATCGATGCGGAGACCTTCAAGGCTACGCTCAATTTCTTTGAGCAGCTGATGAAGATTATCCATCCTTTCATGCCATTCATCACCGAGGAGCTGTATCAGCACATCGCAGAGCGCAAGGAAGGCGAGAGCATCATGGTGGACCCACTCATTCTTGATGCGCCCAACGAGGCAGATGCTCGTCTCATCTCCCAGTATGAGGAAGCCAAGCAAGTTATCTCAGGTGTGCGTGCTGTGCGTCAAAGCAAGAACATCTCTCCACGTGAGCCTCTGACGCTCGAAGTGGTTGAGGCTGCTGATGCAGACCAGAACGTGACGAAGTGCCCAGCTCTTGGTGCTATCATCAAGAAGATGGCATCGCTGGCAGATATTCTCTATGTGCAGAGCAAGAGTGACGGCACATCAGCCTTCATGCTTGGCACCACAGAGTATGCTGTGCAGCTTGGCAATCTGATTGACACCGAGGCTGAAATCCAGAAGATGGAGGCAGAGCTGAAACACTTGCAAGGCTTCTTGGTGGGTGTGCAGAAGAAGCTCAGCAACGAGCGCTTTGTGGCTAATGCCCCTGCACAGGTGGTAGAACTGGAGCGTAAGAAGCAGAGCGACGCTGAGACCAAGATTGCAGCTTTGACTGAAAGTATTGCTAAATTGAAGAAATAAAAGATAGGCGGATTTATTCTGTATATCAATAGATTATAAAAAAGGACCTCTCCGACGATGGAGAGGTCCTTTTTTGTTTTCTCATTTCTCATTCCTCATTCCTCATTCCTCATTCCTCATTCCTAATTCCTCATTCCTCAAGTCCAATTTCAAGTGTGGATCGTCCGGGTGTTGAATTTGTGAGAGTCGCACACGTCCTGTGAAATGCAAGCGGCCTGTGCCCACGTTGAAGATGGAGAGGCGATTGACATCAAGGTCTGCGTCGATGTTGGCAGGACTATGTGAATAGATAGAGGCATCCTCTGCCTTCAGGTGCTGGATGCGGATAGGTCCTTTGTCGCCCGATTCCAGTTTGAAGGTGGTGCATTGCACATCTCCCAGTTTCAGGGTGCCAGAACCGAACACGCCAATCTGTGCATTCTCCGTCTCCCATGTGCCCTTGCTGGTGAAGCCTCCGTTGCCACAGATGCTCACACACTGCAAGTCGGGGCATGAGACGTACATCTTGATGTTGCTCTTGCTGCCGTAGAGATTGATGTCGGGGTTGTTGTCTGTGTAGATATTCGTGGTGAGCAGGTTGCTCTCGAACGTGGTGTTGAGGTAGCCAAGCATGGCGCTGTCGCCCTCCACATCGATGTTGAAGTCGCCTTGCGTGTAGATGATGTCAATGCTGCCCAGGTTGGTGATGTGGGTGAAAGTGCTGGGGATAGCAATGTGCTGGCGCACAATGTTCCGCTTGGGCTGCTTCGCCTCTGCAGGGGCAGATTCCTTGCCTGAAGGGCTCTTCTCTGGTGTTGCAGGGCGGCAGGAGCCTAGTAGGGCACAAGCGCCGCAGACGATGTAAGTGAGGTATTTCCTGTTCATGATGAATGCTTCTGTTTATAGTTTTTCTATTGTGAGGCAAAGTTAGCAAAAAAGCGGGAAATCCCGAAACAATTATCAACAATTAACCTATTCTTTTCGCCATCCCGTTGCAGGGCTTTGGCAGATGTTGCGCACCAGCGCACCAGCCCAATTATCAATTGTCAATTGTCAACTGTCAACTATCAACTGTTTCCATTCCCACCGTCCTTCTCCTCTCCCCTTAGGGGGAGGCGGGGAGGAGGCCTCCCTGAAAAAAATCCCTTCAATAATTAGTATATGCAAGACTATTTTCGTATCTTTGCAACACATATTAATCAATCAATCAAAGAGAATGGATATAGATAACAAATACATCACCGTGGCTTATCAGCTTTACACGGTGGAAGATGGTGAAGAAGACCCAGAGGCTGCCGAGGTGGCCAGTGAACAGCACCCTTTCCAGTTCATCAGCAAGTTGGGCGTGGTGTTGCCAGCCTTTGAAGCAGCTGTTGTAGGCCTTGCGAAGGGAGAGGAGTTCAACTTCACTATTCCTTGCAAAGACGCTTATGGCGAGTTCAACGACGAACTGATGTTCGATGTGCCTATCTCTGTCTTCCAGCAGGATGGCAAACTGGACACGAACTTCATCTACGAGGGCGCTATCGTGCCTATGCAGGGTGAGGATGGCAATCGCTTCAATGCTGCCATCATCGAGATTAAGAAAGAGGCTGTGACTATCGACCTGAATCATCCACGTGCCGGCATGGACCTCCATTTCGTGGGACGTGTGATGGAGAATCGTCCTGCCAGCAATCAGGAGATTTCCGACTTGCTCAACGCAATGAGCGGTGGCTGCGGAGGTTGCGGCGGCGGATGTGGCGAAGGCGGCTGCGGCGATTGCGGTGGTGGCTGCGGAGGTTGCCAATAAAAAACGAAGACAAAAGAGATACAATAGACGTTTCCGATGAGAAATACTTTTGGCCATATTTTCACGCTGACCACGTTTGGCGAAAGTCACGGCGCTGCCATTGGCGGTGTGGTGGACGGTATGCCTGCCGGCATCGACATTGACTTGGCGTTTATCCAGTCGGAACTGGACCGTCGCCGTCCTGGACAGAGCCGCATCACCACAGGACGTCAAGAAGGCGACGTGGTGGAACTCCTCTCAGGGGTGTTTGAAGGCAAGAGCACGGGTTGTCCGATTGGCTTTGTGGTGCGCAACACCAACCAGCATTCGAGCGACTATGAGAATGTGCGCAACGTGTACCGTCCTTCGCATGCTGACTACACCTATTCGCAGAAATACGGATTGCGTGACCATCGCGGAGGAGGACGCTCTTCTGCCCGTGAGACCATCTCCCGTTGTGTGGGTGGCGCTTTGGCAAAACTGGCGCTCCGTCAGTTGGGCATTGAAGTGGTGGCCTATACTTCTCAAGTGGGCTCTATCGGTCTGCAGCGCGACTATCATCTGTATGACCTATCGCAGATAGAAACCAATGCGGTGCGCTGTCCTGATGCGGCTGTGGCGAAGCAGATGGAGCAGTTGATTCTGGAGGTGAAAGAGGAAGGCGACACGATTGGCGGCATCATCACGGGTGTGGTGAAGGGTTGTCCAGTAGGACTCGGAGAACCTGCGTTCTCCAAACTTCATGCCGACCTCGGTGCTGCTATGCTGGGTATCAATGCCGTGAAGGGTTTTGAATATGGCGAAGGCTTTGACGGAGTGGGGCAGAGAGGCTCGGAACAGAATGACATCTTCTATAATGACGGTGGGCGCATCAATACGCGCACCAATCATTCTGGGGGTATTCAAGGAGGCATCTCCAACGGGCAGGACATCGTGTTCCGCGTGTTGTTCAAGCCAGTGGCCACGCAGTTGCGCCCTCAACCCACAGTGAACAAAGATGGCGAAGAGACTATCCTCGAAGTGAAGGGCCGTCATGACCCCTGCGTGTTGCCTCGTGCTGTTCCGGTAGTGGAGGCAATGGCTGCTATGACCATCTTAGACCATTATTTATTGAATCAAACGGTAAGACTATGAATAAAGTAATGCTGATTGGCCATGTGGGCGCAGACCCACAGGTGAAATATTTGGACCAAGGCGTGTGTGTGGCGCAAGTTCGATTGGCTACCACCGAGCGCGGCTACACGTTGCAGAACGGCACACAAGTGCCAGAGCGCACAGAGTGGCACAACTGCATCTTCTGGCGCAAGCAGGCAGAAGTGGTAGAGAAGTATGTGCACAAGGGTGACCGCCTGTATGTGGAGGGCAAAATTCAGTCTCGCGACTGGACAGACCGGCAGGGCATTTCTCGCAAGGCCATCGACATCGTGGTGGACAATATGGAGATGCTGAGCGCCAAGTCTGCAGAGCCTGCTGCACAACCCGCTCCACAGCCCGTACAGCCTACTGCTCCTGCAGCTACGAAGCCAGAGGAGAATGGCGGGGAGTATCCTTTTTGAGGTCTGAAGGCTGAGGGCTAAGGGCTGAGGGCTGAGGGCTGAAGTATGAAGGCTGAGGTCTAATGTCAAATGTCTAAGGTCTAATGTCAAAAGTCTAAGGTCTAAAGTCTAAAGTCTAAAGTCTGAGGGCTGATGTCTGAGGTTTGAAGGCTGAGGGCTGAAGACCTTCAATTTTCAACTATCAACTATCAACTGTCAACTGTCAACTGTCAACTGTCAATTGTCAACTGTCAACTATCAACTATCAACTATCAAAGTATGTTTCCAACAATTATTGCAGGACCTTGTGTGATTGAGTCAATGGAATGTCTCGAAACGGTGGCACAGGAATTGGTGCGACTGAACGAGAAGTATGGTCTTGATATCATTTTCAAATCGTCGTTCGACAAGGCGAACCGCACGAGCATCCACTCCTATCGTGGCCCTGGATTGGAAAAGGGAATGCAGATGCTTGCAGACATCAAGGAGAAGTATGGACTGCGCATCTTGACCGATATTCATGAGAGCTATCAGGCTCAACCTGCTGGCGAAGTGGCCGATGTGCTGCAGATTCCTGCTTTCTTGTGCCGACAGACGGACTTGCTGGTGGCAGCTGCTCGCACGGGCCGCATTGTCAACATCAAGAAGGCACAGTTCCTTTCTGGACTGGATATGGAGTTTCCGGTGCAGAAGGTGCGCGAAAGCGGTAATGACAATGTGTGGCTGACGGAGCGTGGCAATATCTACGGCTACAACAACTTGGCGGTGGATTTCCGCAACATTGCTGATATGCATCATTTTACGGATACCGTCATCATGGATTGTACCCACTCGGTGCAGCGTCCTGGTGCTGCAGGAGGTAAGACGGGAGGCAACCGTGAGTTTGTGCCAGCAATGGCATTGGCCGCCAAGGCGTTTGGCGCTAACGGCTACTTCTTCGAGGTGCATCCCGACCCAGATAATGCGCTTTCAGATGGTCCCAATATGTTGTACCTCACCGATTTGGATCGTGTGGTGGCAAGCTTGATAGACGAATGAAACGAACACTTACGTCCTATTTGATAAACAAAACGACTAATTAGCTAATAACCTGTATTTATGGAATCTAAAATATATGCAGAGCGTTGTTTGCGAGATGAGGCAGAAGCTTTGCTTGACCTTATCCCACAATTGGACAACCAGTTTGAGAAGGTGGTGGATTTGATTCATGACTGCACAGGTCATGTGGTGGTGACTGGTGTGGGCAAGTCGGGACATGTGGGCGCGAAAGTGGCTGCCACGCTGGCTTCAACGGGTACTCCTGCTATCTATCTGAATGCGCTGGATGCCTTGCACGGCGACCTCGGCATGATTATGAATAATGATGTGCTGTTCATGATTAGCAACTCGGGAACGACTGACGAATTGCTGCGCATCATTGCTTCGCTTGAAGACCGCCACATTCCGATTGTTTCGATGACGGGCGATGCTGACTCTTTGTTGGCACAACATTCCGACTATCATATCTTGTGCAGCGTGGAGCGTGAGGCTTGTCCTCTCAACTTGGCTCCTACTTCCAGCACTACTGCAGCAATGGCGATGGGTGACGCGTTGGCTTGTGCCTTGATGGAAGTGCGCAAGTTCCGCGCCAAGGATTTCGCATTGTTCCATCCGGGAGGCTCGCTTGGCAGAAAGTTGCTGGTGAAGGTGAAGGATGTGATGTACACGGATAATTTTCCCATTGTTCCACCCAGCATGCTGCTGTCGGATGCGTTGATGATTATCAGCGGCGGAAAACTCGGATTGGGTATCGTGATGGAGAATGACAATATTCTGGGTATTATTACCGACGGTGATATCCGTCGCGCTGTGGAAGGTGCAAGGGAGAACTTCATCAATCTTTCAGTCAGCGAGGTGATGACGACTACTCCAAAGACGATTTCTCCAGAAGCAAAGCTGACAACGATTCAGCAGATGTTCCGCAATCACAAGATTCACTCTCTGCTTGTTACAGATCGTGGAAAGTTGGTGGGTATTGTGGATTACTTCGCGATTATGAATTAAAAGAAAGACCAAGACCCCCTTGGTCCCCCCTGTTTAGGGGGAAGAAGGGGGGGAGGAGGGATAGTTGATAATTGATAATCTTATTTAATTGATAGTTGACAGTTGACAGTTGACAGTTGGGCTCGCGCGGTGTTTTTTTAGGTCACACAGATTACGTGGATGACACAGATTTTTGGAGCCTTGAGTGGCTCTGTGGTGTATTTTTATTGCTGCGCAAGAAATCAAACAAATTAATTTAAATCTAGGGGCAGAGCCCAGAAATAGAGGGAGCCTTGAATGGCTCCATCAATCTGTGCAATCCGGACCTAGAGCCATCCGAGGCTCTAAAAAATCTGTGCCATCTGTGGAATCTGTGTGAGTATTTCAGGACGAAGTCCTTTGATATTGAAATGGATTTTGTGGGATTTCTAACCGTAGGTTATAAAGAAAGTGCCTTGGTTGATAATTAGCCATGCGGGGTGTATGTTGAGGGGACAGTTGATAGTTGACAGGTGATAGGTGAGATGTAAGAGAGAGAGTTGAGGCGTGAGATAAACGAAAGAGAAGTGATAAGTTTGGGATGCTGCGGTGCGGCTCTTGTACTTATCACTTCTCTTTTTTATGTGTGTTTGGCTTGTTTATTCGTCGATGAGTTTGCGGTAACGAATGCGTTTAGGCTCTTCCAATCCGAGGCGTTTCGCTTTGTTGGCCTCGTAGTCGGTGTAGGAGCCTTCGAAATAGAAGATGTTGCCATCACCTTCGAAAGCGAGGATGTGAGTGCAGATGCGGTCAAGGAACCAACGGTCGTGACTGATAACAACAGCACATCCCGCAAAGGCTTCAAGACCTTCCTCTAAGGCACGCAACGTGTTCACGTCGATATCGTTGGTGGGCTCGTCGAGCAAAAGCACATTGCCTTCTTGCTTGAGGGCTATGGCGAGGTGAAGACGATTGCGCTCACCACCAGAGAGGACTCCGCACTTCTTTTCCTGGTCTGCTCCGTTGAAGTTGAAGCGGGAAAGGTAGGCACGCACATTGATGTCGCGACCTCCCATGCGGATGGTCTCATTGCCGCCACTCACTACTTGATAGACCGTCTTTTCTGGGTCTATATCCTTGTGCTGCTGGTCCACGTAACTGAGCTTCACGGTTTCGCCCACTTCGAAGGTGCCCGCATCTGCTTTCTCCAGTCCCATGATGAGACGGAAGAGGGTAGTCTTGCCGGCTCCGTTAGGACCAATAATGCCGACGATGCCGTTAGGAGGCAAATTGAAGTTGAGGTCTGTGAAGAGTGTCTTCTCTCCAAACGATTTTGCAACGTGTTGCGCCTCAATGACTTTATTGCCAAGACGTGGACCATTCGGAATGAAGATTTCGAGTTTCTCCTCCTTCTGCTTCTGCTCCTCATTGAGCATCTTGTCGTAGGAGTTCAAACGAGCCTTACCCTTTGCTTGTCGAGCCTTCGGAGCCATACGCACCCATTCCAACTCGCGTTCCAGAGTCTTGCGACGCTTGGAAGCCGTTTTCTCCTCCTGTTCCATACGCTTACTCTTCTGTTCCAGCCAGGAAGAGTAGTTGCCCTTCCAAGGGATACCTTCACCGCGATCAAGTTCCAATATCCATTCGGACACATCATCGAGGAAGTAGCGGTCGTGCGTCACTGCGATAACCGTACCTTCGTATTGCTGCAGGTGTTGCTCCAACCAGTCAATGCTTTCAGCATCAAGGTGGTTGGTGGGCTCGTCAAGCAAGAGCACATCGGGCTTTTGGAGCAAGAGTCGGCAAAGAGCCACACGACGGCGCTCACCTCCAGAGAGGTTCTTCACACTCCAATCGCCAGGAGGGCAGCGAAGGGCATCCATTGCTCGCTCCAGTTTGGAATCCATGTTCCAGGCATCTGTGGAATCGATGATGTCCTGCAGTTCTGCTTGGCGCGTCATCAACTTCTCCATCTTGTCTGGGTCTTCGTAGTATTCAGGCAATCCAAACTTATCATTAATCTGGTCGTATTCAGCAAGCGCATCATAGACATGCTGTACGCCTTCCATCACGTTCTCCTTGACGGTCTTTTCCTCGTTGAGAGGAGGCTCCTGTGGCAAGTAGCCAACAGTGTAGCCGGGACTCCACACCACTTCACCTTGGAATTGCTGGTCAAGACCCGCAATAATCTTCATGAGGGTAGATTTACCGGCACCATTCAGGCCTATGATACCGATTTTGGCACCATAAAAGAAAGACAGGTAAATGTTCTTGAGCACTTGCTTTTGATTCTGCTGGATGGTCTTGCTCACTCCGACCATCGAGAATATCACTTTCTTGTCGTCAACTGTTGGCATCTTGGTTTTTGCTATTTGACATTACATAATTAACTATTTAGTTCTCCAAGTCGGCAAGCCAATCTGCACTGCTGGCATCACTTGGCATGCGCCAATCGCCACGTGGAGAGAGGGACACAGAACCGACTTTAGGACCATCGGGAAGACAACTGCGCTTGAATTGCTGAGTGAAGAAACGGCGGCAGAAGGTCTTCAGCCATTTGCGGATGGTGTCTTCATCATAGGTGCCCACTTCCATCTCCAGTTCAGTCGCCTCGGCATAGGTCTGCTTGATGAAGGCCTGCTCTGCCAGATAGAGAATTTTGGCAGGACGGAAACCGAGACGGAGGAAATGATAAAGGAAGAAGTCATGGAGTTCGTAAGGTCCTACGAGGTCCTCTGTCTTCTGCAAGATGGTACCATCAGCATCTGCAGGAATCAGTTCTGGCGAGATAGGTGTCTCGATAATGTCCAGGAGCGTTGCTTTTGAGTCCTCATCCACGCTTGTCATTGCCACCCATTTAACGAGGTACTTGACCAGTGTTTTGGGGATGGAGCAGTTGACACCGTAGTTGGACATGTGGTCTGCATTGTAGGTGCACCATCCAAGAGCCAATTCGCTGAGGTCTCCTGTGCCAATCACGAAACCATTACATTGGTTGGCCACATCCATCAGAATCTGTGTGCGTTCACGAGCCTGGCTGTTCTCATAAGTTACGTCATGGTTATTGAGATTGTGGCCAATGTCTATGAAGTGACGAATGCAGGCTTCCTTGATGCTAATCTCTTTGATGGTGATATCAAGCGACTTCATCAGCGCAATAGCATTGTTGTAGGTGCGGTCTGTAGTTCCAAAGCCCGGCATAGTGACACCAATCACCTCTTTGCGTGGACGATTGAGCAGGTCCATCGTCTTGACGCATACGAGCAAAGCGAGGGTAGAATCCAATCCTCCACTAATGCCCACAACGATGCTGCGAGCACCCGTATGTACAATACGCTTGGCAAGTCCTGAAGTTTGGATGGAGAAGATTTCCTCGCAACGTTCATTGAGTGCACCACCACCCGGAACGAAGGGGTGAGGATTAATCCAACGTGTCAACTCAAAGTTGTAGGATGGGTTGACGGTCTGGCATTGGATATCTGTTGCCGGCAACTGGTTTGCACAAGCGTTGGAAGAACTTCTATTTTGGCATTTGATGTTCCGTGCATTCTCCGAGAACGTCGTGTTGTGGCGACGCTCTGTGAGCAGACGCTCTGTGTCGATTTCGCTGATAATCAACTGCTCATCGAGACAGAAGCGCTTGCTGCGGGCAATGAGAGTGCCGTTTTCGTAGATGAGGGCATTGCCTGCATAGACGACATCCTGTGTGGACTCTCCAAAGCCGCTGGAGCTATAGACATATCCCGCAATGCAACGTGCACTCTGTTGGCTAATGAGCGAGAGCAGGTATTGGTTCTTGCCAATCAGTTCATTAGAAGCGCTCAAATTGAAAATGATTTCAGCGCCTTTCAAGGCCAGTTCGCTGCTGGGAGGTACTGGAGCCCAAAGGTCTTCGCAGAGTTCGATGCCAAAAGTGGTCTTCTGTGTGTGGAAAAGCAAGTTGCGTCCGAAAGGCACACTTTGTGCACAGAGGTGAATCTGTGTGTCATCAATGGCTGTAGCGGATGCAAACCAGCGTTGCTCGTAAAACTCCTTGTAGTTGGGAAGATATGTCTTGGGCACAACACCGAGAATTTTTCCTTCCTGTACCACAACTGCACAATTCATCAGCAGACCACCAATCATGACGGGCATGCCCACCAAGGTGATGATTTGCAAGGAACGTGTGAAGTCAAGGAGCTTGAAAAGACTCTCCTCGCATTTCTCAAGCAGCAACTGCTGGCCAAAAAGGTCACCACAGCTATAGCCGCTGATGCTGAGTTCAGGAAAGACGATAATTTCTACACCTTTACCTTCAGCCTGTACAATGAGGCTTTCGATTTGCTGGATGTTGTAGGTGCAGTCTGCCACCTTCAGAGAAGGAATGGCTGACGCGACTTTGACAAAACCGTAATTCATCTTATTTAATTTATTTACTATATCTTCATGTATGATTAATGCTCAACTCATAGGTGTTTAGACGAGCACGCTTGGTATCCTACTTGCTATTGATGGTGAGGGTGGCAGGCTTTAAGCCTTTTCCTGTCACTTTAATAGTGGCCGTGCCGCTTTGTCCATTGCTTTGGATGCCAATGGCGAGTTGTCCGTGAAAGACTTTCATCGTAGGCTTTGTGAACACTTCGGTGCCCGTTGCGTCACCGTTGCAGATGCCCTTGAAACGAGCTGCTCCAGATACGTTGACGTTGATTCGATTGTCTGCATCAGGGACGAGGTTGCCCTCTTTGTCAAGTATGTTGACGGTAATGAACGTCATGTCCTCGCCATCAGCCTTGAGAGGCTTGATGTCGGTGCCGAGGTCGCCTGTAAGCTGGATTTGTGATGCAGCTCCAGCCGTCTTGACTGTTTGAGTGCCAACTTGATTGCCATTCGCATCATAGACAACCACTTTTAGTTCGCCTGGCTCATACTTCACGTTGTTCCAACGCAGACGGTAGCGATCCATGCAGGGGTCGTTGATGTCTGTGATGCGCCCATCTTTTCCAGAAGGAGTCTTCGCTGTTGTGTTCTTGCTGATTTTTCCTTGGGATTTCCCATTTACAAACAGTTCTGCGGTAGGGTAGTTGGTGTAGCAATAAACAGGAGTTACTTCACCTTCACGACCTGGCCATGTCCAGTGGGGCAGCAAATGAATCGTTGCCACTTCCTTGTTCCAATGAGAACGGTAGAGATAGTAGCGGTCTTTAGGCAGGCCTGCAAGGTCAAAGATGCCAAAATAAGAGGAGCGGCTTGGCCAGTATCCATCATAAGGAGTTGGTTCGCCAAGGTAGTCAAAACCCGTCCACACGAACTCGCCAATCACCCAATCGATGTCATCTTGCAGAAGCCAGTCATCTTCTGGCACATTGGACCACCAGCAAGCTTCTGTATCATAGGCAGAGCATTGCCCATCCTCGTATGCCTTGCCGTCGTAGCGGTTTACGGGGAATTTGTACACGCCTCTCGAAGAGACTGTCGAAGCCGTCTCGCTGCCTAAGATGAAGCCGTGACGCAGTTTCTCATGCGCAGCTTGATAGCGGTGGGTGCGGTAGTTGATGCCTGGAATGTCCAGCACCTGTGCAAAGCCAGAAGAGATGGCATTGTCGATGCGGTCCATACCCGATGTCACAGGACGGGTAGGGTCGAGGAAGTGAACAAAGTCCTGCATCTCGCGTGTCATGCGATTGCCCTCTTTTGAGCCTTGTTCAGGTATCTCATTACCGATGGACCACATCACGATGGAAGGGTGGAGACGATGGGCAAGGACAAGGTTCTGGATATCGCGTTGCCACCAGTTCTTGTAAAAGCGGCTATAGCCGTTCTTGCATTTAGGATATACCCACATATCGAAACTCTCAGCCATCACCATCATGCCGAGGGAATCATAGACTTCCATTTGCATCTGTGAGGGTGTGTTGTGAGACGTGCGGATGGCGTCACATCCCATGCTCTTCAGCAGTTCCACCTGACGGATGAGGGCTGCCTTGTTGACTGCAGTACCAATCATGCCAAGGTCGTGATGCAGACAGACACCCTTGATTTTGCGGGTTTCTCCATTCAGCATGAAGCCACCATCTGCATTCACCTCAATGGTCCTGATACCATACTTCACCGTCTTCGTGTCGAGCACCTTTCCCTTGCCGCCATCTGCTATGATGCTGACGGTGAGGTCATAAAGCTGTGGGTGTTCTGGTGACCAGCATTTCACATCTTCTAATGTCAGTTCTGCGGTAGCGTTAGCACATGCTGGTGCATCGACATTCGCGATTTTCATCTTTATGGCCTTGCCATGTGAATACATGCGAGTATATTTAGAGGCAATGGGTTTCACATCAATGGTCTGGCCATGTGTGGAGAAACGTACCACGCAATTCGTTTTGTAGTCACTCGCAATGTCTGCTGAAAGTTTGATGGTGGCAGCATTCTCTGCCCATCTCCATTCTTTGGTTTCTACATTGATGCCCCAATCTCGGAAGTGAGACGTTCCTGTCTGAATGAGTGTGACAGGGCGGTAGAGACCTGCTCCAGGATACCAGCGACTGCTTTCTTCCACGTTCTGGAGGTGCACCGCTAAAGTGTTGGGCGAACCGTCCTTGTTCACGAATGGTGTGACATCAATATTGAATGGTGTATATCCATATTTCCATTCACCAGCTTTCTTTCCATTCACATACACGACCGGTTCTGCCATCGCTCCGTCGAAGTTGAGCACTACACGTTGACTCTCCTTGTCCACTTTGAAGGTGGTGCGATACCAGCCTTCTCCAATCCAAGGGAGAGCGCCTGAACGTCCTGTTTTCTCAGAAGCTTGCTTCTCGCCATTCTGTTCGATAGCCACCGTCTGTTTGTCTATCTCTTTGTCGAAGGGTCCGCTAATGGCCCAGTCATGTGGCACTTGTACTGTCTGCCAGTTTTTGTCATTGAATCCCACTAAAGATGGCGCTATTGCGCTCATGGTGGCATACTTCTCGCCACGCGAGAATTTCCATCCATCACGTAGCACCGTTTCAGTCCGTTGTGCCGAGGCTGTGAGAGCTGTGGCGGTCATTCCTAACCACAGTAGGCTTTTGAGTTTGTTACGATAAATAGTCATAATAGCATAAATAGGTGTTAGTATTTCTGATAGATTGTATAGTCTTTGAGTTTTACCCATGAGGGATTGTCGCTGTAGGTGGTCTGATAGGCACCCACCTTTAAGGTCTGAGCCTTCACCGTGAGGGGAGACCCTGGCATATTGTTCCAAGTCTTTCCGTCCTTGCTGGTACGGGCAAAGAGTTTGTCTCCTCGACGTTCAAACTGAATGTAGGTGTCGTAGTCATATCCCTTATAGTTAGGGTACTGTGGTCGTCCTCGTCCACTCAGTACCGTGAGCATATTGCCACAATTATAGAGCGGGAATGCTCCTAATTGGTAATAGGTGTTGCCATCTGCGATGAGGATGCCACCTTCGTTGTAGCCCTTCACGTTATGGGAGGAAAGTCCTTCCATGTCGGCAACAGTTGTCATCACTACAAAGTCGCCAGTCACCTCTTTATACACATCGCCTCCATTCTCCAGCGGGGCATCGTTGAAGTTTCCCGATGGTGTGGAGAGCGTGAACTCAGCTTTCTTTTCAAAGACGGGCTTCATCTCAGGTGAGAGGGTGAATTTGCTGTCGGGATCAATCTCTTCAAAGTCATCGTCACCCAAGGAAGGTGTATCGCTGTATTTGCTCTGTTCATAGGCTTGTCGAACCCTATCTTCAGACATCGCTACAGGCACGATAGACATAGCATGAAGATAGCCCATGAAGTTGTTCGTTCCCTGTCCGTCTGCACCAATTACGATGTTCCCTTCTGGACGTATCATCAAGAAGTTATTCTTTTCCTTCACCAATTGTCCGTTCAGATACACCTTCTCCATCCATCCATCGAAAGTGACTACCCAAAACTGCCATTTGCCTTCTCCCTCCTTGATTTCCTTGGGAGCTCCGCAGCTCTCGAAAGAGCCGTTGTGGTTGATGAGGCCAGTTGAAGGGTCGGTGCCAAGTCGGAACTCTGTGGTGGCGAGGTCGGCACGGGAAGAGGAGAGTGATGCCACCGTTGATACAGGGCCTACCTTTGTGCTGAGCACCCATGCGGCAAACGTATAGGGTGCGTTGTAGCGATAGGTGGCAGGTAGCGTTTTCTCGCTGACCAGTTGCTGTGTGCCATTGAAGAAGATGGCCCATCTTCCATCCTTTACACGGGCATGGATGGGCTTGTTGGCCTTGAAGGTCATGGAGGTGCGGTCGAAGTCTCCTGTGGCAAACTCCACTTCTGTCACGTCGAAGGGTGCTGTTTTCCCCTTAGCCAAGACATTAGCATTGAAATTCAAAAGAGCTGCGATGTCAGTCCTCTCGCTCGATTCCACATCCTTCTTGTGCATACCAGGATAGCCGTCATTGCTTTCTGCCTTCGTCTCAGGCAGGATGGGTGCTTTCGCCCATACTTTCACGTTCCAGACGGCAGGCATGTGTCCGTTCTTTTGGGTATCGGTTATGCTGATGCGGACATATTGAGCCTTCACAGCCTTCTTCTTCTGGTCAATCATGGGTGAACCTTGCATGGTGTTGTCTGTGCGGTCTGCAAAGAGTGTCCAGCTTTGTCCATCTATTGACGTCTCAATCTTGTACTGATAGAAGAAAGTGGCGTACTCAAATTGTGTCCACACCTCGTTGAACTTCATCGGTTTCCCAAGGTCAATCTGAATCCATTCGTCATGCTTTTGGCCGTCCCAATTGCAGTGTCTTGCTTTCCACAAGGTGGCGTTATTGTCATCTACCGCATATTCGGGCTTGAACCATTCGTCATAAAAGGAAGAGGCTGTGACCTTCGCTCCATAGGCCAGGTTCTTGTATTTTGATGCGCTCTTGAATAGATTGACGTTCTGCGCATTGTGTGTCGGAACAACGGGAAGAATGTTTCCCTGTGCATCAAACTTCAGTTCATCGATGCACACCTGCCGGTTGAAGCCATGAATGGACTTCGGGTTATTGTGACGGTGATAGACGATATAGTATTTACCTTCTATTTCAATGATAGAGTGATGGCCGGGACCATGCACCGTTTCATCCTGATTGGTCGTCAGCAATTCACCTTTGTATTCAAACGGTCCCATGGGACCAACGGTAGATGTGGCGTACTGTACGCGATATGTGTCTGTGTGGCAAGAGCCCGATGAGTAAGTGAAGTAATAGATACCGTCCTTCTTAAACACAAAGGGAGCCTCGAACACATCTTTCAGTTCCGTGTTAGGAATGAGCCGTTTTTCCGTGAAGAATTCATCTGCAGCAATGGGGAAGGGGCGGTTCTCGTTCCATCGTCGGGCATCCTTTGCGAGATTGTCAGAGAGTGCGCTCAGGTCGAAATCGCCATCCTTGAGTTTTGCTGCGCCGCATCCGAACCCATTGTAGATGCCCCATGTGGTAAAGTAGAGGTACTGGCTCTTGTCATCATCCACAAAGAGTTGAGGGTCGAGCGTAATGACATTGTGAATGTATCGGTCGGGCACCATCACTGCATCTTCTTTTCCGAGAATGTTGTGCCACGGGCCAATCGGGGAGTCGCTCTCTCCTATGTTGATGTTGCATGGTTCACAATAGTAATAGCGGAACTTTCCATTCGGTTGCTGTACCACATCGGGAGCCCAAACCACCTCTGTCGTTGGCCAGTTCATCACGATGTTCTTCCAGTTGACAAAGTCTTTGCTCACCCATACTTGAGCTGGGCCATACCCGTTGCCTGTACCGTCGGTAGTAGCATACAAGTAATATGTGTCGCCAAACTTCCTAATGGTAGGGTCGGCGAAGTAACCCGGAATGAATGGGTTGGCGTTTCCCTGTGCATTCCAGGCGGTGCCCATGACGGGTGATGGTGTGTACTCTTTCGGTCTTTGCTGGGCGAACACTGTGGTTGAGGCCAACAGCAAGAGTGGTAAAACAATTCCTTTCATAAATCTTTTCATATAAGTAAGCTAATCTAACAAATAAGTTTGTGCTGTCGCAAGGTATTTTGTAGTCACGCTAACACGTGCATGTATGTCTTGCCCGCTAATGCAAGTGTGAGTTGCCCACTCACTCCTTTATGTTATGCTCACAAGCGTGATTACGTCGCGCCCTAAGCCATCATTACGTTCCTTCCTCTATCGTTGGGGCAATGGTTCTTTCTTATGGAGAGGCTTAATGAATGCCTCGTTCGTTCAGAGCATTGGTGTAACGGGCTGCGTTGCTTTGGTGCTCTGCATAGGATACGGCAAAGTTGTGCGTGCCAGAGAAATCTTCTTTTGCGCACATATAGATATAGTCGTTCGTGTCGTGATTCAACACGGCGTCAATGCCTGCAATGCTGGGGATGCGGATAGGTCCAGGAGGCAAACCGATATTGCGGTAGGTATTGTAAGGCGAATCCATCTTCAGATGCTCGTGGAGCACTCGCTTGATGGTGAAGTCGCCCACTGCAAAGATGACCGTAGGGTCGCTTTGTAGTGCCATTTGCCGACGCATACGATTCATGTAGAGTGCAGCGATAGTCGGTTTCTCGCTGTTGTTGGATGTCTCGCTGTCCACGATGGAGGCCAGTGTCACCACCTTCTCTTTCGTCATTTCCTCGCCGGCATACTCGCTGAGACCTTCCAGCAGTCTTGTTCTGTTCATGTTCCAGAAAGCTGTGTTCTCCTTTTGGAGTCGGGCAAACAAATCATCCACCGTGATGTCCCAATACACCTCGTAAGTATTGGGAATGAATAGGGCAGGGAGCGTTTCGCTGGTGTAGCCCATGGCTTGCAGATGGCTCTCGTCTCGCATATAGTTGACAATCGTCAGGGAATCAAGCATCAACTGTCGGCTCAGTCGTCCTGCCATCTCGGACAAGGTTCGTACAGAGGGCACCAGCAGCTTGACGGGAGTCTGTTGGTGATTGCGGAGGTGCTTCACCAAGGTCAGCACGCTTGTTCCGTCATTGATTTCGTATCGTCCTGTACGGATGCGCTGCTTCAGGTTGATGGCCTCTGCATAGAGGTGAAACACCGTCATGTCGGCAGGGTGTCCAATGTCTTCTATCTTCTGGCATACGGAATCATAGTTGTCATCCTCATCAATCAGGAGATACACGGTCTCTTCAGGGTGATAGCCGCTTCTGAGCATGTATGCAGTCCCCAACACAGCTGCTAAAGTTAAGCAGCTTATTACAATCCACACAAGTTTTTTTGTTTTCTTAGACATATTTTCTTTCTTTTCTAAACCAACATGGTTAAAATGTTTGGACTTTCCCTTCTTTACGGTAAAAACACTAATGCGTTTGCTCTCGTCCTCGCCAAAACCTTTGGTTTTCCATAAAATATACTTGCAAAGATATGAATTCTCCCCCAAACATTCTTCTTATGTGTGGAAAGTTTTCTACCTTTACCCCAAAATTCACATATATATCTTTCAAACTGATGGAAAATTTCAAGGATTTGGTGCAGAAGCGCCGCAGTGTTCGCAAATTTACAGAACAAGAAATAAAGGCAGAGGACTTGCAGACGATTCTTCGTGCAGCCCTCATGTCTCCTACCAGCAAGGGTACTCGTGCGTGGCATTTCGTCGTGGTGGATGACCCTGCTTTGCTTGAGAAAATTTCTCTTTGCCGTCCCATGGGCAGCCAATTCATAGCAGGTGCGAAAGTGGCAGTGGTTGTCTTGGGCGACCGCGAGGTGACAGACGCATGGTGTGAGGATGCTTCATTAGCAGCTGTTACCATGCAGTATCAAGCTGCAGACCTCGGTCTTGGCTCCTGCTGGTGCCAGATTCGCAACCGCTTTATGGAAAACGGAGAGCCTTCCGACAATGTGCTTCGTTTCCTGCTTCGCTATCCGGAGAACCTGACTGCAGAGTGTGTCATCGGTTTGGGCTATCCAGCCATTGAGCGTAAGCCTCAAGATGAAGACAAGCTGAAGTGGGAGAATGTGCATATCGGTCCTTTTCCTGAAGAAGAGGTTTAAAAGTGTGTGCTTGAGTTAAATAGCCAATAACCAAAGAGAGGAGAAAACGTAGCAATGAAAATTGTATTAATAGGAGCCGGCAACCTTGCCACGAATTTGGGAAAGGCGCTGTTTCATGCGGGCCATGAAATCCTGCAGGTGTATAGCAGGACGGAGGAGTCGGCATGCGCATTGGCAACAACGTTGAAGTGTGCCCATACATCCGATTTGTCAGCCGTTCAATCAAGTGCTGATGTGTTTATCTTCGCGCTCAGAGATGACGTGGTGGAGCAAGTAGCGTGCCGATTAAGGAAGGGACGTGAAGACCAGCTCTTTGTCCACACGGCAGGTAGTCTTCATGTGGATGTGCTGCCAACGGCTCGTCGTGGCGTGCTCTATCCAATGCAGTCTTTCTCAAAGAGTAAGGAGGTGGATTTCAGCGTTATACCTTGTTTTGTTGAGTCTTTTCTCGATGAGGACAAGAAGTTGCTGGTTGCTTTGGCAAAGACAATTTCAGATAGCGTGTACGATGTGGACAGCAACGACAGAAAATACTTGCATTTGGCAGCTGTGTTCTGCAACAACTTTGCCAATCATTGCTTTACGCTTGGGGCGAGACTCTTGAAGGAACATGGTGATATCCCGTTCAGCGTGATGCTTCCGCTGATAGATGAGACAGCCAGCAAGGTGCATAAGATGTCGCCTCATGATGCGCAGACAGGCCCTGCTGTCCGACGTGACAAAAGGGTGTTGGACAAGCATCGGACGTTGCTCGCCACATCACCAGACATGTTAAAGTTTTACGAACTACTTTCAGAAAGCATCTATTATGATCAACTACGACTTGACTAAGATACGTGCCGTTTTCTTTGATGTAGATGGCGTGCTCTCGTGCGAGACCATTCCTCAGCATCCTAACGGCGACCCGATGCGCACCGTGAACATCAAGGATGGTTATGCCATGCAGCATGCGGTGAAGTGCGGCTTGATTCTCGCCATTATCACAGGTGGGCGAACAGAGGCTGTACGCATTCGTTATGAGGGTCTTGGCTTGAAGGATGTGATTCTTGGCGCGGCAGTCAAAATACAGACCTACAACGAGTTGAAGGACAAGTATCAGCTTGCTGACGAAGAGATAGCTTATGTGGGTGACGATATCCCTGACTACGAAGTGCTTCAGCAATGTGGCTTGCCTTGCTGTCCTGCTGATGCGGCACCAGAGATTAAGGGCGTGTGTACGTATATCTCCCATAAGAATGGAGGGCAAGGTTGCGCGCGTGACATTCTTGAGCAGATACTCAAGGCGCAAGACTTGTGGATGCACAACAGCACGGCTTTTGGCTGGTGATGCAGATGGGGATGAAGCAAATGCGATGTACAATTCAATGAATTAGAAATCATGTTCAATTTACCATATCAAGTAATATTGGCTAGCAACTCTCCTCGCCGGAAAGAACTGCTAGGCGGACTTGGAATCCCCTTCGAGGTGCGCACTTTGCAAGGTATTGACGAGAGCTATCCAGACACGTTGAAGGGAGAGGAAATACCGGTGCACATTGCAGGAAAGAAAGCGGAGGCCTACAAGAGCGCAATGGCGGATGACGAAATGATTATTACCGCTGACACCATAGTGTATGACAACGGGCAGGTGCTTGGCAAGCCTAAGGACAGGGAGGAGGCTATCCGAATGCTCCGACAGCTATCGGGACATGCCCACGAGGTCATTACGGGTGTCTCCATTGTGACAAAAGAGAAGACCGCTCGCTTTGCCTCTACATCAAAGGTGTTCTTTGCGCCTTTGACAGACGAAGAGATTATTTATTACGTTGACAACTACCGCCCCTTTGACAAGGCAGGTGCCTACGGCATTCAAGAGTGGATAGGCTTTGTGGCTGTCACCCGCATCGAAGGCTCCTATTTCAACGTGATGGGCTTGCCTATCCAGCGATTATATACAGAACTTAAACAATTCACATAGCGTCATCTATAGAGCCTGACAGGCACGTAGCATTTGATGATGAAACTGCCTCATGGCAACAGTGTATGATGCAATAATACAAAACACAAATGGAAACATATATTCACGAGCTTGATGAAACCGACTTGCAGATTCTTCGTATTCTGCAAGCCAATAGCCGACTGACTACAAAGGAGTTGGCTCAACAGATTCACCTGTCTATCACACCCACCTATGAGCGTCAGCGCCGGTTGGAGAGAATGGGCTACATTAAAGGGTATGTGGCTGTGCTTGATGCCTACAAGATGGAGCGTGGCTTTATGGTGTTCTGCAACATTTCCATGAAGCAGATTAACAAGGCTATTGCCAACGAATTCCGAGATGTGGTGGGAGAGTGGAACGAGGTGACCGAGTGCTACAATATCTCAGGCGATGGAGACTATCTGCTCAAGGTTTGTGTGAGCAGTATGCAGAAGTACCAGCAGTTCATTCTCGACAAGCTGGGCAGCTTCCCTTATATATCGCAGGTTCGTTCTTTCTTCGTGATGGACACGCTGAAACTCACATATGGTTTCCCAATGTAAAAAAAGCGTGGCAGGAGGTTCCTGCCGCGCTTTTCTTGTATATACGGAATTGTTGCTGCTTGCTGAAAAAACAGATGCAGTTATTTCTGTGTCAGGATGGCAGCGTCATTTCTTGTACTTCTCATTGACGATGTCCTTCACTTGGTCATAGCTCAGACAGATAGTGGTGGGGCCATAGGCATAAGGTGCGATATCGTATTCGTTGTAGTAGAACTCGATACTGTCGTCCCGCAGCGCAAAGTTGTGGCTCACAAACATGTCGCTCATCTCCAAAAAGCCTTTCTTCTGCAGTCCTTGCAACGTGCGCACTCCATTATCTGCCATCAGTTTGTGCAGCAGCGTGTCTTGCAAGGCGTGCTGATGGATGGTGGAGAATACATCGTCGAGCGGTATGAATTCGCCCGTTTGAGTGTTAAAGCGCAAGATGGTAGTCAGTCGGCAGGGATGAGCGCCGCCCATGAATGTGTCTTCCACCAGGCGGTAGTTGATGACGCCCTTCATGCCGTGTTCGGCATTGCCTTTCAGGTGGTCGTAGTAGATATTGGCAATGTTGTCGCTATGAAACTCCTCTTTGGCAGCCTCGATATATTGTGCCAATGCTTCCTCTATGGCTTGGTCGCTCGACTGCTTCAGCAGCAACTCAATCAGTTGGTCGTTAATGAGTTTGCAGACCTTCGTCTTCTGTTCATTGTCTGATTTCACAAACTCCATGTTCACCTTCACGTCCAATTCTCGTTCCTCTTGTGCGTGCAGCTCTGCGAAGGCATCATCGGAGTCCACAGAGTCGAGTGGGGGCTCTTTCAAATTTTCCTGTGCCTCTACGGCATAAAAAGTCAATTCGTCTTTAGGCGAGTTGGATTGACAGGCTGCCATCAGCAGTGCTATCAGTATGCCGCATCCACCGATGATGTGATGTATGAGTGGGTTTTTCATTACGCTTTCCGTTAAATTAGGCGCAAAGGTACTAATTTTTCCGTTCAACATGCGTGTTGTTCCATCAATAATGTCTAATTTTGCGAAAGATTTCATTAAAAAAGGTTCGTGACGATATACCATGCAACGCAGAAATTCCTATAGCGATCTCGGATTGGTGGTCGCAATCGCTGTTTTCATCTGTATTCTCATCAAGAGCATGCTCTTTGGCTTCACATGGGTGGGCATTGTTTGGCTCCTCGTTACGTGTGCTTATTTCTACGTTTCATGGCGTTATGCCTCCGATAGCCGTTTGGTGCAGCATGGCACCACGGGCTTCCTTGTTCTTTCTGTAGTGGCCATTACGGGCATTCTCCTTTTCGACCGCAACACGCGCCCCATCATGCACGCCTTTTCGGGCACGGGCGATACCATCGTCGATGCTGTTGTGGAGGATGAGGCCCCTGTGGTGTCAATGGAAGACATTGCACCCGATGACTCGCTTGCCGGCGACACCCTGGCTACAGATACGCTCCGAATGGACACTATTATAAATAATGTGTCATCATCTGCTTCTCAGCAGGCAGATAGCGCCAACACCTATTCTTCCAGCATTTCCAGATAAAAGATAGAGTTTATGTCATCTACTACTAACAACATTTCTGAACCCGCTCCCAAGGGACGTGCAGTCGGCACCATCATAGCTGTCCTCCTTGTCATCTTGGCTTTGGGCGGAGCAGCCGCATGGTATCTCTTTTTCCGGGGAGGTACTGACACCGATGAGCGCATTGTCTATGACCGGATTGTTCGTTACCAAAACCTCCATCAGCTCGATTCTCTGAGCGATGCCCTTGAAGAATACTTCGACACTTACAATTCGGATGCATTCCATTATTCGCAGTTGAAAGACCTTAGCGACCGTTTCTTCACAGAGCGCGCTGATTGGCAGGCTGCATCAGCATCTCTTTCATCTCAGACAGTCCGTCATTTCATAGATGCCCATCCTGATGGATTCTATAAGGTTGATGCCGAGCAGAAACTCGACTCGCTCGTCTTCGCTGAAGCATTGTCAGCCAATACTCGTGAGGCTTTCGATCTATACATCAGCCAGTATCCTCAGGGGAAATATGTAGAAGAGGCACGTGCCAAGATAGATGCTTTGGACAATGTAGAGGTTTCATCCGACGAATATGCTGCTGCCCATGAGGTGCTTGAGACTCACTTCAATGCCTTGGGCAACAACAACCGGGCGGCATTAGCCAGCACTCTTGCAGAGCAAATCAATAACTACATCGGTAAGGCCAATCCTGAGCTGGAGGATATTTATGCCTACATGCACACCGTGCATGCTGCGGGGCGTAACCTCATCTTCTTGGTCAAGAACGACAGCGTGAAGAAAGTCACAGCAGGCGGCAAGAGCCTCTATAGTGTGCAGTTCCAGCTTGATGAGGAAACATACTCTTCAGACAGCCATCCTGCGCTCGACAATGAGTTTGGAACAGGCGAAGAAGCTGATAATGCTCCTAAACCTACCAGCGTAAAGCATTTTAAGGGGGCTGCAGTGCTTGATGAAAGCATGAAAATCACCTCTTTGGTGCTGCGCCAATGAGGTCGATATAGATGGCGGAAAAAATCCCTTACGTGCGCACCTTGCGCATGTATAATCACGCACCCTGCACGACGTAAAACGTGCAGGGTGCATGTGTTATGTCGTGCAGGGTGTGCCACAATGGCCCTTTACGGCAAACCAAACTTGCTCTTTACGGTGTGTGCTGATAATCATGCAGGGCAAGTCTCCATTTCATTGCTGTATGAAACTCAATCGTGTGGCAGGGTGGGGCTCATGGAATTGAACTTGTTCGAATCAGTGTTCGTGTGCTCATATGGATGTGTTATTCTTTCTTTTTTCCTCCTTTTTTGTCTTAGGAACTCCTTTTATTGATAAAAATTGTTGTACAGATTTCCTTTTCTTTTTATCTTTGCACCATATATAAGGCAAGAATAACGAATTGCCATGCTTTTGTAAGAGGAATAACTTTCTAACATATTATTACTAATTATTACTAACTTAATTTATTATCTTATGAGAAAATTCTACTCGCTAATTGCATTTGTAGTATTGAGTGTTGTCTCTTTGACTGCAAGTGCTGCTTATGACCTTCCTGAGGATGAAACAGCTTTCTTGGCAACGGAAGCTTACAACATGCGACTTGTGAAGGCTTACAATTTTGTCGACTGGACAGTCAATGGCGAAGCTATTGAAGGAACAGGCTTTACTTTTGGTGAACAGAATGCTGCTCTTCCGTTGATGAATTTGACGGCAGGTGGACCATTTCCCGTTACGAATGTTGGTCTTGAGAATATGTATGCTCAAGGAACTTACCTCCGCAAAACAGCTAACGGTATGGATACGTCGGGTCAGTCGGGTCCGCGTTGGATTGGATTCAATGGAATGAGTAAAGGGACTGTTATTGTGATTCAAGCTACAGTAGGCTCTACTAACAAGGGTGAACAGCGTTACAATGACGAAAATGGCAATTCCGAATTTATTATTGCTAATGCATACAGATACAATGTAAATAGTGACTGGGCTATGCATTTTTATAATGAATACGACCAGTCCATGCAGGTGGAGGTGATAACAGATGAGGTACATGCTGCTCAAGATGCTGATCTTGAGGAAGGGCAGGAAAGCAAGGCTGACGGCTTCTTCTATTTCCGTGTTCTTGAAGATGGCCCTGTCTATTTTGCTGTAGGTCGTAATGCTGTTGTGCAGGGTATTCAGTTCTGGATGAGCAACGATGCCGCAGAGGCAATCACTCCTCCTTCAATGAAGGTTGTAGGTGTTGATGGCGAAGCTCGTCAACTGGAGTTCAAACCAGGTGAATCTACTTATGGTAATAAAGTGGTTACTTACTACTCAACCGATGGGGATGATCCTGTATTCTTGAAAGATTCGGAAGAAATTGACCACTATGAAGGAGATAATCCTGTTTACAAGAAAGTGCTTGACGAAAGCCAGTTCGTGAAGGATGATGAAACCGGTACAATATGGTATGGTCCGAATGCACCGTTCAATGCAGAAGATGGATACATCTATGTTGACGCTAGCGATGACGAAGATGGCGATGGTAAAGTGACCGTGAAGGCCGTGTCTGTATCAGAATCCACCCGCGTGATTTCTGCCATTCAGGAGATTGAGGTATATGTGGGTGAGATTCAGCTGAATGGGCCAACTCTGACATTGGTCGGCATCAATGGCACGGAGCGTACCTACAAGATGACATGGAATAACAATACGCTTTGTGGTGAGCCATACGACTTTATCTTTGAAAACGGGGAAGAACTTTATGTTGAGTATGATTGGGATTCGGAAACCAACAGCAATCCTGCTTTCGATGCGACCTTCTCATCGGAGACCACAATCAAGATGACGGTTCGTGTGGAAGGATATATCGATGGTGTTACCGAGATAGAGGTATATGAGGCTGGTGAAAACTACAGCCCTATTGCTGAAGAAGGTGAACATGATTGGGACTTCCAGAACCTGACACAGGAGCAGTTGAATATGATCAACCAGCAGGTGATTGACCACTACTATATTGAAGATGAAGATGGCAATGTGAAGGCTACCTACACCATCGAGGAATTTGAAGCTGGTGTTGGAGACGATGGAACCGATTTGTTAGGTAATAACGTTCTTCCAGCGCACTTCGTATGTGGTTGGGATGGTTCTGATAGCCGCAACAATGCTCGTCACTGGAGAACTTGGATTCCTACCTATGAGTTGGATGATAATCTCCAGCCAACGACTACTATTGTCAGCACCGCATACGCTGAAGACAAGACGGGGCTCTTAGACGGTCTGACTCTTGACAACAATCACCCATCTTACAGCACGATGGCAATCTTTACGGATAAGTCCGGTTTGTTCTTTATGTCAAAAGGTACGTTGAAGGTCAACGAAGTGAAGTATGGCCAAATTGTCGTGCTTACCACCAACACAGGGGTTACTGTTGCGAAGGTGGACAATGCTCCAGAAGGTTATGAATTCACCATAGGTCAGGGTACTTATGTGTACAGCATTGATATCGTTACTCCAGACGTGCTTCCTGACGTTCCATATGAACTCGTAGGCGTAGAAGGTGTCAAGGCTGCTGATGCCAAGAAGGGTGTACGCTACAACCTCGCAGGCCAGAGAGTGAACAAAGCATATAAAGGCCTTGTTATCGAAGACGGAAAGGTGCTTCTTGTACCATAATCCTGCAACACATATATCTACGCATTAGATACAAAAAAGAAGAAGGGCACCTCGTAATGAGGTGCCCTTCTTGTGCGTATTGCCGTTTCTTCTGTTTGAGAATGAAGTCAGTTATATCGAAACTGCCATAGGGTCTACTTTTAAATCGCGTCTTCGCGAGGCTCGACTGTCAATCCGTCGCTCAGAGGGCCTGTCTCAAGGTTCTCTGCTTTCTTCAGCGAGTAGCTTCCATCGGTAGCCACTTTCAACTCAAGCGGGTAGACCATATCGGAGGTTACGTCAGGGTCTCCAACGGTTATGATGAAGTAGAATGCCGAGCGGTCTTCGTCACGCTTGTTGAAGTTGTAGTTTACGCCTACCATCGTAGAGTTCTTCAAGAACTGGGCTGGTACATACTCTCGGAGGTTGTTCTTGTGAAAGACCTTCTTGAACACATCGGTACTGTCGCGTCGGATAGCTATGCAGACCTGGCTCTCATAATATTCAGCGCCTTGAGGATTGATGATGCTGGGTAGCGTTTCATCATGTGCGAGAGTGCAAGTATAGTTGTACAGGCGGCCTCCAATGGTGATGGTGTCTTGGAGGGTGTAGTCACGCAGGGCTTGAATGCCCGTTTCTACAGAGCCTTGTAATGTAGTGGTCTGTTCGGTCGGCTTTGGCTGATTGCTGTTGCAGGCTATTGTCATCAGCGTGAGCAGGACTGCAACGCTTGTTTTCAATGTTTTCATTGGTATATCGTTTTTAGCGTTTTCTTTGTGCAAAGATAGAGAAAAAAGTCGTACCTTTGCAAGTAATTTATAGAAAAGAAGCATAAGCTATGGGATTGTTAAAGAAAAATCCAAGAAACTGGCGTGTGAAGAGCGGACAGCCGCTGACGGAGTTGGACAAGAAGATTCTGCATTTTCAGAACAAAGGACATCTCGTTCCCACGCGTGAATTGATTAAAACCCCTGAACAGATAGAAGGCATTCGTAAGGCAGGTGTGCTCAACACAGCTGTACTCGACTTGGTGCAAGAGAAAATCCATGAGGGTATGTCCACATTGGAGATAGACCAACTGGTGTATGACTTCACCACTAAGCATGGTGGTATTCCTGCACCGCTCAATTATGAAGGTTTCCCAAAGAGTTGTTGCACCAGCATCAACGAAGTAGTGTGTCACGGTATTCCAGATGCTGAAGAAATTCTGGAAGAAGGTGACATCATCAATGTGGATTGTACAACGATTGTGGACGGCTACTATGCTGATGCCAGCCGTATGTTCATTATCGGCAAGACTACACCAGAGCGTGAGCGCTTGGTGAAAGTGGCTAAGGAATGCATGGAGATTGGTGCAGAAGCCTGTAAGCCATTCTCCTTTGTGGGAGACCAAGCGGCAGCCATCACGAAGTATGCCCATAAGAATGGTTACACAGTAGTGCGCGACCTTTGCGGACACGGTGTGGGAAACGAATTCCATGAGGAGCCAGATATGGAGCATTGGGGCAAGAAGGGTACTGGCATGCTGCTGGTGCCCGGTATGGTGTTTACCATCGAGCCTATGATTAATGCTGGAGGTTGGCAGGTGTTCGTGGATAGCGAAGACGACTGGACAGTCGTGACTGAAGATTACAGCGACTCTGCTCAGTGGGAACACACTTATCTGATGACAGAAGAAGGGTTGGAAATATTGACCCATTAAATCTCGAATATAAGTTTCACTTTTCATTTTCTAAGTGATGTATATCTTAGCGATAGAGAGTTCGTGCGACGACACGAGTGCGGCAGTGCTGAAGGATGGTATTCTGTTGAGCAATGTGACCGCTTCGCAAGCCGTGCATGAAGAATATGGTGGGGTGGTGCCAGAGTTGGCAAGTCGTGCCCATCAGCAAAACATCGTGCCAGTAGTAGATGCTGCTATCAAGCGAGCTGGCATTACAAGGGAAGACCTCAATGCGGTTGCGTTCACACGTGGACCTGGTTTGATGGGAAGCCTGTTGGTGGGCGTGAGCTTTGCCAAAGGATTTGCAAGAAGCTTGGGCATTCCGATGATTGATGTGAATCACTTGCAGGGACATGTGCTGGCGCACTTCATTCGCGAGAGCGAAGACGATCATGATCAGCCTACATTCCCATATCTGTGCCTGCTCGTGAGTGGAGGAAACAGCCAGATTGTGAAGGTGAACTCCTATAAAGATATGGAGATTTTGGGCCAGACGATTGACGATGCTGCAGGTGAGGCGATAGACAAGTGCTCGAAGGTTATGGGACTTGGCTATCCTGGCGGTCCCATCATCGACAAGTTGGCCCGTCAAGGCAATCCTGAAGCATTCGAATTCTCGAAGCCCGACATTGCAGGCTACGACTACAGCTTTTCGGGTTTAAAGACCTCGTTCCTCTATCGTTTGAGAGATTGGCTGAAGGATGACCCTGACTTCATCGAGCACCATAAGGAGGACTTGGCGGCATCGCTGGAAAAGACGGTCGTTGATATCTTGATGAAGAAACTGCGTAAGGCGGTGAAGGACACGGGCATCAAACAGGTGGCTGTGGCTGGAGGCGTGAGTGCCAATAACGGTCTTCGCAATGCGTTCCGCGATCATGCCAAGCGTTATCATTGGAAAATCTTCATTCCGAAGTTCTCCTATACGACTGATAATGCTGCGATGATAGGCATAACGGGCTACTTCAAGTATCTCGACAAGGATTTTGCCTCTATTGACTTGCCTGCCTACGCAAGGATAGAAAAGATTAAGTAGAATAATGAAAGAAGTACGATTCTTCTATGTTCCTAACGCTTCCAGCGTGTGTGAGCTTCCTGACGAAGAGGCTCAGCACGCTGTTCGTGTTTTACGTATGGAAATGGGCGACGAGATGATGCTGATGGATGGGGAGGGAACCTTCTATCGGGCCATCGTGACAGAAGCGACGAAGAAACGCTGCCTTTATCGCATTGAGGAGACCTTGCCCCAAGAGCGGCAATGGTTGCCCCAATTGCATTTGGCAATGGCGCCTACGAAGAATATGGACCGGACTGAGTGGTTTGCTGAAAAAGCTACCGAGATTGGTTTTGACGAACTGACGTTCTTGAAGTGCAGATGGTCTGAACGAACGGTCATTAAGACGGAACGCGTGGAGAAGATTCTCGTTTCGGCCATGAAACAGAGCCATAAGGCCTGGAAGCCTGTGTTGAATGAAATGGTCGATTTCAAGATGTTCCTGAAGCTTATCGAAGAAAGAGAGAAGGCGAATGGACAGACGTTGCAGAAATTCATTTGTCATTGTTATGACGAAGAAGACCTTGGAGAGAAAGTCGCTTTGAAAGATGCCGTAAGGAGCGGAGAAGATGTCTTGGTGATGGTCGGGCCAGAAGGAGACTTCTCGATAGATGAGGTGAAGCTTGCAGAATCCAAAGGCTTCAAAAGTGTTACATTGGGAAAGAGCCGCTTGCGCACAGAGACTGCTGCGTTAGTAGCGGTACATATCATGAACTTAATGAATCAATAAAATCATTGATAATGAAGAAGCTTGAATTTGTTTCGATTGTCGTTATGATGCTTTTGGCGTTGTGTTCTTGCAACAAGACGGAGTATCAGAATGTGATACCTGCCAATGCAACTTTTGTGGCGAAGGTGGATACCAAAGCTATTGCCGAGAAAGGTGATTTAGCCAATTCGCAGGCGGTTGAACTGCTGAAGACATATATGGCTTTAGTTGTGAACGGTAAAGACTTGAAGCGCGCAATAGCGTATGTTGACGACCCCACTGCAATGGGATTTGACTTGAGCATGCCTGCTTATCTCTTTATGGTGGGCAATGAGCATGTGGGATTGACCTTGAAAGTGGCAGACGAGGATGCGGTAAAGGACTTGCTCGTGCTGCTTCACAAACAGCAATTGGCCTCGAAACCTCAGAAGAAGAATGATTTGATGTGTGGCAGATTGCTCGACGAAATATCTTATTCCTACAATGACAATACGTTTCTTCTTTTAGCGAGGCTCGGAGAAAGCGGTGGGTTGCGTGTGGAGCAAATGGCGCAGCAACTCATGACTATAGAAGAAGATGATAGTTTTGTCAGCACTGATGCCTTCAAACGTATGGAGAACGAAGAAGGGAAAGATGTGGTGCTGTATTCTACCTTAGCGGCGCTCCCTCAAGAACTATCTAAAGAAGTGTCAGCCTTCTTGCCATCAACCGTCAAGTTGAGTGACATTGATATGGTGTCCACTCTCCAGTTTTCTCAAGGCAAGGTAGAGCTGAATATGAATCTGAAAGGTTCTCCGATGGCTCAGACTCTGGTCTTCGATGAGATGGAAAAGAATCTTAGTGGAATAACAGGAGAATATCTTGATAAAGTGACAGATAAGGTGGTGCTGTGGGCTGGAGCAGGTGTGAATGGTGAATGGCTGCTTAAGCAACTTAAAAAGTATTCGAAATCAAAAGAGCTGCTTTTCATGCTGGAACGAGGCATCGACATTGAGTGGATGTTGAAAGAGGTAGATGGTAGTGTCGCGATTGAAATCAGAGATTTTGGTAAAGATTCTGATGCGGAGTTGTTTGATTTTGATGCCTATGCAGAGGTGAAAGATACGCCTTTCTTAGTAGATGTGGAAGAGTGGAAGCAGGGCATGAAGGAATACGGCATGACAATGCAAGACTTAGGAAACAACCACTATGTGCTGAAGGCGGAAGGAAATACCATTGCGTGGGGAGTAGAAGACAAGCATCTTTATTTCTCTACCCAAGTTGCTCCTTCTTTTGCGAAAGGTACAGCTTTGAAGGACTACGAGCAGACGATACAAAAAAGCATAGTCTTTGTATATGTTGACATGAAAAAAGTCCAGCTGAACAAAATGGCAAAGAAACAGGGACTCTCTTCGTTGGCCAACGGACTTGGCTCCATCAAGGCGCTCACCTTCAGTATGCCATCAGCCCAACAGATGAAGTTGACTATAGAGATGGATGATAAAGACGAGAACTTTTTGAAACAGTTGTTTTAATGGACAAGATACAGTTAATAGATACCCTTCCCAATGTGTTTGTCAATCGTGAGAATATCGTGAGTGGCATCTGGAATCAGAAGGTGACGTTTGAGAGAGAAAAACTATATTTGGTCGAGGCCAATTCGGGCACGGGAAAATCGTCCTTGTGCAGTTTCATATATGGATATCGTCACGACTATCAGGGACAGATTCTGTTTGATGGGGAAGACATCAGTAAGTATTCTGTAGCTAAGTGGACTGATATCCGTCAACACCATTTCTCTTTGTTGTGGCAGGAACTGCGTATGTTCCCCGAACTGACAGCGTGGGAAAATGTGGAAATCAAGAACAAGCTGACGAATCATCAGTCGAAAGAGCAGATATTAGAATGGTTCGAGATGCTGGGCATCACCGACAAACTGAACGCGAAGATGGGACGAATGTCCTTCGGACAGCAGCAACGTGTGGCCCTCATTCGTGCGTTGTGTCAGCCTTTTGACTTCCTTTTTGTGGATGAACCCATCAGTCACCTTGACGATACTAATGCTGCCATTATGGGACAGATAATGACGACTGAAGCGAAGAAACAAGGTGCCGGAATCATAGCCACCAGTATCGGCAAGCACATAGAGTTGCCCTACGACCAGGTGTTTAACTTATAGGAGATTTGAGATGAATTTAGTTTGGAAACTATTACGTCAGCATATTAGCATTCCGCAGTTCGTAGGCTTCTTCTTTGCGAACCTTGTGGGTGTAGTTATTATTTTGTTGGGAGTGCAGTTCTATAAAGACTATCAGGCCATTGACCAAGAGGATAGCTTTATGAAGGCTGATTATATGATTGTCAACAAAAAGATTGGAGCGTTGTCGGGATTGAGCGGTACGCAGCATACGTTCACCGCAGCAGATATAGCAGATCTCAAAGAGTCTGGCTTTGTGGAGAAGATAGGAGCGTTCACTCCCAGCTCGTTCAATGTGAAGGCTCGATTTGATGTAGAAGGCTTTGTGAGTTTCTCCACCGAGATGTTCTTTGAGAGTGTTCCTGACGAGTTTGTTGATGTGAAGAGCGAGGCATGGGCTTACCATAAAGGCAGCAATGAAATCCCCATCATCTTGCCGAAGAACTATCTAGACCTCTATAATTTCGGTTATGCTCAAGGGAAGGGACTACCAAAGCTCAGCGAAGGAATTCTGGGAGCGATGAAGCTGAAAATCATTATTGAAGGCAACGGGCAGAATGATGAGTTTGAAGGTCGCATCGTAGGCTTCTCTTCGCGCTTGAACACAATTCTTGTCCCTGCGTCATTTATGCGGTGGGCCAATGGGCAGTACGCTTCTCAAGAAGGAGAGAAGGAGCCCACACGTCTCATTATGGAGGTTGCAAACCCGACAGATGAGCGCATCACGTCCTACTTGCAAGAGCACGACTATGAGACCGACGAGGAAAAGCTGGAGGCGTCGAAGACCACATTCGTGTTGCGTGTCATTGTCAGCATCGTGATGATAGTGGGTATTGTCATCAGCATCTTGTCTTTCTATATCCTGATGCTCAGTGTCTTCTTGCTGGTGCAGAAGAATAGTTCAAAGCTCGAGAACCTCTTGCTCATTGGCTATTCGCCAGCACGAGTATCTTTCCCGTATCAGGCTCTGACTGTAGGCTTGAACGTGTTGGTGCTGATTCTTGCAGTCATCATCATGCTTGTGATTAGAAGCGTCTATCTTGATATGTTCGAGAACTTCTTCCCCGACTTCGAGGCGCCTGGTGTCTTGTTGGCTTTGTGCGTTGGATTGGGCTTGCTTGTTCTTGTCAGCATCTTCAATGTCATAGCTGTATATAATAAGGTCATGAGCATCTGGAACAGGAAAGAATAAAGCGTAGATACCTTGAAAGACAAGAGAGAACTTATGGAAAGAATCACTCAATTATACAAGAAGCTGACAGGCGGAGAGCCTCAGAGCATTGTCCCATTAGCTGGAGCTGGCAGCAATCGTCGGTACTTTCGGGTAGTTGGCAAAGACTCGCTCCCAACTCTTATTGCAGTTATCGGCACCAACCAAGAGGAAAATGAAGCGTTTATAGATTTGGCAAAGCGTTTCAAAGAAGGCAACTTGCCGGTTCCTGCTGTGTATGCAGTATCTGAAGACAGAATGGTCTATTTGCAGGAAGATTGTGGGGACCAGTCTCTCTATGCGTTAATGAACGAGCATCGTCAGGCTGATGGGACGTTAGATGAGGTTGCGTTGGATGCCTTAAAGGCCACCATTCGTGAGTTGCCCCGTTTCCAGTTCCTGCCCGTTGTCAGCCAGACTGCAAGCGAGTTCTTTGCAAAATGCTTCCCTCAGCAGGAGATGGACAGAACAAGCGTCATGTTCGACCTCAACTATTTCAAATACTGCTTCCTCAAGTTGAAGGGTGTAGAGTTCAACGAGTTCAAATTGCAGCAGGATTTTGAACTTCTTGCTGATGACCTTTTGATGGAGCGTGATGAAACATTCCTTTATCGTGACTTCCAATCGCGCAATGTGATGCTGAAAGAAGGGAAACCCTACTTTATCGACTTTCAAGGGGGACGTCGCGGACCTATCTATTATGATGTCGCATCATTCCTTTGGCAGTCTTCAGCCAAGTTTACAGACGAAGTTCGCGACCAGCTCATAGCCGAATACCTTCATGCGCTGAATGACCAACTTTCCGTCTTTCAGGGTCAGGCGCCAATAGAAAGCACTCTCTTCAAACGTCGTCTTCACCTCTTTGTTCTTTTCCGTATTCTGCAAGTACTTGGCGCATACGGCTATCGGGGACTCTGGGAGAAGAAAGCATACTTTGCCAACAGCATTCCGCTTGCTATCAGCAATCTGCAAAAAGAAGTCTCACTGGGCACTTGCGACCGCTATCCTTATTTGAGAAACGTAGCACAAATGCTCATTGCCCCTAATGCCGAAGAAGAAAAGAGTAGGGAACAGGACGAGGCAAAGGAGGCAAAAGTAGCAGCCTATCTGAAGAACGATGCAACATATCTCAAGCAAGGTGAGAAGAGTCCTCTTGTTGTCAACGTCTATTCTTTCTCCTTCAAGAAGGGAATCCCGGCTGATGAGAGCGGAAACGGAGGAGGCTATGTGTTCGACTGCCGCAGTACCCACAATCCGGGACGATATGAAGAATACAAGCCTCTTACGGGGTTAGATCAGCCCGTTATCGACTTCCTCGAGGCAGACGGTGAAATCATCACGTTCCTCGACAGTATCTACAAGCTGGTCGATTTCCATGTGGCACGTTTCCTTGAGCGTGGGTTCACACATCTGCAAATCAGCTGCGGCTGCACAGGCGGGCGTCATCGTTCCGTCTATAGTGCTCAGCACGTAGCCGAGCATATTCATGAGAAGTTTGGAGTAGAGGTGCACATCTGTCACCGTGAACAAAACATCACACAAGTATTGAAATGAATGCACTCATTTTTGCAGCGGGTCTTGGAACTCGTCTAAAACCGCTCACAGACACGATGCCTAAGGCGATGGTTCCTGTCAACGGCAAACCTTTGGTTCAGATTCTGATAGAGAAACTGAAAGCGATAGGTGTAACGGAGATTGTTATCAATGTTCACCACTTTGCCCAGCAAATAATAGACTTTGTAGAGGCCAACGAACATTTTGGCATTAATATTAAGTTCAGCGACGAGACAGATATGCTTCTCGAAACGGGCGGAGGGCTCAAGAAGGCAGCTCGTCTTTTCTCCAACGACAAGCCCATTCTTGTTCACAATGTCGATATTCTGTCTAATGCCGACCTCCCTTCGCTTTACGATGAAGCTCTCACCACGGGCACTACAACCCTTCTGGTCTCTCAGCGCCAGACTCAGCGTTATCTCCTGTTCGATGAGACGAATCGCCTTGTCGGGTGGACCAATATCGCTACAGGAGAAGTCAAGTCGCCTTATGCTGATGTGATGAGCCGTTCGGTTCAGAAGTTTGCCTTCTCCGGCATTCAGGTCTTTCATCCTTCGCTTCTTCCTCTGATGGACACTTGGCAAGGCAAGTTCTCCATCATCGACTTCTATCTCTCTATTTGCGACAAGGTGTCTATCAAGTGTCACCCTGATGCTCAACTTCAGCTGCTGGATGTAGGCAAGCTGGACTCTATCGCTAAGGCTGAAGCGTTTTTGAATCTTTAGGGAATAAGACCTGCTCTTTTGTACGGTCCGTTTCCTCTGAGGTTCAGTTACCAATAGATACATTCAAAAAAAGCACCCGTAGGGCTCACGAGAACCTTACGGGTGCTTCTTTTAGATAAAGGGGAAGTGTTCTTATTTGAACTCGAACAAGTTGATGAAACCAGTCATTGTGAACACCTGGCGCAAATCGTTGTTCAATCCCTTAATGTAAACGTGCTTTTCAAGAGGCTTGGCGCTTTTCAGGATGCTGAGGAAGATGCGCAAGCCGCTGGATGAGATATAATCCAACTTGGTGCAGTCAAGGATGATGTCGCTCTTGATGTCATCGATGATGGGCTGCACATCTTGCTGCACTTGTGAGGAAGCCGATGTGTCAAGACGTCCTTCGAAATAGATCACTTGATAGTTGTTCTCTTCTTGAATTGTTGTTTTCATGTGTAAATGGTTTTGATATTTAATAAATGAATGTTTGATATGTGTTGCGTGAGGCGTTTCCGGCTGTTGTGCTTTTAGCCTGTAGGCCTCTGCTGCAGTTGCGTTATAGTGAATAAAGGAGATTGACGATGACGAGGTTGACGGCAAGGATGATGAAATTCATCGGGATGCCAATCTTCAGGAAGTCCGCAAAGCGGTAGCCGCCAGGACCGTAGACGAGCATGTGGGTGGGTGAGCCGATGGGGGTTGCAAAGCTGCAAGAGACTGCTATCATCAGCGAGATGATGAATGGCAGGGGACTCACGTCCAACGTGGTGGCAGCCTGATAGACGATGGGGTAGAAGATGGCTCCGGCGGCCGTGTTCGAGATGAACTCGGTGAGGAAGGTTGCCGCAAAGCACATCACGGTCATAATCAGCAGCGGGTTGTTTCCGCAGACGGACATCATGCTGTTGGCCATTACTTCGGCAATGCCGGTCTTCTGGATGGCGGTGCCGATGACCACGCTGCCTGAATAAATCATCAGGATGTTCCAGTCGATAGACTTCATCACTTGTGTCGGTGTGCAGCATCGGAACACCAGCATGGCGATAGCCGCGAGGATAGCGCTGTTGAGCATAGGCATCACTTCGAGACTGGACAACACAATCATCGCCACCATGATGAGGCTGGAGAGGAGTGTCTTTGCGCCGATGTTGGGGATGATGGACGATGAGTCGAAGAACTGCAGTCCGTTCAAGATGTCGGTAGGCTTGCTTTTAGGGGCGCACTCGATGAGCAGGGAGTCGCCCACGCGGAGCTCAATGTCTCGAGGGCTCTCGCTGATGCGTTCTCCTTGACGCGCCACCGCCACAAGGGTGAAATGGTGGTCGTGCTCGATAGTTGTGTCGGAGATTCGTTTTCCGGCCAGTTCGCAGCCCTGCATGATGTAGGCTGTGCGCAGTTTGCGTTTCTTGTCCAGTTCGTTGGCGGAGAACACGGGGTGATCGGCATTGACCAGCCCGTGGCTTTTGTGCAGCAGGAGTATTTCTTCGACGTGCCCAGCAAACACCAGCCGGTCTTCGCCCATTAGGAACTCGTCTGCAGGTACAGGCGATATCACCTCACGGTCGAAGCGCACAATTTCGATGAGCCGTCCGCCTTGCACCGTGTTCAGCCCAGCTTCTTCCACTGTTTTTCCTATGAGGGGGCAGTCGGCCGGCACCAGCATCTCTACGGTGTATTCAGTTGTTTGCTCAAACGATTCGTCGGAGCTGCGATTGTCGGGCAGCAGCTTGCGCAAGGCCAGTACCGACAGGACGCCCGTCAGCAGGCAGATGATGCCAGGAATTGTGGTGACGAAGATGTTCAGATGGTCTCCGGTGTCGGCCGCATAAAGTCCTGAGATGATGAGGTTGGGAGGTGTGCCGATGAGTGTGCAGATGCCTCCCAGTCCCGAGGCATAGCTCAGGGGGATGAGCAGTTTGGAAGGGGCGATGTTCAGCTTCTTTCCCCACATTTTCACAACTCCCACAAAGAGGGCCACTACCGTCACGTTGCTGAGCAGGGAGCTGAGTCCTGCTACGGGCAGCATGAGCCGAACAATGGCGTTTGAGTAGTTTTTGGGAGTTCCCAGCAAGTGGCGCATAATCCATTCCAGCACGCCTGTATGCACCAGTCCGGCCAATACGGCAAATAGCACGCCGACCAGCACTACGGAGCTTGCTGAAAATCCGCCAAGGGCTTCTTTCACGTCCAGCACGCCTGTGAGCAGCAGTACGGCGATGACGCCTAAGAAAGCGATGTCTTCGCGCAGTTTTGTGAATATGAGTGTCAGGAACATTGACAATACAGTCACGATGGTGACCCATGCTCCAAGATTTAATCCACAAAAAAGCAAATCTTCCATGATTGTACCAGATGTATTAGGTCTTTAAATCGGCTGTCCTTCTTTCTTTCCAAGCTTCTTGCGCAGCGTTAGCACGTTCAAGTTATCCTTGCGTTCGTAGTTGATGCTGTCCATGAGCTGTGTGATGAGGTGGATGCCCAGTCCGCCAATGGGGCGTTCCTCGGCAGAGAGGGAAGTGTCCACTTCGTTTCGTATAGTGGGGTCGAACGGCATCCCGCTGTCTTCGATGATGAACTTGAGACGCTTGTCGTTGGCTGCGGCCATGATGTGGATGTCGCCCGGTGTGCCTTTGGGGTAGGCGTAGTTCATCACGTTCACGACAGCTTCTTCTAATGCCAAGTTCATCTGCATGGTGGTGCCCATGTCGAAGTCTACAGCCTCGCACACCTCGTCCACGTAGGTGTTGAGCAGAGGGATTTGGTCGACGTCGTTTTTGAGCGTGATGTCCTTCTGGAAGAGCACATTCTGGTTGGGCTTCGTGTAGCAGATCGTGAGCATCGTCAGGTCGTCGCTTTGCTCGGCGTCGCCTGTGAATTCGTGCACCGCCTTTTCCATCTGCTCTGTGATGCCTTGCGAACCGGCGTCGACGGACAGAGCCTCAATCATGCGGTCGTCGCCGAACAAGTGGTGCTCCTTGTTTTCTGCTTCAGTCAAACCGTCGGTGTAGAGGAACAGGGTGGTTCCGGGCGTGATGCTGACCTCTTGCTGGGTAAACTTCCATCCGCCCATGACGCCGACTGGGATATTGCTGTCACATGCTAGGAATGTCTTCTGCTTGGTGTCGCCCATCTCCGAGATGATCACTGGAGGGTTGTGTCCGGCATTGCAGTAGCGCAGTCTTCCTGTGGGAAGGTCGAGCACGCCGATGAAGAGGGTGACGAACATTTCCTGCGGGTTGTCTTCCGACATGCGGTCATTAATCTGCGAGATGATGCGGTAGGGGTGTGGCTCGTGCATCGAAAGGGTGCGGAAGAGGGAGCGCGCCACAGCCATCACCAGCGAGGCAGGAATGCCTTTGCCCGACACGTCGCCGATGCAGAAGAAGAGTTTCTCGTCGCGGATGTAGAAGTCGTAGAGGTCGCCTCCCACCGCTTTTGCTGGTGTCTGCTGCCCGTATATGTCGATGTCGTCTCGGTCGGGGTAGGGAGGAAATATCTTCGGCAGCATAGCCTTCTGGATGTTGCTGGCAATTTGCAGTTCTCGCTCGATGCGTCCCTTCTGCTCGTTCACCAGTTTGAGCTCTTCCATCTGCAGGGTGATTGACTTCTGCATGGTGCGGAATGCCCCGTAGAGTTTCAGCATCTCGTCTTTCGTCTTGATTTTGGGCAGCTTGGCCTGCAGGTTGCCTTGTGCCACTTCGTTCACAGCAGCGGTGAAGATTTCCAAGGGGTGTGTGAGTCGGCTTACGGCTTTTCGAAGCGCGTATGATAACAGAATCAAAATCAGTATGATGATGATTGCCACAAAGAGTCCTGCTTTAAAGGCGTTGTGGAAGAATTCGCTAGCGCTGCAAGCAATAGCCATCGACCAGCCGGTGCGAGCCACAGGCTTGTAGAAGATGAAGGCGTGACCGAGATGGGGCGAGAAGATGCGCTTCATGTCCGAGTGTCCTTCAATCATCTCGTGTCCTATCTGTTCCAAATCCTTGTTCTTGAGCTGGTCCGCCGCATCAAAGATGGTCTCGTTCAGCACGGTTCTCTTGACGGGGTGGGCCAGGATGGTGCCATCCTTGGAGAGCATGAAGCAGTAAGAGCGGTCGTGATATTTCAGCGAGAGCATTAAGTCAGAGAGCCAGTCGAGCGACACGTCGGCTGTCACAATGGCGAACACGCGTCCGGCTGCGTCCTGCAGAGGATAGCTGTAGGTAATCATGGCCATCTCGCCACCTCCTGTGTCGCGATAGGGCTCGCTCCATTGTCCCGTCTTCGACTGCAGAGGAATCATGTACCACTCTTTCGAGTGATAGTCGTAGTGGGCGTTTCCCAGCTGCTTGGACAGCATTTTGCCGCTTTCCATATAGCTGTAGGGCGAGAAGTAGCGTCCTTCGTCGGGGTAGTAGTAAGGCTCAAAGGCAATGGCGGAACCTACAATCTCGGGGTTGCTCTCCACAATCTCACGGGTGATTCGGTAGAACTCATCGTGGGAATTGTCCAGATTCTTTTTGATTTCGTCCGTACGGTTCTTTACGGCCGTTTCCACTGTGAGGAACACGTTGTTGATGTGCTCTTCGGCATTATCCAGAGCGCTGGTGGCCAGCAGTGTTTCCTCGCGAAGAATGCTCTCGCGCGCAAAGTGGTTCGCTACTACGGCAGCGCCTAGCAGGATGATAGCGACCGTCAAAATTACTGTAAGGCTAAGACGGGAAGCAAAAGATGTTGGTTGCCAAGATTCGTGTTTCATCATAATTCATTAGGATACTACAAAGGTACGAAAAAAAAGGGTAATAACAAAGAATATGGTAAGATTTCTCTTTTTTTGATGAAAAAGTATTACTATATGGAAAAAACTCGGTTCCTCTGCCTCCTAACTCCCAACTTTTCACTACCTTTGCACATTCTAAGAAGGCAATTGACAATTCGTAATTAGCTTCGCTGAGGTTTGGGCGCGACTCGGCATAGTTCAAGCGAGCTTGACTCTGCTCTCGCTGCTACAAACGTTCCTCATTCCTCATTCCTAATTCTCTTTATACATATTCTATAATATGCAGAAAATAATCATTTTAGACTTTGGCTCGCAGACCACTCAGCTGATTGGTCGTCGTGTTCGTGAGTTGAACACCTTCTGCGAGATCATGCCTTACAACAAGTTCCCGCAGAACGACCCCGACGTGATTGGTGTCATTCTCTCAGGCTCGCCCTACAGCGTGTATGAGGAGCGCGCATTCAAGCTTGATTTCGAGCAGATTCGCGGTAAATACCCCATCCTGGGCATCTGCTACGGCGCTCAGCTCATGGCGCACACGTTTGGCGGCAAGGTGGAACCCGAAGGCACACGCGAGTATGGACGCGCCAACCTCGAATTCATGGAGGAAGGCAATCCAATTCTCAAGGGCTTTGCCAAGAACAGCCAGGTGTGGATGTCACATGGCGACACCATCACGAAGCTTCCAGAGGGCTTCCGCTGCATCGCATCCACCGCTACGGTCAAGTATGCTGCCTATGCGGCCAACGATGAGAAAATCTGGGGCGTGCAGTATCACCCCGAGGTGTTCCACTCTATTGACGGCACACAGCTGCTGAAGAACTTCGTGGTGGACATCTGTGGAGGCAAGCAGGACTGGTCTCCAGCTTCGTTCGTCGACCAGACTGTAGCCGAGCTCCGCGAGCAGGTGGGCGACGACAAGGTCATCCTGGGTCTCTCAGGCGGTGTGGACTCTTCTGTAGCAGCCGTGCTGCTCAACCGCGCCATTGGCAAGAACCTCACTTGCATTTTCGTCAACAACGGCCTGCTCCGCAAGAACGAGTTCACCGACGTGCTTCGCGACTACGAGTGCCTCGGTCTGAACGTAGTGGGTGTGGACGCTTCGCAGAAGTTCTACAGCGAACTGGCTGGCGTTGCTGAGCCCGAGAAGAAACGCAAGATTATCGGTGCAGGCTTCATCGACGTGTTCGAGGCAGAGGCCAAGAAGATTGAGGGCGCCAAGTGGCTGGCACAGGGCACCATCTATCCCGACCGCATCGAGTCACTCAATATTACCGGCAAAGTTATCAAGTCGCACCACAATGTGGGCGGTCTGCCCGAAAAGATGGGCCTCAAGCTATGTGAGCCTCTCAAGTGGCTCTTCAAGGACGAGGTGCGCCGTGTGGGACGTCAGCTCCAGATGCCCGAGCACCTTATCACTCGTCATCCTTTCCCAGGTCCAGGTCTTGCTGTGCGCATCCTGGGCGACATCACTCCTGAGAAGGTGCGTGTGCTTCAGGACGCCGACGACATCTTCATTCGCGGTCTCCGCAACTGGAAGGTGAAGCTCTCTGGCGAGGAGGCACGCAAGGTGCTTGCTGCTGGAGTGCCAGCCGACATGAAGGACGGTGAGATAGAGGTGTCTCTCTACGACCAGATTTGGCAGGCAGGAGCCATTCTCCTCTCCGACGTGAAGTCTGTAGGCGTGATGGGCGATGAGCGCACATACGAGAATCCTGTGGCGCTCCGTGCTGTCACTTCAGCCGACGCGATGACTGCAGACTGGGCAAAGCTCCCTTACGAGTTCCTTGCCGAAGTCAGCAACCAGATTATCCGCAACGTCAAGGGCGTCAACCGCGTTTGCTACGATGTCTCTTCAAAACCACCAGCAACGATCGAGTGGGAATAATTTGACTGATACGAAAAGAGCCGCACGCGTCAAGAAATTGATGATGTGCGGCTCTTTTTAGTGGGTAGCTGAAGCCTCCTCCCGGATTCCCCCCTAAAGGAGAGGAGAGAGCCTCCTCCCAGCCTCCCCCCCCCCTTCAATTGTTAAACCACTCCTCTGTTTTTAAGAAATATCCTTAATGCGTGTTAACACTTGGCCGCTATTTGTTAAACTAGTTCAACACGCACAAAAAACACAAGATAAATGTTTTGAGGTGAAAGATATTTGTTGTTATTTTGTGCCCGAAACAGAAACGAAGGCATTGCCCGAAAGAGGGAAAATAGGAAACAGCCCGTTCGTTCTGCAAACGTGATAAAAACATAACTAAAACTTATAAGACACAATGAAACAGACAACTAAAAGATTCTACGGCACACTTGCCTGTGTAGCCTTCCTTTCAGGATTGACAGGGGCTTTTGCCTACTCCCTGTCTCAGAAGTCTATCCGTTCTGGTTTCTCGCCGGTGGAAACATCAGCTCCCGCAGTGGAGGAAGCTGCAGGCTTGATGCACCTCTCCACGAATGCGCATCCTGCTGCACAGCCAGTGGACTTGACCGAAGCGGCTGAGAAAGCCTGCAACGCGGTGGTATATATCAAATGCGTACAGAAGGGACGCACCCAGACGATTGAATATCGCGACCCATTTGAGGACTTCTTTGGCGACTTCTTCGGTCGCGGCGGAGGCACTCAGCGCCGTCAGGTGGAGACTCCCAAGCGCGAGTCGGCCGGTTCGGGCGTCATCATCTCTGAAGATGGCTACATCGTGACGAACAACCACGTGGTGGAGAATGCCGACGAAATCACCATCACGCTGAACGACAACCGCGAGTTCACAGCTCGTGTCATCGGCCTCGATGCCGACACCGACCTGGCTCTCCTGAAGATAGATGCCGAGCAGCTTCCAGCCATCGTGATTGGCGACTCCGACCAACTGAAAGTGGGCGAGTGGGTGCTCGCAGTGGGCAACCCCTTCAACCTCACCTCTACCGTCACAGCGGGCATCGTGTCGGCCAAGGCACGCAATCTGAATGCGCACAAGAACGGCATCGAGTCGTTCATCCAAACGGATGCAGCCATCAATGCAGGCAACTCGGGCGGCGCATTGGTCAACACACGCGGCGAGCTCGTGGGCATCAACGCGATGCTCTATTCGCAGACGGGTTCCTTCACCGGATACGGTTTCGCCATTCCTACCACCATCATGAAGAAGGTGGTGACCGACCTCAAGACCTACGGCACTGTGCAGCGTGCGCTGCTGGGCGTGAGCGGCATGACGCTGCGCGACTACATCGACGCACAGAAGCATGAGGACGAGAAGTTCTCTGCCGACTTTGGCACCAACGACGGCGTGTATGTGGCCGAAGTGGTGGAAGACGGTGCAGCAGACGAGGCTGGCCTGAAGAAGGGCGACGTGATTGTGTCGGTGGGCGGCAAGAAGATTACCAAGATGTCGGAGCTTCAGGAGGCTACCACCAAGTACCGCCCAGGCGACACCGCCATCATCGGATTTATCCGCGACAAGAAAGAAAAGACCACATCGCTTACCTTCCGCAACGCCAAGGGCAGCACCAACGTTATCAAGAACCAGAAGGCTGACGCACTGGGCGCAGAGTTTGTGGAACTGACCGAGAGCCAGAAGAAGAGCCTCCATCTCTCCAACGGCGTGCAGGTGAAGAAGCTCAAGGCTGGCTACCTGAAAGACGCTGGTGTGCCTGAAGACTTCATCATCCTGAAGGCCAACAACCAGAACATCAGAACGGCTGCCGACATGGAAACTGCCTTCCGCGCAGCACAGGGCAGCGACGAGCAAACCCTCTGGATATGGGGCAAAACGCCTGCCGGACGAGCAATGTCATTCGCAGTATATTTGGGCGAATAGGCCCACAGAAGCACCTCTCCGCCTTAGACGTGAGATAAAAAAACAAGGGATTTGTGGAAAATTTTCTGCAAATCCCTTGTTTATATAATTTGAATGCTTTACCTTTGCCTATAGAAAAAACAGAAAACTCCGCTCTTGGCGAGAGAACCGAGACACAAAAGGGAGTTGACGTTAACATATAGCCGGGGTACAGGATCGATCGGGATACTCATCAAATTAATTATTGGAACCGAGATGATTTTACTGTCTGATGGCGGGCCACAACCCAGAAGTCGCCATGTCTTTTGAATATGGGGTTTCGGCATCTGGAAACCTTCGCGTCGGTGGATTACAAAGGGCAGTAGATACTCAAATCTTATTTACGTCGGAGTTTCATCACATCTCCTCCCGGCTTTTTCATGAAAGGGTGAGCTTGTTTCTTGCAAGCTTGCCCTTTTACGAGGAAAGTTGCCGGAGTGGTCGAACGGGCCGCACTCGAAATGCGGTGAACGGGTAACTGTTCCGGGGGTTCGAATCCCTCACTTTCCGCAGAACAAGAGGAACGTCGTAAGACGCTCCTCTTTTTTTGTGGCCGAAAGTGGAAGGAAACTGCAAACAAAAAAGCAGCCTGCCGATGGGCAAGCTGCAAATGATATTATTGAGGGGTTGGATGGAGTTTAATGGGGAGTATGGGATGATGGGCTTGATGGGGTTTGATGGAAACTCCTCACGATTAACTCCTCAGTCTTTAGAATTCCCGGAAATCGTTGCAGGCTTTCTTGACCGCGATGCATTCCATCTCGATGAGCCATGTGGGCCGGCACACGGGCGCCAGGGTGATGACCAGCGGCATGTTGGGGAACTTCTTGTCGAACATCTGCTTGACGGTTTCGTAGTCGGAGCTGTCGCGCAGATAGACTACAATCTGCATGACGTCCTCGTAGCTCATGCCTCCTTCCTCGAGCAGCTTCTCCACATTCTCCCACATACGCAGGGTCTGCCGGTTGATGTTGCCCACATGCATCACTTCGCCCTTGTTGTTGATAGAGGCTGTTCCAGAGATGTAGATGTGGTTGCGGTCGCCATATTGCATGAGGGTGCCACGCTCGAAGGTGACCCCATATTCGATGGTTCTGTTGAGGTGCGAGAGGGCATAGAGATAGCGCTGCTGCTGGGGCTCAAAGCCGGTCATTGCATAGCTGCCCAACTGCACAAGGGCCTTGGGGTCGGCAGGAGTGCCGCCAATGCCGGTAGAGGCGATGTAGTGCGTGTCGGGAGTCAGTCCCTGCTCGATGAAGCACTCTCGGCGCGATTTCACCAGACCTGCATATTGTGTGTCCACATCGCGCACAAAGAACCAAGTGCGGATGCAGTTGGCCTCAAGGGTGGCGTTGAACTGCTTCAGGGTGTTGATATAGGAGAGCAGGGTGTTCCAAGTCTGCATATAGGAGGTGTCCACCGAGGTGTCCAGCAGTCCCATTGTCCAGATGTGCTGGTAGCCGTTGTGGCTCACTACGGTGGAGCCATTCGTGTTGCTCACTTCTGTGCCTTGCTGCAGATAGAGCCAAAGCGCCACCTTGGACCCGTCGAGGGGAGGCTGCTGAATATACGAAATGGTGCACTCGTCGTTCTCCTGGATGAGTGGAACCTGATTGGTCGCGTCGCTAAGGAAATAGCGCTTGAACACCACCTTGGCGGATTGTACCTCTTCCATCTCCATCAGCGCTTTCTTGGCTTGCTGCAGACGGGCAAATTGTGCCTCGAACAGCTCGCCTTGTGCCTGCACATGAAGCATGGCGTGCAGCTCGGTCACCTGGCCTGCTGCGAAGCGCGTCAGCTCGATGCGAGCACCGATATTGTCGAGATTCTTTACTACATATTCCATACGAATGCAAAGGTAGCTATTTTTAATCGAAATAGGAAAAATGAGGATAGTTTTTTAGGAAATGAATGTTGGGAACTGGAAGATGAACTTCCGGTTCCCAACGGATAATGCCCAAGATTGTTTGTTGTAGTGTCTGTCCACATCTTTATTGGTTGGCATAACTGTGCAGACCTCCCAGGAAGAAGTTGACACCGAAGTAGGTGATGAGCACCGCCAGGAAGGCTGCCACCATGAAAATGTGATAGTGTATGGGTTTCTGTATCCATTTGACGGATGCGCTGTGCATAGGGATAGCATAGATGAGCATCGTGATGAGCGCCCACACCTCCTTAGGGTCCCATCCCCAGTAGCGTCCCCAGCTGACGTTTGCCCAAATGGCGCCCAAGAAGATGCCGGCTGTCAGCAGAAATTCAGCGGGGAACAGGAACAGCTGGGACATGAGGTGCATCTCGTCCATTTTCTTGCGCGCGATGAGGGCATAGACGCCACAGGCGAAGGTGATGCTGAACAGTCCGTAGGCCATCATGACGCAGCTGACGTGAATGCTCAGCAGGGGTGACGAGAGCACGGGCATCAGATGGGTGATTTTGGGGTCCATCTGTCCCAAGTGGCTCACGAGCAGGAGGAAGCCCGAGAGCAGCAGTCCGAAGGTGAGAATGATGCGGAACTTGCGATAGACGAGCAGCGAGGCCAGCATAATAATCCAAGCCATCAGTATCATCGTCTCATAGCCGTTGCTCATGGGGATGTATCCGCTGATGATCCATCGCAGCGCCAGGCAGAGCGTGAGTGCCGCAAAGGCTGCTATGAGCACAACGAGCGAGATTCTCTTGGTCCATTTCCAGCGCAGCAGGCTGATGAACGCAAAGGTGAGGCACATCATGAAGAGCACTTTGGCAAAGGGAATCCGGTTGTAGAGGTGCTCGGCTGCCAAACGAGTAGGGGAAGGCATATCAGATGCTCCGTACACGTGCTGGTACTTGGCCATCTTCTGGAGCATCTCGTCCACCTCGGCTGTCTGCTGGTTCTGCGCATACACAGCGAGCATCGTCAGCGCGTTGTGGAAGTAGGATTGGCGCTCGGCTTCAATCGTAGCGGGCAGACTGTCGGTGGGAGAGTACCACTTCCCCTTGAAGGGAAATATGCGGAGGTTGGTTCCTCTGGAAAGTTGCATGACGAGCATGACTTTATCGTCCACCTTCGCAATCTCTTCATGAAACTTGTTGCTATTTCCCCGATAGTACTCTTGAATGTAGGGGCCAAGGATGTAGCCCTGCGGCGTGAAGAGAGCCGAGAGCGGCGTGTACTCTTGCAAGCCTATCTGTTGACGCACTTCTGCCGACTTGACGCGTATCAGCGGCTCTTCGCTCCACTCCTCACGGAAGAAGATGAAGCCGCAAAGCACCTGCTCGGCGGTGTAGCCGTTGTAGGACGACTTGCCGTAGAGCTTGCGCGTGAAGTCGAGGGCAAGCGTCTGGATGGGGCAAATGCGGCCATTATAGTTGATGCACAGACGTCCGAACTGTGTAGCTTGTTCCTGGGTGAACGTGTTGAGCGCATGAGCTTGTGTGGGCATCAGCAGCACAATGGCGATAGTGGTGCTTGCCTTGCGGACCAATTGGCGGAAACGCCCCTTAGGGTCGATGAGCATCAGTATCATGGAGAGAAACAAGAGTCCGTATCCCGTATAGGTGACGGGTATGCCCCATGGGTCGCTGTTGAGTGACAAAGTGGTGCCCTTCATGTCATCGTCGTAGCCACTCTGATAAAGGCGAACGCCATGAGTGGAGTAGATATTGTTCATGGATGTGTATCCTCGCTCTGTTTCTTTGTCTGTTCTAATGGTGAAGTGGGATTCATAGTCGGCAGCTGTCTCAGTGCCGTTGTGGTAGCGAATGTTGAAGTGTTCCAGCGTGATGGTGAACGGAAGCCGCTTGCGGACATTCTCTCCGTCTTCCTCTGTCTGGCAATAGGTCACGGCCTCTCCCTTGCGCAAATGGACGGTTCCTTGCCAAGAAGTCAGATGAGTGAGCAATGCGCCAGCCAAGATGAGCAAGAAGGATCCGTGCAGCAGAATGACGACGAGCCTTTTGATGCGCCGTTGGAACATATAGATCATGCCGCCAATGGCGAGCAGCGCCCACAGAGCGGTGAACCACCAGGAGCCGTAGATGTGGCCAAGCACGTAGGGTGTGCCTTGGGTCTTTTCTATAATAGTGGCCATAGCCATCACAAGGATGACTATGGCGTATAGAGTGAATGTGATTTTCTTGATCACTACGTTGGAATGTTTAATGTGTTTGTCTTTTTTTTGTTTATATAACGGCATGATTGCCCATATATTGTGTGAGAGGATTCCTCTGTTAGATAGAACGGAGGAATTTCACGAGGGCATCACGGTCTTTCTTGGGCAGATTGTAGAAGTTCTTCACAGCGAAGTAGGCATCAGACTGCTTGCTGTACCCGTGCCACATGATGGCCTCAATCTCGTTGCGAGCGCGGCAGTCATGCAGACGGTCTTCTGCACCTGTCAGGCGGAGCGAGAGTCCGCGTCCCCAGAGCGGAGTGGTTCTGCACCATCCTGTGCGGATGTCGTTCTCCATATAGAGACGGTGCTGCACCATATCGGTGTAGGGCCAAATGGTCTGGTAGGCAAACTTGGGCAGAATGTTGTTGGCGTCGAGCCCGTTGGCGTTTGCATAAGCCTTAAGGCTGTAGTCTGCCCAGTAGTTGTCCTCTTTCGTCTGCCAAGATGGACGGTGACACATAGCGCAGCCAATCTGGTTGAAGACGGTTTTGCCGCGCTGCACAGTTGGGTCGTCCAGATTGCGTGCAGCTGGAACAGCGAGTCCTCTGTGCCAGACCATAAAGTCATAATAGTCTTTGTCGTTCATCTCTGGTTCGCCAAATGCTGCTGTGTATTTGTCTCCGCCCTTAGCGGCTGTGTTCATGTCGAGCAGGTTAAATACCTTCTCGGCAATCTTCTCGTCACTCTCGGCATAATAGGGATGCACAAGTGAAGACTTGCTGGCTCCGTTCTTGCGGATGTAGCTGATGACCTCAGGGTCTTCAGACATCGCTCTTGCCCAGGCGGTGGTGGAGTAGAGGTAGCGGCGGTCAGAACGGGTCACATTGGTGATGTTCCACACAGCGTTGGCTCCGGCTCCATCTTGCAGCGACGCACGAGTCATCGCGTAAGTGAACTTCTTGATAGCCTTTGTTCCGTCTGCAAGGGTGTAGTAGGCGCTTGGGGCCCAATCGTTGGCTGCAGCGTCCCACATGTTAGGATTGAGGGTGGCATGAGCAGCTTCTTTCGCATACTGTGCCTTCATGTCTTCAGTGCTGATTGCATCAAGCAGGCCTGTTCCGTAGATTCCGATAGTGGACTCGAGACGCACTTCGTAATCTGTTGGCTTGGGATTCGTGTTGAAGGCTGTAACAGGAATGTTAACCTCAGGATAGATGAGCTCGTAGGCTTCTCCGTCTGGGAAGTGAAGAGGGAATCCGCTGGGCGTAGTGCCTTCGACTTTCTTCCAGTCGATAGTGATTTGGTTCTCATCAATCGGCGCTTTGAAGGGCGCCATCGCTTTGGTCTGAGGCATGCCGGTTACCTCGCTGATGTAATTAGAGCCATTCTTCGTATAGCGCACTCCGTCTTCTGTGTAGTCGGCTACAGGGTGGTAAATAACCAGCAGATAACCGTTGCCGATAGTGTTGGCACGATATTCAGTTTGGCGCTTTCCGTGTCCGTAGGATGGGTGGCAAGCGAGACAGCTGGAACGTACCCATGCAGGACCTAATCCCTTGCGAGGCTCTTCGGAGTAGGTGTAGAGATGCTCGAAGAAGTCCTCGCCCTTGTTGAAGTTGACCTCAAGCCCCATGTTTCTTGCGCCTGGAGCAATTGCTGAATAACTTGCGTTCTCGGTAGTGCCTAACTCTCCTCCTGGAAACCATTCGGAAGCGGCGAACACGTCATTGGCTTTGCCGAACTGGTTTTCTTCTTCTTCCAGTCCGCCTAAGCCCTTCTTGGTGTCGTCGTCGCTACAAGCGGTCAGTAATAATCCGCCCATCAAAAGTAGCAACGGTGTCTTTAGTAAGAATTTGTTGACCATAAGTATGTAGTTAATAATTGTAGTCATGTATTAAACCACAAATGCGTTCCGCCTTATATGGAAGACGGAGCGCGATTTGTGTATATTATAGTATTTGTTTACTCTTCTTCAATCTCATCTGCTGTACGATCATCGTCCTCATATGGAAGATTCCAAATGGTGCTGCAATACTTCACGAATGGAGCAGGCATATTGCTGATGGCGCTGATAGCGTTTACATAGCCTTCTTCCACAGCCTTGTTGGTGCTCTCTTTTCCTACACTTGCGAAGAAGGTGTGGAAGCTGTATTTGTTGGCAGTACGATTGGTAGAACCCAACCAGATGTTGCGAACAGAACGGATGTTGTCGCGGAAGTCAGCAATAGAGTTATAGCTGTAAGGTGACTCAACATAGAAGATGTAGCCGGCAGAGAAAGGATTGGCAATTTTAGCTGTGCCTACCTCTGTAGCAATAGCGGCTGCAGAACCTTCATCGTCAGAAAGCACTTGTGCAATAGCGTCTTTCAGAGTTGCAAAGGTGCTGTTAGCTTGACCAGCCTGCTTCATGTTGTCGCCGTAGCTGAGATTCTTTTGGGTCTTGTAGTCCAAACCTGCATCCTTCACCACTTTCACACGGTCAGCATTTTTTGAGGTTTCGCCTTCCCAGGCAACTTGCAGCTGGAAGGTACGCTCCTTCAGCAGTTTGCAAACTTGTTGTGCATAGAGCAATTCTTTAGCACCACTTACGCTTGTGAAGTTCTTGTAAGTATCGTTTCCTTGGAACTCTGAAACCTGACGAGGCTGTCCGTTGCGGAAAAGAATGAATTCCAAAGCGTGGAAGCCGAGGATGGAAGCATCATCAAGCATATCCTCATTCATTGTTCCTGAGTTAAAATAGTTAAGCAGCAATGAACGGTTCAGTGGCCAAGAGTCGATGGTTGGGTCCACGTCGAACTCAGATGCAGCACCTCCCAGGAAAGCCTCGCTGCGTTCCCAGTAGAGACGGGTTTTCTTGAATGACTCGCAAGCATTGTTGATGTCTGTCTGAGTCAGCGTGTTTACATTCAGTCCATTGAGCTCTTCCTCCAACAGGGCAGTATTGTCGGCAAGATCGGTATAAGTGGGTACAATTACATTGTCCACCAAGTTCTTCAGCACCTCTCGGAGATAAGCCTCTTGTGCCTCATTGAGACGTGCTTTACCAATCAGTCTGTTAGCTGACTCAAGCGAGAGAACCAGCTCCTCGCAGTTGTCAATAGCGGCTTGGCCGAATGAGCGAGTTGAGTAATCGCTGGTGTGTGTAGGATATGTTTCTTCATCTACCAGTGGGGTAGCAGATGTGTTCAGTTCAAAATTCAGTTCGTTGCTACTGTTGTTGTCATCGTCACTACAAGAGGACATAATTGTTGCAGCTGATGCTACAAGTGCGATTCCAAATAAATTTTTGAAATTCATGTTGTTTAGTTTTAATGGGTTAAGTATAAATGTATATATGATTTATGTGGTTCTTTTGGAAGATTTACAAGAACCATCCTTCGTAGGCAATGCCCACATTGAAACTTGGCTCGTTGTTGTATTGACTCTTGAGGAATCGGTGTGAATAGTCGGCTTTCAGCACAACACCTTTCACAGGATAATAGTTGATACCTACAGCCATACGCTTCACGTTGTGGTAGTCATATTTCTTCTTCACGCTGCTGGAAGCGCAAGGGTTGTAATGCTCGTAGCGTCCGAAGAGGAACAAACGCTGTCCGTCTTCTTTGAGTTTTCTGATTTGTGAGAACACATCATATCCAGCCTCGATGCCGTATGCAAATGCATTCTGGCTGACAGCAGTTCGTGTGTGATAGGGAGACTTGGCGTTAATGCGGTTGTAGATATAAGCCAACTCTTCTGTATCGCCGATGTAGCCGTAATCTGCTTGGCCACGCACAATCCAGTTGTGCCCTTTGTAGGTGAAGTCAAAACATCCAATAGCTACTACGCCTTTATATTCTTCGTCCACTCCTTCTTTATTTCTTGGGTAGCCGTTTCCAATGCTGTGTCCGTAATAACCGCTCAGACCCAAACGCAAGCCTGGTACAGAGTAGTTGTCAATGCGTAGGGAGGTTCCGTATGTGGTAGCAAGCTCAAACTCCAGTGGGCTGCTGGCACCTTTGTTAATCCAGCCGTCTGATGTGAAGTTCTCTGCGTTCAGACCAGAAAGGAACTGCACTTCGTATCGCCAATCACCAGCGCGTCCCCAGAAGTCAATACCGGTCTGGTGCCATGTGGAAGGAAGAATCGTGTTCTCGCCTTCTGGACGATATACGGTGAAGAAATTCGTTGGCTCGTGGTGTGCGTTGTTCAATCCCACTGGCACAACCATATGTCCCAATCGGATGTTGGCATAAGGAGCAAATGACTTTTGAATCCAGAACTGTTCCAAAGCAACTTCGCCTCCCTTTTCTGTTTCAGACTCCCATTCGCCACCTTCATCCACTTCTTTCTCGTAGGCACCACCTGTACCACCGTGTTCAAACTCAATCTCTGAGCTCATCGTCCATCCTTTGCCGAAATCATAACCTAGATATACTACCATGTGGGGAATGTCGAATCGTCCGTGGCTGGGATCGTTCTTGTGCTCATCCGGCAAACTGTAGCGGTCGGGGTTGTCACTATAAAAGTTTCTTGACATAGCCACCTCGCCATATCCACCGATGTGAAAGCGAGAGAGGGCACGTTCCAGTTTTGCTACTCGTGATGAATCATTGTTTTGAGACTGCGCATTCACGCTCGTACTCATAGTACTCAATAATAGGGCTGCAACTGCCCCTGTACAAGTCTTTGCAACTTTCATACTTTTCTTATGCTGTTCTTTATGTTTATATCCTGTGCCGATGTCATTGTGAAGGGAAGGAATGTTACTTGTTATTTCCCTTCTTGTTAAATATGTTGCAAAGGTATGGACATCTTGTAGGTATCGCAATACTCAAAATCAACGAAACCCATCTCTCTGATAGGTATTTTAACTTCTTTTTGCCATTATGTAGGTATCCAGATACTCACATTTTGGCTCGCCATACTTACTATTAGGTATTAAAGAAATGCGGGCTCTGCATATTGCAAAGTCCGCATTTCTGTATAATAAGAATATGTGCGTTGTTTATACCGGTTGTTTATACCAGTTAAATGTGGGACGTGTTAGGCAGTCTCCTCTGTCTTCTTGGAAACTACAATCTTGTCGTCTTGCAGGTCTGCAAGAATGGTATCACCGGCTTTGACCTCTTCTTCAACAATCATCTCGCTGATGCGGTCTTCGAGGTACTGCTGGATGGCACGTCTGAGTGGACGAGCACCAAACTGCTTGTCGTAGCCTTTCTCGGCAATAAACTTTTGAGCCGCTTCAGTAATCTCAAGGTGCATGTTCAAGTCTTCGATGCGCTTGTAGAGTCCTCGAAGTTCGAGGCCGATGATTTGGAGAATGGCATCGAGTTCAAGCTGATCGAAGGTGATGATTTCGTCGATGCGGTTGAGGAACTCTGGTGAGAACTGCTTGTTGAGAGCCTTCTGAATGACAGAGCGAGAGATTTCCTTATCGTTCTGGTCAGACATTGTTGTGAAGCCTACTCCACGACCAAAGTCCTTGAGTTGGCGGGTGCCCACATTGCTGGTCATGATGATGACTGTATTCCGGAAGTCGATGGTGCGACCTTGGGTATCAGTCAAGCGACCGTCGTCCATTACTTGCAGAAGCAAGTTGAACACGTCGGCATGAGCTTTCTCTATCTCATCCAGCAAGACGATAGAGTAGGGCTTGCGGCGTACTTTCTCGGTGAGCATGCCGCCTTCTTCATAACCTACATATCCAGGAGGCGCACCCACCAGTCGGCTGACGGTGAACTTCTCCATGTATTCGCTCATGTCGATGCGGATAAGGGCATCGGTGGAACCGAACATGTGTTCCGCAAGCTTCTTGGCAAGATAGGTCTTTCCGACGCCCGTGGGACCGAGGAACATGAAGGTTCCGATAGGTCGGTTGGGGTCTTTAAGGCCTACACGGCTTCGCTGAATGGCATTGACCAATTTGTCGACAGCTGCATCTTGTGCAATGATGTTGTTTTTCAGTTCTTGGCGCATTCCCTTCATGCGGATGCCCTCTGCATTGGCCATTTTGTTGACGGGGATTCCTGTCATCATCGAGACGGTTTGCGCCACGTGTTCCTCTGTGACTTTCTGCCGCTTGTCAGCAAGAGACTTTTCCCATTCCTGCTTCATTTCTTCAATGGTGGCAGCCACTTGCTTGGCCATATCGCGATAGTTGCTGGCCAAAGCGTAGTTCTCGTCACGGACAGCTTTTTCCTTTTTGGCATTGAGATTGGCCAGTTCGGTCTCTTTCTCTTCCAGCTCTTTGGGCACTTCCACATTGAGGATACGAACGCGTGAGCCCACTTCGTCAAGCACGTCGATGGCTTTGTCAGGGAAACTGCGGTCGGTGACATAGCGCTCGGTGAGTTTCACGCAGGCAGCAAGCGCCTCGTCTGTGTAAATGACGTTGTGGTGATCCTCGTAACGGTCCTTGATGTTGTTCAGAATGGTCAAGGTCTCTTCTTGAGTAGTTGGCTCTACAATCACCTTCTGGAAGCGGCGTTCCAATGCTCCGTCTTTCTCGATGCTCTTGCGGTATTCGTCGAGCGTAGTGGCTCCGATGCATTGCAACTCACCTCGTGCCAAAGCAGGCTTCATCATGTTGGCCGCATCCATTTGTCCAGCTTGGTTTCCTGCTCCCACCAATGTGTGAATCTCGTCGATGAAGACGATGACGTTCGGATTGGTGCGCAACTCATTGATGATGCTGCGCATACGCTCTTCGAACTGTCCACGATATTTGGTGCCAGCCACGACACTTGACATGTCCAGGCTGATGATGCGCTTGCCTAAGAGCACACGTGCCACTTTGCGCTGGTTGATGCGTTCAGCAAGTCCTTCCACAATAGCGCTTTTGCCGACACCTGGGTCGCCAATGAGCACGGGGTTATTCTTCTTTCTGCGTGAAAGAATCTGTGCCAGGCGCTGTATTTCTGTTTCACGTCCCACCACAGGGTCAAGTTTGCCCTCTGCGGCGGCTCGTGTCAAATCAAAGCCGAATTTGTCGATGGCAGGAGTGTCAGAATTGCCGGTCTGTGTTGTCTTGGTCGTTGCTGCGCCATGCTGGTTGGCAGCGTTTCTGTTTGATGGGGGAGGGGTGTCCTCTTCCTCATCTTCGTCGAAATCAACGCTGTTTTCCACCTTAGGGGTTGGGGCCGCTTGTGGTGCAAGCGAGTCGTACAAGTCCTTGTAGTTGACATTAAGGTGGTTCAGTATTCGAGCTACCCCATTGTCTTTTTGCTTGAGCATAGCCAGAAGGATGTGCTCCGCATCGCTCTCATTGCTTTTGAACAGGCGTGCCTCAAGTACAGACAATCGCATGATGTTGTTCGATTTTTGGTCGAGGGTGATGTCTGTAGAGTGCAGTGATTTTTCTGAGGATTCAACGGTGCGCTCCAGCACTTCCTTGAGTGAGGAAATGTTGATAGCGAAGCGTCGTTGCAGCACTTCAATGGCTCGGCTTTCACCGTCACGAATCATTCCCAGCATCAGATGCTCAGGGCCGATGTAGTCATTGTTTAGTCGAATAGCCTCCTCTTTGCTGTATCCAAGGATGCGTGTCACTCTGTCGGAATATTTGTAATTCATCTATTATCTCAGAAAACGTCGTTTGTTGTTGATAAGCTTGATGGCACTATGCCATTGCTCATGAAAATCACAAAATAGATGCCGATGGATTATTTCAGCCATTTTGTCAGTCGGTCCATGATGTCCAGCCTCATGTCGTTGGGCATGTTGTAGATGCGGGCTTTGTGACTGCCGCGTGGCTGTACATATATGCGCATGTTCTTCTTGTTCTTGCAGCTGAGCCAAGTGCACACTCCGCTGGCGCTCCAAGGGTCTATCTCTCCATATATAAATATATGTGTAGGGTCAGACTTTCGGAGGTAGTTGACGGTACGCTTGTAGAGTGTAGGGTCGAAATCGTAGTGGCGCAGGCTGTCAGGCAGCATGATTTCCTTCAGGTATCCTTTGGTGCTCTTGACAGAGGCCCATTTCTTGATAGGCTTGAGTGAGTAGCCGTAATAGCCAAGCTCACGGGCTGCCTGCACATCGAAAGGCATGAACTTGTTGGGATAGGAGAAATAATCGGGGTCAGCTATCTCAACCAGGCTGTTGAACCATGTTTGGTTGTCTGCGTCCAGCTTTGGAATGTTGTTGACAGGCGTGCCCCATTGCCACAAGGCAAAGGGATACTCGAGCACACAATAGTCGTAGATGTCTTCTTCTGAAAGATAGAAGTGATAGTTCCGTTTTGTGCAGAAATCGTGGAAGAGTGGCATGAGTTCGTTTTTGCGCTTCATCAGTTCCTGCATGGCAGCCTTGATGACTTTCCGCTCCTCCTTGGTGCCCACCTGCTTGGCCAGAAACTTCTCGTGGCGGCCATCCTCGATAGCACGGTTCAGTGGAGCCACATAGCTCACGCTCACATCCACATCGTTGGGGTATGTAGCCCGATAGAACATCGTGGTTTGTCCACCTTTGCTGATGCCTGTGCTGATCCATTTGCCATTGAAGAGCTTTCCCAGCACTTGGCGCACATGGTGGTAGTCAGCCAGCGAGTTGTCGACGGTCATATAGTCCCAGTTGGTAGGCTGTGGGACGCTTTCTGCAAAATAGCGGTATTCGCACAGCACCACGTTGGCGTCAAAGAGGGCGCTCAGCTCTTCTTCGTAATCTGGGCGAAGACCATAGTCAGCGAAATAGCCTTCTGTGACCAGAACGGTGGGCTTGTCAGCTCCTCTCATCCCTACGATGATGCGTTCACCAAAAGTCCCCTTCGATTTTGTCTTCCAATCCACTTGCTGCTCCATTTTCAGCACGTATTTCTCCTTGAATCGGGAGGTCTCCAAAGGGGCCACTTGACTCACGCCCTCCAATGCACACAGCTGCCGCATGAAGAGGGTAGAGTCTGTTTGTGCCGACAGCATAGAGGCCATCAGCACAAACAGGATGAATAGGGTATGTTTTTTCATACTTTGATGATTCATAAGTTGTGAACGACTTTTCTGCACGGAGCCGGATGCATCAATAAGCGCGAGCAATCAATACACGCTGCTTGGCGGGCTTGCCGCTCACCATATCCACTCCTTCTGTCTGTTCGAACATGAAGGGCACGCAGCGGATAGTTGCCTGAGTCTCTTCCTTGATGCGGGCCTCGGTCTCTTCGGTTCCGTCCCAGTGGCAGAGGAAGAAGCCTCCGTCCTTGATGCGCTCCTTGAACTCGTCGTAGTTGTCGCATTCGTAGATGTGGGCGTTGCGGAAGTCAATGGCCTTCTTGTAGATGTTTGCCTGAATGTCGTCGAGCAGGTTCTTGATGTACTCTTCGATGCCTTCCACAGAGACGTTCTCCTTTTCCAGCGTGTCGCGGCGCATCACTTCCACAAGGCCTTTCTCCAAGTCGCGGGCACCCAGCACAAGACGTACAGGCACGCCCTTCAACTCGTAGTCGGCAAACTTGAAGCCTGGACGCTTGTTGTCTGCGTTGTCGTATTTCACGCTGATGCCCATCGCCTTGAGGTTCTTCACGATGGCTTCTGCTTTCTCGTCCAGCATAGCCATCTGGTCGCCCTTGCCGATAGGAATGATGACCACCTGCAGCGGAGCGAGCTTTGGAGGCAGCACAAGGCCGTTGTCGTCCGAGTGAGTCATGATGAGCGCACCCATCAGACGGGTTGAAACGCCCCATGAAGTGGCCCATGCATATTCAACCTTGTTGTCCTTGTTGAGGAACTGCACGTCGAAGGCCTTGCCGAAGTTCTGGCCCAAGAAGTGGCTCGTGCCGCTCTGCAGGGCCTTTCCGTCCTGCATCATCGCCTCGATAGTGTAAGTGTCGAGTGCGCCGGCAAAGCGCTCCGTCTCGCTCTTCACACCCTGGATGACAGGCACTGCCATATATTCCTCTGCAAATTTGGCATACACCTTCAGCATCTGCTTGGCGCGGTCTTCAGCTTCCTCGCGAGTGGCATGTGCCGTGTGTCCCTCTTGCCAGAGGAACTCAGAAGTGCGGAGGAACAGGCGTGTACGCATCTCCCAGCGCATCACGTTGCACCACTGGTTGCACAGAATAGGAAGGTCACGGTATGACTTAATCCAGTTCTTGTAAGTGTTCCAGATGATGGTCTCGGAAGTAGGACGGATGATGAGTTCCTCTTCCAGCTTGGCAGCAGGGTCCACCACCACGCCGTCGTGTGTCTCGTTCGTCTTCAGGCGATAGTGGGTCACCACTGCGCATTCCTTTGCGAATCCTTCCACATGCTCAGCCTCTTTGCTGAGGAAGCTCTTGGGAATCAAGAGGGGGAAGTAGGCATTCTGCACACCTGTTTCCTTGAACATATCGTCGAGCACACGCTGCATCTTCTCCCAAATAGCGTATCCGTAAGGACGAATCACCATGCATCCTCTCACATCTGCTTGTTCTGCCAATTCAGCCTTCACGACCAGTTCGTTGTACCACTTGGAGTAGTCCTCTGAACGCTTCGTGAGGTTTTTCAGTTCTGTTGCCATATATATAGTCTTTTATTTGATGAATAATTACAAAGGTGCAAAATTACGTAAAAATCCCGAAATGGGCACGCTGTTTCGCTATTTATTCCTTTTTTATTCCCTTTTTCCTTGTTTGCGAGGGGAAAGATGCGTAACTTTGCCAACGAAACAAACTGAATGGCGTGCACATATGGCGTGCACATACACACGCATGACATGACCGGTTTTGTTCTGAAAACATTTATTTTGTATCATTAAAAACGGATTCATTATGAAGAAGACCCAATTTTTTGCTATTGCAATGGCTGCGCTTGTGGTATTGGCAAGCTGTGGCGGAACGATTAATAACACGAAGAAGGGCGGAGTCATTGGCGGCGGTTCGGGTGCCGCAGTAGGTGCGCTCATTGGTGGTCTGATTGGCAAGAATGCTGGTGGTGCGCTGATTGGTGCAGGCATCGGTGCTGCTGTGGGCACTGGCGCTGGTGTGCTCATCGGCAAGAAGATGGATAAGGCTAAGGCAGCAGCTGCTGCGATTGAGAACGCTCAGGTGGAAACCGTCAAGGATGCGAATGGACTGGACGCTGTGAAGATGACCTTCGACTCTGGCATCTTGTTCACCACGGGCAAGTCTATGCTCAGCAAGGACGCAATGGCCAACCTGACTAAATTCACGAACGATGTGCTCAAGCAGTTCCCTGACTGCGATGTGGCCATTCAGGGATATACCGACAATACAGGTTTCAGAAACTCCACTCCAGAGGAGAGCTACCAGAAGAACATCAAGCTGAGCCAAGACCGTGCCGACGCTGTGAAGGCCTTCTTGCTGGCTCAGGGAGCTGATGTTTCACAGATTAAGAGCAGCGTGGGTTATGGCGAGAACAGTCCTGTGGCCGACAACTCCACAGCGGAGGGCAAGGCGCAGAACCGCCGTGTGGAAATCTACCTCTATGCATCAGAGGCAATGGTGAACGCTGCGAATGCAGGAACACTTCAGTAAAGAATAAATGATGAAGTTCTTTTCAAGACTCGGAAATATCATCAAGTGGATGCTCATCGTCATTGTGGCGGGGAGCATCTTCCTTGTTTTGCTGTTCCGTTTCGTGCCGGTATATACCTCTCCGCTGATGTTCATTCGCGCCTATGAGCAAGTGAAGCGCGGTGAACAGATTCGCTGGCATCACCAGTGGGTGCCGCTCGACAGCATTTCTTCTGACCTTCCTTTGGCAGTCCTGTCGTGCGAAGACCAGAACTTTTTGATACACAACGGATTTGACTGGGAAGCTATCAAGAAAGTGATTGATGAGCGTGTTGAGGGTGAGCGCTACAGAGGCGGTTCCACCATCAGTCAGCAGACCGCGAAGAATGTGTTTCTTTTCCCCACGTCATCGTCGGGCAAACTGGCTTGGTTCCGCAAGGGCGTTGAGGCCTACTTCACGGTGCTGATGGAGTTCATGTGGGACAAGCACCGCATCATGGAGGTGTATCTCAACACCATCGAGATGGGGGATGGAATCTATGGTGCGGAGGCGGTGGCGCAGGAGCACTTTGGATGCAGCGCCAAAGACCTTACGCGCAACCAGTGTGCCATGATAGCCGTTTCTTTGCCTAATCCCATCCGCATGAATTCCGGTTCTCCTACCAATTACATGTATCGTCGTCAGTCGTGGTGCTTGAAGCAGATGAAGTGGATAGGCCATTTCCCTACGAGAGAGGAGCTGGAAGAGGCGAAAGGCGAGACGGAAGGCGAACGGGAAGACGAAGAGTGACAAGTATGAAATGACAATAGGAATTTGGCAGAATCGCAGGAAAGGCATACCTTTGCCCTTGTAACCATTCTGTCGTATAAAGATAAACAAACATGGAAGTGAAAAACTCGTGGAGGGAGAAGGGCTATGTGGATGAGCCTATCCCTGCTGGCATTGATTTGAATGCCGAAATCCGCAAGATGTGCAAAGAGAAAAATGCGGTGATTTTGGCGCACTACTATACCGACGGAGCTGTGCAAGACATTGCCGACTTTGTGGGAGACTCGTTGGCCTTGGCGCAGTGGTCTGCCAAAACGGATGCCGACATCATTGTGATGTGCGGTGTGCACTTTATGGGAGAGACCAACAAGATTCTTTGTCCCAACAAGAAAGTGCTGGTGCTCGACCTGAATGCGGGATGCTCTTTGGCGGACAGCTGCAATGCAGATGATTTGAAAAAGTTTGTGGATGAGCACCCTGGCTACAAAGTGGTGAGCTACGTGAACACCACCGCAGCCGTGAAGGCCTTGACCGATGTGGTGGTGACTTCAAGCAACGCTAAACAGGTGATTGACTCATTTCCTCAGGATGAGAAACTTATATTTGGCCCGGACAAGAACTTGGGCAACTACATCAATTCTGTGACAGGACGTGAAATGCTGCTGTGGAATGGTGGCTGTCATGTGCATGGCCAGTTCTCGCTGGAGAAGATTCTCGCCCTGAAAGCAGAGCATCCCGATGCGAAGATTCTGGTGCATCCCGAATGTCCAGCACCCATCCAGAAGGTGGCCGACGTGATTGGCTCAACAGCTGGTTTGCTGAACTTTGCCATCAAGGATGAGGCTACAGAATTCATCGTGGCTACCGAAAGCGGCATCCTGCACGAGATGAAGAAGGCTTGCCCCGACAAGCTGTTCATTCCTGCACCTCCTGAAGCGACAGAGACGATGGGCTGCTCTTGCAACGAGTGCCAGTTCATGAAGCTGAACACCCTGAAGAAGCTCTACAACACGCTGAAATACGAATGGCCAACCGTAGAGGTTGACCCAGCCATTGCGGAAAAAGCGGTGAAGCCAATCGACAGGATGCTGGAAATAAGTAAGAACATGAAGTCTGCAATGGCAAGCAAATGAATAAATCTGTTGCTGCATTAGTGTCGGGAGGCGTTGACTCTGCCGTTTCCGTCCATATGCTGAAAGAGCAGGGCATCGACCCTCATCTTTTCTACATCAAGATAGGGCCCGACAAGGACACGGAATGGAACTGCACCTCCGAGGAGGATGTAGAGATATGCCAGTGGCTGGCCCGAAAGTATGGCTTGAAGCTGGATGTGATTGATTTGCATAAGGAGTATTGGGACAAGGTCGTTGGCTACACGATGGAGAAGGCTAAGCAGGGCTTGACCCCCAATCCTGACGTGATGTGCAACAAGCTCATCAAGTTCGGCTGCTTTGAGGAAGTGGCAGGAAAAGACTTTGACTTTACGGCAACAGGCCACTATGCCACCACCACCAACATCGGCGGCAAGGTGTGGCTGTCCACCTCTCCTGACCCCGTGAAAGACCAGACGGATTTCCTTTGTCAAATTGATGCCTTGCAGGTCAGCAAGCTGATGTTCCCCATTGGGCATCTGTGGAAGCACCAGGTGCGTGAGATTGCAGAAAAGGCGCATCTGCTCAATGCGGAACGGAAGGACAGCCAGGGCATCTGCTTCTTAGGCAACATCGACTTCCGCGACTACATCAAGGCACATCTGGGCGAAAATCCAGGCGATGTGCGCGAGATAGAGACGGGGCACAAGATTGGGGAGCACAAAGGGCTGTGGTTCTACACCATAGGCCAGCGCAAGGGACTTGGCTTTGGCGGCGGTCCTTGGTTTGTGGTGAAGAAGAACATCAAGCGGAATATCCTCTTTGTCTCTCATGGCTACGACCCCGAGAAGGTATATAAAGACCATATCACCATGAACGACTTCCACTTCATCAGCGGCAATCCGTTTGAAGAAGAGTGGGGAGGCGAGAACGTCCATCCGCTTGTGGGCGCCAATGGCGAGCCGCAGATGCGCGTCACCTTCAAAATTCGCCACACGCCCGAATATTTGGGAGGCGTCCTTTCTCGCAAGGCAGACGGGCGCTGGTTCCTGCAAGCCGACGAGAAAATCCACGGAGTGGCTCCCGGCCAGTTCTGCGTGGTGTACGATCAGGACCATCACCTCTGCTTCGGAAGCGGAGAAATTGACTGAGAGAGAGGGGAGAGTTGACAGTTGATAGTTGACAGTTGACAGTTGGGCTTGCGCGGCTTGGGGGATTGCTTCGCAAGAAATCATTCAAATAAAATAAAATCTTGGGGCAAGGCCCAGAAATTAGAGAGCCATTCTTGGCTCCAAAAATCTGTGCTATCTGCGGAATCTGTGTGACCAAAAACAACACCCCGCATGGCTAATTATCAACTGTCAACTGTCGATTGTCAATTATATTAGGCCGTCCGAGGCTCCCATTCGTGCCATTCGTGGGCGTCCTAAATCATCGCGAAGCGGTATGTTGGCTTAAACGAAAACTTTGTTGACGAAGACGAAAGGACGAAATCTGTGATCCGCATAATTGTAGCCATTAAATGCACGGGGTATGAAAAAAATTTGGTATCTTTGTGGCCGAATTCTAGAAAAAGCACGTATAATAATAGGTATTTAGACAATTTTGCTGCTCATCATGAGCAATGTGTTTATGACTTTCGCATAG
>CADAEK010000019.1 GCA_902786925.1 uncultured Bacteroidales bacterium
CCCGGGCGCGCCGATGGTACTGCACCGCAATGCGGGAGAGTAGGTCGCCGCCTTCTTGATGGAGCCCTCCACATCATTTTGTGGAGGGCTCCTTTTTTTGTTCCGGCTTTTTGTGTACCTTTATTATCTGTATTCTTTTACAGCGCCTTTCTGATATCTTTTCGGTTTTCTCTGGCTTGCCTCTGTATTTACCTAATAGTTCCCTTTATTCATTCTTCTATCCAAACTCACTCGGTGTTCTGCTTACACTTCTGACAACACTCGGTTAGTGCTCCACATCTAGAGTCCATTTGAAATTCCGAGTCGAAAACTGCAAGTAGCATTTTGCCCGTTTTTTTTAGGCCTTTGTGTCATTTTGTACTTTTCATTCCTCTTTTCTTTGGCAAGCGTTCATTTTTTCGCTATCTTTGCGGTTCAATTTCAAGATTTTAATAGGATAATATTTTTTGAAGATGAAGAGCACAAAGATACTTCTCGTGCTGTTATTGTTCGGACTTTTGTCGATACACTCTGTAGCATCTGAATTATTGTTACAAATGAATACATCTCTCCATGCATCTGGTGAAGATGGAAATCGAGTGTTGTATGGACGAGTAACCGATGAAAAGGGTGAGCCATTGCCGGGTGTGGCAGTGTTTCCTACTAATTTTGTAGAGTTTGGTGCTGCAACGGATGAAAATGGCCGCTATGTACTGAAAAACGTTCCTTCTCAAGCTAAATCTGTTACTTTCTTGATGCTGGGCATGAAGAAAGAGATTCTCATGATCGGAAAGAAGGATAAGATGGATGTGATGTTGATAGAGGATGCTAACTCTTTGGAAGATGTGGTAGTGACAGGCTATCAAAAGATAGATAGGCGCTATTCTACCAGTGCGGTTACATCCATGAAGATGGAGGATGTGCATATCCCTGGTTATGCAAGTCTTGACCAAATGCTTGAAGGCAAGATTCCAGACATGGTGCTGACGACGAATAGTGGTGAGATCAATGCCACTCCTCGTTTGAGAATCCGTGGTACCTCAACTTTAATTGGTAATCGCGAGCCGTTGTGGGTGTTGGATGGCATCATCTTGACGGATCCAGTGGCCTTGAGCCCGGATGTCTTGAATGACCCTGATTATGTGAACCGAGTGGGTAATGCGATTTCTGGTATCAATCCTCAGGATATTCTGCGTATAGACGTGCTGAAGGATGCTGCTGCTACAGCTTTGTATGGTACTCGTGCGGCGAATGGCGTGATTGTGATCACAACAAAGAGCGGACGAGAAGGCAAGCCTGTGTTCTCTTATTCAGCTACGTTTACAGGACGTCGCCGTCCCTACTATACAGACTCAAAGATCAATGTGATGAATTCGAATGAGCGTATTCGTTTCTCTCAAATGTTGGTTGATCAGCACTATATGTATCCTTCTAATATGCCATTGGTGGGCTACGAATATGCGCTTAACAACTTATATGCAGGGAAGTATACGCAGGCAGAATTCAATAGTGCGGTGAATGAGATGGCTGAGCTGAATACCGACTGGTTTGATATCTTGTGCCATAATTCCTTCTCCCATGACCATAGCGTATCTGTTTCAGGCGGTAGTGATAAGATTCGTTATTACGCTTCTTTAGGATATACCGATCAGGATGATGTCATCAAGAATACAACGAATCGCCGCTATACAGGTATGGCAAAGCTGGACATTCAGCTGATGAAACGGCTAGACCTAGCTCTGAACATCAATGGATATCACAATGATCGAGAGTACAATGTTGGCGAGATCAATCCTACGGATTATGCTTATAACACGTCAAGGGCCATTCCCGCATTCAATAAAGATGGCTCTTATTATTACTACAAAAAGAATACGGGTTCTTTTTCTGCAGGATATCTGAACTACAACATTTTGAATGAGCTTGATAATTCGGGTCAGACTCAGGCTGTGAACAACATTATGGCTACAGCCAATCTTCATTTCCAGCCATTGCAGTGGTTGCACTTTAACGGTATCCTTTCGCTGAACTCTTCTTCGAGCTCTACAGATATCTTGTATGGTGAAAGCACCTTCCATAGTTCATCTCTCAGAAGGAGTGAGGTAGGTGTGCAGCCTGGTACAGATAGCGAGATGCCATATGGTGGTGAATTCACGAAATCTACAACTAGCACCAAAGGATACACAGCCCGTCTTCAGATGGATATCAATAAGTTCTTTGGCGGAGAAGACCAGCATGTCATCAATTTCTCACTCGGTGGTGAAGCGTCCTCAACCCTTTATAAGGGTTATCAGCGTACAGACCGCGGTTATTATCCTGACCGGGGTGAAACTTTCGTTGTTAATGTGCCGTCTACTTATGCAGAATATTACAATTGGATGGGCAGCAATGTACCAACAATCACAGATCAACGTACCAATTTGCTTTCTGCATATGCTACTTTGTCGTATACTTATAAAGACCTCTTCACGCTGAATGCAAACACTCGATATGATGGCTCCAACAAATTCGGTAGTCGTAGCAATGAAAAGTTGTTGCCAATATGGTCTGTTTCGGGTAATGCAAATCTGAAGAGCATTGCCAAGTTGGATGCGGATTGGTTGGATTTCTTAACTGTGAAAGCTTCTTATGGAGAACAAGGTAATATGCTTGACGACCAAACTCCTGTTATGGTTATTAAGAAGGGAACCATGGATGCTTATTATGGTGAGATGGTGACTACTGCAGCATATTTTGCCAATCCAGATTTGAAGTGGGAGAAAACTCATTCCACAAATGCGGGTTTTGAGTCAAGCTTGTTTGCTGGTCGTTTCCAGTTGGGCGTAGAGCTCTTCTACAAGCGGACTACAGATGCATTCATGTCTAAGACTATTAGTGATGTCAATGGCTATACTTCATATATCGTGAATTCCGGTACTGTCGTCAACAAGGGTTATAACATTACTCTTTCTGCAACTCCAATTAAGCTGCGCAACTTCTACTGGATTCTTTCTGGTAACATCTCTAAAATAAAGAATGAGGTGACTACGACGCCAGGTGGAGAAAGCTATGAGTTGAACGATTTCCTCAACGGAACAGCAGTGGTGAAAGGTCAGCCCGTGGGCACCTTCTATAGCTATAAGTTTGTCGGCTTGAGCAGCCAAGACGGAGGTCCTATTCTTGATGATTGGGAAGATAGACAGAGCGAGTTGGAAAACTTGAATAATTATGATGCTTATACACGAGTATTGGTGCCTAGCGGAAAGCGTGAGCCAGACTTGACCGGCAGTGTAAGCAATACCTTTACTTATAAGCAGTGGCGTTTAGGTATCACCTGTACTTATGCTTTTGGTGCTAGCACACGATTGTTCCGTCTTTATGACGGCTTTACAGGAGGTTATTCCAGCGAGGCAAATGTCAGCCGTGATCTTCTTGGCCGTTGGCAACGTCCTGGCGATGAATCTTACACAACAATTCCTTCCATTATGGGAAGTGGTAATAATAGCTATGGACTCTATTCAACCCATTGGAGTAGCAGTGATCTCTATACGGGCCCTCGTTTCCATAATAATGCATGGACTATGTACGACTATTCGACAGCGCGTGTTGTGAGTGCTGATTACGTCAAGTTGCAGAACATCTCGCTTACTTATGAGTTTGACAAGAAACTCATTCAAAAGTGGCATTTAGGGCGTTTGGCTCTTACTGCTTCTGCTACGAACCTGCACACATTCTGTGATCGCCGTCTTCGTGGTCAAACTCCTACTCAAGGTGGTTTTACAGAGATTCAGTTGAGTGACACTCCTACTTATACACTTGGACTAAACGTGGAATTCTAATATGCGAAACAAATATCTATTTATATTCGTGGGTACGTTGCTTTCAGTGTTGCCACTTACTTCATGTGGCGATTTCCTTGAGGAATATTCACAGGACACTGATTATGTGCGCACATGGAAAGACCTTGACGAGCTTCTTATTGGCGACTGCTATCTTCCTGTTCATGACTCCAATTATCTCAGTTACACCTCTAATGTGGGGTCTTGGATTCATCTATTAGGCGATGAAGTGCAGGAGAGCCAGTCTGGTTATGTCAACACCTATGCCGAAGGCGACCATCGAGCTAATTCCTTTGGCTATTTCACATGGCAACAGCGAGTAGGGCAAAACGAGTCCTATACCGATTTCTATGCAGAGAATGCCACATGGACTAAGATATATTATTGTATCAATGTGGCCAACAATATTATTGCTTCCGTAGAGAAAGTGCCTTGCGTGACAGACATTGAGCAGCAAGGAGTACATAAGGTGAGAGGCGAAGCCCACTTTTTGCGTGGTTTCTATTATTTTTGGTTAGCTAATCTTTACGGGAAACCCTACAATCCTGCAACAGCTTCCGAAGATTTGTGTGTTCCACTTAAGACGAGTGATGTAGTTGAGGACCGCAAGTTCACACGCCAAACAGTAGCAGAAGTCTATGCCCAGGTTCTGTCCGATCTTCAAGTGGCCGAGCGTGAGCTGCGTCTTTATACAAATCCTAAAGCTAGCATCTATCGTGCCGACTCTACAGCGTGTCACTTGCTTCTCAGCCGTGTTCATCTTTACATGCAACATTGGGAGAAAGCTTCTGTGTACGCTCAAAAGGTTCTAAAGGCGCATTCAGCCCTTTCTGACCTTAACACAGCTTCTGGCAAATTCCTCACCAAAGCAAATCCGGAGAATATCTTTTCCATGGGAGGAAGCGATGTCCACAACATCTTCAACTACATTTGCCAGTCCTACTCTGTCAGTCGTGAACTCTATGATACCTATACCACTGCCGATCTTCGCAAAACTCAATGGTATTGGCAGAAAGGAAACTTCGTGGGTCCTGTGCGAACTACGACCAATCCTCAGTACTCCTCTTATGATCCTCAATCCAGTGACTATTATGGGCGTGCCTATTCTGAGAAGAGATATCAAGAAGAAGTCTCTGGTCAATTTCTAATGCGTTCAGCTGAAGCATATCTCAACTATGCAGAAGCTCAAGCCTATTTGGGACAGGATTCTGAGGCTCGCGATGCGCTCAATGTGTTGCGCCGTCATCGTTTTCTTTCATCTGCCAATAGCACTGTGAACTCATCTGGTTCGGAGCTTATTAACGCTATTCGTGCAGAACGCCGTCGTGAACTTGCTCTTGAAGGTCATCGGTGGTTTGACCTTCGAAGATATCAGGTTTGTGCCGTTCAGCCCGAAAGTCATTCAATTACCCATGAATGGACGTATTATGCTTCTCACACATCTTGCAGTGTGACAGAGCGTCACCGTTTTGTATTGGAGGCAAATGATGATGCATACACACTCCCTATACCTCAAGAGGTCATTAGCTTTAACACAGGTATGCCCAACAATCCGCACCCATGGCGCAATTATACTACAGTAGAATGAAAAAAAATCTATATATAGCATTGATATTGGCATCCGTTGTGGCGGTATCCTGCTCGGAAGATGATGTAACAGCTAACCTGAAGGACACCACAGCGCCTTTCTTGCCTGCTTCCGACGATCAAAGCGAGGAAGCTCAACTTCGTCGTGACTTCTACCGTGATTATAGTTCTTTCCTCCTCTTCAATGACACTTTGCAGCACTACCCCTTGGGGCGTGATGTCAATGGCGATATATACTATTTTACGGAGGTTCTGGACCTTAACTACCAAGTAGGCATGAGCACTGCAGTCACCGAGAAGTTCTCTTATACTCTTCTTGATGACGACGCAAATAAGCAAATAGCTGTGCAATATCTCAGAGATTACTTGCTTGTTCATCTTACAGGAAAAATGAAACCTTATTCTTGGCTGTTGGTCGATAAAATTCAGCGTAATTTCTCAGGTACAATCTCATCTCCTTATGCAGCTGCAGGTCAGCGTGCAGTGGTCGTGGCATGCAATGTGCTTCCTCGCCTGTCCGATAGCCAGAAAGTTCAATACACTACTCAAGTCATGAACACAATCATTGCTCAGTTGGCGCTGGACCAGGCAGAAGCCTTCGCTGAATTCTTGCGGATTAGTTCATCAAACTATAACGGCACATTCTCCAAGCCCGCCACAAAAGCGGAAAATACCCGAAGGCTCAATGAGGCAGGTTTTGTCTCTCGTGGCACTACTGATTTGAACCAAGAGGAAGATGGTCTTTACCCTTCACAGGAACAAGACATCAAAGCATTCTCTCGCTTGGTAGCTGCTAACAGTGCAGAGACTCTTGCTGCGCGTTATGCGGATTACCCTTTGGTCGCTCAGAAGTGTGTCATTATGCGTGAAACCTTAAAATCTTTGGGATATGTGGAATAATAGTAAAAAGATAATGGGCGTGCAGTCGTTGGCGTTGTTGGCTCTCATTCTTAGCGTGATGGTATTAGCAGGATGCTCCGACGATGATGACATCACGATTGAGCAGCCATCATCACAGGGTATTTTCATCGATGAACGTGATGGAAAAGAATACCACTACATTCATATTGGTGGTCTTGACTGGTCTGTAGAGAATTTGGCTTATGACTTGGGTAATACCGAGTTGAGCTGTGTTTATCAGAGTGCAAGCGACTTCGAAAAGCAAAAGTACACGTTGGATAATCTTGAAAAGTACGGTATGCTTTATTCATACGAAGGTGCACAGCAGGCTGTTCCAGAGGGGTGGCGTTTGCCGACTGACGCTGATTGGAAAAAGTTGGAAGCCGCTCATGGTTACCTTTGCAAGCCCTTTGGATTGCTCTATGGAGGTTACTTCACCAAGAATACTGCTGCAACAGCTTATAACGGCAATCGTTTTATGGGTTCATGGGCATACTTTTGGACAGCGACTAAAGACTCGCATAAAGTGGGAGAGTATTATTTTGCTCGAAAGAAGTTCTACAATAACCAAGAGATGGAGCGCCTGAGCATAGAACCGACGGCCTATTTCCTTAGTGTCCGATTTGTTCGATAAATACCCTCTCCCCGATAGCTTATTAACGAAAAATTACTAGTTCTCATTTTTAGAATATGAAAAAGACGTTTATTGCCATGCTGATGCTTGGCTGCACCATGTGCATCTTTGCCCAGCAGGCTACATTTACAGGTAAGATTAGCAAGTATGTTCCCTCTGACACATTATATATATATGTACAGGGAACAGAGAAAGAGGGCTATGACACCCTCTCTATTGACCGCAAGGGAAAGTTCACCTACACAGTTAATATATCAGAACTGTCAGAGGCATTAGTGTTTGTCAACAATGGATCTGGTATAGACGGCGACGCTTTCTGTGTGCTCCTTCAGCCTGGGAAAGCCATCCATGCCGATATTAGTCTTCGTCCTTTCTCTGTTAAGTATACAGGTTACGAGGCGGCTAAGAGTGCATATGCCAATCAGTACTATCAGGCTGTTTCACGTTCATCCATTCTGTTAGGCGATACTTTGGCCGTTCGTGAGCCATCGTTTGCTGCAGCACGTTCATTCGTCGATGCTGAGATTGCAAAGATGGAAGCTACCGTCAAGACCATCGCCGACAAGACATTTGCTGAGCAGGCTCAAGGTGCACTTGATGATCAGCGAGAAAGCGCTCTTTGGGGCTATGCTATCAGCAGCGAAAAGATGGGGCACAAGATGCTCGCGGATGCAGACTTCAAGGCTTATATAGCCGGCATCAATCCGAACGATACGCTGCAAGTTTCACGCATCTATCCCTACATCGAATGGTACTATGCTGCCCATCCCAATCTTTATACACCGATGTCTGCCGAAGGCGCGAAGGTAAAGTTCCTTTCTGAATATACCCAAAATCAAGATGTCCGCAACAAAGTGGCCAATATATACTTGATGAATGTGCTGTACTTGGCCGGATGGGGAATGGATACGGCTGGCGCAGAATTAAAAGACCTTTACGAGCAATATCTTGCAGTCTGCACAGATACCACCTATTATGCCTTTGTTCGTGAGAATCTTGCTCGTATGGAGGCACAGGCACCAGGTGAAGCGCCCATAGATTTCACCCTCGAGGCCGCCGATGGCACTCCAACTCAGTTTGTTGCTCTTATGGGTGGCGGACACGTCACTTATATTGACTTCTGGGCTACATGGTGTGGTCCATGCAAGGCCGAGATTCCTCATCTTGACAAAATGGTAGCCGAATATAAAGAGAAAGGTCTGCTCTATTCTGCAGAAAATCCACAAGGAAAGATTCGTATTATCTCTGTCTCAATGGATGCCAATCGTGACCAGTGGCTCAACAAGCTGGAAGCCGACAACCCACAATGGGAACAATATATCATTCCAGACCTTGAGAATTGTGCGGGTCTTACAGGCTATAACATTCAGAGCATTCCTCGCTTCATGTTGTTTGATGCTCAAGGCAGACTCTATAAATCTGCTGCTCCACGTCCAAGCAGCGTAGAGACACGCGCGCTTATTGATTCCCTCATTCAGTGATTTTCCAACGCATACTTCTCTGCTGCTCATTGTTCCTCTCTGTTCTGACAATGGCGGCGCAGGAAGAGACCGCAGATACAACGGCGGCATCTCTGCCTACTGATGTGTCTGCTCACTACGTACTGGTCACGCCAGGGGAGACGGCCTCTTCCATCTTAGGGCATGCAGCCATTCGCATGTCTTGTCCTTCGCAAGGTTTGGACTATTGCTTCACTATCAAGACTCCTGAAATCAGAGAAGAAGTTATTGATATGCTCTTTGGCCATCTCCGTATAGGACTTGTGCCCGAAGAGACCTCACATTTTCGCCAAACATATATGAAGGAAGGGCGTGGCATCATTGAATATCGCCTTGCTCTTTCCCTTGATGACACCCGCCGTTTGTGGCAACAGCTTGATGGGCAAGTCGCACGAGGACTCTATCTTGATCTTGACTACGTAAACAACAGTTGCACGCAGGTGGCCATAGACCAACTGTATGAGCAGTTGCGCACTCGTTCTGATTTGCAGATAGACGAGGTTATTCGCAAGACGATTCCTGTCCAGACGCGTCGTGAAGCTGTGCTTCGCTATTTTGACCAAAGCACATGGTGGGGCTTCTTGCTTCATTCGTGCTATTCTTACTATCCAGATGAAAAAGTGTCTCCGCGCCGTCTTGTTGTGATGCCGCAAGACGCAGCCGCTGTTTTCCGCGAGGCAGGGCTAGTGACAGAAGAGACCGTTGTGGCAAAACAAGAGAAATCAGCCCCTTCTTCCGGTGGTGCGTGGCTTACTCCACTTCTTGCATCGGTGCTGTTCTTCCTCCTGTGCCTGTTGCCTTTCCGCCAAGTAGATTGGCTCGCTGTGCCTTTGCAGATTCTTTCTCTGTTGTTATTCATTCTATTGTCGGTGTTTTCCCATGCTTCAGGCATCGGTTTTAACTGGCTTATTTTGGCCCTGTTCCCTTTGACTGCTCCTGTCGGCATTGTCTATATGCTCTGTCATATGGGCGACATCTACAGTCTTGCTCAATTGCTCTTCGTCTTAGGTTTCTTTGTGCGGGCGCTCTATTATTTATATCATCATCGTAATCAAGTAAAAAAAATAATATTATTCAAATTTATTAATCATTCATCAATATGAAGAAATTCTACTCATTTGTGCTTTTTGCACTTCTTAGTGTTTCTGCCTTTGCAGAGACGGATGATGCCTACTATTGGTTCTACGACAAGGTTGTTGCCGATCCAACGGGTAAAGGAAAAGTCTATATTTCAGATGGTCCCCTTGAAGATGGCGAGTTTGAGTGTCAGGATGACATGGAATTTAAGTATGTTAACTACGGCTTAAATACACTCCCTGTATGGACTTATGAAGAGCCTGCTGAAGGTTATCAATTCGTGGGTTGGTTCACGAAGCCATCTACAGAGGCAAGCATGGCTGATAAGGTGTCTGATGGAAATGGTTTATCTATCACCACTACAGTGTCTTCTGAAAGTAATGATGTTGAGTATTATCCATTTGAGCCAGAGGCAACCTACTATGGTGTATTTGGCAAAGTGAAGATTCAGGCAGCGTCTGCTATGGACAAGCTGGGTGCTCTGTCTATCAGCAAATTGGCGAATGATGCTGGTGACGAAATTACTATTACTGCCACTCCTGCAAGTGCTGATGCGGAGTTTGCCTATTGGATGGATGAAGAAGGAAACATAATTACCGAGAATCCTTATACATTCACGGTGGAAGGGATAAACACCTATACGGCTTACTATACAGGAGATGCAGTTAAGTATATTGACTTCGGTGAAGGCAAATACATTCCTTTCTCAAATAGCCGTAGTGCAAGGCTTTCTGATGGCATTACCAAGTATGAAGTGAACTCAATAGTAAAAACCTTCGAAGACCTTGAGGGCCATACTATTAGTTATGAAGCCACAGAGAATGCTTGGGGTTGGATTGATAACGAAGAATATGATGACCAATTCAATCTGATCAACTACGAATTCCATCCATATCAAGGAGAAATTCCAAACAACATCCCCAGCTACAGTGTTTCAGGCTCGGTGGCTGATTATGTAGCAGGCAATGGTGCTGTTCTTTATGGAAAAGGTATCCTTCCAGTTGTTCTTTATGATGATGAAAACGCTTATGTTAGCGACATGGACAAACTGGTTGCCACTTGCACAGGTGCCGTTGAGATTGCAAACCTGCCCACGAAGGATGGTGATGACAACGATATTGTTTACTATGTATTCCAGGAGAACGCCTTCGTTAAAGCCACTTCGGGTACAGTTGCAAAGGATGAGTGCTACTTGATGCTTGATGCAACTGATTATCCTTTGCCTGAGAAGATTTACCTGGAGGAAAATGATGACCCAACGGATGGCATCGCTGGTGTAGAGGCCAAGAAGGCTCCCGTGTTCAAGGGTGTGTACACCATCAATGGCCAGCAGGTAACTGCTCCTGTCAAGGGTCTTGTCATTGTCGGTGGCCAGGTGAAGTATGCAAAATAATCCGGTATTAGTATGAGAAGTAAATTATCAATACTTTCCATGCTGGCCTGCTGTTCAGTCCTATTGCTTGGGTGCAAGGAGGCTGAGCGGCAGACCTTCTGCATTCATGGCACCATTCCTGGGCTTCAGGCTGGTGTGGAGCTGGCTCTTCTTAATTCAGAAAATCGTTCCTCGGACGAGACGCTCGCAGTGGCCATTGTCCAGAAGGATGGTGAATTTCTGCTCGAAGGCACTGCAAGCCATCCTACGCTTTGTACGTTGACCACTAATAATCTGGCAAAGCTGGGCGATGAGGCAGAGAAGGACAACTATGCAAGCGTGAAGTGGACTTATACACCCGTGTTTGTGGACAATTCAGACATGGAGATTCAGGTGCCTGCCTATGACTTGGTGCCGGATGCGCCCGAAACGAAGGATTTTCACATCGTGGGTAGTTCTTCGCACGATGATTATTGTGCTTATGTAGCACTTTGCGGGGGTGTGGAAGATTACGAACCGCGTTTCGATGTGGCCATCCAATTTATGAAGGAGCATCCTCAGTCAGTGGTTTCGGTCTATGTGGCCAACAAGCTGCTCACTAATGGTTATAATCTTACGTCTGAACAGCTTCAGCAGTTGGAGAAGACCATTACTGGTTGTCCTTCCGATACAGCTCGATTTGCTCGTTTCCAGGAGCGTATTGCCATCGCCCATCAGACGGTGCAAGGCAATAGCATTGTCAATCTCGACCTTGTCACTCCAGAGGGTAATTCCTGCCAGCTTTCCGATGTGGTCAAAGAGCATGCAGGCAAGCTCCTGCTGGTAGATTTTTGGGCTTCTTGGTGCGGCATCTGTCGTGCTGCTACACCCGACCTGAAGGTGCTCTACGAGACTTATCCTCGCGATCAGTTCGAAATTATCTCTGTTTCCTGCGACGAGAAAGATGATGCATGGCGGAGCGCGATGGAGAAAGACCAGATGCCTTGGGCTCAATACTGCTTGACTGCACAAGGCTATCAGGACTTCTTTTCCAAGTATCAGGTAGTAGGTGTTCCTTACTATCTTCTTCTCGATTCCAACGGTAAGGTCATCACCAGTCCTGCAGGTGTTGAAGGTGTGAAGAAGTTGGTGACGGAAAAGCTGCAATAATCATTTCCTATGAGGAGTTTCCTTAACTCCCAATATGTTAAAGGGGCTGCATCCACATCGGTGTAGCCTCTTCCTTTTTAGAGGTGCTTCTTGTGCCTCAAAATCGGTCTGAGTCACACCGATTTCGAGGCGCAGTAAGGGCGAATGTAGAAGTCCTGGCTTTGGGTTGTATTCAAAGACGGAATGTGAGAGGAGCGACCTACTCCTCCAGGTATAGAATAGCGTCCTTAACACTCTTTACGCCCATGGCGTGCATATATTCTTGTATGTGCCCGTACACCGTCACATATCGTCCTAGGTTCTCTGGATGGTCAAACAGATTGAGTCCCTCTCTTGCCACCTTTTGGTTGGGAGTGCTCGTGGTGAGTTGGATGGCAATGCATTTATTATAGTCGATTTCATCGGGAGAATCAGCTATTACTATGTTTGTCTTTACATGTCCTGCGGAGAATACTGTCTTGGATAGATATTGCTGACGTTGCGGGATGTGTCCGACGATGAAACCGACAATATAGCAGTCAGTCGTTTGCTTGACGCCGTGTATCTTGAGGTAGTGAGGAATGATGTTGCGCACGTCAAAAACTGTGAACGGCGTTTCCTCTGTCATTCCTCTGCTTTCCACATAGCGAATGGTGTCCTCGCGTGTGTGTAGCCCATCGAAACTCTCTATATTCGGGCTATTTGTTGGTGTTTGTGTTTCAGGCTTTTCTGTCTCCTCTTTGTTGATTTCTTCTGGTGCCTCAAGCTTCTCACAGGCTGTTTGTGCAACCAGGCAGGCGCACACCATCGTGATTGATACAATTTTTAACCATTGATTCCTCATGTGTTCGTGTTTATTTGTCCACAAAATTAGAGTAAAAGATTGGAAAAAGCAGTATCTTTGCACGGAAAAATAAATAGGACAATGCAAATAAAGGTTACAGCCCCACAAGGTATGCGGGGGCGCATCCAACTTCCTTCATCGAAAAGCATTAGCAATCGTGCTTTGGCCATTGGTGCCTTGGCAGGTTGTGGCATGGATTTGGTGGAGAATGTGAGCGACTGCGACGATACGTGTGTGATGCGTGCTTGGTTGAAGAATCGCCCCGCTACCATAGACATTGGTGCGGCTGGTACAGCGATGCGTTTCTCAACGGCATTACTGTCGGTAAGTGAAGGCACGCACGTCATTACGGGTAGCGCACGGATGAAACAGCGTCCTATTGGCGTGCTTGTGGATGCATTGCGTCAGCTGGGAGCTAAGGTGGAGTATGTGGAGAAGGAGGGTTTCCCTCCCCTTCGTATCGTAGGAAATCCTCGGTTGGCTGGTGGCGATGTGCAGTTGTCCGGCAGCGTGAGTTCCCAGTATTTATCGGCACTGCTGATGATTGGCCCCAACTTGGAGAAGGGATTGAAACTGGTTTCGTCGGACAAAATGATAAGTCGCCCGTACATCGATATGACCTTGTCTGTCATGCGTCATTTCGGTGCTAAAGCGTCATGGGTGGATGGACGAACCATTGTAGTAGAGCCTGTTCCTTACCAGCAGAAGTCCTACAGAGTGGAGAACGACTGGAGCGCCGCCAGCTATTGGTACGAGATGGTCGCGCTGTCGCCCGATGCTGATGCTGAGATTGTGCTGCCAGGACTTTTTGTTGAGAGTCTGCAAGGCGACAGTCATGGTGCAGAGGTGTTTGGAATGCTGGGCGTCTCTACCGAACATAACGGTGAAAACGTCGTGCTGAGAAAGACAGGGCAGTGTGTGGAGCGTTTGGACTATGATTTCGTCAGTATGCCTGACTTGGCGCAGACCTTTGTGGTGACCTGTTGCATGCTCGGAGTTCCCTTCCATTTCACCGGTTTGCAGAGCTTGAAAATCAAGGAGACGGACCGCATCGAAGCCTTGAAAAAGGAAATGGCCAAGTTGGGATTCGTGCTCGAAGACCTCAATGACAGTGAACTGCTGTGGAACGGTCAGTCTTCACCAGTGGACAGCCCACTTCCTATTGATACATATGAAGACCATCGTATGGCAATGGCGTTTGCGCCAGCAGCATTGAAGTGTGGCGCGCTGTTGGTGAATAATCCGCAAGTGGTTTCGAAGTCTTATCCAAAGTATTGGGAGGACTTGAAAGCTGTGGGATTCGAGATTGAAGAAATTTAAGGCAGAAGTGCTATGACTTATCTGATTATTGGACTGATTATATTAGGTGCCGTTGCTTGGGTGGCAGGTTTCTTGCGTGAGAAAAAGCTGAAGCGCCAATTGAAGAACGGTGAAATCGCAGAACTCCCCACTATTCAGCAAGTGGAGAATATGGAGTGCTGCGGTCAACATGAAACGTGTGAAAAGGAAAGTCTGCTGGCAGCTGTAAGCAAGCAGATTGAATACTATGATGATGAGGAACTGGACCGTTTTCGAGGACGCGAGAGTGATGCGTATTCACCCGATGAAATCGAGGAGTTTCGTGAAGTGCTCTACACGATGAAGGACGATGAAGTGGCAGGTTGGGTGCGCTCGCTCCAGTTGCGTGCTGTGCTGTTGCCCGATGAATTGAAGGATGAAGTATTCATGATTGTAGGCGAAAGACGTGAAGGTTGATACAAAGACCTTAGGTCTTCGCCGTTCAGTCCGTTGACAATAAATAAGGTGTATTTTCGTTATATAAGAGTATTGAAACAACGAGAGTTTTACCTTGAAACATTTGAGAAACATATTGTTCGGCGCGGTGGCACTCTTGCTACTTGTGGCGTGTTCTAATCAGAAGAATACGCCTCTCACTCGTAATATACAAGGTTTCAAGGCACGATATAACACTTACTTCAACGGTCATGAGGCCTACAAAGAAGGGCGCCAGCAGCAGGAAGATGGTAATAAAGACAACTATACGGAGCTGATTCCCTTGTACCTTACGGGCAATAAGGGAACGGTGAAGATGGGCTCAAGCAATTTCAGTAGAGCTATCGAAAAGTGTCAGAAGACCATCAAGACACACAGCATCACCAAAAGGCCGGAGTGGAAAAAGAACCGTCCGAAGAAACCCAAAGACAAAATATGGCTGAGCCAGAAAGAGTATAATCCGTTTTTGTGGCGAGCTTGGTTCCTGATGGGCGAAGCACAGTTCCGCAAAGGCGAATATATGGAGGCTGCTTCGACCTACGCCTATATCCAACGTTTGTATTTTTCAAAGCCTAACTTAGTGGCTCGTGCTCGATTGTTGGAGGCACGTTGCTATGCTGAGTTGGAGTGGTTGTATGAGGCGGAAGACTTGGTGTCAAGGGCTGAGCGCGACAGCATGCCCGCTTCTTTGGCTCCCCTGAAAGCCTCTGTGATGGCCGATGTGCGCTTGAGGCAACATTCATACGGAGATGCCATAGGTCTGATAGAGACCGCATTGAAGGCGGAACACCGGAAGCTGCCGAGAGCAAGAATGTATATGCTGTTAGGGCAGTTATGTCATAAAGTGGGTCGTGATGATGATGCCTACCGCTATTTCAAAAAGGTCATTAGCAAGAATCCACCGTATGAGATGGAGTTCAACGCTCGCATCCAAATGACAGAGGTGATGGGCAAAGGCCAGGCAAAGCAGATGGTGCGGAAGCTGAAGTCGATGGCGAAGAATCCGAAGAACAAGGAATACCTGGACCAGGTTTATTATGCCATGGGCAATATCTACTTGGCCAAGGGGGATACTACAAGGGCTATCTGGGCATATAAGGACGGTGTGGAGAAAAGCGCGCGGAATGGCATCGAGAAGGGTGTGGTGATGCTGCATTTAGGACAGCTGTATTGGGAGAAGGAGAAGTTTGTGGATGCACAGAAGTGTTATTCTCAGGTAATCGGTCTGTTGGACAAGGACCGCGAAGATTATAAGGACATCTCGGAACGGAGCAAGATACTCGATGAATTGCTGCCTTTTTCATCGGCTGTAGAGCTGCAGGACAGTTTGCAGATGATGGTACGTTTGGACTCGGCGACTCGGATGGCGAAGATTAAGCTGATGATTGAGGACCTGAAGAAGAAGGAGCGCGAGGAAGAGAAGAAGGCAATGGAGGCAGCGAACGGTGCGCGGACGAACGGACAGCGCCCTGGTGCATCGACACAGCAGGGTGCGCAGGGTGGTGTGGGAAACCGGACAGCCCGGCAGACTGCAGTGTGGTATTTCTATAATCCTACAGCTGTGGCTGCAGGTAAGACGGAGTTTGAGAGGAAGTGGGGTAAGCGTGCGCTGGGTGACGATTGGCGCAGAAATAACAAGACCGTGCTGAATGACTTTAACCAAGAGGAATTGTCGGATAGCGCCAAGGCTGCATTGGATAGTATAGCTGCGGTGGAAGATAGCGTGGCGCAAGCCAATCGTGGCAAGAAGATGACGAAAGAGATGAAGGACTCGCTGAAGGCTGAGGAGTATGCGAACGACCCTCATAGGCCGGAGTTCTATTTGAAGGACCTTCCTTTCAGTGAGGAACAGATGGCGGCATCGAACAGCGCGTTGGTGGATGGACTCTTTGGCTCAGCTGTCATTTATAAAGACCGGATGGACAACTTCCCTTTGGCAGAAAGGACATTCCAACGCATCTTGACTTATTTCCCTGACTTCGAGAAGACGAATGAGATTTATTATAACCTTTTCCAACTGTATGCCCGAACTCAGAGAAGTGATGAAGCGGAAGTTTATCGGCAGAAGCTGATGACAGAATACCCCGAGGATGAGCATGGAAAACGATTGGCTGACCCGGATTTCGAATTTAAGGGACGTTATGGCGTGCAAGTGGAAGATTCGGTCTATCAACTGACTTATGCTTCATTCCAGCAAGGTGACTATTCTGGGGTAATCAATCACAGCCAGCAAATGGAGAAGGATTACCCGGATGGCAAGAACCGTGCGCGCTTCCTGTTCCTGGAGGCAATGAGCCGATTGGAATTAGGAGACCGAGAGAACTTCATGACCGACTTGAAGACGCTGATAGAGAAGTATCCACAATCAAGCGTGAGTGAACTGGCTGGATTGTATGTGAAGGGATTGAAAGAGGGACGGCTGTTGCAAGGTGGACGCTTTGAAATGGGCAGTGTGTGGGAGCGCCGTGGAGGATGGAATGAAGAAGCGGATTCGCTGTTGGCCGATTCAACCTTCAGCAAAGAGAAGGACGTGGATTTCGTGTGTGTGGTTGCTTATGAGCGTGACTCGGTGAATGCCAACCAATTGCTGTATGAACTGGCTCGATACAATTTCACAGCGTTTAATGTACGCAACTTCGATATCACAGAAGAGCAGGGGGAAGGCATCGACATGATGCAAGTGAGGACTTTCCTGAACTATGAGGAAGCGTATATTTATCTGCATCGTTTGTTGAACAACGCAGACATGGCTTATAAGTTACAAGGTTTGAAATGCTTCATCATCAGTGAGGAGAACTTGAAGAAGTTGTCGAGAGGACTCAGCTTTGCTGACTACTTTGACTTCTATGATGAGCATTTCGATCGCGTGGGAGCGTTGCGCGTGGATGAAGACGAGCCGACAAGTCTGGATGAACCAACTGAACTGCCTGAGCCATTGGAGGAGGAAAGTGATGAGGAAGAAGGCGACTGGGAAGAGGAAAACTACATCTTTTAAGATATGAATGGTACTCTCTTATGGGTGGATGACGAGATTGAGCTGTTGAAGGCTTATGTCATCTTTTTGGAAAAGAAAGAATATGAGGTCGTGACCGCTACTAACGGGCAGGACGCATTGGATTTGTGTCGGGAACGTTCGTTCGACCTCATCTTCCTGGACGAAAACATGCCAGGTTTGAGCGGTCTGGAAACACTGTCGCGGATAAAGGAGTTTTGTCCGACGGTGCCTGTAGTGATGGTGACGAAAAGCGAAGAGGAGAACATCATGGATCAGGCGATTGGCTCGAAAATAGCGGACTATCTGATTAAGCCCGTCAACCCGAACCAGATATTCCTGACGCTGAAGAAGCACTTGCATAAGCGTGCCATTGAGGCTGAGGTCACGAATACGGGATATCAGCAGAACTTCTCAAAGATAGGCATGCAGATTAATGACTCTTATACGCTGGAGGACTGGATGGATGTGTATAAGCGGTTGGTGTATTGGGAATTGGAACTGTCGGAAACCGACAGCGAGATGTCGGATATGCTGAACATGCAGAAGGCTGAAGCAAACAATGAGTTTGCAAAGTTCGTCAGGAAGAATTATCTGCACTGGATACAGAATAGCGACGAACGTCCTATCATGTCGCCCGATATCTTCAAGAAGGTTGTCTTCCCTTTGCTGAATCAAGGGGAGAAGGTTTTCTTGGTGGTCTTTGACAACTTCCGCTATGACCAATGGCGCGAGATAGCGAAAGAGTTGGCTGATGACTTCAACTTTGATGAGCAGTTGTGCTTGTCCATCTTGCCTACAGCTACACAGTATGCTCGCAATGCCATTTTCTCTGGGTTGATGCCAAGCCAAATAGCAGAGATGTTCCCCGATTTGTGGGTGGATGAAGATGAGGAAGAGGGAAAGAACCTCAATGAAGAACCTCTCATTCAGACTCAATTGGACCGCTATCGGCGCAAGAATAGTTTCTCGTATTTCAAACTGAATAACTCGTCCGATTCGGAGAAGCTGGTTGAACGTTTCAAGAATGTGATGAACAATGACTTGAATGTGCTGGTCATCAACTTTATTGATATGCTCAGTCATGCTCGTACAGAGTCGCGGATGGTTCGCGAATTGGCAAGTGACGAGAGGGCGTATCGTAGCATTACGGCTTCATGGTTCCGGAACTCGCCTGTGCGCGAATTGTTTAAGGAGTTGGCTCAAACAGATGCCCGCATTGTCGTGACTACCGATCACGGTTCTATCAGGGTGAGCAACCCCATCAAAGTGATAGGTGATAAGAATACAAATACGAATCTGCGTTATAAGCTGGGTAAAAATCTTAGCTATAACCCAAAGCAGGTGTATGAGGTGAAGGCACCAAAAGCAGCTTTCCTCCCATCGCCTAATATTAGTACAGCCTACATTTTTGCGCAGAATGATGATTTCTTCGCATATCCGAACAATTACAACTATTATGTAAACTATTATAAGAACACGTTCCAGCATGGCGGCATCTCTATGGAGGAGATGCTGGTGCCACTGGTGACAATGCAAAGCAAAAGGAGGAAATGATTATGGAGATAAAGATAAACTCAATTGACGAAATAGGTGCCGCAGCCAAAGAGTTTGTGGCAGCTATGGGGGATAGAACGGTGTTTGCCTTTTATGGTAAAATGGGAGCTGGCAAGACAACGTTTATTAAAGCTGTGTGTGAGGAATTGGGCGTGGAGGATGTGATCAACTCACCCACATTTGCTATCGTGAATGAGTATGTGGATGGGAATGGAAGCCCTGTATACCATTTTGACTTTTATCGAATCAAGAATATGCAAGAAGTGATGGACATGGGCTATGAGGACTATGTGTATTCAGGCAACGTCTGTTTCATGGAATGGCCTGAACTAATAGAAAACCTCCTCCCCGATGACGCTGTGAAAGTCGTCATAGAGGAGGAGACTGATGGAAGTAGAACAGTGAAACTTTAATCTTCCAACTGTTCGTTGTATTCGAGTTCAGCGTCAATCAGAAGTATCAAGGCATCGAGTTCGTAAGGACCCATGCCTTCTTTTTTTGCCTTCTTCTGAATGTGACGGGCAATTTCCTCTGTGTCAATGTCGATGAAACCATCTGCATCCGCCTTCTCGTTTAGTTGGTCAAGGTGTTCCAACAGTACGTCAAGGCAATAGTAGATGTCTTCTTCTGTGAACAACTCGCGGTTGTCAATGCCCATGTAGTTTTGGATGAAGGCAACCTCTTTGGCGTCTTCCTCGGCCCCTCGGAGGATCTCGTCGTCAATGCTTCCCATTAGAGGAGGGCTTTGAGTTTTTCCTCGAGTGTGCTTTTGGGTGCTGCACCAACAACCTTATCAACCACTTGGCCGTCTTTCATAAAGAGGATTGTGGGAATGTTGCGGATGCCAAACTCTGCCACGAGGTCGTTAGCGTCTTCTTCGATGTTTACTTTGCCTACGATGACTTGTCCTTCATACTGATCGGCAAGCTCCTGAACGATGGGGCTAACTCTTCTGCAAGGTCCACACCATGTTGCCCAGAAGTCAAGAACCATTGGCTTGTTCTGTGCCAATGCTTCGCCATAATTAGAATCGTTGATTACCATAAATAAAACGTTTTAAAAGGTTAATATAATGTGCTATCAGTTGATATGTATGTTGATGTCGGGATGCTCACGGATGAACTGGACGATAGGTAGCCCTACGTGCAGTTTTGTCTGGCGGGAGAGGAGGGATAGCTGAGTGTTGTCTGCTGCGTGGATGTTGAAGACAAGGTCCGCATTTCCTGGATTCTCCTTGACTATCTCGGCCAAGTCCTCGACCATTGCAACGGTTAACTTATCAAGAGGCACTTCAAAGGTGATCTTTTGGATGAGCTGGTCCTTTATCTCTGCAAGAAGCTCGACGGAGGAAATGACCAAGTTGAACACTCCTGGCTTGAAACGATGAGGCTCGAATTTAAGACGGATGAAGAGGGAGGCTCCTTCCATGAAGAAACTACGGTAGGTGAGCCAGTCGCGTCCAAATAGCGGTATTTCACCGCTGCCGGTGAAGTCCTCCATCTTGACGATACCATATGGATTGCCTGTCTTGCTCTCGCCCACACGTATGGATGTGACAATGCCTCCAATGGTGACATCTTCTAAATGGGACAATTCTTCTTTCTGCTCTTCAAGTTGAGGCAATTTCGTGTTGCATACGTAATCAAGAATAACGGAATATTCGTCTAGAGGGTGCGCTGAGAGGTAAATTCCAACGAGCTCCCTTTCCTTGTTGAGACGTTCAAGATTTCCCCATGTTGGTATTTCTTTGGGGATAGGAGGGTGGCTGACCGCTAGTTCCATGCCTCCAAATAAGGATGTTTGTGCCTGGAACTTGTCTTGCTGATAACTATTTCCGTATCGTACGAGGGAATCCAGATAATTTTCGCCTTGTTTCTGTCCATCGGCAAAATAGGCTTCACGTGGAATGTCTTCAAAGCAATCGAAGGCGCCCGCAATGATCAGATTCTCTATATTCTTCTTGTTGCATTGTGATAAGTTGACACGCTCGAAAAACTCAAATGGTGAATGGAAGATGCCACCTCGCTGTCGCTCATCAATAATTGCTTGTACAGCTGCTTCGCCTACGCCTTTAATGGCGGCCATGCCGAAACGGATGTTGCCTTTCGCATTTACGGAGAACTTGTGGCGCGATTCGTTGATGTCTGGTCCCAATGTGCTGATGCCCATCGCTTTGCATTCGTCCATCAACTTTCGAATCTCTGTAATGTTGTCAAGAGACCTACTCATGACTGCTGCCATGAACTGCGCAGGGAAATTGGCTTTCAGGTATGCAGTTTGGTAGGCAACCCAAGAATAGCAGGTAGCGTGGGACTTGTTGAACGCATATGAGGCGAATTTTTCCCAGTCTGTCCATATTTTATCCAGAATCTTTGGGTCATGACCGTTCTTGACTCCTCCATTGATGAATTTGGGTTTCATGGCGTCAACAATATCCTTCTTCTTCTTACCCATGGCTTTTCGGAGAGCGTCACTCTCACCACGGGTGAAGTCTGCTAGTTGGCGTGAAAGCAGCATGACCTGCTCTTGATAAACGGTGATGCCATAAGTGTCCTTGAGGTATTTCTCCATGCAAGGAATGTCGTATTCTATAGGCTTCCGTCCTTGCTTTCGGTCGATGAAATCGGGGATATAGTCCATTGGACCGGGACGATAAAGCGCATTCATGGCAATCAAGTCCTCGAAGACGGTTGGCTGCAACTCACGCAGATATTTCTGCATGCCGGCTGATTCAAACTGGAAGGTTCCGACGGTGCGTCCGTCGCAATAGAGTTGATAAGTCGCAGGGTCCTGGATGTCGAACAGGTCAACATTCACGTCAATGCCAAGGCTTTCTTTGATGTTGATGACGGCTTCCTTCAGTTGAGACAGGGTTTTCAGTCCCAGGAAGTCCATCTTGATGAGTCCGGTTTCCTCGATGACGTGGCCATCGTACTGGGTGCATCGGAGTTTCTCACCTGTTTCTTTGTCATCGGCAGTGCTGACTGGAACCCAGTCGTCTATGGCGTCACGGCAGATGATGGTTCCACAGGCGTGTACACCTGTGTTGCGGACATTGTTCTCCAGCATCTGCGCAAAGCGCATAGTGTCTCTGAGCAATGGGTCGGGTGATGTAGCGGCATCTTTCAGTTCGGGTACGCATTCTATTGCGTTAGCCAAATTCATCTTCTTGCCGTTTGGAAGTTTGTCGGGAATTGCTTTACAAAGAGCATTGACTACGGAAAGTGGCACTTTCTGAACACGTGCTACGTCTTTGATGGCGAGCTTAGTGGCCATTGTACCATAGGTAATGATGTGTGCTACCTTCTCGGCACCATACTTCTCTGTCACCCATTGTAGAACTTTCCCTCGTCCGTCATCATCAAAGTCTGTATCGATATCAGGCAGGGAAATACGGTCAGGGTTGAGGAAACGCTCGAACAGCAGGTCGTACTTGATTGGGTCGATTTTTGTGATGCCTAAACAATACGCTACAGCACTGCCTGCCGCAGACCCACGGCCTGGTCCTACCCACACACCAAGTTCTTTTCGTGCCGAATTGATAAAGTCTTGCACAATGAGGAAATAGCCAGGGAAACCCATGGTCTTCATGACATGGAGTTCAAAGTCGAGGAGCTCCTTTACATTGTCTGGTACAGGGTCTCCATATAGCCGTTTGGCCCCATCATAGGTGATCTTCTTCAAATAGTCCGCTTCAAACTTGATACGGTATAGTTTGTCTATGCCACCAAGTTTCTTGATTTTCTTCTCTGCTTCTTCTTGAGAGAGTACAACCTGCCCTTTTTCATCGCGGGTGAATTCGTTGAAGATGTCGTCTGGAGTGAATTTCTTTCGCCATTCTTCTTCTGTTCCGAAATCTTCCGGGATGGCAAAAAATGGCATGATGGGCGGGTGGTCTATGCTATAAGTTTCTACCTTGTCGAGAATTTCGATGGTGTTGCTCAGAGCTTCAGGAATGTCTTTGAACACCTCGTTCATCTCTTCTCGCGTCTTGAACCATTCCTGCTTGCTATATAGCATGCGTTTGGGATCATCCAAATCTTTGCCCGTGGACAAACAAAGCAAACGGTCATGCGCTTCGGCATTCTCTTCGTCCACAAAGTGAGAATCATTGGTGCAAATGAGCTTTACGCTATGCTTGCGAGCAAGTTCTATAAGGGTGGGTTCAATAGCCTTCTGCTCTTTAAAAACTTCTCGGTTGGCTTTCTGCATGGGGTCTTTCACCTCGTGCCGCATCAATTCAATATAGAAGTCTTCACCAAATATGCTTTTGAACCATTCGATGGACTTTTCAGCTTCTTCTATTTGTCCATTCTTTATGTACCGTGGAATCTCACCGGCAAGACAAGCAGAGGATGCGATGATTCCTTCATGATGTTTCTCAATCGCGTGATGATCTGTTCTTGGGCGGTGATAATAGCCATCAACCCATGCTTCACTTACGATTTTGACAAGATTGTGATAACCGACTTCATTTTTTGCTAACAAGATTAAATGCCAACCACTCTTATCAATGCCATTGTTCTCTTTAGAATGCAAGTCGCGCCGAGCACAATATACTTCACACCCAAAAATGGGTTTGAAGATTTCGTTGTCCGGCTTGCCTTTGTTCACCTTGTTGCAGTAATTGAAAAACTCCTTGATGCCAAACATGTTGCCATGGTCTGTTATGGCCATGCCGCGCATCCCGTTCTTAATAGCCTTGTCAACTAATTTAGGAATGGCTGCCTGTCCATCAAGGATGCTGTATTGGGTGTGTACATGTAAGTGTACGAAGTCTTCCATCTTTCTGATTTTGGGGCAAAGATAGTTATTTTTATCAATCCTTTTGTTGTTTTGTGAAGGTTTTTCTCTAACTTTGCAAGAAAAAAGTGGGAAGATGCCACAGTCGTTGTCTCAAACACAAAGTCAAAAGGTAGAGCAGCAGCTCCGCCTCTCTCAGCAGCAATTGCAATTAGTGAAGTTGCTGGAGATGCCGATTGCGGAGTTTGAGCAGCAAGTGAAGAAAGAATTGATGGATAATCCTGCACTCGAAGAAGGAGCGCCGCTTGATGATTTGAACGAGGACACGAGTTCTTCTGATATGGCCGAATTCAATGATACAGGGGTGGATCCTTATGGAGATCAAGAAAGTGGCGACTATCCCGATACTTTGGATTATGGCGATGATGATTTGCCTGTCTATTCGTCAGGTGGGCAAGAAGATGCGAGACGGGAACTTCCTATGGTTGACGAGGGGTCTTTTATTGAGTATTTGGAGTCTCAGATGATGAACTATGAATTGGCTGATGACCAGGAACGGATCTTGAAATATTTAATAGGTTCACTGGATCATAGAGGCTATATAGATCGTCCTGTCGAGGCCTTGACGGAGGAATTAACTTTCAAGGAATATTTGTATGTAACTCCTCAAGAAGTGGAAGATGTGTTGCATATCTTACAAAGTTTTGATCCTGCCGGTATAGGCGCGCGTTCCACTCAGGAGTGCTTGCTGCTTCAAATAGATAGGCAACTAAAGAGTATAGAATCTTCAACGCATGACTATAAGCAAAGAATGCTTCAAATAGAACGAACCATAATTTCAGAGCATTATGATTTGTTTCTTAATAAAAACAAAGAACGATTAAAGAACAAGCTCGGATTGTCAACTTTGCAGATAGATGCTTTGTTTGCTGACATCAAGAAATTGAATGTTAATCCAGGTTTTGCATTGAATGAGGTGGCAGGAGAACGTGCCCAGACCCAAATACCGGATTTTATCGTTGAGACAGATCCAGAAGGGGAGATCCAAATGCGTTTGAGTAATGGGGAGGTACCACGTTTGCATGTCAGTCAGGATTATATAAATCAAGTGAAACGATTCCAGAATGCTCGGGAGAAGATGACGCGTGGCGAAAAAGAAGGCATGGCATATACGCGGCAAAAGATTGAGGCCGCGCAGATGTTCATTGAGTCGGTAAAACAGCGTAGACGGACGCTCTATGAAACAATGAAAGCCATCATTGATTTGCAACGTGCATTTTTTTTGACAAAAGATGAAAACAGCAAGGTTCGTCTTGTACTTGAGGATGTGGCAAAGCGAACAGGTTTTGATGTGTCAACAATTTCGCGTGTCTGCAACTCTAAATATGCTCTGCTAGATGGTCGCATCTATCCGTTGTCTTCTTTTTTTAAGCTGACGCGTAAAAATGCAGAAGGACAAGAAATAGATGGACGCCAAGTCAAAATGCTATTGAAGGAGATTGTTGAAAATGAAGATAAACGGCATCCGTATTCCGATGATAAGATTGTGGAGCTGATGAAAGAACGGGGATTGACACTTGCTCGTCGTACGGTTGCAAAGTATAGAATGGATTTAGGGATACCATCCGTGAATGGCCGACATGGATAACATGATTTATGGACGATAAGAGACTTATACAGATTGCGAAGTTGCTGTCTACGCTCTTCATGCCACTATACGCTCCATTGTGGGTGTTTGTGGGGTTGTTCATGTTCAGCTATTTGAAGATGTTGCCTTGGGGGTATAAGCTGTTTGTCTTGTGTATGGTTTATTTCTTTACAGTGTTTGTCCCTACGTTAGGCATCAGTTTGGTTAGGAAGATAAAGAAATGGACCCATCTGGAACTTAGTCACCGTGAACACCGCCATATGCCGTATGTAGTGGCATTGTTGAGTTATGCAGCATGTTTGACAATCATGACAAAAATGAACACTGCGATGTTTTTTAGGGGGATAGTAATGGCGGCGTTGATTTCGCAAATAATCTGTATTACGATTAATGCGTGGTGGAAGGTTAGCACCCATATGGTTGGTATGGGAGGTTTGGTGGGTGCATTGAATGCTTTTAGCATTTTGTTCTTTTATAATCCTGTTTTCCCCTTCTGTGTCCTGCTGCTTTTGTCGGGCGCATTGGGGACTAGTCGCATTGTCCTCCGTCAGCATAGTTTAGCGCAGGTCTTGGCTGGCTTTGGTATTGGGTATCTATGTACCATGGTGTTTGTGTTGATTAGCTGGATGTGAATAGTATTGATTAACAAAATAGATGAAAATGAAACCAATTGTATCAATCATTATGGGTAGCACTTCGGATCTTCCTGTAATGGAAAAAGCTGCTAAGTTCTTCGATGAAATGGAGATACCATTTGAGATTAATGCTCTTTCAGCCCATCGTACTCCAGATGCGGTCGAGGCTTTTGCAAAGGGTGCTAAAGAGCGTGGTATCAAGGTTATCATAGCTGGTGCGGGCATGGCCGCAGCACTTCCAGGTGTGATTGCTGCTAGTACAACGTTGCCTGTTATCGGAGTTCCGGTGAAAGGAAGTGTATTGGATGGGGTGGATGCAGTCTATTCCATGCTTCAGATGCCTCCTGGTATCCCTGTGGCAACGGTGGCGATTAATGGTGCGCTAAATGCTGGTATATTAGCTGTGCAGATGTTGGCACTCTCTGACGAGAGCTTATCAGAACGTTTTGCAGCCTACAAAAATGGTCTGCGCCAGAAGATTGAAAAAGCTAATGCTGAACTGAAGGACGTGAAGTTCGCTTATAAGTGTAATTAAAAGTATACAACTCGAAACACTTTCTTATGGCTTATCAGAGAAGGGAAACGACCGAAGTAAAAGTGGGTGGCGTGTTGCTGGGCTGTACCCATCCTATTCGTGTTCAGTCAATGGCTAATACCTCGACGATGGACACAGAGGGATCGGTATCGCAAGCTAAGCGTATTGTGGATGCAGGCGGTGAAATCGTACGTTTTACCACGCAAGGACAGCGTGAAGCTTTAAATATGCGTAATATTTCCGAGGCTTTGCGTGCAGACGGCTATTCTGTTCCGCTTGTGGCAGACGTTCACTTTAATGCTGCTGTAGCCGATACAGCTGCTACTATTTGTGAAAAAGTGCGCATCAATCCTGGAAACTATGTAGATCCTGCTCGTACATTTAAGAAGCTGGAATATACAGATGCTGAATATGCCGATGAAATCAAGAAAATTGATGACCGTTTTGTGCCATTTCTCCATATTTGCAAAAAGCATCATACTGCGATTCGTATCGGGGTGAATCATGGCTCGTTGAGTGACCGAATCATGTCACGCTATGGAGATACCCCCGAAGGAATGGTGGAATCATGTATGGAGTTTTTGCGCATCTGTGTCCGTGAACAATTCAAAGATGTAGTTATTTCCATCAAAGCTAGCAATACAGTGGTGATGGTGCGCACGGTGCGATTGTTGGTGAAGCAGATGGAAAAGGAAGGAATGGCTTTCCCTTTGCATCTTGGTGTGACAGAAGCTGGAGAGGGAGAGGACGGACGTATCAAAAGTGCTGTGGGTATCGGAGCTTTACTCTGTGAAGGAATTGGTGATACCATTCGTGTATCGCTATCAGAAGCCCCTGAGAGAGAAATCCCCGTGGCTAAGAAGCTGGTCGGTTTTATTGAGGAATGTGCTATCTTACGTGAGCAAGTTAAGGCTGCGATAGCAGATGACATGGTCACTGTAGAGTTCCATGAGAAGAGTTGGGAGGATCTGCAGCTGAAAGCGGCGATGACGGTTGGTGCTCTTTTCATCGATCATTTAGCCCATCAACTGATTATCAAAAATGAAGGTTTTACTGAAGTAAAGCTGGTGGAATTAGCTGATGCTATATTACAGGCGGCCCGAATAAAGTTCGTCAAGACCGAATACATCAGTTGTCCGGGCTGCGGTCGTACGCTTTATAATCTAGAAGATACCATTGCGCGGATACGTGCAGCTGTTAGTGAACGCGCTAAAGTTGATAAACGTTTTGCAACGTTGAAGATTGGCATCATGGGATGTATAGTTAACGGCCCAGGCGAGATGGCTGATGCTGATTATGGCTATGTAGGTGCAGGTGTTGGCAAGGTATCACTTTACAAGCAGAAAGTATGCGTTGAGAAGAATATTCCAGAAAAAGATGCCGTGGAGCGGCTTATTCAGTTTATTGATAATGATTTGACAGTGTAAACTCCATGATGCCGCTTCTGTCTCCCATATGGCAGATAGTCTCTTTTCATCGGCAAAAAGTGCGATTGCTACGGTTCGTCACGATAGTAGCTCCGGCAGTGGTGGAGGAGGTGGCTCTTTTGGAGGCGGCGGTGGAGGAAGTAGGTAAAAGATTGCCTTAAGCAAAGCCATAGTAATTGTTGTTGAGCTACAAATGCGAAATATGCCATGAAGCTACTTATAGACATCGGAAATACATCAGCTAAACTCGCAGTCATGAACCCGAATACGTGTATCGTTCACTTTGAGCGCAAGCACGAATCATGGCATGACACTTTCTGCCGGATTTTGTCAGAATACTCCATGTCCGATGTGCGTCTATCTACCGTGGCGGGTGAAGACCCTTCTTTGCAGATTGCCTTGGATTCATTAGGCCTTCCTGTCATCCGGCTTACATCTGCTACTCCTTGTCCAGTTAAGTCTGTCGTAGGAGTTCCGCTCACCTATGGCTCCGATCGTTGGGCTGCAGATATAGGTGCTTTTACGCAAGACCCTAATCACACGTTGCTGATTATTGATGCAGGAACTTGCATTACTTACGATCTCTTTTCTTCCGACGGCCTTCTGTTGGGCGGAGCTATCTCTCCTGGAGTGCAGCTGAGGCTTAATGCCATGCATGAGCATACTGCACTTCTTCCACAGGTTGAGGCTGTGCCGGATTCTCCATTGTTAGGACATGATACCCGTACGCATATGCTTTCGGCATCGGTAAATGGCGCTCGTTTCGAGATTGAGGGCTATATTCGCTCCTTTTGGCACGAGTTCCCCGACCTTCATGTTTTTATTACAGGAGGGAATACGTTCCAATTCTCACCTGACATCACTTGTCCCATCACTCATGATCCATACCTTATTTTTAAAGGGTTAGGGGCTTTATAGCGTTTATTGCCCTGATGCTGTGGCTTGGTTTTGTTACCTTCTGTGGCGGGTGATAATGTAGATGACGACAGGTGCGCCAATTAGGGGTGTGACAGCATTAAGAGGTATGATGCCTGCATCTCCTGGTAGCACACAGATAAGATTGCACAGAAGAGCGATAGCAGCTCCCGTAGCCATCGTTAGTGGAAGTAATGGACGATGGTTGTCGCTTCCCAAGATGAGGCGTGAGATATGCGGTACCGCCAGGCCAATAAAGGCTACCGGACCACAGAATGCAGTGGCGATAGCGCTCAGTATGCCGGTTACAAAAAGTAGAAGATTGCGTAAGCGGACTACGTTAAAGCCAAGGTTCGTAGCATATTGTTCACCTAAGAGCAAGGCATTGAGAGGCTTAACGAAAAGAAGAGCTACTATTAAGGCAGCAACGCTTACGCCTGCAAACCAAGGTAACTGTGCTGTGCTGACTCCACCAAAGTTGCCCATTCCCCATACCATATATGATTGGACGCCTTCTTCTGTGGCGAAGAAGTTGAGCAATGCGATAGCACTGGATGCAATATAGCCAATCATGATGCCCACGATGAGCAGCATGACATTATTGCGTACCATGGAAGAAGCTACAAGGATGAGTAGCAACACCACCATTGCTCCCATGAAAGCGGCAAAGAGAATGGCAAAAAATCCAGTAAGAGTGAAACTGCCTACTCCCACACTGCCGCCCATCAGCAGCATGACCAAAGCCACACCTAACGAAGAACCGCTGTTGACTCCGAAGATGCCTGGTCCAGCCAAAGGATTGCGGAAAGCTGTCTGTAACATCAGTCCGCTTACAGCCAAACTGGCTCCGCAAAGCATTGCCGTTACCGCCTGAGGAATGCGGCTCTCCAGCACAATGTATTGCCAAGAGTGTTTGACGCTATCATCTCCGCAAAGAATATGCCATACATCTATAGCCGGAATTTGTACTGCACCCACCAATAAATTGGCTGTGAATAATGCGGCTGTAACCAGTAGCGTTGCAGGAAGGAGAAGGCTGTCGAGTCTCATGATGCGCTGTTGTCTAATTTAATTTCTTGAAATAAGAGGGTTCGCCAAGTCCCAAGCGTGGATGGGCAATACAGATGAAGTCACGCAATAAAAAGTCTGGGTGGAAAGGAGTGTCTTCGTAAAACGTCGTTGTGCCAGTATTGCAGCCGTAGACGGCTCCAGTTTGGAAAGCACGGAACTGTTTGTATCCACTTTCCTCTGTTAAGAGAGCTTTGAGCGTGGTGGCAGTGGGTGCGTTGTATCGGAAGAACCATAGTGAGGCTTCTTCTCCTTGTTCCAAAACACTTTCGAAAGGCAATGCAAGACTTCCGCTGTGTGTGTCATCATGCCAGGGATATTGGATGTTGGCGTCCTGAATAAGCCTTCCGATAGTGCTTTGCCCTCCAGGCACATACCATACGCTGCCTGTCAGCTTATCCATGATGGTGCTCACTTTCACGGGGTCATTCTTTGCTTTCTCCTTTAGATGTAGGTAATTGGTCTCTACTGAACTGAAAATGCTGTCAGCCTCCGTTTCTGCTCCAAAGAGCATGCCGTAGAATCGCATCCATTCAGCTCGTCCCAAAGCGCTTGTCTCCATGTAGTCTGCCGTTTCAATGATAGGGATACCAAGCTTTTCCAGTCGTCCGTAACCTCCGCTGTTTTGGAACGGTGACAAAAACATGGCGTCAGGCTGCAAGTCAAGAATGATTTCCAGCGTTGGCTGTAGTCCACTGCCACAATTGGCAATGCGCCCGTTCTTACACCCTTGTTGGACAAAAGGAATGTTGATGTACTGCAAATCGCATACCCCCGCTATGTTCTTCTCCTTGCCAAAAGAGTGGATTAAGCCACAGTGCACGCTTGTAGCTACCACGCTTCGTTGGAGTGGGGTACGAACGACGGTGCCTTCAGGCAGATGTGCAGGAAGGTCTATTTGCTTCCCGGAGTTGTCTTTTTGTGGCACCAGCAGATAGGTATGCAGTGTTCTTCCCTCATTCCAAGGGTCTGCCAGGCGTACTTCCGTATAGTTCTGGTGACGAATGATTTTGAGGTGTTCTGCATACTTGAGTTGAAGAGTATCGCCATCCTGCGCTCCTGCCGAGTGGCTGAAACCGCCTGAGCAGGAGCACAGAATAACGATGCTTAATAATGTCAGACAAAAATGTCTCATGTGATAGTAAGAGCAGATGTCTCTTCTGATTAGTCGTTCAAGAAGAGAATCTTGCGTGCATTGATACCTGTTGAATCAAACTTCTTGACGAATGAGCCATCGCTAGCAAAGTGGTAAATCTTGCCATTGTTAGTAAAGTCAGAAGTCAAAATGTAGAGGTCACCTGTATATGGGTTTACATTCATGCCATATACGCTTGCCGATGCCAGTTCCTCAGGAGCGTTCTTCAGAGGAGAAGACTCGCTGAGCGTTTCACTTTCTACGTCATACGTGTTGAATGTTGTAGTAGTGGCATATGTGTTCCAGTCCGTTTCGCTGTAGGCAAGGTAGAGTGTATTACCATAAGCAGCCCAAGCAGAAGCCTGTCCGATATTCTGGAAGGTGCCATCGCTCTTGAGTTCTCCCCATGGATAAGAATAGTATTGGCCATAGCCTTGTACGTAGATGTGTCCGTTTACGGCAATGATGCGGTCTGGGTTATACATGACCTCATAAAAGTCTGCTTTCTCAAATGCAGGAATCTCAACCTTTGCCACACGGTTGTCTGAACCCCAGCCAGAGTTTGTGCAGTAGAGGTTTCCATTCTCCTTGATGATGTATTCAGGGTTCTGGCCGATAGCCACTTTGCCCGTTACCTTCATGGTGTTGGTATTGATTCTTGCGATGTATCCGCCATAGCAAGTTACGTAAAGGTTCTCGCCATCCAGCACGCCATAACGTGGGTCACCCAACTCTTCGGGCATTTGAAGTGTAGCCTTTTCTACACAGTTCTTGTCCAGCTTAGTGATGTATCTGGAAACCGAAACAATTACATAGATGTTTCCCTTTTCGTCGGCGATGATGTCCTGTCCGACATCTCCCAACTGGTGCTTGTTTTGTGCTAAGAACAGATCTGATGAGAAGGTGGCATCTTCGGTCCAGTCAAAGTAGGTAATGCCTGCATTGTTATTGCCTTTTTTGCCCTCATCTAAAACAAAGGCACGTGTTTTTGCTAATTCAACATTGGGTTTAGGGGTGTCGTCATTGTCGTCGTCACTACAAGAGGTGAAACCTGCTGCGAGAGCCAGCATGCTCAGCGCACCGAAGATAAAGCTTCTAATTTTCATTGCTTTGTTTTTTAAATGGTTTGTAAATAGAGTTATATTGGTAAATAGATCCCGATTTCCATTGTGATGGCTATAGCGTCATAGTTGCAGACGCTACGAAATGCCGCCCCGGCATGGGGTAATAGCGGATGATTTCATACTGCTCGTCGGTCAAGTTCTGCAGCGAGGCTTGGATATGGAGCGACGTTTTGTTCAGCTGGATATCTCGTGAGAGTGTGATGCTCTGTTCCCAATAAGGCTTGAGCCTATATTGGGGTGTGTTCTGTGCCATGCTCCAGCGTTCTCCCTGCATCAGCACCGTGTACCCCACGTTGAACCAAGGCAGGCGAAGCAGTACAGAACCGTTTCCGCTGTGTTGAGGCGTGTAGGGCAGTTGTCTTCCGTATGAAGCACTTTTTTTCAGTTCGTCTTCTGTCTTTTGGTACGTATAGGCAGCTTGTATCAAGAGAGAAGTGTGCTTGAAGAGTACGGCTTCCGTTGCTGCGGTGATGTCCACGCCACGCATGCGCACTTTCCCAAAGTTTGCCATCTTCCACACGTATGTTCCAGGGAAAGCCACAATCTTATCCTTCACGTTGTTGTAGTATGCATCGGCCGTAAGGCTAACACTGCGGATGAATCCTCGACTGCCATGAAACCACGTCACTCCTGCATTCCATTCTTGCGCCCGTTCTGGTAGAAGCGCTCTATTGCCCATGCGCAGATAATAGAGGTCATTGAATGAAGGCATGCGGAACGTGTTCTTCATCATGACGCGCACATAGAGAGGCTCATTTTGCAGCAATCGGAAGTTCACAGCCACCGATGGGGAAAGGCGGCGTTTGTCTTCAGGATTGGTTCCGTTCTTCACATGCTCCGTGGCGAACGTGCCGAGAAGCGTCGCATAGACCTTTAGCCTCCACCATGAATAGTTAGCGGTTAATGCTGTGAGTGATGTGAAACGGCGTGGTGAAAGGGGTAGAAGGTTATTCCCTTGAATCACATTGCTGCGGAGCGTGTTGACGGAAAGGTCCTCGGCCACAGAAAACTGTAGCCCGCTGAGCGGTTCCCAACCCAGTGTCGCTGAAGCGTAGTATTCGTCCTGCCGGTTGATTTCCTCATTGTGGCCTCCCGCATATTTCACGTCCGTGTCTTCGTACAGGCTCCAGGAGTGGGTGTATTTCACGCGTGTGTGGAGCTGCAGCCGTTTTGAAAGCGCCTTCTTCCAGATAGCTTGCGTGAAGAAGTCTTCGTCATGCAGGCGTTCACGTGAAATGTTGTTGTAGAGGATGACGGCGCCAGGCAGTCCTCTATTGGAATGGAACCAATAAGCCTTCACATTGAGCGTGCTGCTGTCAGCAAAGGTTTGGTAGATGTTTGCTTCTGTGTGGAATGCATTAATGTTGGAGTTGTTCCTGTGTTCGCGGGTACGGCGTGAACCGTTCACAAGCGTGAAAGGGTAGGAGCCATCTGCATGAGTGTAGTTGGCATCTAGCGACAATAAAGTAGAACCGCCCGCTTGCTGGTAGTATCGGAGAGACGGGTTCACCATGCCAAACGAACCTCCGCTCACACGAGTGCGCAGAGCCCACGGCCTCCCGTTCTTAAACTCCGGACGTTCGGTTTCAATACTGAGAATGCCTGCTGAAGCCAAATGGCGAGCGCTCTGCATGTAGTCAGAGTGGTGGCCAATAGAGAAAGACAAAGTCTGCACGTTGTCAAGCGAAAGTCGTCCTACGTCTATCTGTCCGGCTTGTGTGTTGCTCATGCAGATGTCATCATAACTCACAGCCGTATGATGGGCGCCGATGTTTCGTACCGACACGGTCTTCATGCCTCCTATGCCACCATAGTCTCGCACGTTTGTTCCAGCGAACCGTTTGGCAGCATCGGCAATGGAGGTTACTCCCAACTGCTCCATCTGCTCACGGTCCATTTCCTGTTGTGGATGCGTTACAGCCACGTTGACGGGTGTACGATGCCCCTCCACTACCACTTGGTGTAGAGCTCGACTGTCGGAGTTGAGAGAATCTGTTGTGTTTTGTGCTGAAATATAGAGCGCCCCCAAGCACACGACTCCCGTGAAAACAATTCGCTTCATGAACTATAGCGCTAGTCAGCCTTTCCTCGAAGCTGATGATTAACCCATTTGTGGTAGGTCTTCTGGCTTGCTGGCGGTTGCGAATGCCTTCCCAAAGCTGGACGACACAAACGAATGGTTTCTGTTGCCTTTCGCTTCAGTGGCTTTTAGAGTTTCGCAATCTGTGTAAAATCAGCTTACAGCAGCGGGACTGCTCAGGATTTTCACCTGATTCCCTTTTCATCACTCGAAGGAGTGAACCACAAAATCTGTGCAAAGTTACGTCTTTTTCTTAAGAAAAGAAATATTGTGTTGGATTTTTGTCTATTAGCCGTTTATAAGATGGATGGGGTGTTGTTCTTGCTCGAGGGTACGAGGAGGATGCTCAGCTCGTAGAGCAGGTACATGGGCAGGCTCACAACAGCGAGAGTGACAGCGTCAGATGTCGGGGTGATGATGGCGGCAATAATGAGAATCGCCACGAGGGCATGACGTCTGTATTGCTGCATTTGTCCGCGATGAAGAATACCGATGCGCCCCAGGAGCCATGAAAGAATGGGAATCTCGAAAACAATGCCCATGGCGAGGCAGAGGAAGACGAGTGTGTCAATGTAGCTTTCGAGCGAGATGAGGTTCTGCACAGAAGCGTCCACCTGATAGCCTGCAAGGAAGCGGAACGTGATGGGGAAAAGGATGAAATAACAGAAGAGCACTCCTGTCATGAACATCAGATAGGAGGACAGGACGAGTGGCGTTGCGTAGCGCCGCTCGTTTTCGTATAATGCGGGTGAAATGAACCGGTACAGTTCGTAGATGATGTAAGGGGCTGCCACGATGAGGCCTGCGTAGAAGCTGGTCATCATGTGGACAATGAACTGGCGTGGCAATTCGGTGTTGATGAGTTGCACGTCAGGGGTGTTGCCGAAGATGTCGTGCAGGAAGTGTGGGCTTTTCGGGAGGAAGACGATGGTGAAGACCTCGTCCTTGAACACAAAGGCGAGGATGGCGAAGAGTGCTACCACGATGATACATCGCAGCAGCACCCGGCGCAGTTCTTCAAGATGATCCCAAAATGTCACTCTTTCGTGTCCTTTTCAGCGTCTTCGTCGGTGGTTGTCTCTTTCATCCCGTCCTTGAAGGCACGGACACCCTTGCCGGCACCACGCATGAGTTCGGGGATTTTCTTTCCGCCAAAAAGGAGAAGGATGACAAGGAGGATAACGATAATCTCAGGCATGCCGAGACCGAGAAATAGAGGTGGTATCATGTTCGTCTTTTGATTGTTTATGAGTTGTTTGTCATTGATTGCTTGAGTGGCTCAGTGCAAGGCTGTTCAAAGCGTGTTCTGTTTGAGTTTCTCTACAAAATCGTCAATGCGCCGCAGTTCCTGTGGAATACGTATATTTTGAGGGCAGTGCGGGACGCACTTGCCGCAGGAGATGCAGTGACTGGCTTGGCGAAGCTTGGGCACAGCGCGGTCGTAGCCAACGAGGAAGGCACGTCGTGCCTCACGGTAGTTCGCGGCTTGCTGGCTCTCTGGCACATTTCCCTTGTTCACGCACTTGTTGTAGTGCACGAAGATGGCTGGGATGTCGAGTCCATAAGGACAAGGCATGCAGTATTTGCAGTCGTTGCAGGGAATCGTAGGGTAGGAAACGTAGAGGTTGGCTATTTCGTTCTCAAGCCATTCGCATTCTTCTTCACTGACGGGCACTAACGGGCTGTATGTACGGATGTTGTCCTGTAGGTGCTCCATATAGGTCATGCCGCTTAAGACCGTGAGTACACCAGGCTTGGTGCCTGCATATCGGAATGCCCACGATGCGACACTGTCTTCTGGGCGTTGCTGCTTGAGGGTGGCGACGATGTGGTCTGGCATCTTCGAGAGGCGACCGCCGAGCAGTGGCTCCATGATGACAGCGGGGATGCCGCGTCTTTCCAGTTCTTTGTAGAGGTATTTCCCGTCAACGTTGCTGGGGTTGGTCTCGTTTGCCAAGTTCCAGTCCACATAGTTCATCTGAATCTGTACGAAGTCCCAGTGGTAGGTGTCTTGGTTCGCCAATAAGTAATCGAATACTTCCACATCACCGTGGAAGGAGAATCCGAGGTTGCGGATGAGTCCCTTCTTGCGCTGCTCCATCAGGTAGTCGAGCACACCGTTTTTGAGGAAACGCTGGTTGAGGTTCTCCCAGCCGCCTCCTCCCACAGCGTGCAGCAGCAGGTAGTCGATATAGTCCGTCTGCAGGTACTTGAGCGAGTTCTGGAATATCTTTACGCTTTCCTCGTATGTCTGCTGCTGTGGCGCAAAGTTGCTCAGCTTGGTGGCAATGTAGTATTTGGAGCGGTCATAGCCAGACGCTTTCAGCGCAATGCCGGTGCTCTCTTCAGAGTGTCCTCGGCAATAGGCTGGGCTGGTGTCGAAGTAGTTGACACCGTGGTCGAGAGCATACTTCACCAGCTTGTTGACCTGCTCCTGGTCTATCTCTTCAATGGGTGGAGCACTTGGGTCTTTGGTGGGAGCCACGGGCTTGTTGGGCAGACGCATCATGCCATAACCGAGAATAGAGACCTTATCGCCTGTGTTGGGGTTGGTGCGATAGGTCATTTTGTCCGTTGGAATGGCGCCAGTGTGGTGTCCAGCGGGGTCTGTGTCACCGATTTCGAGGCCCGTCTTGCCAGCGCATGCTGCCAGCGTGGCTGTTGCAGTGGCGGTGCCTGCTATCTTGAGGAAGTCTCTTCTATTTAAGTCTTTCATGAGCGAATGTGGAGAGATAAAAAGGGGTGGAACCTTGTTTTTAGATTTCTCGATGCTGTTCGTGCCCTTCTACATAGATGGCGCTGAAGGGACGGACGGGGCAGAGATACTCGCACTTGCCGCAGCCGATGCACTTCTCGTCGTTGATGACGGGTATCATGGGCAAGTCGTTCAACGCGCGCCAGTCCAGTTGGTTGCCCTCGCCGTCATACCATTGTCCGTCTTTGGCATTCTGCTTGATACTGCTATCAACTGGCACCATCTGAATGGCTCCTGTCGGACAGTGGGCTGCACAGCTGCCACACTTCTGGTTTTGTGAGGCTGGCAGACAGTTCTGTCTGATCCACACCGCATGGCCAATCTGGATGGCCGTCTTTTCTTCTTTGGTGATGGGCCGGATGGCTCCTGTGGGACAGATGTCGGAACAGCGTGTACATTCAGGCCTGCAGTATCCTTTGTTATACTCCATAGTAGGTTGCAGGAAGTGCGCCAGTTCGGTGGAGGGGCGCAGCACTTCGTTCGGGCAGTTGGCAATGCAGAGCTGGCATGTCGTGCAATGCTGCTGTAGATTGGCTGCAGAGAGCGACCCTGGAGGGGTGAGTGCGGTCATGCGTATAAGGGGCTGCTTGTCCTCGATGGCAGCGAGTCCTCCGTCCGTTGTTTTCTCTTGTGATTTGAGGGTGGCGGCAGCTACAGTGGCGCCTGTGATGGCCAGGAATGACCGGCGTGAGAGGTCCGACTTGTCTGTCTGACCTGCTTTTTTGTTGTTCTCGGATGGGGTTTCTGCCTTTTGAGAACGCTTTGGAAGCGCCAGATGCAGCGCTCCGGTGCTGCACACTCCTTGGCAGTCTCCACAAGTTACGCAGCGGGTGTAGTCTATCGTGATAGGCTTTCCTGTCTCCACTTGGATGCATGCAGCCTTGCAGTTCTTGGCGCAGAGTCCACATTTAAGGCACTTCTCACGTTGCACCCGCATCTTCAGCAAAGAGCACTTGGCGATGTAGCCGAGCACGGTGCCCACGGGACAGATGGTGTTGCAGTAGGTGCGTCCGTGCATGAAGGCCAGGACAAAGAGGATAAGCATGGTTGCAGCCGAGATGATGACCAGCAGGGTGGGGTTGTTGTGCGGTTCCACCTGATAGAACATGAAATTGTCATTGGCTTCTGACCACAGCGCCAGCAAGTTGTTGATGCCGATGTAGATAGGCTGCAGGAGCGATGCCACCATGCGGCCGTACGTGCTGTAAGGCGCCAAGAAAATGGCTCCGGCATTGAACCCCGTTTCCAGCATGATGATGAAGAGCAACAGCACGCCCAGTCGTAGCCAGGTCTTGGGCTTCGAGTAGCTGTACCGGTTGGCGAATTTTGCCCTTTTGCTTTTGCGGAAAATGCGCCAGTTGCCAATCCACGCGAAAAAGTCCTGGAGAACGCCCAGAGGACAGACCACGGAGCAATAGATGCGACCCAGCAACAGTGTGGAAATGAGCACGATGCCGATGGAAACAAAATTGAGAGCCAGTACGCTGGGCAGGAATTGCAGTTTGGCCATCCAGCCTATGAACGGCTGGACGGTTCCTGTGAAGTCAAGAAACAAAAGAGTGATTCCCAGCACAAAAACAATGGCGAGAATCCTGCGGGTTTGCTTTAGCATCAGTTTTATCTTGGTAGAGGTTCTATAATCAGTTTGTTTTGATAAAAGATATATAATGTGCTTGGGGCACAAATGTAGCAACTATTTTTCGAATACAGGCATAAACGCGCGTTTTTTTTGCTAAAACGCTATGGAACGTCTTGGCACCCCCCCCCCGCAATCGGAATAGAGAAGGTGCCGATGCGGATGTCTTTCTAAACTTTCAAAATAAATTTCTAAACTTGGAAATAATTTTTTCAAACTTAGGAAAAATTTTTTTAAACTTTAGAAATTTTGTTCGTCAGTTATGAATCTTGATTCGCAACCTATGAATAAGCTTGTCGAGCAGAATGAAGAGAGACTTTTGTGAGTGTGTCTGTAAGCGTTTCTTTATACCATATATAGGGTACTTTTTTTGCTGCTGCGTAAAAAAGGCGGGCTTTTTTTGGTGCTGTGCGCTCTTAGTTGTACCTTTGTAGCTGATTTAGTATAAGAAAAGAAAGAATGGAACAGGCACTTTACGTCTACAACACCCTGACCAGAAAGAAAGAGGTGTTCCGCCCACTGCATGCGCCACACGTGGGCATGTACGTCTGCGGACCTACAGTATATGGTGACGCACATCTTGGACACGCACGTCCAGCAATTACATTTGATATCGTTTTCCGCTTCCTCAGCCACATTGGCTACAAAGTGCGCTATGTGCGCAACATCACCGATGTGGGCCATCTGGAGCATGATGCCGACGAAGGCGAGGACAAGATTGCCAAGAAGGCACGCTTGGAGCAGCTGGAGCCTATGGAAGTGGCACAGTATTACACCAACCGCTACCACGAGGCAATGGAGGCCCTCAACTGCTTGCCACCCAGCATCGAACCGCATGCTACGGGCCACATCATCGAACAGCAGCAGCTGGTGAAACAGATTCTGGATAATGGCTTCGCCTACGAAAGCAACGGCTCCATCTATTTCGATGTGGAAAAATATAACAAGGTGCATAAGTACGGCATCCTCTCAGGACGCAATCTGGAAAATGTGAAGGACGCAAGCCGTGACTTGGCAGGAGTGGGCGAGAAGAAGAATCAAGCCGACTTCGCCCTCTGGAAGGCTGCGCAGCCTGAGCACATCATGCGCTGGCCATCGCCCTGGAGTGATGGTTTCCCAGGTTGGCACTGCGAGTGCACCGCCATGGGCAGAAAGTATCTCGGCAGCCACTTTGATATTCACGGTGGCGGCATGGACCTGATTTTCCCTCACCACGAGTGCGAGATAGCCCAATCTGTAGCCAGCCAGGGCGATCAGATGGTGACTTACTGGATGCACAACAACATGATTACCATCGACGGACAGAAGATGGGCAAATCGCTCGGTAACTTCATCACTTTGCCTCAGTTCTTCAGCGGCGACCACCCGAAGCTTGACCGTGCCTACTCGCCTATGACCATCCGCTTCTTCATCCTGCAGGCACACTACCGCTCTACGGTGGATTTCAGCAATGATGCGCTTCAGGCTGCAGAAAAGGGATTGGAACGCCTGCTCGATGCATGGAAGGCGTTGCAGAGCATCCAGCCTGCAGCGAATGGCTCTGTGGGCACAGACTTTGTGGAGACGCTCAAGCAAAACTGCTACGACGCGATGTACGATGACTTTAACACGCCTATCGTCATCTCTCACCTCTTTGAGGCCACGAAGACCATCAATTCTATTGTGGACAAGAAAGAAACCATCACGGCTGAAGCACTCGAAGCCCTCAAAGAGACATTCAAACTTTTTGCCTTCGACCTGCTGGGCATCAAGCAGAGCACCTCGGCTGCTGCAGGCGCCGGTGTGAGCGATGCTCGCGAAGAGGCTTTCGGCAAGGTGGTAGATATGCTGCTCGAACAGCGCTCAAAGGCCAAGGCCAACAAGGACTGGGCTACCAGCGATATGATTCGCGACAACTTGGCTGCGCTTGGCTTTGAGGTGAAGGACACCAAGGACGGTTTCACTTGGAAACTGAACAAGTAATAGAAAGATGGATAAACTGAAAAAAGTGTTCATGACCATATCGCTCGTGTTCATCGTCATTTGCTTTGGCGCGTGCGTATGGCTCTATTCTGTGCTGCAGGACAACATGTCCCTGACGCTGATGGTAGCGTTCTTCTTGGCGCTGATATGGTTCGGCATCAATGTCAGAAACATCTATAAAAACTAATTATAACTCTATTAACAATGAAAAAACTTACTATCCTATGTCTTCTGTGCCTGGCTTCAATGGGAGCAATGGCCAAAAGCCTTGTGCTCACGTTGAGTGATGGCACACTTGTTTATTATTTGTTAGGTGGCGAAACAGACCCTCGCATGCGTTTTGTGGAGGGAAAGATTGAGGTCAACACAGATGTGTATGAGATTTCAGGCATCAAGAACTTTTACATCTCTAACGAGGATGACCCCGTGGGCATTGACGATGCGCAAGCACCGGCAGGCGCTCGCTTCAGCGCAAACACATTCATCATCAATGCTGAAGCAGTAAAGGCTGTGAAAGTGTATGCAGACAACGGCACCGAGGTGCAGGCGAACGTGACAGAGGCGAATGGCCTCGTATCTGTGGGGCTCAACGGCTTGAAGCGTGGCGTTTACATTATCAGTACGGGAAAGGCATCCTTCAAGGTGATGAAGAAGTAATCCCCAAAGGCAATAAAAATAAAATACGGCTATATGAAGAAGTTGTTTTCAGTGCTGGCTGCAGTTGTGGGCTTGACCGTCAGCATTGTTGTGAATGCTCAGGAGAAGCCTCAGGCATTGTGGATTCAGTTTGATGACCGCTTTACAGCGAATGAGGTGATAGACCTCTCTAATGTCGATTCTATCGACTTCAAGAAGGCGACGATGAAGTTCTATAAGCATTCGGAGAATACAGGCCAAGTGACAACCTCGTCGCGTACTTACCGTTCGGGTGCGGCATATCAGCTGGGCACCCCCGAACGCTACTTGGTGAAGCCTTGGACATATAACTCTAACGACTATACGAACGAAAATTCTCAGTTCTGCTTTCAGCGCAGTGCCGAGAGCGAGCACTTTGTCATCTTTTGGGCAAAGGGCTTGACACTGCAGAAGAACGGCAATCTGACAGGTGGCGCATCCACTTCTGTGTGCAATGTGAACACGCTGCTGAAGAACGCAGAGAAGATTTGGGATGTGTATGTGAAGGATTTGGGCTTCTTAGAGCCTGGCAATTCCACGACCGACAACGTGAAGATTCACATGTATGTAGTGAATCAGTCTGAATGGCGTGCTGACGGCAGTGGCGTAGGAGGTCAATACTGGGTAGCTGGTTCAGGTTCGACAAAGACCGCTAAGGAATACAGGACAGGTATGTTCCACTGCAATGCATGGGCGGCCAGCAACAATGTGACGGTGGCACACGAGATAGGTCACACCTTCCAGTATCTGGTTAGCGCCGACTTGGGCGACACCCATGGACTGAACTATGGTTTTGGTGCGAATGCTTCTGGAGGTAACGAATGGTGGGAAGACTGCGCCAACTGGCAGGCTCACAAGGTGTATCCCGCTGAGCAGTTTACTACGAACTGGGGCAACAATCAGGAAATGCACCACATGAACATCATGAGCGAGAATGCTCGATATAACAACTGCTACTATCATGACTGGTGGTGCCAGCAGCACGGACTGAATACTATCGCCCGTGTGTGGCGCGAATCCATCAAGCCAGAGGACCCGATTGAGGCTTATATGCGCATTTTCGATTTGACACCCGAGACATTCGCTGATGAGCAATACATGGGTTATGCGCACATCGCCAGCATGGACATTGACCGCTGGAAACAATACGGACAAGGACTGATTGGCAGTGAACGTCAGCGTCTGATAGGGGCATCAGCATCTATCTTGGAGAATTTCCTTGATGGTGACAACGACTATTGGGTAGTGGACCCGCAATTCTGCCCAGAAAACTATGGTTATAATGCTAATCCCATGAAGGTGCCTGCAGCGGGTACGGAGATTAAGGCCCATTTCAAGGGAATCGTCCGTGCTGAAGGCTACCGCTCAGTCAACAGGCTTAGAGCAGGCTGGCGCTATGGCTTTGTGGCTTACAGCAGCAATGGTGCTCGCACGTATGGTGAAATGGGACGCGATGCGGAAGGCGATGTGACGCTGACTGTACCGGAGAATTGCACTCATCTGTGGTTTGTGGTGATGGGCGCACCGACAAGCTATTGGCGCCATCCATGGGATGAGGATACCAGCAACGACGAACAGTGGCCCTATGCTGTGAAGTTCGATGGCACCGATCCTTTTGGCGCTAACAAGTTCTATGGCGACTATCCAGAAGACTATGCACGCAAGGATACAACGGTGGTGATTCACGCTAACTTGGCGTATAACTCAACCCAGTACACTAGCATACAGGTACCATATGATATGGATGCCATCAGCAAAGCGCTCGGTGTGAGCACTCAGCAGATGAAGGCGCTCAAATGCAGCTCTACCAGCAAGGGGGTACCAGGAACAATTGACTTTGTAGGTACAAGTACCAATGGAAATGATACGTATGGCCCTACAACTTCAACATCGAACGATAAAGTGTATGGTCATTGGTTCAAGACGACGGGTGACGTGATTAATTATAATACCACTACATCTGCTATCTACGCTGAACTCTCAACAGAGAACTACAGCTGCAAGGTGGGGCAGTATCCTGGCCATCTGCGCAAAGGGAAAAGCTATGTGTTCCGTCAGGCCTTCATTTACACGCACACCGATGGTAAGCAGTATAAGGCGACGATGGAGGTGCATCTGAATGTGGTCTGAATCGGAGAATAAGTCCATATTTTGTGTAGAGAAAGGCTACAAAGGCGTTTGAAAGTTTGGAGGAGAAGTTGAAATGCCATATCTTTGCACATAGGTACATATAAAAAGGTATTTAATTCATTAAAATCAAACTGAGAGTTATGAAAAAGATTCTTCTATCAATCGTCGTTGCTGCTTCTTCTATTGCAGCAAACGCTCAAGTAGCGGTTGAGGAAAGCAAGTTCCTTGACAACTGGTCATTAGGTATTCAGGGCGGTGTCTTTGAGCCAACCGTAGGACAGAATGTCTTTAACACCATGCGTGCTGGCGTGAATGTTGAAATCGCAAAGCAGATTTCTCCAGTCTTTGGCATCAGCGCCAACTATTTCGCTGGCATCAATGCCAATAACGCAACTCCTACTTCTTATGTGTTCTGGGGAAAAGAAAACGCATGGGGCGATGTGACTCCTAAGACTGCTTTCGACTTTGGCAACCTTGGTGCTAACGCTCTGATTAACCTCCACAATCTCTTCTATGGTTACAAGGGACAGCCTCGCGCGTTTGAACTCGTTGCACGTGCTGGCGCAGGCTGGGGCTACATCATGGGCAACTGCTATCCTCAAGGAGAAGGTTCTGAGGCATACAATACTGTAACAGCCAACTTCGGTCTCGACTTCAACGTGAACGTGGGTAAGGCAAAGGCTCTTTCTGTGAACGTAAAGCCTGCCATCTCTTTCTGGGATGTGGCTGCTGGTCTTCATGCCAATAAATCAAACCTTCAGTTGCTTGCAGGTCTGACCTACCACTTCAAGAACGCGAATGGCCTCCACTACTTCAAGACATACAATGTCGGTGAGATGCAGGCTACAATCGATCGCCTGAATGCAGAGCTTGCTAAGAAGCCAAAGGAGGTTATTAAGGAAGTTGAGGTCATCAGAGAAGTAGAGAAGCCTGTTGAGGTCGTCAAGACGGTTAAGGAGACTACTCAGCTTGCTCCAGTAGTGATTTTCCAGCTTGGCAAGAGCACAATTGATGCTTCACAGCGTCCATCTGTAGCCATGATTGCCACATACATGAAGAACCACCCAACAAGCAAGGTGGCTGTTTATGGCTATGCTTCTCCTGAGGGCAATGCTGAACTCAACCAGAAACTTTCTGACGCTCGTGCTAAGGCTGTGTACGACATGCTGGTCAACACTTACAAGATTTCTCCAGAGCGTCTTTCTCACAAGGGACTTGGTGTAACAGACGAACTCTTCGACGAGAACGACTGGAATCGTGTGGCCACCTTCATTGAGGAGAGCAAATAAGCGGGTAGTTCCACATTATTATATATAAAGAGCAAATGGCCGTATCCTTTTTTTGGGGTACGGCTATTTTTTTTTACATATTCATTAAACCATTTTATTTCTTTGGCGTCATATAGACTGAAAACTCGTATTGTGCGAGGATGAAGAAACAAAAACGTCAATCCTTTCAAGCCACAACGCAAGCATGAAAAAGAACCTGGTATTAGCAGCTGTGTTAGCACTTGTGTCACTGACGACAATGGCACAGAACCCCAATAGAGGACAGCGGCAACGCTTTGATCCGACAGAGATGTATAACCGAATGGCAGAGCGTCTTGCTAAACAGTTGAAGCTTGATGACGACAAGGCAGAAGCATTCAAGGTGCTTTACCTTGATTATCAGACTGCACGGCAGAATGCGGAGAAGCCCCAAGGAGAGAATGCAAATCAGACGAACCCTGATTTTAAGAAGATGACAGATGAGGAGGCAACCGCTTTGATTGAAAAGCAATTCGCTGCACAGGAGGCGCAGCTGGCTGTAGATAAAGACTATTTGCCCAAGTTCCTGCAACTGCTCACGCCGGTACAGGCGGCACAAGTCTATCTCCGGCGCTCGGGCATGCAGTCCACTCGCTCTCAACAAGGGGGTACGGGACGTCCTGCTGGAGGCTTCGGAGGAGGCTTCGGAGGAGGCTTTGGCGGAGGTTTCGGAGGCGGCAACTTCGGTGGTGGTAATGCCTTCTAACGCCTTGCGGTAACTACGAATAGGTGACATTTTTCACCAAAAGTAACAAAAGAAGTGCAATAATACGTAAAAGAATACATATTTTTAGTTTTTTTGAAATTTGTTATGAAAATCTTCTCTCAGAAAGTTGACGGAATGGTTCTTATTCCTTAACTTTGCAACAAGATAAGTACCTATGATTGGATATTAACTAACTCTGTTTTTTAGTGGGGAGTCTGAGATGTGAATCTAGGGCTTCCTTTTTTTATGTACTTATTCTCCTATCTCTCTAATCACAATTTTTCAAGCGTTTCCACGATTATCTTTATCCTTGCATTGCCTGAATTGCTGATGGCATGTTGGTGTAGTTCTCCAAACAGTCAATGTGTGGGTGCTTACGAGCATCGGTGTGTGGACATCTGTTGTTTTTCCAGGGATAGCACTCATGGGAAGATTTCTTTACCCTTTCACACAATAAAACGCGAGAAAAAGAGTTATTTCTAATAATGAACAAGCGTTTTAGTGCGTTGTTGCTCCTCTTGACAGCATTGGTGCTGGAAGTGAGGGCACAGTGGGATGTGCAGTTTACGGACTACACAGCCCTGCGTTCGTTTTATAATCCTGCTGTGTCGGGTACGGATGGCATGCTGAATGTAAGTGGTGTCTACTCGATGCAAATGGTAGGTTATGACGGTGCGCCTGCTACCATGTATGTCAGCGCTGATATGCCTGTGTATTTCATGAGCCCTCGTCATGGTGCGGGTGTGAGTCTTTTCAATGACAACATCGGCATGTTTACTACGACGAAGATAGCCTTGCAATATGCTTATAATTTGAAAGTGAGCCGGCGTGGGCGCTTGGCTGTGGGCTTTCAGGGTGGCTTGCTGTCGGAGAAGATAGATCCGAGTGGTGTGAAACTGGAAATGGACAATGACCCTGCTTTCCCTAAGTCGCAGCAGGATGGCAACTGCTTTGATTTGGGTGCAGGACTGTATTATTATCATCCTAAGATGTGGCTGGGTCTCTCGAGCCAGCACTTATTGGCCCCTACCATAGAACTTGGTGAGACCAATGAGATAGAAGTGCCTCGAGTCTTTTATTTGATGGGTGGATGCAATATTAAGTTAAAAAATTCGTTAATCCTTTTACAGCCCTCTTTCCTTGTGCAGTCTGATTTGGACTCTTGGCGTGAGGATGTGCAGTGTAAAGTGTGGTATGAGTATGAGGGGCGTAAGTTCTATGGCGGCTTAGGGTATAGTCCCGAAACATCGGTGACCTTTATGGCTGGAGGCGTTTTTCACGGCGTCAGCTTAGGTTACAGCTATCAGATGTACACCTCAGGTGTAGGTATGGTGAACGGTAGCCACGAATTGGTAGTCGGGTATCAAACGGACTTGGATTTGTTCAAGAAAGGACGTAATCGCCATAAGAGCGTGCGTTGGCTCTGACCGACTCAGGTATTGGATGAAACTCGTATGTGTATTAGATAATGTATAATCTACAATAAAGATGAAAAAGATTCTCTTTGTAATATGCTTGGTATTGGTTGCCGCCGCTGTGGCTTCCTGCTTCTCTAGTCAGGGAGGCTCGAGTGCGTCAGGTGGCGAGGTGACTGGTGTGGGCGGCACGTCAATGGCGGAGCCTGCTCCTTATGGCATGGTGCTGGTGAAGCGTGGTAGCCTCAAGATGGGTACGGACAAGACCGATAGTCTGTGGGGCAAAAATGTTCCTACTCGTGACATCAGTGTGGATGCTTTCTGGATGGACGAAAAGGAGGTGACGAACTCCATGTATAGGCAGTTTGTCTATTGGGTTCGTGACTCAATCATCCGTGAGCGCTTGGCAGATCCTGCTTATGGCGATGATGAGACATATAAGATAACAGAGGACAAGAATGGTGACCCCGTCACTCCTCATCTGAATTGGAACAAGCCATTGCCGCGCAATCCTGATGAAGATCAGCAGCGTGCTATAGAGAGTGTGTATATTACACATCCTGTAACAGGTGAGAGAATGCTGGATGCAAGTCAGTTGAACTATCGCTATGAGGTGTTTGACTATGTGATGGCTGCCAAGCGCAAGTATCGTCTCAATCCTTCGGAGCGCAATTTGAACACAGATTTTGAGACCGATCCTAATGAAGTGGTGATGATTTCAAAGGATACGGCCTATGTGGATGACGAGGGCCTTATTCATCGTGAGACCATTACGCGTCCGCTCAGCAGCATGTGGGACTTTGTCAACACATACATTGTGAATGTCTATCCTGACACCACTTGCTGGATTAATGACTTCCAGAATGCTGAGAATGAGGTGTATATGCGACTTTACTTTACTCATTCTAACTACAATGACTATCCTGTAGTGGGTGTCAATTGGGAGCAAGCTAATGCTTTTTGCAATTGGCGTACAGACTTCTTGATTAAAGGTCTGGGTTCGCAGGCTAAGTTTATTCAGCGCTATCGCCTGCCCACCGAAGCAGAATGGGAGTTTGCAGCTCGTGGTAAAGAGGGCAATGAACTTCCCTGGCAGCAGGATGGCGTGGCGAGCGATAAGGGGTGCTATTATGCCAATTTTAAGCCCGACCGTGGCAACTATACCAAGGATGGTAACCTCATTACTTCTAAAACGGGCATCTATAGCGCCAATTCCAATGGTCTTTATGATATGGCGGGCAATGTTGCTGAATGGACAAGCACGATATTTACAGAGGCTGGTGTACTCTCGATGAGTGATATGAACCCAACGCTGACTTACAACGCGGCTAAGGAAGACCCCTATGCGTTGAAGAAGAAGAGTGTCCGTGGCGGTTCTTGGAAAGATCCAGAGAGTTTCATTAAGAGTGCATGGCGCTCGTATGAGTACCAAAATGTGGGCCGTTCTTTCATTGGCTTCCGTTGTGTGAGGTCGCAAGTAGGGACTGCTTCAAGGGCGAAGAAATAATAAATCTCCTCTCACCCTTTCTTGTGAGGGAGTGGTAAATAGAAACAAAAGTATAAAGTCAAGAAATAGTAAGTAGAATTCTCTCCCACTAATTTTCTACTCCTCCCATTTAGTTTAGTGGAGGCGGGGGATGTGTCTTTATGGCAACACAATATACAGGCATACAGAAGTGGCTCCGTACAAAGCGCGGACAGACTTTCTTGAACTATGCATACAGCTGGGGTGCATCTGTCGTAATTGCAGGTGCCCTGTTCAAACTCACTCATATAGATGGCGCAGATATCATGCTTTTCTTAGGTATGGGTACCGAGGTCATTGTGTTCTTTTTGGCAGGTTTTGAACCTCAAGAAAGTATGGATGCGCAAGAGTTGGCTGAGGAGGTAGCTGAAAATGCAGCTATCGCAGCGCAGACTAACGCATCTCTTTCTGAAGAGACTGTGGCAGCCTTAGCCAATGCTGCTACTGGTATGGCTAATGCTCCTGTTGGTGGTACGGTGATTGTTGGTGGAGGTGTTCCGAATGGTGGTACTATCGTCATCAATGGCGGCGATTCAAATGAAACCGGAAAAGCGGCGGGAACAGCTGGTGCAAGCTCTGTATCTTCTGTTGATGCGGCACAGTTGGCTGAAAATATATCTTCTGCTCCTGTCTTTAACTCTGCGCAGTTCCAAGGCATGGCTCCTGAAATGCAGGCTGCAACCCGTGCTTATGTAGAGCAATTGACCGACTTGACAGATACGCTTAAGAAAGTGGCTGAGCAAAGTGCACGTCTCACGCGTGATTCCGAGGAGATGGAGAATATGAACCGCACGCTTACGGGAATAAACCGCTTCTATGAGATGCAGTTGAAGAGTGTTGGAACACAGTCTGCCACTATCGATGAGGTGAATGACCAGACGAAGAAACTTGCCATCCAATTGCAGGAACTCAATGAAGTTTATGCAAAGATGGTAGAAGCGCTTAAAATGAAGATATCGTAAATTGGAAGTAATTAGTATATTAGTGGTTAGTTCATCAGGGCTTTTGAATGGCTGCTGGCAAACTAAGCGGCTAACAAACTAAACAGCTAAACGAATGATTAGAAAGAAACTATCTCCACGTCAGAAGATGATTAATCTGATGTACGTTGTGCTCATGGCCATGTTGGCGCTCAACGTTTCATCTGATGTACTCGAAGGCTTCAAACTCGTGGATGAAGGTCTGAATCGTACCAAGGTCAATTCTGCCACACAGAATGAAGCCATATACAAGGAACTGGAGGCTGCCATGAAGCAGAACCCAGAGAAAACGCGCCAATGGTACAAGAAGGCTCAGCAGGTGCGTCAGATGTCCGACTCGCTCTATTCCTTCGCCGAGAATTTGAAGTGGGAAATTGTGCGTGAAGCCGATGGTGATGATGCAGACCTCAATGACATAGAGGGGCGTGACAATCTTGAAGCTGCCACTCATGTGATGCTGGCTCCTGGTATCGGTAAGGGCGGAAAGTTGAAGAAAGCTATTGAGTCTTATCGTGAGGGTATTACCGCCATGATTAATGATGAGGCTCAAAAGAAGATGATCAAGAGCAATCTCTCTACCGATGTGCCCAAGAAAGCAAAGCTGCTTGGTAAGAATTGGCAGGAGTATATGTTTGAGAATACACCTGTCGTGGCTGCTGTCACGTTGCTCACCAAACTGCAAACTGATGTGCGTCATGCTGAAGGCGAGATGTTGCATCAGCTCGTTGCAAATATTGACGTGAAGGATGTGCGTGTGAACGAGATTCAGGCGCTTGTTATCCCTACATCGCAGACAGTTGTTCGTGGTGGTAAGTTCTCTGCGCAAATCATTATGGCTGCAGTCGATACGACCCAACGTCCAGAGATATATGTGGGCAATACATTGCTTAAATCGGAGAATGGCCGCTATGAGACAATTTGTGGTTCTACGGGTGACTTCTCTCTTAGAGGTTATCTCGTGATGAAGAATGGCAATGGCGAGACCATCCGTCGTGAGTTCTCTCAGCCTTATACGGTGGTAGAGCCTTCAGCAACCGTCAGTGCCACCATGATGAATGTGCTCTATGCTGGTTATCAGAACCCGATTAGCGTCAGTGTACCTGGTGTGCCTAACAATAAGATTTCTCTTTCCATGACGAATGGCCATCTTACCAAGAAGGATGGCGGTAATTATGTGGCAGTTCCCTCCAAAGTGGGTGAAGACGTCACTTTTACCGTTACGGCACAGAATGAGGGACGCCAGCAGGAAATGGGTAAGTTTACGTTTCATGTGCGTAAACTTCCTGATCCAACAGGCTTTATTGATGTGCCCGATGGCAAGGGAAGCACTAACCGCTTCAAGGGTGGTCGCATCTCCAAGCAGGCCATTGTGTCGGCTGGAGGTATTGGAGCTGCTATTGACGATGGGTTGCTCAACATTTCTTTCCGCGTGATAGGATTCCAGATTCGCTTTATGGATAACATGGGTAATGTAGTGCCAGAAGTCAGCAACTCTGCTTCCTTTACTGCCAATCAGCTTGCCCGCATCCGTTCCCTCACACGAGGCAAACTTTTCAATATTAGCGAAATCCGCGTAGTGGGTCCTGATGGTATCGAACGAACTTTGAAAACTCCAGTGGAGGTCCTTATAAATTAGCCCGATTATGAAACGTATATTATTCATATTGACAACACTCTGCGTGGTGGGCGTGCTTAATGCCCAGCCACAGAAGAGTCGAGTGCAGAACAATAACCGTCCGACTGCTGCCAGGAATAAGGCAGTAGCTGCAGGTACGGATCGTGCAAGCCTCATGTTCCCTACAGCTGTAGATGTGCCTGAAGATCCCAGTTGGCGTCGTGACATCTACCGTTCCATCGACCTCACCAAGGACGAGAACGCCGCCCTTTACTATCCTGTGGAGCCACAAGGTGGACAGATGAACCTCTTCACCCTGCTCTTCAAGTTGCTCAATACAGGCAAGATTCCTGCTTACGAGTATCAGTTGGATGGTGTGGAGAATTTCCAGCAGAGCAACCGCATGCACTTCAAGGATATGTTGGAGCGTCAAGGCATCTTCTACGAGGTGGACGGTAACAGCATCAAGGTGAATCAAGCGGATATCCCCTCTGCAGAGGTGCTCAGCTACTACGTGAAGGAGAGTTCTTACTACGATCAGAATACGGCAACTTATCATAGCCGTATTGTGGCGCTTTGCCCAGTGCTGCATCGTGCTGCCGACGAATTCGCTATCCGTAGTTATGGGAATGAATACGGAGAAGAGAATTTGCAGAATCAGAACGTGCAGAAGTTCCCTCTCTTTTGGGTGAAATACGACGATGTCAAGACTTACCTGAGTGGTCAGGATGTGATGACCAGCAACCTCAACAATGCTGCCCGCATGTCCATGGATGATTTCTTCTCAACCAACCACTATAAAGGTGACATCTACATGACCACCAACATGCAGAACAAGTCTCTCCAGCAATATTGTGCTACAGACTCTCTCTTGAAGAAGGAGCAGACACGCATCGAGAAGCAAATATCCGACTTTGAGGAGCACATCTGGCGCACACCTGTAGATTCTCTTCAGCAGGCCAAACTCGATTCTATCGCAGCGGCTTCGGTCAAGGGCAAGAAAGCCAAAGCCGGTATTGATGGTAAGGCTTCTTCGTCTGCTGCTCGGACAGCTCGCCGTGCATCTTCAGCCTCTTCGGGTAAGTCTGAAAAGTCATCTCGATCATCATCAGGTGGCGCTCCACGTGTCTCAGTCAGAAGGCAGCGGCATTGATGCAGGAAAGAACTGTTTTGAACCACCCAGAGAAGTATCATGTCAAACAGATTATAAAGTTCGGTGATTACAATATAGGCAGGGAAGGACATATGTTAACTCTCCCTAGCTATGTGCAGTTCATGCTCATAATGTTTCCAAAATGTTTCCCAGATTCGCCGTAATGTGCCGATAATCAGTATTCTTCTAGCCGCCGCCCAGGCAGCCGTAGAGGAGTAAATATCACACTGATATAATATGTAAAGGGACCTGTCCATTTGGGCAGGTCCTTTTTTGTGTCTTCAAGTATGCTTTCGACGTTTTGGAGACAAAAACGTCGCATAATGTGATATTTTACGAATTTATTTGGTGATTTGACATTTTATTAGTACTTTATGCTGCATAATCTGCGACTTTAATCACTGTATTATGTCGCACAAAGTACGAATGCGTTCTATATATACACGAAAGAGATAATTGGACAAACTACCGTTGGGAGCTTCTGAGGTGTCACTCTTTACTGGATGTATGCTCTGTCTTATGTAAAACAATGGAAGAACTTATAATAAAGGAGTACCCTCAATTCTTGTCCGGTAGATGTCCGGTATTTGTCCAGTATTTGTCCGGTATATGTTCGGTAAATGACCGGACAAGTACCGATGATATAACGAGCAAATAGCGGACAGTGATAGAGGGAACATCGAAGCAACACCGAGGCTATTATATGGATAGAGTGTAGTTGGATATAAGAAATAACAAATAACAAAGAATAACATATGTATGAATCATGATGAATCATGATCAAGGGACGGTTCTCTGATCCGTCAGAGAGGCCCCGCGCACGGCGGAACCCCGCCCGCACAGCTCCCACGGAGAGGGCGGCCGCCCATTGAATGGCAAGCCAACCAAGGCAGGTGTCTATGTAAAGAACGGCAAGAAGGTCGTGATTAAGTAAACATTCTTACACCCAATATCATTCGGGGACCTTTTCTTTTGCCTTTTGTAACACGATTTTGTGCGGGTTGTGTTACAAGTGTTACACACGGTGTGTTACAAGTGTAACATACGGTGTGTGACAAATGTTACAGCGGGTGTGTGACGGATGTAACAGGCCTCCCCTTAGGGAAGGAGAAAAAGCCTCCTCCCAACCTCTCCTTCTCGTCTATCTAAACGTCAATTCTCGTCAATTATTTGTATGGTTCGCTGTTGTAAACACACGTTTTTAAATTGATGATGTGATTTGGAAGAAAAAGAATGACTAACTTTGCAGGCGAATTATGAATACAATTTTTATAGTATTACCGATATTGACCCTGTTGATGTTTGACTTGGGGTTGGCATTGAAACCACACGATTTTGCGTTGATTGTGGCACGTCCGAAGCCTGTTGTGATTGGGCTTGTGGGCCAAATTGTTTTGTTGCCGTTGATTGCATGGGGGGTGGGGCACCTGTTTCACTTGTCGCCCTTGTTCATGATTGGTATCATGCTGGTGGCATGTAGTCCAGGAGGCAGCTCGAGCAACGTCTTCTCGATGCTGGCGAAAGGTGATGTGGCGCTGTCAGTCACCTTAACAGCGTGCAGCAGCATTATCACCTTGTTTTCCTTGCCTTTGGTCATGGCATGGGTGACGCAGCAAGTGGGTGAGGCAGCGCAGATTGAGTTGCCCGTAGGCAATCTGCTGGTGCAGAACCTGGTGCTGATGGCGGTGCCGATAGGTATTGGCCTGTGTGTGTCGGTTTATAAGCCTCGGGTCGCCTCAAAAATACACAGTGTTCTGCGCCGTTTGGCAATGCCTGCATTGATGTTGCTAGCTACGGTGTTCTTTATTCAGCATCGTGATACGATTGTGGCTGAGTTTGGAGCATTGGGATTGGCCATGACCGTGCTGATTTTGGTTGCCACGTCCAGTGGCGCTTTGCTTGCGTGGTTGACTCGACTGACTGCTCAAGAGAGGAGAACCCTGGTGATAGAGGTGGGTATGCAAAATGCAGCCCAGGCAATAACGATTGCATGTAGTCCTCTTATTTTCGGGAATGAGGTCATTGCTATCCCTGCTATTGTGTATGCATTGATGATGAATGTGATATTGCTGCTGTATGTGGGTGGAGTTAAATGGATAAAAATATGAAAAACGGTTTCTGTTTGAATCTTGTTTGATGCGATGCCGTGCCCGATATAGCACTAATTTATAGTACAAACGTGTGAAAAGCCCCGGAGTCAAGTGACTTTGCGGCTTTTTCTTTTTGCCATGATACGAAAATGGTGTACCTTTGTACCCGATTGTTATAACTCTTAATAGTAAGTAGATGAAGGTATTGAAGTTTGGCGGAACATCCGTAGGTTCCGTGGAGAGTATCCTGAACTTAAAGAAGATTGTAGAGTCGCAGAAAGAACCTGTTATTGTCGTGGTGTCGGCACTGGGCGGCATCACCGACAAATTGATTGGCACATCGAAGATGGCGGTGGCAGGCGATGCAGCGTACTTGACAGCATATAATGAAATGGTGGAGCGTCACCACCAGATGATTGACGCAATTATCACAGACACAACCAAGAAGAATGCATTGCTGGCTACAGTGGACGAACTGTTAGGGCAGTTGAAGAGCATCTATCAGGGTGTCTATTTGATTGGCGACTTGAGTGAAAAGACAAGCAATGCCATTGTGTCGTATGGTGAGCGTATCAGCAGCAACATTGTGGCAACACTGATTGAAGACGCTCGTTGGTACAATTCATTGGAGTTTATTAAGACTAAGCACAAGCAAGGTCGTAACCTCTTCTCGAATTCCATTAGTAACCCTTTGATTCTTGAGGCATTCAAGGATTTCAAGAACGGCACAGCCAATCACAAGGTTTGTTTGGCGGGTGGCTTCATCTCAACAGACAGTACGACAGGCGAGGTGACCAACCTCGGTCGTGGTGGCTCTGACTATACAGCGGCTATCTTGGCTGCAGCATTGGATGCCGATGTCTTGGAGATATGGACGGACGTGTCGGGCTTCATGACCGCCGACCCACGTGTCATCAACACGGCATATCCTATAGATAAGCTTTCATACGTAGAGGCAACAGAGCTCTGCAATTTCGGTGCGAAGGTGGTATATCCTCCAACGATTTACCCTGTGTGCATCAAGAATATCCCCATTCTGATTAAGAATACGTTCCGTCCTGAAGACGAAGGCACCATCATCACAAATCTGGCAGAAGGTGATGATAATGGACGTGCCATCAAGGGTATCTCTTCCATCAACAACACGAGTCTGATTACCGTCAGCGGTCTTTCGATGGTGGGTGTGATTGGCGTGAACCGCCGTATCTTCACTACATTGGCGGAGAATGGCATCAGTGTGTTTATGGTGAGTCAGGCATCCTCGGAGAACAGTACATCTATTGGTGTGACCGATGATGATGCGGACCGTGCTTGTGAGGTGCTGAACAAAGAATTTGCCAAGGAGATAGAAATGGGCGCAATGTACAAGATGAAGTTGGAGCGCGATTTGGCAACCGTTGCTATTGTGGGTGAGAACATGAAGCATACTCCTGGCATTGCCGGCAAATTGTTCGGCACGTTGGGACGTAATGGTATCAGCGTCATCGCTTGTGCACAAGGTGCTAGCGAAACGAACATCTCCTTTGTGGTGGAAAGAAAGAGCCTGCGCAAATCGCTGAACGTCATTCATGACAGTTTTTTCCTGTCTGAATACCAAGTGCTGAACGTGTTCCTTTGTGGCGTCGGTACGGTGGGCGGCAGCTTGTTGGAGCAGATTGCTGGTCAGCGTGCCAAACTGATGAAGGAACGTAATTTGCAGGTGAATGTGGTTGGTATAGCCAGTGGACATAATGCCATGTTCGACCGCAACGGCATCGATTTGTCTCAGTATGTTGAGGACGGCAAGTTCTCTATCGCGATGCTTCGCCAAGGGCTGAAGGCAGCTCCTTCAAGTAATATTCAGCGTCTGAAGGATGAGGTTATAGGGATGAACATCTTCAATAGCGTGTTTGTGGATTGTACAGCAAGTGCTGATGTCGCTGGGCTGTATGAAGACTTGCTGAGCAACAACATCTCTGTCGTGGCAGCCAACAAGGTGGCCGCATCAAGCGATTACGATAATTATGCCAAGCTCAAGGCCACAGCTCGCAAGCGTGGTGTGAAATACCTCTTCGAGACCAATGTTGGTGCTGGCCTTCCCATCATCAACACCATCAATGACCTCATCAACTCTGGTGACAAGATTCTGAAGCTTGAGGCAGTCCTTTCGGGTACACTCAACTTCATCTTCAATACCATTTCTGCAGATGTTCCTTTCAGCGAGACGGTCCGTCGTGCCAAGGAAGAAGGATATAGCGAGCCCGATCCGCGCATTGACCTGAGTGGCAAGGACGTGGTTCGTAAACTTGTCATCCTGTCTCGTGAGGCTGGCTACAAATTGAATCAGGAGGATGTGGAGAAGACACTCTTCATTCCACAGTCATTCTTTGAGGGAACATTGGACGATTTCTGGAAGAATCTGCCCACCCTTGATGCTCAGTTTGAGAAAGAACGTCAGGAAGTGGAGGCCGCTCACGAACATTGGAAGTTCGTGGCAAAGCTGGAGAACGGAAAGGGTAGTGTGTCTCTGCAGCGAGTAGGGGAGCATCATCCATTCTACGACCTTGAAGGTTCTAACAACATTATCCTCATCACAACCGAACGCTATAACCAATATCCTATGCTCATTCAGGGCTATGGTGCAGGTGCCTCTGTGACTGCAGCCGGCGTGTTTGCGGACATCATGAGTATTGCGAATATATAAGAAGTTTAAAGTGAAACACATCATCATATTAGGCGACGGAATGGCCGACTGGCCAGTAGAGTCGCTCGGAAACAAGACGCTGCTTCAGTATGCCAACACCCCCAATATGGACATGTTGGCGAAGATGGGGCGTTGTGGGATGCTGAAGACGGTGCAGGATGGCTTCCATCCAGGCAGCGAGGTTGCGAATAGCAGCATTCTTGGCTATGACCAGAACGAAGTGTACGAAGGCCGTGGACCATTGGAAGCTGCCAGTATTGGAGTTGATTTGGCTCCCGATGATATGGCTATCCGTTGCAACATCATTTGTATTGAAGGAGATCACATCAAGAATCACTCGTGCGGACGTCTGGAGACTGAAGAGGGGGATATCCTCATTAAATACCTGCAGGAGCATTTAGCGAACGACCCAGAGATTCTGGCGAAGTACGGGCCTGTGGTTCATTTCTATACCGGTGTGCAGTATCGCCATTTGTTGGTCATCAATGGGGGCAGTAAGTATCTCCAGTGCACACCTCCACACGATGTACCGTTAAAGCCTTGGAAACCCCTCTTGGTGAAACCAGACCTTGAAGGCGAGGCAAAGTCCGGAAAGACCACTCGCTTGAGCGCAACCGAGACGGCTGACCTGCTGAACTTGCTGATTGTGAAGTCGCAGGAGCTGTTGGCGCAGCATCCATTCAATGCACAACGCATCGCAGAGGGTAAAGACCCCGCAAATTCTATCTGGCCATGGGCTGGTGGCTATCGTCCTCATATGGTACCGCTCACGACCACCTTCCCGCAGATTAAGAGAGGTTCTGTCATTACCGCAGTGGACCTCATTCGCGGCATTGGTTCATTGGCCGGTTTGCGAGTGATTGATGTGCCCGGAGCTACTGGCTTGGCCGATACGAATTACGAGGGTAAGGCACAAGCAGCTATCAAGGCTTTGGAGACGGATGATTTCGTGTATGTGCATGTAGAGGCCTCTGATGAAGCGGGACACGATGGTGACTTGGAGCTGAAGCTGAAGACTATCGAGTATTTGGACAGCCGTATGGTGGGGCCAATCTATAATGCGCTCAAGGATCAGGATGTGGCCATCGCTGTATTGCCTGATCATCCAACACCTGTGGCACATCGTACCCATACGAATGAACCTATTCCATTCCTCATGTATGCCCCAGGCATGGAGCCTGACAGCGTGGAAACATTCGATGAAGTGGCTTGCAAGCAAGGTTGCTACGGGCTGCTGGAGAAAGATGGGTTTATCAAAGAGTTTATGAAAATCAACTAATAAAACGTAGATATAAAGCAAATGAAATACTACAGCACCAACGGACAGGCACCTATCGCCACGCTCGAAAAAGCGGTGGTGAAAGGACTTGCAGAGGACAAAGGTCTCTATATGCCGGAACGCATCAAGCCCCTGCCTCAGGAGTTCTTCGACAATATAGAAAACCTCTCGTTTCAAGAGATTGCGTATACTGTGGCAGACGCCTTCTTTGGCGAGGACGTGCCAGCAGAAGATTTGAAGAAGATTGTGTATGATACGTTGGCTTTCGACTGCCCATGCGTGAAAGTGACGGACAGCATCTTCTCTTTAGAGCTCTTCCATGGCCCAACACTTGCGTTTAAGGATGTAGGCGCACGTTTCATGGCACGCCTTCTCCAGTACTTCCTCAAGAAGGAAGGCTCTCAGCAAGTAAACGTTCTGGTTGCAACATCTGGTGATACGGGTTCTGCTGTTGCTAACGGCTTTCTTGGTGTGGATGGCATTCACGTGTATGTGCTCTATCCTAAAGGAAAGGTGAGCCCTATTCAGGAATGCCAGTTCACTACACTTGGCCAGAACATTACGGCAGTGGAAGTGGATGGCGTGTTTGACGATTGTCAGGCATTGGTAAAAAATGCCTTTATGGATGCCGACCTTAATGCGCATATGAAGCTGACCTCAGCCAACTCCATCAATGTGGCACGCTTCTTGCCGCAAGCATTCTACTATTTCTATGCTTATGCTCAGATGAAGAAACTTGGTTTGGCCGACCAGCTTGTGGTATGTGTGCCTTCAGGCAACTTCGGCAATATCTGCTCAGCGCTCTTTGGTAAAAAGATGGGATTGCCCATTAAGCGTTTCATCGCTGCCAATAATGCCAACGACATCTTCTTCAACTACCTCCAGACAGGCAAGTATGAGCCCAAGGCATCTGTGCAGACCATAGCCAATGCAATGGACGTAGGTGATCCTAGCAATTTTGCTCGCGTTTATGAACTCTATGGCAAGAGCCACGAAGCTATCTGTGCCGACATTAGTGGCGCTACCTATAAGGATGAGCAGATTGCAGAAACCATCCGTGAGGTGAAAGCAGAAACAGGTTATGTGTGTGATCCACACGGCGCTTGTGGCTATCGTGCTTTGAAGGAAGGTCTGAAGGCAGGAGAAGTCGGTGTGTTCCTCGAGACAGCTCATCCAGCCAAGTTTAAGGATACCGTAGATGGTATATTGGGTGGCAATCTTGAGATTCCAGCTAAGCTCAAAGCTTTCATGCAGGGCACTAAGCAGAGTGTTCCTATGAGCAAGGATTTTGCTGACTTCAAGCAATTCCTGCTAAAGGAATGAGACTGGAGAGCTGAGAGATTCCCTCTCAGGCTCCAGCTTCAGTGGGGCAAAGGTCAAAGCGCTATTGTCATTGTATGTAGCGTGTTTCGTGCATTCCGTCTCACATCTCTTATTCTGCTTCTCACAACAGATTGTTCTTATCTCACCTCTTAATAACAGATTGAAATGATATCCATCAAGCAACAAAAACGCACCAAGTGGACTCGTTTGTTGATGAAGTTCATCTTGGTGAGTGTCTCGACGGCGCTGATTGTCTATTTCATGCCTCGAGGTGATGAGTTTGGCTACAAGTATGAGTTGAATAAGCCCTGGAATTATGGCTTGTTAATTGCTAATACCAAATTCCCTGTCCTGAAGAACGACTCTACGATTAGGAAGGAACGCGAGGCAACCAGCCTTGCTTTCCAGCCTTACTATCATCGTGACAAGTTGGTGAGAGACAATATGATGAACCGCTTGTATCAGCATGACTCTAACGGGAAGCTTGGGAAAGGCGAGGTGGTGTATATGCGGCACATAGCGGCGTTGCTTGACACTATTTATAAGCATGGCGTCATGTCGATTGATGACTACGAGCGCTTGAAGAACGTAGAGACTCGTAAGCGGATTCGTGTAGTAGACGACAACGTGGCGGTGTCTTTGAAGTTGAGTGATGTGTTCACGCCTAAATCGGCCTATGATTATATCATGACAAAGGATACTGCTCGCTACAATCCTGGAGTGTTGGGAACTTACGACATGACCGAGTTGTTGCAGCAGAACCTCACATATGACCAGAAGCGTTCGGAGGAAGAGTTGGCTGAGAACCTGCAGAACCTTTCTTATTACAATGGATTTGTGCAGGCGGGCCAAAAGATTGTAGATCGTGGTGAGACGGTGACTGATGAGGTGTATGACGTGTTGCGTTCTTATGAGAAAGATTTTGAGCGGCGCAACACCAGCGAAGTGAATATTCCCTACAAGGTATTGGGGCAGACGCTCTATGTGTTGATTGTCTTTATTGCCTTGACGGTCTATCTGTCCCTTTTCCGTTTAGACTATTTCGAGAATGTCCGCAACGTGACACTCCTTTTTGCGTTGCCCGTTTTGTTTTGTATAGTGGCCTCTTTGATGGTGTCACACAAGACCATGAATATCTTCATGCTGCCTTATTGTATTGTGCCTATCGTGATACGCGTCTTTATGGATTCGCGTACCGCCTTTATGTTCCATTGCGGCATGGTGTTGATTATCTCCCTGTTCTTGACGAGCAACTACGAGTTTCTCATCTTGCAGCTGGTGGTAGGCATGGTGGCCATACAGACCTTGCGTGAACTCTCCCAGCGTTCCCAGATTGTGCGTACGGCCTTCATTCTCTTTGTGGTATATGTTCTTGTCTATACAGGCTATTCGCTCCATCATGAGAATGACATCAAGATGGATTCATGGATGTATGTTTGCTTCGGTGTCAACTGTCTGTTGCTGCTCTTCACCTATCCGCTTCTGTGGATGCTGGAGAAAGTATTCGGCTTCACGAGCGATGTGACGCTAGTGGAGTTGAGTAGTGTGCGCAATCCATTGCTGCAGCGGATGACAGAAGTTGCTCCAGGCACTTTCCAGCATTCTATGCAGGTGGCAAATCTGAGCGCTGAGGTGGCTAACAAGATTGGTGGCAGAGCTCAACTTGTGCGTACGGGCGCGCTTTATCATGATATTGGAAAGATTGAACGTCCCGTCTTCTTCACCGAAAACCAGAGCGGCGTGTCTCCTCACAAGCACTTGAGTGCCTTGAAGAGTGCCGAGGTGATTATCGCCCATGTCAAGAATGGCGTTGCGTTAGCAGAGAAGAATCACATCCCAGAATCCATTAAGCGGTTCATCATGACGCACCATGGACTGGGCAAGGCCAAGTACTTCTATATCACCTATAAGAACGAGCATCCAGATGAAGAGATAGATGAGGCGGCATTCACCTATCCTGGGCCTAATCCCAGCAGCAAGGAAGAAGCTATCCTTATGATGTGCGATGCCGTTGAGGCAGCCTCTCGTTCGTTGCCAGAATACACAGAGGACAGCATCAACCAGTTGGTGGACAAGATTATAGACGGACAGATGGCCGAAGGCTTCTTCAACGAGTGTTCCATCACGTTCAAGGAGATTTCGATAGCCAAGTCGGTACTGAAAGACAAGCTCAAGACCATCTACCACACACGCATCTCCTATCCGGAATTGTCCGAGGCGACCGAGAGCGTGCTGTAACAAAAGAGTGGGGGAGAAACTCTTAGGTACTTCTTGCGTCCCTTCGCTTTCTTGAAAGAGATAATAGGTAAAAGGTACAAATACAGGATTAGTTGTAAGAAAAATGAAGAATCGAAAATGGCAGACATTCTTGCTGACGCTGCTGGTTGTAGCAGCGTTGCTGGCACTTTTCTATCTGCCTCGTTTCAATGTAATGGGTGCTGATACGCGCCGTGTGAACATCTTAAGCGATGTACAGTATCGTGATAAAGAAGGAAATATATTGGCAGAGAAGGTCGCCGACTCGCTCGATGGCTATGTGGAGAAAGGTGTCGATTCGGCCGCCATTCAGGTCAAGCAGCTCACCTTCGTCGACTCCGTTCCAGCAGGCATGACAGCCATTGAGGACTTTGCCGATGTCGCAGGCATCCACCGTGAGATGGACCATTTCTATGCCGCATTGGGTGAGGCGGGAAACCGTCCCGTGCGTGTGGCATACTTTGGCGACTCTTACATCGAAGGTGACATCCTGACTATCGACCTGCGCGCTTTGCTCCAGCAGAAGTTTGGTGGACGTGGTGCAGGCTTTGTCGAGATAGACTGCGTCTCTTCCGACTTCCGCCGCTCTGTCCTGACCAAGCGCAAGGGCTGGAACAGCTATCATGCCAACGAGCGTGGCCGTGGCTTCAAGCCCGACATGCAGGGCCCTGCCGGCAGTTATTTCATCCCATCGGGAACGGCTACCTACGAGATACGAGGGCAGAAGAGCACATATGGGCATCTGCTCGATACAGCTGAAGTGGCTACCGTATTCTTTACTCCTGGTGATGGCCTGAACATCCACTATGCCCTCAATGGAAACGCTTCCAGCACCCTCTTCTCCAATGGCGAAGAGCCTGAGCCCACGACCTACGAGGAAGTGGTTACCGTGCTCGACTCAGACTCAGTAGCCCGCCAGAAGACCGTTGTCCGTACCGTCATGCCCGAGCAGCAGGCGCCAGGCATGGTGATGGCCAAGACCGTGAGAGGACGCATCGGCAAGTTCTCGCTCGATGTAACAGGCGGCCGTGGCTCTCGCTTCTATGGCGTAGCCCTTGATGGACACCACGGAGTAGCCGTTGACAACTTCAGTATGCGCGGCAGTGGTGGACAGCACTTGCTCAAGATACCGCAGACCACGCTCAATAGCTTCGCCTCGTTGCGTCCTTACGACCTTATTATCCTTCACTTTGGACTCAATGTGGCCAGCGAGAAGCAGAAAGACTACAGCGCCTACGTCAAGCAGTTGGGCAAGGTCGTGGACCACCTCAAGGCTGCCTATCCCCGTGCCAGCATCCTCATCGTCAGCATGGGCGACCGCGATGCACGCGGTGCAGATGGGCAGATGCACACCATGGGGGGCGTGAAGGAAATGGTATCCTACGAGCGTAAGATGGCAAGCGATCATCGTGTTGCCTTCTGGAACCTCTACGAGGCGATGGGCGGCGATGGAAGTCTTGCGCGCATGACAGCAAAGAAACAAGCCAATCTTGATTATACACACATCAACTTTGCAGGAGGACGCTATCTGGCAGGACTCCTCTTCGATGTGCTTATGAACGGCAAAACAAACTACGACCAGCGCACACGATAGAGACCATGCATCCATTGCTGCACATCATGAACGACAGACTTCTTCAGGTCAACAAGCTTCCAGCGGTATGCCGGGCGCTCGTTTTCCTGTGCCTGTTCACCAGCTCATGGTGCATGCCCTCCGCATCCGCCCAGTCGTTGTTCACGTCTTTCCCCTCCAGCTTCCGCAACACACGCAATAACGAGCTCATCGAAGCCACCTCATTAGCGCCCGTCTTCAAGGAGCTCAAACAAAACAAGGCGGTCAAGGTGATGCAGATTGGCGACTCCCATGTGCGCGGCAACTACCTGCCCCGTTCCGTAGGAAGCACCCTGCAGAGCTATTTTCCTCGGGTGCGGTTCACTTACTATGGCATCAATGGGGCATGGGCACGCCGCTTCTACGACAACGACATGGTCAATCGCGTGGCCAACGAACGCCCAGACCTCGTCATCATCTCCTTCGGTACGAATGAGGCTCATGGTGCCACGCTCAACGAGCGCACTCATGCCGAGACCATGCAGACGCTCACCGACCGCATCGCAGAACGTTGCCCTGGCGTGTGCTTCCTCTTCACCACACCTCCCGGAAGTTTTATCTCCCAGCGTACTGGCAGCCGCACCGTAGGCAGTGGACGCCGACGCACCACCCGCTATACCACCACCAAGGTGCCTAATGCAAACACGGCCAATGTGGCACGCAGCATCGTCAACTTCTGCCGCAGCCACCGCATGGCCGTATGGGACATCTTCACCATTGCCGGAGGCTCCACCTCTGCTTGCACCAACTGGCGCAGTGCGGGCATGATGAACACCGACCAAGTACACTATCTCTCACATGGCTACATCCTGCAGGGAAAACTCTTAGGTGAAGCCATCTACAAAGCATATATGGGCACCGCCACCTCGGGCAGCCAGACACGCATGATGCACGGCTCCACTCCGCAGGAACAGCGCCCCTACAGAACGGTAAAAGGATTTTAGGATATGTTTGACATCGATTATTCACGCCTTACAGAACAGTTGCTCTATCAGCCCGACTCTCCCATGATATTCACCTCGGGCATCTTCCTGTTCTTGTTTTTAGGATTCACCCTCATCTACACCCTCCTCGCAGCAGGCGAGAGAGGCGGGCAGGCACAAGAGACCCAGCGCACGAGCTGGCGCATCTTCTTCGTCACCTGCTTCTCCTACTACTTCTACTACAAGTCCAGCGGACTCTTCTTCTGGCTTCTGGCCCTCGTCACCACCAGCGATTACTTCATCGCAAAGGCGATAGGAGAATTAGGAATGAGGAATGAGGAACCTTTAGCTCGGCGTAGCCAATTAGGAATTGATACTCCCTCAACTGCAGACCATTCCATTCCTCATTCCTCATTCCTCATTCCTCATTTAAAAAAGACCCTTGTCGCCCTCTCTCTGGTGCTCGACCTCGGTCTCCTCTTCTTCTTCAAATATACCAACTTCCTTGGCGAGACCCTCTGCACCCTACTGACCGACTGGGGCATCCATGTGCCAGCCACCATCAGCGGCTCCTATCTGCAAGCTGTTGTGTGGCAACCGCGCGACATTTTCCTGCCTGTCGGCATCTCCTTCTTCACCTTCCAGTCGCTCAGCTACACCATCGATGTCTATCGTGGCAACATACGTCCACTCAATAGCCTGCTCGACTACGCTTTCTACGTCAGCTTCTTCCCGCAGCTTGTAGCTGGCCCTATTGTGCGTGCACGCGACTTCATCCCGCAGATACGCCGTCCCTTTCTCGTCACCTCTCAGATGTTTGGCACCGGCGTCTTCTACATCATTGCAGGACTCTTCAAGAAAGCCGTCATCTCCGACTATATCTCCATCAACTTTGTGGAGCGCATCTTCGACCAGCCCGACCTATACAGCGGACTCGAGAATCTCCTCGCCGTCTATGGCTATACCCTCCAGATTTACTGCGACTTCTCTGGCTACTCCGACATGGCCATCGGCATAGCCCTCCTCCTCGGTTTCCAGTTCCCTCAGAACTTTGACAGTCCTTACAAGTCTGCTTCCATCACCGAATTCTGGCGGCGCTGGCACATCAGCCTCTCTTCGTGGCTCAAGGATTATCTGTATATCTCTCTTGGCGGCAATAGGCACGGCAAAATCCGTCAATACTTCAATCTGCTCATGACCATGCTCTTGGGCGGTCTTTGGCATGGTGCCTCGCTCAACTTCATCCTTTGGGGCGGCATTCACGGTGTGCTCCTCTGTCTTGACAAGATGTGGCACTCCATATGTCCCGTGCTGAGCCCCCTGACCTATTTGCCTTCAAAGCAGAATCCCAATGGCAGGAGACGTCCAGTGCTTGGGCTGGTGGGAGGACTTATCACCTTCCATCTTGTGGCCGCCCTATGGGTACTCTTCCGTGCATCCTCCTTTGGCATTGCAGAGCAGGTGTTCCATCAGATTGTGTATAAGTTTGAGCCACAGATATTCCTTCAGTGGTGCACTTCCTACAAGACAGTTGCCTCTCTGATACTGTTGGGATATGTGCTCCACTTCATGCCAGCGTCTCTATCTTCCAAGACAAGAGGCTTTGTGACACGTTGCCCGTTGGTGGTCAAGGCGCTCCTCATTGTCCTTCTCGTTTGGATAGTCATCCAAATCAAGTCCAGCGACGTGCAGCCTTTCATCTATTTCCAGTTCTAAGTGAAAATGGAGGTCACCGACGTGAATAACAGGCATCATACAAATACTAATACACTCGGGCAAGATATCCTTGAGGGACTACGTGACGGCACCCCCATTGCCCTCGGCTACTTCGCCGTGGCCTTTTCCTTAGGCATCATAGCCAAGAAGGCAGGGCTGACAGCCTCCATGGGCTTCTTCAGCAGTTTCTTCACCCGTGCCTCTGCAGGTGAATATGGTGTCTATACCCTTGTGGCCATCCATGCCACCTACGTGGAGCTCATCGCCATGTGTCTGGTCACCAATCTGCGTTATATGCTGATGAGCGCTGCTTTCTCGCAGAAGTTGGCCCCCGGCACCTCATGGTTTCATCGGCTGTTCATGGCGTGCTGCATCACCGACGAGGTCTTCGGCATCTCTGTTGGCCACCGCGGTTATACACCTCCAGCCTATACCTATTCCGCAGCCCTCATCTCGTCCCTCTTCTGGGCATCAGGCTGCGCCATCGGCATTGTGGCAGGTGGTATGCTGCCCACTCATATCGTTTCAGCCCTCAGCGTGGCTCTCTATGGCATGTTCTTGGCCATCATCGTGCCTCCTGCCCGTCGTGCTCCCAATGTGCTCTATGCCCTCATCGCCAGCTTCGTGCTGAGCGGACTCTGTGCTATTGCCCCCGTGGTCAGTGAGTGGAGCAGCGGCACGCGCACCATTCTGCTCACGTTGCTCATTTCGTCCGTCATGGCATGGCTGCGACCCATCAAAAACCGTGAATCAAATGGAACAGAATAGCCCCATTCTTTATATCCTATTGGCGATTCTGGTCACAAACCTGATTCGCGTCTTGCCCATGCTGCTGATCAAGGGCCCTATCCGCAACACCTTCCTGCGGAGTTTCCTCTATTACGTTCCCTACGTCACCCTCGCCGTGATGACCTTCCCTGCCATCATTGAGACCACGCTCACCCCTCTTGCCGGTGTTGTCGCCCTCGTTGTTGGTCTTGTAGCAGCCTGGTTCAGGCTGGGACTCTTTCCCGTCTCCATTATCTGCTGCCTCATTGTCTATCTCATCGACTCTTTGCTGCCCATGCTCTGATAGCGGTAGCGTCACAGACAGAAAGAATGTCTTTTCTCATCAGCGCACGAAAGTGCGCTTTTTTTATCCCTCAATCATTCCTCAGGCGGTGTGAGTCACACCGGCATAGGCGGTCTGAGTCAGACCGGCACCCTCGGTGTGAGTCACACCGCTTTTGAGGTACACGGTGCGCTGATGGAGCACCTCAAAAAGGAGAATCGATGCTTTAATTCCGTCAAAAGGTTCTGTGTGAACCAACAAGCCTTTTATGCTTTCTCGGGTTGTTCTTTTGTACGATTCTTTTTCCTAAAATCATCTTTTTTGTATTTTCTTTCCTGTTTATTTGTAGTGAACGTGAAAAAGCCATATATTTGAGCCTGAAACTAATGTGAAGTGACAAAACACCCAACACTTAACCTGATAACCGCAAAACAATAAGAACCAACCGAATAACCGTAATAAAAACAATATTAACAATCTAAATTAACCTATTATGAAACGAAAACTACTTTTGGCGGCACTATGTGTCGTAGGTGCAATGGGGGGGGTGAATTCTCTTAGTGCACAGACGGATGTGACGAGCACGTATCTGACGAATGCGGACTTTGAGGGCGATTATACAAGTGAGACGACAGCCAATGGAACGTCATTAGATAATCGTTCTGTTCAGAATCCTAATGGATGGACATTGACTTGCACTGGTTCATGGCATAAATGGGATTCAAGTGTGCTATCTTCTTCTGATGCTACTTATAGCAGTAATATAATAAATCGAATAACTATACCGAATACTGGATTCGGTAATAAGACCTATGCGTTCCGCTGTCAAGGAGCAAATTCAAGCGAGGTGTTACGCCTATCACAGACAACCAAAGCGGAACTTCCAAGGGGAAAATATACACTTTCTGCAAAGTTGCATACTGACCATAAAGATAACATGGAGGCTTCTTTGTACGTAGATCAATATGGATCAGGACGTGTCAAAGCTACAACAAATGCAAGCAAAGATGTTTGGGATAATGTATCAAAGTCTTTTACGATAGTCAATGCTAAAACTGTTGAAATAGGTGTGTACTTTTCTCATAACACTAAAGCCGATTATACTGCAGCTGTAGATAATGTAACGCTTTCCTATGAGAATTATACAGACGATCTCTCAAATATGATAACGAAAGCGACTGCATTAAGCAATAGCTCTCTTTCGTCAGCAATATCTACGGCTCAAGGAGTGTTAGATGCTAAAGATAACACCGTAGCTTATCAAACTACTATTGACGAAGCGGTAGCCACTCTACAAGCGGCTATTATCTCTGCACAAAGCGCAGATGGCTCTTCTTTGACTCCTGCCATTCAGAATCCCGGATTTGAAGGAGGACAATCATGGTATGTAAAGACGGCAGGAGCGGATACCTATGATGTTGACAGATGGATAAAAGCATCAGCATTTGAAGCTGCAACATATCATTATTCTTGCTTAGCTACAGATCAAAAGTCAGAAGGAAACCAATCGTTTAAGGTACGTTTTAACTGGGTAAATGCTTCCCAGACCTTTACGCAGACCATTCCTGGTTTACGCTCAGGAAGATATACAATCACGGCTGACGTGAAGGTGACAAATGGAAGTAAGTCGTCCATTGATGCATATATAAAAGGTAATTCTACCAAAGGCGAGTCAGTTACAGCAACAACATCTGGTTTCCAAACCATTACAGCAGTAGTCGATCTTAATGAGGCTGGCGACCTTGATATCATATTGGGAATGGATTATACGTTCTCAGGCGGAAGTACGGCAAGCGAATGTATAGTTTTCTGGGATAACGTAACTCTTACTTATAATAATCCCGAAGCCCTTTATACATCTACAAAGTCTGCAGCCCAAGATACTTATGATGATAGCGACTATGATAATGTCACGGGTAATGAGCGTACTGCCTTGTATGAGTTGTTGAATCCATACCCTGCACCTTCCACTGTTGCTGAGTATTTTGCAGCTATTTATGATATTAATGATGCTGTTGCAACTTTTGTCGCTGCCAAGAGTGTCTACGACGCTTTTGTTGATGCCAAGACTAAGGAGTATACAAACAATCTGCCATACGCAAGTGCTGCGAAGTTCGCTGCCATCGGCACGGCACAGGAGGCTGCTGCTGCTGCCACATCTGCTGCTGATGCTACAGCCAAAACTAACGCCATCATTTCCGCTTACCGCAAGTATGTGGAGAGTAATGCATTGGCAGAGGGTGTGACAGGTGCGGAAGATAAGACCTCGCTCATTTCTGACCCGAACATGGATGTAACTTATAATAGCACTGCACATACCTTTGGTGCATGGCAGGTGTTTGGACAGACCGATGGAACGATTCAATTGAAGAGCGATGAGCCTTTCACCGACGGTGATGGCAATGCTAACTATAAGTACGCTGATATTTGGAAAAGCGACAACAATGCAGGTATCCGTCAAACGGTCAATCTGGAGCCTGGCAAGTATCTTTTGACGGTCACTGCAAGTGCCAGCAATGTTGCGGATGCTGCATTCTGGGTGTTTGCAGGAAGTAAAACTAAAGACATTCAGCGAATGGGTAGAAGTGGCGGTTTGTTTGGAAATGGATGGAACGATGCTTCTGTGGAATTTGTTGTGAATGAGACCAGCGATGTGAGCATTGGTGTGCAGTCGGGCAATGGTAAAAACCTTTGGTGGAGTGCAACCCGCTTCCGTCTCGTAAAGTTGGCTGGTACGGAAGATGTTAAAATGACCATGAAAGCCAATAAGTGGGGTACGTTCATCGCTCCGTTTGATGTGACAATTCCTGATGGTGTGAATGCTTATACAGTATCGGGAGTTGACGCAAATGGCTACATGGTGAAAGACGACGTGTCTACTACGATTCAAGCTAACACTCCAGTGTTACTTGAGAACACAAATGATGTCGAAGTTGATGAGACATTCACAGGTGTGAACATTGCAGAGGCTGACAGCTATACGGAAGGACTGCTCACAGGCATCTACACAGCTGCTACTATCCCTGCTGGAAGCTACGTGCTGCAGACTCCAAATAGAACTGGAGTACAAGCCTTCTATCCTCTTGCAAGCGATTTGACTGGTGGTACACCCAATCGTTGCTATCTCACTTTGCCTGCATCTGCTGCCAAGCGTAATGCTGTTTTCTTCGACAAGGAAGAGGGCACAACAAGCATTGAAGCTCCTAACGCCACCAATGGCGAGGACGGTGTGTTCTACAATCTGGCAGGCCAGCGTGTGAACCGTAGCTATAAGGGCATCATCATCCAAAATCGCAAGGCTAAACTGAATAATTAATGTTTCACTCTAAAGACTATAAAACAATGAAAAAGACATATATCAAACCAGAGACAACAATAGTTCTCATGAACGTGGAAAGGCTCATCTGCGCATCTCCCAAAGTAATGCGTGGAGGCTCCGAATCCGCTGAAACAACTCCAGGGGAGGTTGAAGATGGAATAGTGATGGGAGCTCGTCGCCGTAATACCTTCGGATTGGATTACGACAGAGACCTGTGGTAACACACATATATTCGATAATAAAAAAGACGGGGATTTGGCTCCGTCTTTTTGGAATAAAAGCTTGTTGTTTTACAAAAGAGCAACAAATAAAGGGCTGGCTTCACTATCGAAGCCAGCCCTTTTATATATAATATATGTATGTCTTATTCCTGCACGTAGCTTGCCAACTGCTCGGGGTCGAGGGCGTTGACGTAGTTGCTGTGCTTAGCCACCTCGCTCTCGGCATGGTTTGTGGACTTTCTTTTGTAAATTATCCTTTTGAGATTATCTTTTTTGGATAAAAGTTTTTTGGATTGTGGGAAAAGTGGTACTTTTGTGGCGGAAATAACATTTAATGCTTGGGCCATGATAGAAAACCCTTTCATCACTTATGGATATGAGTCGCCAGAATATTTCTGTGACCGTGAGGCTGAGGCGGAACAACTGATGTCTCTGCTTGTGAATGGCAATCATACAGCACTGATTTCTCCTCGCCGCATGGGAAAGACGGGG